>CAYMVQ010000001.1:0-15923 GCA_964394355.1 uncultured Clostridiaceae bacterium
CAATTAAGCTAATAACGCCCATAGCTATAGAAGAGGGCTTGAGATTTGCAATAAGAGAAGGCGGAAGAACGGTGGGAGCCGGTGCAGTTTCCTCAATTATAGAATAAAATATTTAAGTAGGCGACTCATTGCCTTTTAAAAGCTCAATACTTTTTGAAGCTAGGCAGAGTCGCCTACTCAAAAAAATTACAGTGTGAACTGAGAAAAAATAAATAAAAATAAATAAATTTAAAGATTGCTAAAATATTTAAAATAGTATAAACTATAATGGTTGTGTAAAAGTGCATGCAATGAAGTAAGAGGTTGCAAGCTTGCTTGGATAATTCTTACTGAGCAATGCCCGTTTCAAGAATTCGGGCGACTCTACTGCAATACAATGGATGTATTTAATTGTGCTGAAAGGCGCAATTAATAAAAAAAAAGAATACACCCGGCATAGTGTATGGCAGTATGCAGTCGTACGTAAGGAAATCGACGTGCGATGAAAAGGAGGGAAATTTAATGGCAAAACAAAAAATCAGAATTAGACTAAAGGCTTTTGATCATAATCTTATAGATCAATCGGCAGAAAAGATAGTTGAGACTGCCAAAAGGACAGGTGCAGGAGTTTCCGGCCCAGTACCCTTACCAACTCAAAAAGAAATAATTACAATATTAAGAGCAGTCCACAAGTATAAAGATGCTAGAGAACAGTTTGAAATAAGAACTCATAAACGATTGATTGATATTTTAAGCCCTACACCAAAAACCGTAGATGCTTTAATGAGATTAGACTTGCCAGCGGGAGTAGATATTGAAATTAAACTATAGTAATTTGGAAAATTAAATTTATATTGACCGTATTTACGGTCCTCTATAAATTGTGGAGGTGGAAACATTATGAAAAAAGCCATATTAGGCAAAAAGGTGGGTATGACCCAAATCTTTGATAAAGAGGGCAAAGCTATACCCGTTACAGTGGTGCAGGTAGAACCTAATATAATTATTCAAAAGAAAACCATTGAAAAGGATGGTTATAATGCCATAAAAGTTGGATTCCAGGATATAAAGGAAAACAAGCTAAACAAACCTGTAAAAGGCCAATTTGAAAAAGCTAAAGTTATTGCAAAAAGGTATATCAGGGAATTTAGGCTTGACCATATAGATAACTTTGAAATAGGGCAGGAAATAAATGCCGATATATTTGCCGAGGGAGAGAGAGTAGATATAAGTGGGGTTTCCAAAGGTAAGGGAACAGCCGGCGTAATAAAAAGGCATAAAACAAGTAGGGGACCTATGTCCCATGGATCGCACTTTCATAGGTCTGTAGGATCCACGGGTTCTTCGGCTACTCCAGGTAAAGTATTTAAAGGCAAGAAACTACCCGGTAGAATGGGTAATGAAAGCACAACAGTACAAAATATAGAAGTTGTAAAAGTAAATGCTGAAAAAAACTATATACTACTAAGGGGTGGAGTACCCGGAATAAAAGGTTCACTGATAATGATAAAAAATACAGTGAAGGCATAAAAAAGCCGGAAAGGAGGATGTGATATGGCAAAGGTAGCTTTGTATAACATAGGCGGCGAGGAAATAGATGAAATAGAGTTAAAAGATGAAATCTTTAATATAAAAGTTAATTCGGATGCAATGCACCGTGTAGTTAAAATGCTTTTAGCTAATAAAAGACAAGGAACCCAATCTGCCCTTACACGAGCGGAAGTAAGAGGCGGCGGAAGAAAGCCATGGAGGCAAAAAGGAACTGGCAGAGCCAGACATGGCAGTATAAGATCGCCACAATGGAGGCATGGGGGTGTAGTTTTTGCACCAAAGCCAAGATCCTATAGAACTTCCCTACCAAAGAAGGTTAGAAGAATAGCTATGAAATCTGCATTAACTACCAAATTCAAAGATAATAACCTTTTAGTTATAGATGAAATAGAATTTGACGTAGCAAAAACCAAGCAAATAATTAATATGCTGGAAAATTTAAAGGTTGATACAAAGGCCATGATAGTACTAGCTGAAAAAGATGAAAACATTGAAAAATCAGCTAGAAATATACCCGGCGTAAAAACTACTTTAGTTAACACATTAAATGTATACGATATTTTAAATTATGATAAATTTATTATTACCAAAGAAGCCCTTGTAAAAGTTGAGGAGGTGTACGTATAATGAACTCCTATGATATTATTAGAAGGCCGGTTATAACTGAAAGAAGCATGAACGATATGGCAGATAGGAAATATACATTCATTGTAGATGTAAAAGCCAATAAATATATGATTAAAAACGCCATTGAAGAAATATTTAAAGTAAAAGTTGAGAAGGTCAGTACAATTAAAATGTTGGGTAAATTAAAAAGAATGGGTAGATATGAAGGAAGAAGACCCGGATACAAAAAAGCAATTGTAAAACTTACCCCTGACAGTAAGACTATTGAATTCTTTGAAGGCTTATAGAATCGGGAGGAGAAAGAAAATGTCTATAAAAAAGTTTAATCCTACTTCTCCGGCAAGAAGATTTATGTCAGTTTCAACTTTTGAAGAGATAACGAAAACAGAACCGGAAAAATCTCTGGTTGTGGCATTAAAAAGCAAAGCCGGGAGAAATAATTATGGGAAGATAACAGTAAGACATCGTGGTGGAGGACATAAAAGAAAATATAGAATAATTGATTTTAAAAGGGATAAAGTTGATATTCCGGCAAAAGTGGCCGCTATTGAATATGATCCCAACAGGACGGCAAATATTGCATTGCTACATTATGTAGACGGTGAGAAAAGATATATCATATCGCCTAATGGATTAAAAGTTGGTGATACTGTAATATCATCGGCAGCTGCAGATATAAAGGTAGGCAATACGCTGCCTCTTAAAAATATACCTATTGGTACATTTATTCATAATATCGAATTAAAAGCCGGTAAGGGTGGGCAGCTGGTTAGAGCCGCAGGAAACGCAGCACAGCTTATGGCTAAAGAAAATAACTATGCCCAGATAAGACTTCCTTCCGGGGAAGTTCGGCAAATTCGTGTTGAGTGCAAGGCGACCATTGGTCAATTAGGCAACGTGGAACATGAAATAATCTCCATAGGCAAAGCAGGAAGAAAGAGACACATGGGCTTTAGACCCACCGTTAGAGGTTCTGCTATGAACCCTGTAGACCATCCTCATGGTGGCGGTGAAGGAAAAGCACCTATTGGAATGCCTAGTCCTATGACACCCTGGGGTAAACCTGCACTTGGACTTAAGACAAGAAATAGGAAAAAAGCATCAAGTAAGTTTATTATAAAAAGAAGAAAAGAAAAATAGATAAGAAAACTTTTTTAAGAAGGAAGGAGGCATTATTATGGGCAGATCCGTTAAGAAAGGACCTTATGTTGAAAAAAAGCTATTAGAAAGAATAGTTGAAATGAATAAATCAGGCAAAAAAGTCGTTCTCAAAACCTGGTCGAGAAGCTCTACTATTTTTCCAGAAATGGTAGGTCACACCATTGCCATACATGACGGTAGAAAGCATGTACCTATTTATATTACTGAGGATATGGTAGGTCATAAATTAGGAGAATTTGCTCCAACCAGAACATTTAGAGGCCATGGTAGTCACACAGAAAGATCAACGGCGCTTAGATAGACCTTATTTAGTAAAAGGAGGTAATTTTATGGAAGCGAAAGCAGTAGCCAGATATATAAGGATTTCCTCAAGAAAAGTAAATATTGTTCTTGATTTAATTCGAGGCAAGAGTATCGGTGAAGCATACGCAATACTGATGCATACACCAAAAGCTGCTTCGGAAATACTGAGGAAGCTGCTAAAATCAGCTGTAGCTAATGCGGAAAACAATTACAACATGGATGTTGATAATTTATATATTTCAGAAGCCTATGCAAATCAAGGTCCGACTTTGAAGAGATTTAGAGCCAGGGCAAGAGGAATGGGTGCTAGAATATTAAAAAGAACCAGTCATATAACCATTGTAGTTAAAGAAAAAGAATAAGAAGGAGGGATTATTAGTGGGCCAAAAGGTAAATCCCCATGGATTAAGAGTGGGTATTATAAAAGATTGGGATTCAAGATGGTATGCAAATAAGAAAGATTTTTCTGATCTATTAATAGAGGATAAAAAAATCAGAGATCATTTAAAAAAGAGATTATTTAATTCAGGCATATCAAAAATTGAAATAGAAAGAACCGCAAACAAAGTCAAAATTGATATTTATACTGCAAAGCCTGGCATGGTAATTGGTAGAGGCGGTTCGGGGATTGAAACCATTAGGAAAGAGTTAAATAAAATTATTGAAAGTAAAAGCGTTTTAATAAATATTAATGAGGTAAAAGTACCGGAACTGGACGCTCAACTAGTAGCGGAAAACATTGCGGCTCAATTGGAAAGAAGAATTTCTTTTAGAAGAGCTATGAAGCAATCTATGCAAAGGTCAATGAGGAGCGGAGCAAAAGGGATAAAAGCTATGACCTCCGGACGACTAGGTGGAGCGGAGATTGCAAGAAGTGAATGGTACAGGGAAGGAACAATTCCCCTTCATACACTTAGAGCTGATATTGATTATGGATTCTGGGAAGCAAATACAACCTACGGAAAAATCGGTGTAAAGGTTTGGATATATAAGGGGGAGGTACTTCCTAAAGCTGATACTAAGGTAGTTAAGGAAGAAGGAGCTGAATAAGATGCTAATGCCAAAAAGAGTTAAACGTCGTAAGCAAATGAGAGGCAGAATGACCGGAAAGGCAGCAAGGGGCACCTCCATAACATATGGAGAGTATGGCCTACAAGCACTTGAACCTGCTTGGATTACAAGTAATCAAATAGAAGCTGCCAGGGTTGCTATGACTAGATATATAAAAAGAGGCGGTCAGGTTTGGATAAAAATATTTCCTGATAAGCCTGTAACTGAAAAGCCTGCTGAAACAAGAATGGGTTCAGGGAAAGGCTCCCCAGAATATTGGGTGGCTGTAGTTAAACCTGGAAGAATACTATTTGAGATAGCAGGGGTGTCGGAGGAAGTTGCACGGGAAGCTATGAGATTAGGCATGCATAAACTTCCTATAAAGTGTAAGTTCCTAACTCGTCAGGAAACTGAGGAAGTGGGTGAAGGTAATGAAAGCAAATAAAATTAGGGATATGTCATCAAATGAATTAGAGCAAAAGCTTTTAGAACTTAAAGGTGAACTTTTTAATCTCAGATTTCAAATGGCTACAGGACAATTGGAAAACCCAATGAAAGTCAAGGATGTAAAGAAATCTATAGCAAGGGTTAAGACTATAATCAGAGAAAGAGAACTAAAAGCTGTTGAATCCAAATAATTGGGAGGAGGTTTAATCTATGGAAAGAGGGAAAAGAAAGTCTAGAATTGGCAAAGTTGTTAGTGATAAAATGGATAAAACCATAGTAGTTTCCATTGAGACGCTAGTGCGCCATCCCCTTTATAAGAAGATTATAAAAAGAACAACGAAATTTAAAGCCCATGATGAGAATAATGAATGCAACATTGGAGATAAAGTTTTAATAACAGAAACCAGACCTATAAGCAAGGAAAAAAGATGGAGACTTGTAAAAATATTAGAAAGAGCGAAGTAATTCCTAAGAGGAGGGTTTTGAAATGATCCAACAAGAATCACGTGTAAAAGTAGCAGACAATTCCGGCGCCAAAGAACTTTTGTGTATACGTGTGCTGGGTGGTTCGGGAAGAAGATATGCCAATATAGGAGATATAATAGTAGCTACTGTTAAAGATGCAACACCGGGTGGTGTTGTAAAAAAATCAGAATTAGTAAGGGCAGTAATTGTAAGAACCAAAAAAGGTTTAAGAAGAGTGGACGGCAGTTATATAAAATTTGATGAAAACGCAGCCGTTATAATAAAGGAAGATAAACAACCAAGAGGAACCCGTATATTTGGGCCTGTTGCCAGAGAGCTAAGAGAGAAGAATTTTATGAAAATTATATCCCTAGCTCCTGAAGTGCTGTAAAGGGGGTGGCATTGTGGAAGCCGGAAAACTACATGTAAAAAAGGGAGACCAGGTAGTGGTCATATCAGGAAAAGATAAAGGTAAAAAAGCAAAGATACTAGTTGCATTACCAAAAGTAGGAAAAGTAATAGTTGAAGGTGTCAATATAAATAAAAAACATAAAAAACCCTCAGGGCAATTACAACAAGGAGGCATAATAAATCAAGAATCACCTATATTTGCTTCCAAAGTTATGCTTTGGTGTGATAGATGTAAAAAAGGAGTCAGAGTAGGGAAAAGAACACTACAAGACGGTAGCAAAGTAAGATATTGTAAGAGCTGTGAGGAGATCTTGGATAAATAATCATCTCTGAAGGGAGGTTAATAAATTGACTAGACTTAAAGAAAAATTTGAAAAAGAAATTGCTCCTGCCATGATGCAGAAGTTTCAATATAAAAGTGTAATGGAAATTCCGAAGCTTGAAAAGGTTGTAATCAATATGGGCGTAGGGGATGCAAAAGATAATGCAAAAGCATTGGACTCGGCAGTAAATGATTTGGCACAAATATCTGGCCAAAAACCTATAGTAATCAAGGCAAAGAAATCAGTAGCGGCATTTAAACTTAGAAAAGGAATGAATGTTGGAGCCAAGGTCACCCTGCGGGGACAAAGAATGTATCAATTTGTTGATAAATTATTAAATGTAACATTGCCTAGAGTTAGAGACTTTAGGGGTGTTTCTACAAAATCCTTTGATGGTAGAGGAAATTTTGCTCTAGGAATTAAAGAACAATTGATATTTCCAGAAATAGATTATGACAAGATTGACCAAGTAAGGGGTATGGATATAATATTTGTAACTACGGCAAAAACCGATGAAGAATCCAGGGAATTACTTAAACTCCTTGGTATGCCTTTTGCAAACCAATAGATAGGAGGGAGATATGTGGCTAAAAAATCAATGATAATAAAGCAACAAAGAAAATCAAAATATCCTACTAGAGATTACAACAGATGTAGGATTTGCGGTAGACCTCATGGTTATTTAAGAAAATTCGGAGTATGCCGTATTTGTTTTAGAGAATTAGCTTATAAGGGACAAATACCGGGTGTTAGAAAAGCCAGCTGGTAAATGTTATCGTAAAGGAGGTAAGGATTATGGTAATAAACGACCCAATTGCTGATATGTTGACAAGAATCAGGAATGCAAACACCGTTAAGCATCAAACCGTAGACATTCCTTTATCAAATATCAAAAAATCCATGGCTGATATATTAACTGAAGAAGGATATATCAAGTCTTATGAAATAATAGATGACGGTAAACAGGGCGTTATCAGAATAGCACTAAAATATACAGTGGACAAAGGCAAGGTAATAACCGGATTAAAAAGAATAAGCAAACCGGGGCTTAGAGTTTATGCCAAAAAAGATGAAGTTCCCAAAGTTTTAGGAGGACTGGGTATAGCAATACTATCCACATCTAAAGGCATAATGACTGATAAAAGCGCAAGAAATGATGGTCTAGGCGGAGAAGTTCTTTGTTATATTTGGTAAAATTTCTTCAAAACAGGAGGTGGAAAAATGTCCAGGATAGGTAGATTATCAATATCAGTTCCCCAAGGAGTTGAGGTTAAAATAGATGGAGATAATGAGGTCACAGTTAAAGGACCTAAAGGAGAACTTAACAAAAGGCTTCATAAGGATATGATTATTACTAAGGAAAATAATGAGATATCAGTTAAAAGACCTACAGAGCAAAAAAAACACAAAGCCTTACACGGGCTTACAAGGACTTTAATTCATAATATGATACTAGGAGTCACTGAAGGCTATGAAAAGACGCTAGAAATCAATGGAGTAGGTTATAGAGCCGCAAAGCAAGGCAAGAAACTTGTTTTAACTATAGGCTATTCCCAACCCGTAGAATTTGATGATCCAGAAGGCGTAGATACAGAGGTTCCAGCAGCTAATAAGATAATCGTAAAAGGAATAGACAAAGAAGCTGTAGGTTTACATGCTGCTAATATAAGAGCATCAAGGGAACCTGAACCATATCTGGGAAAGGGAATTAAATATAGTACGGAAAAAATAAGACGTAAAGTGGGTAAAACAGGTAAGTAATAAGGGAAAGAGGTGACGTTTTATGATAACGAAAGCCAGTAGAAATAAACTTAGAAAAAAAAGGCATTTAGTCGTTAGAAAAAAAGTTATCGGTACTGCAAACAGGCCGAGACTCGGTGTGTTTAGAAGTCTTAAAAATATATATGCACAAATAATAGATGATGAAACAGGAGTAACTTTAGTATCAGCCTCTACATTAGACAAAGAAGTAAAATCAAATTTTGATTTTTGTGGGAATAGAGATTCAGCCAAAGCTGTAGGGAAATTAATAGCTGAAAAAGCGTTAGACAAGGGAATAAAACAGGTTATCTTTGACAGAGGCGGTTACATTTATCATGGTAGAATAAAAGAGTTAGCTGACGCTGCGAGAGAAGCAGGACTTGAATTTTAAGAATAAGGAGGGATATGTATGCAGCCAATGGAAGACAATAAGCCGGAATTAAAAGAGCGGGTTGTTTCTATAAATAGAGTCGCTAAAGTTGTAAAAGGTGGTAAAAACTTCAGGTTTAGTGCTATAGTAGTAGTTGGTGACGAAAATGGCCAAGTAGGTGTGGGTGCAGGAAAGTCTATAGAGATACCTGATGCCATAAGAAAAGGCATAGAAAATGCCAAGAAAAATATGATACAGGTACCTATTGTAGGCACTACTATTCCGCACGAAATTATCGGAAAATCTGGGTCGGGCAGAGTACTTTTAATGCCTGCATCAGAGGGTACCGGAGTTATTGCTGGTGGTCCGGTGAGGGCTGTTTTGGAATTAGCCGGTATTAGAGATATAAGAACAAAATCATTAAGATCAAATAATCCAAGAAACGTGGTTAATGCTACTATAGAAGGACTTTCATCACTTAAAACCGTAGAAGAAGTTGCAGAACTTAGAAATAAATCCGTAGAAGAGATACTGGGTTAGGGGGGGTAGAACCTTGGCTAAACTAAGAATAAAGCTTATTAAAAGCATAATAGGAAGAAAAAAAGAACAAATTGATACGGTTAAAGCATTAGGCTTAAAGAAAATAGGCAGTGTAGTGGAAAAAGAAGATACACCTCAAATAAGAGGCATGATAAATAAAATATCTTTTATGCTTGAAATTGAAGAAATATAGCAAAGGAGGTGCAAAAGTCATGAGATTGCATGAATTGAAGCCTGCACAGGCTAGTAAAGATAGAAAAAGAAGAGGCAGAGGCATGTCAAGCGGTCTTGGTAAAACATCCGGAAGAGGTCAAAAAGGTCAAAAATCCAGATCCGGCGGTGGGACTAGGATAGGTTTTGAGGGAGGCCAGATGCCTTTATATCGAAGAATCCCTAAAAGAGGGTTTACGAATATTTTTAAAAAAGAATATGCTATAGTTAATATAAATGATTTAGATGTTTTTGAGAACGGAACTGAAGTTACTCCCGAGTTGCTTAAAGAAGCGGGCTTAGTAAAGGATGAAAAGGATGGCATTAAAATACTGGGTAAAGGCGAAATAACAAAGCAATTAACGGTTAAAGCACACAAATTCAGTAAATCAGCAGCAGAAAGGATAACAGCATCGGGAGGAAAGGTAGAGGTGATATAAAGTGTTTAATACTATTAGAAATGCTTGGAGAATACCGGACTTAAGGAAGAAAATGGTGTTTACCCTTTTGATGCTTGTAATATTTAGATTAGGTAGCTTTATACCAGTACCTGGTATGGATAGGGAAGCATTGGCACGACTGATAGACTCCGGTGGACTGCTTGGATTTTTTGACGTAATCTCAGGCGGAGCTTTTAAGAATTTTGCAATCTTTGCAATGAATATATCACCCTATATTACTGCTTCCATTATTATGAACCTACTGACAATAGCAATACCCAGCCTTGAAGCATTAGCAAAAGAAGGCGAAGAAGGCAGAAAGAAAATTGCCCAGTATACAAGGTATGGTACAGTTATATTAGCACTTGTTCAATCAATCGCACTAAGCATAGGACTAAAAAATTACTTAATAAAAGCTGATTTTATTTCTATTGCACTTGTAGCATTGTCCCTAACAGCTGGTACGGCTTTTCTTATGTGGCTGGCTGAATTGATAACGGAAAAAGGTGTGGGTAATGGAATATCCCTTATGATATTTTCCGGTATAGTATCTCGAATGCCGGTTGGGGCAATGAATCTCTTTCAATTATATAAAGTAAAATCTGTATCAATAATAGAATTAGTGGGATTTTTAATAGTTGCTGTTTTAATAATTATGGCAGTTGTGTTGATTCAAGAGGGACAAAGAAGAATTCCGGTACAATATGCAAAAAGAGTAGTCGGAAGAAAAATGTATGGTGGCCAGAGCACACATATACCATTAAAAATCAATCAAGCCGGAGTAATCCCCGTTATATTTGCAATGTCTATTATAGAGTTTCCCAAACAAATTGCTGGATTTTTCCCTAATAGTTGGGCATACAACTTTTTTAATAAATATTTCGCTTGGGGCACGGGCATACATGGTGTTATCTATGCTTTACTGATTATTGGATTTACCTATTTTTATACGGCAGTTTCCTTTAATCCTGTTGAAGTGGCCAATAATATAAAAAAATACGGTGGCTTTATACCTGGGATAAGACCCGGAAGGCCGACAGTGGAATTCATACAAAGGTCTCTATCAAGGATTACTTTAGTAGGTGCTTTTTTCCTAGCATTTATAGCTATATTACCTATATTTTTAATGACTTTTACTAATATTAAGATATATTTCGGTAGTACATCGTTATTGATAGTAGTGAGTGTTGCAATGGAAACAGTTCAACAGATAGAAGCGCAAATGATAATGAGGAATTACCAAGGGTTTTTAAACTAGGGTAAGATTGGAGATGTGAATTGATGAGAATTGTTTTATTAGGTCCCCCTGGCGCGGGAAAAGGCACTCAAGCAGCTAAGCTTGTTAATCAATATAATATACCTCATATATCTACTGGGGATATATTTAGGAAGAATCTAAAAGAAAGAACAAGCTTGGGCTTAAAAGCGAAAGAGTATATGGATAAGGGACTTTTAGTGCCCGATGATTTAGTTGTAGATATAGTAAAAGCAAGACTTTTAGAAGAAGATTGCAAATCAGGTTTTCTTTTAGATGGATTCCCCAGAACCGTTGAACAAGCAAAGGCGTTAGAAAGAGAAATGGAAAGATTGGGCATCGGCCTCAATGGAGTAATAAATATAGATATAGAAGATGAAATTCTAATTGACAGATTAACAAGCAGATTAGTTTGTAAAAAGTGTGGGGCCACATACAATGAAAAATTCAACAAACCAAAAACAAGGAACATTTGTGATTTATGTGGTGGAGAACTTTATACTAGAGATGATGACAAGGAAGATACTGTGAAAAACAGATTGGAAGTATATAAAAAACAAACAAAACCCCTGATTGAATACTATGAAACTAAAGGTATTTTGGCAACAGTAAACGGTATATTGGATCCGAAAGAAGTATTTGCTGAGATATGCAAAGCATTGGAGTAGTAAAATGTATATAAAATCAGATAGGGAATTAAAACTAATGCGTATAGCCGGTAGAATAGTAGCTGAGACCTTTGAAAAATTAAGAGAGGTAATTAAACCGGGGATAACAACTAAGGAACTGGATCAAATAGCCGAAGATTTCATTAGAGACCAAAAAGGGATACCTGCTTTTTTAGATTATGGCGGTTATCCTGCGAGTATTTGCACTTCCATTAATGAAGAAGTGGTGCATGGTATTCCGGGAAATAGGGTTTTAAGAGACGGAGATATAATAGGCATTGATATCGGAGCCATTTATGACGGATATTGCGGTGATGCTGCTCGCACTTTTGAAGTAGGTAATGTTTCAGAAAAAGCAAAACATTTAATTAAGATAACAAAAGAAAGTTTCTTTAAAGGTATAGAAATGGCAGTAGAAGGCAAAAGAGTGCAAGATATATCCCATGCAATACAAAGCTATGTGGAGTCCAATGGATATTCAGTAGTTAGAGATTTAGTTGGTCATGGTATCGGTAAAAATATGCATGAAGACCCCCAGGTACCTAATTTTGGTAGAGCAGGGAGAGGCCCGAGACTAAAAGCTGGGTTAACCTTAGCTATTGAGCCAATGGTTAACATGGGAGGTTTTTATGTAAGAACTTTGTCTGATGGTTGGACTGTTGTTACTGTAGATGGGAGTCTTTCCGCACATTATGAAAATACCATAGCAATCACCAATGGTGAGCCGGAAATACTGACAATGATATAATGAGGTGAAGATTATGGATAATATTGAACCTGGTCGAGTAGTTATATCAAAAGCCGGTAGAGACAAAGGGAAAAAATTTATAATTCTTAAGATAATTGATAAAGATTATGTATATATTGCTGATGGATGTCTAAGAAAAACAGAAAAACCAAAAAAAAAGAAGCTAAAACATTTAAAAGCGATGAACATAATTTCAGAAAACTTAAGAAAGAAAATCGATACAAATGGTAATGTTGAAAATTTTGAAATAAGGAAATATCTAAAATCCTTAGAAGAGAAAAATATACAGGAGGTTTGATTACCTTATGTCTAAAGAGGATATAATTGAAGTAGAGGGAAAGGTTGTAGAGGCTTTACCAAATGCTATGTTTCATGTAGAATTAGAAAATGGGCATAAAATTTTAGCACATATTTCGGGTAAGCTTAGAATGAATTTTATTAGAATATTACCCGGTGATAAAGTAACAGTTGAGTTATCGCCTTATGATCTGACTAGAGGCAGAATCACCTGGCGTGGTAAATGATCAAGGAGGGTTTAAAATGAAAGTTAGACCATCAGTAAAACCAATGTGTGAAAAATGTAAAATAATCAAAAGAAAAGGAAAAGTAATGATTATTTGCGAAAATCCCAAACACAAGCAAAAACAAGGATAAAATCAATAATGGGGGCGGCTGCACCAAGATTTTGGGACCTTTATTGATTTAACATAATAATTTGAATATACAGTTGGAGGTGTAAAGATTTATGGCAAGAATCGCCGGAGTTGACTTACCCAGAGATAAAAGAGTAGAGATAGGTCTTACCTATATATATGGAATAGGCAGAAAAACATCAAATAAAATACTTGCCGAAGCAGCAGTAAATCCTAATACTAGAATTAAGGATTTGACTGAAGCAGAAGTAGGTAGACTTAGGGAAGTTATTGATAAGAATTATAAGGTAGAGGGAGACCAAAAAAGAGAAGTATCCTTGCATATAAAAAGACTAATGGAAATAGGTTGCTATAGAGGAATAAGACATAGAAGAGGACTTCCTGTAAGAGGGCAAAAAACAAAAACAAACGCCAGAACAAGAAAAGGACCTAAGAGAACTGTGGGAGTTAGAAGAAAAAAATAGTTAATGCTTAATGAAAAGGAGGTATAGCTTAATGGTTGCAAAGCCAAAGGTAAAAAGGACTAGAAGAAGAAGAGAAAGAAAAAATGTTGAAAAAGGAGCGGCACATATCCAATCAACATTTAACAATACAATAGTAACACTTACAGATGCGGCGGGAAATGGACTATCTTGGTCCAGTGCCGGTTCCTTAGGATTTAGGGGCTCCAAAAAGAGCACACCCTTTGCTGCACAAATGGCTGCAGAAGTAGCGGCAAAAGCAGCAATGGAACATGGCCTAAAGACTATAGAAGTATATGTAAAGGGACCCGGTTCCGGAAGAGAAGCAGCAATTAGGTCGCTACAGGCCGCGGGTTTGGAAGTAAGTATGATTAAAGACGTTACTCCAATACCCCATAATGGTTGTAGGCCACCAAAACGCAGAAGAGTTTAATTAGCAGGAGGTGTAAAAAATGGCGAGATATACTGGTGCAGTCTGCCGATTATGCAGGCGAGAAGGCATGAAACTTTATTTAAAAGGCGATAGATGCTATACAGATAAATGTGCGATATCACGGAGAAATTATGCTCCGGGACAACATGGGCAAGGTAGAAAAAAAGTATCGAACTACGGTTTGCAATTAAGAGAAAAGCAAAAAGTTAAAAGAATATATGGAATACTAGAAAAACAATTTAGATTGTATTTTGAAAAAGCCGAAAGAGTAAAAGGTGTTACAGGTGAAAATCTTTTAAGCATGCTTGAAAGACGGCTTGATAATGTTGTATATAGAATGGGATTTGGAGATTCCAGGGCTGAAGCAAGACAACTTGTAAGACATGGTCATTTTACCGTAAACAATAAAAAGGTAAACATACCATCTTATCAAATTGATATAAATGACTTAGTAGCTGTTAAGGCAAAAAGTAAAGGCACCGATAAATTTAAAGAATTAGCAGAAGCAGCTGATTCAAAAAATCCTCCACAGTGGCTTTCAGTTAATACTGAAATGATGGAGGCTAGGGTAATATCACTTCCGGCAAGAGAAGATATAGATATGCCGATAGAAGAGCATCTGATTGTTGAATTATACTCTAAATAATAGATTTAGAATCAGTTACCCTCGGAATAAATAGAAATTTTAGATTAAGGAGGGTTTTACGAAAATGATTGAAATTGAAAAGCCTAAAATTGAGTGCGTTGAATTAACAGAAGATTTTAGATACGGGAAATTTGTTGTCGAGCCGTTAGAAAGGGGTAACGGGACTACGCTTGGTAACTCACTGAGGAGAATACTTTTATCAGCTTTACCCGGTGCGGCGGTTTCTCAAGTAAAAATTGACGGTGTTCTACATGAATTTTCAATAATACCCGGAGTAAAGGAAGACGTAACGGAAATTATTCTTAATATCAAAGAACTTGCCTTTAGGATGCATGGAGAAAACAATAAAATAATCAGTATAGATGCTGAAGGTGAAACGGTAGTTACGGCAAAAGATATAATAGCGGATCCGGACGTGGAAATAGTTAACCCAGATTTATATATTGCAAGCTTAGAAGAAGGAAGCAAGCTTTATATGGAAATGACCGTAGAAAAAGGAAGAGGCTATGTAACTGCGGAGAAAAACAAACAAGCAAATCAGCCTATTGGAGTCATCCCGATAGATTCCATATTTACTCCGGTTAAGAAGGTTAACTATAATGTTGAGAATACTCGTGTAGGAAATAGAACAGACTTTGATAAACTTACTTTAGAGATCTGGACAAATGGTGCCTTAAAGCCTGATGAAGCAGTTAGCTTAGGGGCCAAGATACTTAATGAGCATCTAAATCTCTTTATCACACTTACGGAACATGTGAGTGATGTAGAAATTATGGTAGAAAAAGAAGAAGATAAAAAGGACAAAGTATTAGAAATGACAATAGAAGAGTTAGATCTTTCCGTTAGATCCTTTAACTGTTTAAAGCGAGCAAGCATTGACACCGTTGAAGAATTAATTCATAAGACGGAAGAGGATATGATGAAAGTTAGAAACCTTGGTAAAAAATCTTTAGAGGAAGTACAACAAAAATTAGCTTCCCTGGGTTTAAGCCTAAAAAAGAATGACGAATAGGGGATGGTGGTATAGTCATGGCAGGATATAGAAAGCTAGGACGTTCCAGCGCGCATAGAAAATCAATGTTAAGAAACCTTGCAACTGAATTGCTGGAACATGGAAAAATAATGACAACCCAAGCTAGAGCAAAAGAAACGCAAAGCCTTGCGGAAAAAATGATAACCCTTGGTAAAAAGGGAGACTTGCATGCAAGACGGCAAGCAATGGCTTATATTACAAAAGAAGATGTTGTTAAAAAGCTATTTGATGAAATAGCTCCTAAATATAGTGAAAGAAACGGCGGATATACAAGGATAATGAAAGTTGCCCCAAGGCGCGGCGATGCAGCAGAAGTCGTTTTACTCGAATTAGTATAATATTAAGGCACCGGGGGATTAAGTAGCTACTTAGTCCCGTGTTTTTTATA
>CAYMVQ010000001.1:16023-273672 GCA_964394355.1 uncultured Clostridiaceae bacterium
TATAATATTAAGGCACCGGGGGATTAAGTAGCTACTTAGTCCCGTGTTTTTTATATTGTAAGAAAGCCTACAATATAAAAAACAATTTACTTATACGCTGTGCTCATATTCCTTGTTTTATTTGGAAATGGCACATGGCTATAAAAGCGGCAATTTCGCCATTTATATCGCTTGTAATTTTATGGTTTTAATTAATATGACGAAGCCGCTTTTCTTATGGATACTTGATGCAAAAGAGGTAAGTAAATGATAAAATCTGAAAATGTAACATTCAAATATCCAAATCAGGAGATAGAAGAGCTATCTGTCCTAAGGGATATAAATATAAAGATAAGAAAAGGTGAATTTGTTGCTATCTTAGGCCATAATGGCTCCGGCAAATCAACCTTTGCTAAGTTGCTTAATGCATTGCTAATACCTGCTTCCGGAGTTGTATATATAAATGGTATGGATACAAGTGATAACTCCATGCTGTGGAATATAAGGCAAACTGCAGGCATGGTTTTCCAAAATCCAGATAATCAAATTGTAGCAACAGTAGTTGAGGAAGATGTGGCATTTGGCCCTGAAAATCTGGGGATAGCCCCAGTGGAAATAAGAAAAAGGGTTGATGAATCCCTTTTGGATGTGGGAATGTTTGAATATAGGAAACATAGCCCACACCTTCTTTCTGGAGGTCAAAAACAAAGGATTGCTATTGCGGGAATTTTAGCAATGAAGCCTAAATGCATAGTATTGGACGAGCCAACCGCTATGCTTGATCCATCCGGGAGAAAAGAAGTCATTGAAACTATTATGGCATTAAATAAAAAAGAAAAAATAACAATTGTTCTTATAACTCACTATATGGATGAAGCCGTAAATGCTGATAGAATTTATGTTATGGGTGATGGAGAAATTAAAATTGAAGGTACACCTAAACAAGTTTTTTCAAAAGTAAAAGAAATAAAAGAGCAAGGTCTTGATGTTCCACAAATTACGGAATTGACTCAATTGCTAATAGCAGAGGGTATAGATTTACCCCCGGATATTTTGACGGTAGATGAAATGGTGGTGGAGCTATGTCAATTAAAGCAGAAAATTTAACTTATATTTATATGAAAGACACGGTTTTTCAACAAACTGCTTTGGATAATATAACAATTACAATTGAAGATGGCGAGTTTATAGGTCTTATTGGCCATACAGGATCAGGGAAATCAACGCTTATACAACATTTTAACGGCCTATTAAAACCGACTTCCGGTAGAATACTCCTAGATAATACTGATATTAATTCAAAAGAGGCATCTTTAAAAACTGTTAGACAAAAAGTTGGCTTGGTATTTCAATACCCCGAGCACCAACTATTTGAAGAAACCGTATATAAAGACATTGCCTTTGGTCCTAAAAACCTAGGTTTAGAAGAAAACCAAATCAAGAAAAGAGTAAAGTCTTCTTTGGACATGGTAGGATTGGACTATAATGAAATAAAAGATATTTCCCCCTTTGATTTAAGCGGTGGCCAAAAAAGAAGAGTAGCAATAGCCGGTGTTCTATCAATGAAACCAAAAATCCTTATACTGGATGAGCCTACAGCGGGTCTAGACCCAAGAGGAAGAGATGAAATACTTGGTCACATAAAGAAACTCCATGAAAAAGAAAAAATTACGGTGATACTAGTATCACACAGTATGGAAGATATAGCAAAATTAGTAGAGAAAATTATTGTTATGAACAAAGGAAAAATAATGATTACAGGTACTCCCGAGAAAGTATTTAAAGAAATTAAAATGCTAGAGAGTGTAGGACTTGGGGTACCTCAGGTTTCATACCTTATGAGTGAACTAAGAAACAAAGGATTTGATATAGATGATTCTATATCAATAGAAGAGGCAAAAAATAAGATATTAAAAGTTTTAAGAGGTAAAAAAAATGCTTAAGGATATAACTATAGGTCAATATATTCCCGGTGATACGGCAGTACATAATTTAGATCCTCGTATTAAAATAATAATAACTTTTGTTTTTATAACATCTCTATTTTTTGTAAATAAATTTTTTGCTTATATATTTGTTTTAGCTTTTATGTCTTTGGCTATATTGTTATCAAAAATCCGTATTAAATATATGCTTAAAGGGTTAAAACCCCTGGCGGCAATTATTATATTAACGGTATTATTAAATATTTTTATGACGGAAGGTCAAGTTATTTATACAATATGGAGATTGAAAATTACAAAAGAAGGGCTCTCTCAGGCAGGATTTATGGCACTAAGGCTTGTTTTTTTAATTACTGGTGCATCCTTGCTTACCCTTACTACATCTCCCATATCCCTAACGGATGGCATTGAAAAGCTTCTTAACCCTTTTAGGAAAATAGGAGTTCCAGCTCATGAAATAGCAATGATGATGACTATTGCTTTGAGATTTATTCCAACCCTGCTAGAGGAAACGGACAAAATAATGAAAGCACAAATGGCAAGAGGAGCAGATTTCGAATCAGGAAATATCATTGCCAGAGCAAAGGCTATGATACCTCTTTTAGTGCCTCTTTTTATATCAGCTTTTAGGAGGGCAGATGAATTAGCCTTGGCAATGGAAGCCCGATGTTACAGAGGCGGCGAAAATAGGACACGCATGAAACAACTAAAACTAGAATTAGTGGATTTAGGAGCTACTTTGGTAACGATTGTATTTTTTGGAGCAATTCTATGGAGCAGGTACTTGTATTAAGGGCAAAAGAAAATGGGGTACAATTTAGTGAAAAATATAAAAATTATAATCGAATACGACGGTACAAACTATAGCGGATGGCAAATTCAAAAAAATGCCATAAGCATACAAGAAGAAATTCAAAACTCCATATTTAAAATAACAGGGGAAAAAACTAATATTATAGGTGCGGGGCGCACAGATGCAGGGGCCCATGCTAAAGGCCAAGTAGCTAATTTTCACACAATGTCTAGTATTCCGGAAAAACAATTTGCCTTAGCATTAAATTCAGTTTTAAAGGGAGATATTGTTATAAAAGATTCAAGCTATGCACCTATGAATTTCCATGCCCGCTACGATGCCAAATCAAAGCTATATAGCTATACAATACATAGGGGTAAATTTCCACCGGCAATAATGAGAAAATATATCTACCATTTTAAATATAATAAACTATTAGATATAGAAAAGTTAAAGAAATCTGCAAGTTACTTTATAGGAGACCATGATTTTAAAGGATTTATGTCTGCTGGGAGCGATATAAAAAACACAATAAGGACAATATATACTATAGACTTTATTGAAAATGGTGATAGTATAAAAATCTTCTACCATGGTAATGGTTTTTTATATAATATGATAAGAATAATCACTGGTACAATACTATATGCAGGAATAGGAAGAATTCAAGCGGAGGAAATTCCTTATATAATTAAATCTGGAAATAGAGAATTAGCGGGAGTAACCGTTCCAGCTTATGGTTTATGTTTGGAAAAAGTATTTTATTGAGTTGACACACCAGGCCCATTATATTAAAATATTATTGTTGTATATATAGATCCACTGCCCCGGGTCGTAAGTATTATCAACATTTAATTAGCAAATAATATAAAGCGTAAATATTGCTTACATATTTTATTTGTGGGGATAAAATATATAAGTAGAATTTTACGTTAATATTGGATTTATAGGACAAACACACAGTTATAAGGAGGGAAACTTATGAAATCCTTTATGGCAAAAACAGAAGAAGTCGAAAGAAAATGGTATGTAATAGATGCCGAAGGTAAAGTCTTAGGTAGAATGGCTAGCGAAATAGCAAAAATATTAAGAGGAAAAAATAAACCTATATATACGCCTCATGTAGATACAGGTGACTTTGTTATAGTAATAAATGCGGAAAAGGTAGTTTTAACAGGAAACAAACTTGATCAAAAATTATATAGAAAACATTCTCAATATCCGGGAGGCTTAAAAGAAACACCTTATAGAAGAATAATGGCTGAAAAACCGGAAATGGCTATATATAAAGCAGTAAAAGGAATGCTTCCTCATAGTCCGTTAGGCAGGAAAATGCTAAAAAAACTTAAAATTTACAAGGGTTCTGAACATGGACATGAAGCACAGCAACCTGTAGCACTGGAACTCAATATATAGAAAGGGAAGGAGGAAGTAGAACATGGCTATAGCACAATATTATGGGACTGGTAGAAGAAAGAAATCCGTAGCAAGAGTAAGGCTTTTGCCCGGTGATGGAAGAATAACTATAAATAATAGAAATATAGATGATTATTTTGGAATAGAAACCCTAAAACTAATAGTAAGGCAGCCATTAGTACTTACAAATACAGCACAAAGATTTGATATTATTGCAAAAGTTAACGGTGGTGGATATACAGGTCAAGCAGGAGCAATAAGGCACGGTATATCAAGGGCTCTTTTGGAAGCTGATAAAGACCTTAGGCCTATGCTAAAAAAAGCTGGCTTTTTAACAAGAGACTCTAGGATGAAAGAAAGAAAGAAATATGGCTTAAAGAAAGCTAGAAAAGCATCACAATTTAGTAAGCGATAAAATTCTTGTCTTTTTACACTCGAGTTTGTTTACAATTACAAAGCTAGCCCGAGTTATATGCTCACACGATTTAAACCGTCATTGGTTGTTAAACCATTGACGGTTTATTATTTTGCCTTCTGTTGCTTAACTCCTTCTATAGCTATCCTATACTGTTCTTATTTGCTGTCATCTGAGTATATCTATTATTAGAATAAAAGTGATTCCTATTATGTGATTGTTTTTTAATCACTTATTTCAGATTTGGCTAAGGGTTGTTTTGCCGGGCCTTCTATAATAGCACCATCATAAGTAAAGCGAGAGCCATGACAAGGGCAATCCCAGGTTTTTTCTGCAGAGTTCCATTGCAATGTACAAGCCATATGTGTGCAAGTAATATCCACAATATGTTGCTTACCATTATTATCTATATATGCACCGTACTTTTTACCTTCTATATCAATAATCCTTGTTTCGTCACGTTTTATATCAGAATCATTATTAATTTGCATCTCTATGCTTTTACTTAGGGAATTAGTGATATTAGTTTTTAAAGTATTAAATTTTTCTAGAGTTGCCATTGCCTCAGCCCGAGTGGGGTTAAAAACTGATGCCCAGGAGTTCTCCTTTCCGAGTATATAATCTTTAAATATCATAGAGGCAGCTATAGATGTGCTTATGCCCCATTTGCGAAATCCAGTTGCCACATAAACACCGGTAGAATCCGAAGTTAAATTACCGATATAAGGGATTTTATCCAAACTGGTATAATCTTGGGCGGACCAGCGATATAGGAATTCTTTCATTTTAAAAACAGAATTGGCTGTATCAAGCAAATTATTATAATGGACATTAGTATCACCGCCTTGTCCGGTTTTATGATGTTCTCCTGCTATAATAATCATCTCTTCACCATTAGCCAAAGGAGTGGAACGAAAAGAGCGTCCCGGTTCTCCTACTGTAATATACATGCCCCCCGGGAATTTATCTTTTATAGTGACCCCTATGGCATAAGATTTAACTGGATGTACCCGTGAGTAATATATACCATTGCCATCATAAAAGGGATAATGAGATGCGATAATAACATTTGCTGCCTTTACACAGTAGGGAGTGTTAGTAGTTACCGTATGACTATTTCCCATCTGAATATCTAAAGCCATGGTATTTTCAAAAATATGGCTTCCATTACCGGGAATCAAATTTGCAATAGCTGTTAAAAACTTTAATGGATGGAATTGGGCTTGATTATCAAATCGCAAAGCAGCTTTTACTTTTATGGGAAGCGGTATCTCTTCAAGATATTTTGTTGAAAACCCTAGACTTTCTGCGATTTTGGCTTCGTTTTGCACTTTTTGAATTTCTTTATCATCTTGTGTATAAATATAAGCAGGCTGCCAGGAAAAATCACATTGTATATTGTTTTGTTTAATTATTTCATCTGCCATTAATAAGGCTGCCTTATTAGCGTCCGCATATTGCTGGGCAGCCTCCTGGTTCATGTTGCTATTGATTGTGCTATAAATAATATCATGCTGTGCAGTTAGTTTAGCAGTTGTGTGTCCTGTTGTGCTATGTAAAGTTCTAGCCGCCTCTATGATAGCGACTTTTAGCCCACTTTGTTTCAATAAAAAAGCAGATGCTATCCCTACTATACCACCACCAATAATAGCAACATCAACATCAATATCTCCATTTAGCTTTTCATATTGAGGGATTTGTATAGAAGCCAGCCAGTAGGACTGGGGTGCCTTATCGAATCCCCCTCCCCATTGTGAAGCCATAGTTTTACCTCCAATTACTATAATAAATTTTTATTAAGTTTAGTTAACCACTAATAATTTAACCAAAGCTAGTGTTGATTATTCGATTGTAATAAGAGTAACTAAGAAATTGTTACAGTTCGCACGCTAGCGAATTTTACAACTAGGGATCATGTTTATGTTTGCTTAATATGGTAATAATATATAGTAATATATGATAATATTATACAAGGAAGTGATTTAATGAAAAAAGCATTTATCTTTATAATTATAACTTTAGTTTTTCTTATATTTACTGGATGTGAAAAACCTATTGATAATACGGAAGAGCTAAGAGAAAAGGACGAAAAAATAGAGGAATTGGAAAATAGAATATCGGAATTACAGCTAAATTTAGATGAAATTACATCGGATAATACTTATAGAGCAGCAGCGATAATAAAGCTTATTAAGGCTAAAGATATGGCTAAGCTGGCTCAATACGTGCACCCAGCAAAAGGAATAAGATTTACCCCATATTTTTATATTGATGCAGAGAAAGACAAAGTATTTACTGCTGAAGAAGTCAAAGGTCTTATGGAAAATGATGAAGTATATAATTGGGGTGCATATGATGGTTCCGGTTTTCCTATAGATTTAATATTTAAGGAATATTATGATAATTTTATATATGATGTAGATTTTGCTAATCCCCAAGTTGTTGGTAATAACACAGCTATTGGGGGCGGCAATACAGTAGATAACATCGCTGAAGCCTACCCAAATGGTTACTTCCTGGAATTTCATTTTTCCCAAATAGATCCCCAATACGCCGGGATTGATTGGAGGAGCCTAAGATTGGTTTTTGAGGAATACAATAATATATGGTATTTAGTTGGAATAGTACATGGTGAATGGACAATTTAAACAAATATAGTCTGAACTAAGATCATGTAAACTGCAGTGCCTACACCTATACTAAGTAGTGTACTTTCCTTCCAGTTATGAAGTATAGTAATACATACTATGGCTATAGCTTCAGGTAAACCATAGGGTGAACTTTTTAAATTAATATCCTTAAGACAGTATACTACTAATAAACCAATAGCTGAGTAAGGTAGGACTTGGCCAAGAAAACTAATAAAAGAATGTTTTTTACTACCTCCTTTAAAAATAAAAAAAGGTAAAAACTTTGTTATTGCCGTACCCATAGCAACTACTATCAATATAATTGCTGCCTGTCTTGTTGTTAAGTACATTGGGCTCCCTCCTTAGTATCTTTTTCATCTTTCTTGTAATCCTTTTGCAAAAATTTGAGTGCAATTATTATTATAATCATAGATGGGATTATAAAACTATTCTTGCCAAAAATAAGAAGACAAAAAACAGAAGATAAGACCCCAATTATTGCAGGTTTATGATCCTTTTGTGATTTCCATTGCCCTATAAAAATAACTACAAATAGTGCGGTTAATACAAAATCAAGACCCTTTGTATCAAAAGAAACAAGAGATCCTAAAAGACCGCCAAGAGCGGTACCCAAAACCCAGTATATTCGATTTAATAGAGTGATAAAAAACATAAAGTAATTTTCATTTACCCCCTCCGGTGGATCAGTAGAGCAAATAATGGAAAAGCTTTCATCGCAAAGGCCAAATATTAAATATGGCTTTAATCTGCCTGTATTTTTATATTTATCCAGCATTGATATACCATAGAATAAGTACCGTGCATTTATCATAAGTGTCATTAAAAATGCATAAATCGGATTAAAAACAGACGTAAAAAAAGTAATGGCCATATATTGGACGGTGCCGGCATATACAATAAGGCTCATAAGCACCGACCATATAACACCATATCCTTTACTACTCATCAAAATACCATAGGCAACACCCAAGATTATAAATCCCGTAAGTATAGGAATAGTGAGGGGGAATGCTGCCTTAAAAGCTTTAGTTTTTTCTTTCAAATAAAACACCCCATTGATAATTGTATAAGCATAAAATTATTTAGCCAAGTTGACCCGAGCACCTATATTCGAGGCTTTTACAATTTTTAAAACCCAGCCTCCTTGTATACTTTTTAGGAATTCGGACATTTCATTTTCAAAATCATTATCATTAAAGGATAGGATAGATACTATAGAGGGTCCTGCCCCACTTAGGAAGCTAGCTAGAGCACCGTAGGACTCTGCTTTTTTTATTATATTGTCGAACTCAGGAATAAGGTGTTTTCTATAGGGCTGATGCACTTTGTCCTTGCAAGCGTATTTAAGCAGATTACCGTTACCTGTAATCATTGAAGCTGATAAAAGCGCTGATTTGCCTATATTATAAACTCCGTCTTTAAAGGGTATATCACTAGGAAGGGCTTCTCTTGCTAGAGTTGTTGACAAAGTAAAGTTTGGTATTATGACAGCATATTTAAAATTCTTACAGGCATCTTGACGGAAATATATTACTTCTTCATCCTCCAAGGAAGAAATGGTATATCCACCTAAAAATGCAGGTACAATATTGTCCGGATGGCCCTCAATAGCTGTAGCAATTTTTATTAACTCATCCGAGGAAAGTTTAGCATGAGCCATAACATTGCCAGCTAAACAACCTGCCGCAATACAAGCAGCACTACTGCCCAAGCCTCTGCTGATTGGTATTTGTATTTGCTGTTCTATTTTAAACTTCGGGGTTTCTTTTCCTACTATATCAAATATTTTTTTTATAGATAAATATATTAAATTTTTTTTATCTATAAACTCTTCATTAGATTTTTGGATAGTTACTTTGTTTTCTATAGCCAAGGCAAGCCCCATACAATCAAAGCCGGGGCCCAGATTCGCTGTTGTAGCATTAACTATAATTTCTAACATAATTTTCTCCGTTCTTAATATAAATAGTGTGACAGCTCTTCTATGTTTGCATTTATTTTATTGATGTTGATTTCAAGACTCATAGCTACATCCGGATCTTTTAACCCATTGCCCGTTAGTATACAAACAAAGCTTTTATTAGAATGCTTGTTATTTTTTAAATACTTGATAAGTCCTGCTAGGCTGGCACAAGAAGCCGGCTCGGCAAATATTCCTTCTTCCGAGGATAGTAGGTAATAGGCATCAAGTATTTCCTTATCCGTTACTTTATCAATAGCACCATCGGATTCGTTTATTGCTTCAAGGGCTTTATCCCAAGAAGCAGGGTTCCCTATTCTAATTGCAGTAGCTATCGTCTCCGGGTTTTCGACAATTTTTCCTTCTACTATAGGCGCTGCACCTGCAGCTTGAAAACCCATCATTTTTGGATATTTGTTAATTTTGTTATTTGCTTTATACTCCTTATAGCCTTTCCAATAAGCAGTTATATTTCCAGCATTGCCCACAGGCATAAAATGATAATCGGGGGCACATCCTAAGTCGTCACATATTTCAAAGGCTCCTGTTTTTTGTCCCTCTATTCTATATGGGTTTATAGAATTCACGATAGTTACCGGATAAAGATTTGCTGCTTCTTTAACTAAATTTAAGGCTTCATCGAAATTACCTTTAACTTGTATTATGTTGGCACCATAAGCTAAAGCCTGAGCTAGTTTACCTAAAGCTACCTTACCTTCTGGTATCAAAACAATGCACTTAATACCTGCTCTGGCTGCGTAGGCTGCTGCCGAAGCAGAAGTATTTCCCGTAGAAGCACAAATAACATTTTTTGCTCCTTCATTAACAGCTTTTGTAATGGCAGCAGTCATACCTCTATCTTTGAAGGATCCAGTTGGGTTTGAACCTTCAAACTTAAAAAACAAACGATTGTTTCCTATTATATCCTTCAGATTTTTCGATTCAATAAAGGGAGTATTTCCTTCGTTTAAAGTAACAATATTATCAGAATATATATCCTTTAAGTAATCCTTATACTTGTCTATCAAACCTTTGTACATTGTTTTCCTCCTATTCCATTGCTATAATTTCTATTTCTTTACAGCCTTTATTATTAGAAATTTCCTTAATCAATTGTGCAGGGGTTATATCCATATATTTAGTATCTATGGTCATTGTCAATGATGCAACATCCAATACGGGAATATTTTGATTTATAGTTAGGATATTACCGTTTAAAGAAGCTATTATATTTAGAATATCAGATAGTACACCAGGTTCATGGCGCAATAGCATAAATAAGTTTACAATCCTACCTCTTTCTTGAGTTGTATAATCGAAAACAGTGTCTTTATATTTATAAAAAGTGCTACGGCTAAGAGATACCATTTCACAGGCTTTTTGAATGGTTTTTGCATCACCGCTTTTTAATAAATTTTTTGCAGCAATAACCTTTTCAAATACGTCTGGTAAAACACTGGATTGCACTATCAACATTTTATTAACAGTCATTGATTTCCCCCCTCAGTGTTTGTATATATTTTATGTTTGTCTAAACTTATGAACATATAATAGCATATGCTTATTTTTTTATCAAGAAAATGTATTGCAAAAATTTTAACAATGTATTATAATAAAAAACAGAATTAAATATATGATTAATCTTCAGGGATGGGTGTGACTCCCTACCGGCGGTATAGCCCGCGAGCCTAAGAGGCAGATCCGGTTTGATTCCGGAGCCGACAGTAAAGTCTGGATGAAAGAAGGTTTGTTTTTACGGAAATAGAAAGCTTGCCCCTGAGATTATCAGGGGTTTTTTATTATTTATTTTATAAATATATTAATTTATTTCTTAGGAGGTAACAATATTGAGAAACCACAAACTACAGTTAATTACCAAGATAGGAATATTGTCTGCTTTTGCGTTCCTATTATATTTATTTGAATTCCCTTTACCATTATTCCCACCATTTTTACAAATTGATTTAGGTGATTTACCTGCTATTGTAGGCGCTTTAGCTTTAGGTCCTTGGGTTGGTGTTGCCATTCAGCTTATAAAAAACATATTGCATTTACTTATGCGTTCACAAACAGGGGGGATTGGCGAGCTAGGCAACTTTCTTACAGGCTCTGCCTTTGTTTTGACAGCATCTTTTGTATATTTTAAGAACAAATCCAAAAAAACCGCAATTATAGGTTTATCCGCGGCTACTATTGTTATGTCTATCGCAATGGGTTTTTTCAATTTCTTTGTCTTGATACCTGCATTTACAAACCAACCTATTTCTATGGGGCTGCTTCCTATGATTATAACTTCAATACTGCCTTTTAATTTATTAAAAGGAGTAATATTATCTGGCATAACAATGCTATTGTATAAGAGTTTGTCCCCAATATTGCATATGGAGGTTTATTCCCAAGCTAGTGAAAAAACAGGTAAGTAAAGTGCCATAAATGTATACTTTTCTTATAAAATGAAATATAATATCTTTAATGTATAATTATTTCCGGAGCAATTAAGAAACGTATTGCTCCGGTATTTCTATTGTTTTAAAGATAAGAGAGGGATATAATGATAAGATTTATTTCTAAGTCACCGGAAGAAACAATTAAAATAGCTATGCAATTATCTAAGTATATATTGCCGGGGAGTATTATTTGTCTTTCAGGAGATTTGGGAGCGGGAAAAACCGCCTTTACTCAGGGCCTGGGCAAAGGCTTGGGTATTACTGACCATATTACCAGCCCTAGCTATACAATAATCAATGAATATTATACGGCTAGTATGCCTTTATATCATTTTGATGTATATAGACTGGAAAGCCCCGATGAGATATTTGAATTAGGTTGTGACGAATATTTTTTTGGCGAGGGAGTAACTATTATAGAATGGGCGGAAAAGATAAAAGAAGTATTACCCAAGGAGAAGCTTTGGATAACAATTAAATATGGAAAAAAACCTAATGAAAGGGTAATAAGCATGAATGCATATGGGAATAAAAATAAAGCTATTTTAAAGGAGATGAGGACCTATGAGAATACTGGCCATTGATACCTCCACAGCGGCTGCTTCCGTTGCATTACTACAGGGTGGAGGTCTTTGTTGCGAATATACATTAAATGATGGGAAAAAGCATTCAGAAAAGCTTATTAGTCTTATTGACATGGTAATAAAGTCTTGTGACTTAGAAGTAAATGATATAGATGTATTCGCCTGCTCTACGGGGCCTGGCTCATTTACCGGATTAAGAGTAGGGGCGGCAGCCATTAAGGGTTTAGCTCAAGCTCTAAAAAAACCAATTGTAGGGGTTCCCACCCTTGATGCTTTAGCGTACAATTTATGGGGCTATAAGGGCTTGATATGCCCTATTTTAGACGCACAAAGGGATATGGTATATTCTGCTTTGTATAGTTTTGGGGATAAGGAGCTAAAGAAAATTAGAGATTTTAGTGCAATCAAGGTTGATAATTTAATTGATGAATTAAATTTACTGGATGAAACTATTGTATTTTTGGGTGATGGGGTAGCGATTTATAAAAACAAAATTAAAAGCTTCTCAAAGAAATTTTACTTTGCAAAAGCAAACAATATATATCCTCGAGCTTCTTCAATAGCATCCTTGGCAATAAAAAAATACAAAAACGGTTTTGGATTAAATTATAATGAAATAAAACTTAATTATATTAGAAAATCTCAAGCGGAAGTAGAATACGAAAAGAAACAGAATATAAATATAGAAGTCATGGCGGAAAAAGACATTGATGAAGTATTAAAAATAGAAGAGTTAAGTTTTGCAACTCCTTGGACATATGATTCATTTGCTTTTGAAATACTTGATAATAATTTGGCAAAATATATTGTTGCAAAAACAAATGACAAGATTGCTGGATATGCGGGGATGTGGTTTGTATTGGATGAAGTACATATAACCAACATCGCAATACATCCTGATTATAGAAATAGAGGAATTGGGGATAGACTTATAAAAGAAATAATAAAAATAGCTAATGAAAATAGTTTAAGAAAAATCACATTGGAAGTAAGGAGTACAAATAGCCAAGCCATATATTTATACGAAAAAAATGGTTTTAAAACTGAAGGTACCCGAAAAGGATACTATGCAGATACTCGAGACGATGCGCTTATTATGTGGAAGGAACTAGTTTAAAGGACTTTTATTTAATATTTCTTTATCAAATTTTTAAAATATGCTATAATAAAAAACGTACGATAAATTGTTTACATAAATACAGGAGGATAAAATGTTACTTAGAGAACTAACAGTTGAAGGACATGTTTTATCACTTAATGATAAAAACGGACTATATATAGTTGAAATAAAAAATAGTGACGGAGAAAAATTGTTTTATCATGAGTATACGGATTATGAAGAGATAAGGGAGCTTTTTGATATAGTTGTAGAAGGCTATGAAGATGATAACATAAGTATTAAGAAGATTTTAGACATACTTGAAAGCAGTAAATAGCACAAAGGCGGGATAAAACCTGCCTTTTTAACGCTTGCAAGTCAAAACGCCATATAAGTAATTAGGTATTGGGGAGCTTATAAATGAATAAGGATATTATTATTTTAGCAATAGAGACTTCTTGTGATGAAACAGCTGCAGCTGTAATAAAAAACGGTAGAAAGATTTTATCTAATATAATTTCTACCCAAATAAAAACGCACAAAAAATTTGGGGGCGTAGTGCCGGAAGTAGCATCAAGAAAGCACTTGGAAAATATAAGCCAAGTTACAGATATGGCAATTTTAGATGCAGGTATAGACTTTAAAGAATTAGATGCTGTGGCTGTAACTTATGGCCCCGGTCTGGTAGGAGCCTTGCTAATAGGACTGACCGCAGCCAAAGGGCTAGCATATGCTTTAAACATACCATTAATTGGTGTTAATCATATTGAAGGGCATATATATGCAAATTTCATAGAGCATCAGGAGTTAGAACCTCCTTTTGTTTGCCTTGTAGTTTCAGGAGGACATAGTCATATAATCAATATGTTAGATTACGGTAAATACGAAATAATGGGCAGGACTAGGGATGATGCTGCTGGCGAAGCATTCGATAAAATTGCTCGAACTTTAGGCCTAGGTTATCCAGGTGGCCCTTTAATAGACAAAATATCAAAAAAAGGAAAGGCTAATGCCATAGATTTTCCAAGGTCATATTTGGAAGAGGCTAGCTATGATTTTAGTTTTAGTGGCCTTAAATCCTCTGTCCTTAACTATATAAATACTATGAAAATGAAAAATAAAAATATTAATGTGGCTGATGTGGCTGCTAGTTTTCAGGAGGCAGTGGTAGAAGTCCTTTCCAATAAATTGATAGCTGCTGCAGAAAATGCGGATTCCCCCTATGCTGTTTTTGCTGGTGGTGTTGCATCAAATAGCAGATTAAGGGAACTTTTATTAATAAAAGGTGGGGAAAAAGGCATAAAAGTGCTATATCCTTCTCCGATATTATGTACTGATAATGCGGCTATGATTGGTGCAGTGGGTTATTATAAATTTATTGCCGGTCATGTTTCCTCCTTAAAGCTTAATGCAGTTCCAAATCTGCAAATTTAAGTTTCTAACTCGCTAAGAATTCCCCATTCCTCATATAAATTATTGATTTTGTTTTTTAAATTTATGCCCTCCAAATTCAATGCCTGGCATTTTATATGATCTGAGAATACTGCAGGAGATTCCAATTCCGTATTTATATCACTAAGCCTGTCTTCAATTAAAAGAATTTCTTTTTCAATATCAACTAGCCTTTTTTGCCGCTGTCTTTTTATGGCTCTTTCTTCTTTTCTTCTTAACCATTGGTTTTTAGAAGTGGACACATCAATTTTTTCGGCATTTTCGCAAGGGCTTTCTTTTCCATAGGCTAATTGTCTATTTCTAACATAATAAGAATAATCGCCTTTATATACAACAATGCCATTTTCTTTAAGCTCTGCAACACTCGTTGATACTTTATTTAAAAAGTATCTATCGTGGGAAATAAATAAAACCGTGCCGTTATAGTTTTGCAAGGCCTTTTCCAATACTTCCCTAGACTTCATATCCAAATGGTTGGTCGGTTCATCTAATAATAAAAAATTAGCTTTTGATAACATAATTTTTAAAAGAGAAAGCCTTGACTTTTCCCCACCACTTAAAACAGATATTTTTTTAAATACATCTTCACCTTCAAAAAGAAAAGTTGCCAGTGCATTTCTTATGGAAACTTGGCTTAACTTGGGGTATGTATCCCAAATTTCATCTATTATAATTTTTTCTTGATCCAAATTATCTTGTTCTTGATCATAATAGGAGGGTATAACGGAGACGCCAAGTTTTATACTTCCAGTATCTGCTTGGACTTCTCCTGCAATTATTTTAAGCAAAGTACTTTTACCGATACCATTAGGACCTAATAATGCTACTTTCTCACCTCTATATATATCTAAGCTAAGGTTTTTAAATAATATATGATTATAGGATTTTGAAATATTTTTTAGACTCAACACGTCATTTCCGCTTCTTTTTTTTGGCTCAAAATCAAAACGTATGTTTTTTAGAGTTTTTATGGGCCTTGCTAGCCCCCCCATTTTTTGCAACATTTTTTCTCTACTGTTTGCCTGTCTAATGCTTTTTTCACGGTTATATTGCCTAAATCGGGCAATGATAGCTTTTTGTCTCTCAATTTCTTTTTGTTTATTTTCAAATTCCTTATATTCCAATACTTTTTCTCTTTCTTTTTCAACAATGTATTTTGAATAATTACCTTCATATTCTTTTAATATACCGTTTTCTATTTCAAAGGTTCTATTTGTGATATTATCCAATAAATATCTATCGTGAGAGATAATCATTAAAATACCCTTATAATTTTTCAAAAACTCCTCCAACCATTCCACAGCTGCTATATCCAGATAATTAGTGGGCTCATCCAATAAAAGAATATCATGCTTTTTTAATAAAACTTTTGCAAAGGCTATGCGAGTTTTTTGACCACCACTAAAGGTTGATACATTTTTGCTATACTCGTCTTCGGAAAATCCTAGGCCCTTTAGCACCCCTCTAGTACGGCTTTCATATGAAAACCCATCTGCCATTTCAAAGCTATGTTGCAAATTGGAATAAGACTTCATTAAAGATTCTAACAAAGATTTATTGGATGAATGAGATAGCTTGCTAATTTTGTGCTCAAGCTCCCTTAGCTTTTTCTCCATATTGATAATAGGAGTAAATACCTTTAGGACTTCATTCCATAAGCTTGCACTGGAATTAAAGTTCGGGAGTTGCGACATATAACCGATACTGTTATTCTTTGCAATAAATAATTCCCCCTCATCCTTTTCCAAATCCCCTTTAATTATTTTAAACAAGGTAGACTTTCCCGCACCATTTATTCCCACAACCCCTACTTTATCATTTTCTCTAATAGCAAAAGTCGCATTTTTAATAACGCTATCAATTCCAAAAGCTTTTTTTATTTCTTTAGCCGAAAGAATAATCATTATAACCTCCAAGTCTTGCGTTTCCCTTTATTACAGCTTCTTATAATTGTATCAAATAAAGCATCTATTTAAAACATGATCTTAAAAGCCTACCTTTAACCATTAGGAATAAAGACTTTTGGCCTATATAGCAAGTGTTTTCGTGGCTTAGCCTTTAATTGACTTTTATCATTCAATATAATAAAATTAATTCACATAATAGATATAAATAATTAATCCATTGAAGGAGATGGTAACGTGGAAAGATTCAGCAATATTTCAATGGCAGTAGTACGCAGGCTTCCTAAGTATTACAGACACCTAGGGGAAATAAGAAAAAAGAATATTAAGCGAGTTTCTTCCCAAGAACTTAGCAAAATTACGGGATTTACAGCTTCGCAAATCAGACAGGATTTAAACTGCTTTGGGGGATTTGGGCAGCAAGGATATGGCTACAAAGTAGAAGATTTGCATCAGGAAATAGGTAATATTTTAGGTTTAAATAAAATATATAAAACAGTTATTGTAGGAGCAGGGAATTTAGGTCAGGCGATTGTTAATTATTCCTTTTTCGAAAAGTCAGGCTTTGTTACTAAGGCTATATTTGATATAAATCCCAAAGTTATCGGTTTAATCATAAATGAAATAAAAGTTTATGATGTGGAACAATTGGAGAAGTTTATAAAGGAACATGCCATAGATATAGGGATTATTTGTACTCCGAAAAACCAATGCCAGAAAGTGGCCGAGTCACTTTGGCAGGGCGGTATAAAGGCTATATGGAATTTTGCCCCTTCAGATATAAAATTGCCCGATGATGTATTAGTTGAAAATGTACACTTAAGTGAAAGTTTATTTACCTTATCCTATTTAATAAACGAAAGAGAAGAAATCGAATACAGCAAAAGCTTTAGATAGTATTTGTATTTGAATCTTTATCAATACAGGGGGAACGGCAGATGGAAGTATACGCCCTAATTGGCCAAAGTGGTACAGGTAAAAGTTATAAGGCATTTATGGTAGCTAAGGATATAGATACCGAATATATAATTGATGATGGTCTTCTTATAGGTGGCACACGCGTTTTAGCTGGAAAATCAGCTAAAAAAGAAGACACTAGATTAGCGGCTGTGAGAAGAGCCTTGTTTCAAGACGAGGTCCATAAAAGTTCCATTATAGCAGCTATTTCAAAGCTGGATCCTAAAAGAATTTTAGTGCTTGGCACTTCATTTAAGATGATAGAGCAAATAACAAAAGCTTTGAAATTGCCATATCCTTCAAAATCCATTTATATTAATGATATATCAACTAATAAAGAAATAAATGAGGCTGTTAAATCCCGGAGAAAAGATGGAAAACATGTTATACCTGTTCCTTCTGTTGAAATAAAGAAGGATTTTTCCGGTTACTTTATTGATACATTAAAAATTTTTAAAAAGAAAGAAAAAGTATCAGAAGTATTGGAAAAAACAATAATAAGACCTACATTTAGCTATCTGGGCAAATACGAGATTTCTAGAAATGCACTTATTCAAATAATTGAAATTTCAGTACTTGATGTTGAAGGTGTAGAAAGAGTAAAAAAAATTAAAATAGAAAACAACCCGCAAGGTGTAATTATCACCATTGAATTGGTTATTGGGCTGATTAGACGTATAGACTTAACGCTAATGGAAGCTCAAAAAAAATTGGTAGAAATGTTGGAATATTCTACAGGATTAAATGTTTTAAAAGCCAATGTATGGGCAGTTGGATTAGCTCGATTGAATAAGGACTGATTATAAAATGAAAGAAGCAAAAAACAACCATATAAAAGTTAAGGTGATTGAAGAAGGTATAATACTTGAAAATGTAAAAGATTTTAATACAAAACATATTTTTGAATGTGGACAATGTTTTCGCTGGAATAAGGAGTCAGATGGCAGCTATACCATTGTAGCTTATGGAAAAGTTATAAATGTAAAATCAGACAATAACAAGATAATTATTTTAAATACCAATATAGAAGATTATAATAGCATTTGGTATAATTATTTTGATTTGGGCAGAGATTATTACAACATTAAGCAAGACCTTTCCAAGGATCCAATAATGGAGAAGGCTATTCAATATGGAAATGGGATTCGAATTCTAAAACAAGAGCCTTGGGAAACTCTTATATCCTTTATAGTGTCAGCAAATAATAGAATATCTATGATTAGCAAAAGCCTAAATCTACTATCAAAACTATATGGACAAGCCATTATTTATCAGGGAAACACATACTATTCCTTTCCCACTGCGGAAAGCCTGGCTCAATTGGATGTAGATGATATAAGACAATGCAAGGCTGGTTTTAGATGTAAATATATTAAAAAGGCAGCGGAAATAATTAATAATGGAGAAATAATATTAGAAGATATAAAACATATGGATGTATCTCAAGGGAGAAAAGAACTTATTAAGATACCAGGGGTGGGCTTTAAAGTTGCCGACTGTATTTTACTTTTTGCAGTGCAAAAATATTCTGTTTATCCAATAGATGTTTGGGTTAAAAGAGTTACCGAGCATTTTTATTTATCATATGATTCAAAGATTGACGATATATATGAATTTGCACGTAATAATTTTGGTGACTTAGCAGGTTTTGCACAACAATACCTTTTTTATTATGCTCGGGAAGAAAAAATCGGCAAAGTTTAGGAGGAATTAATGTGGTAATACTTGGGGCGTTAGCTAATGCAATAGCTGTCTTAGTGGGTGGAACAATAGGTTTTTTTGCAAAGAAAGGCATTCCAAAAAAATATGGAGATGCAATAATTCAAGCCCTTTCGATTTTTACTTTTGGCATGGGTATTATGTTTTTTCTAAAATCAAAAGAAATAATGGTTTTGGTTATAAGCCTAGCCTTAGGAACTTTTTTAGGAGAATGGATAGATATAGAGAAAAGATTAGAAAACTTCGGTAGTTTCATACAAGCAAAGATGAAAAATGTAGCTGGCAACTTTTCTGAAGGATTTGTAACTGCTAGCTTAATATTTTGTGTTGGCTCAATGGCAATAATGGGTGCTATGCAAAGTGGATTAGCCGGAAACCATGAGGTGCTTTTTGCTAAATCTGCATTAGATGTTATGGCTTCATTGATTTTTGCCTCGGCTATGGGTATTGGAGTGGCTTTTGCCTCTATAAGTGTGCTAATATACGAAGGTGGACTTAGCTTGGCTGCTGCAGCAGTAGCACCTTTTTTAAGTACAGCAGTAGTAGATGAAATGACGGCAGTAGGCGGCGTTTTACTAATGGGCCTTAGCCTGTCCATATTAGAAATTAAAAAGATTAGGGCTGGCAATATGCTGCCGGCAATGTTTTTACCAATAATAATAATGATGTTTATGAAATAACCTTTATTAAAATTTTGCAAGCAAATCAACTTATATTTTTAAAACCTCAATAAAATTATTGAACTAATATCAATAAAGGAATATAATTTATAATAAGGACAAGATGAAATAAGAAGGAGGTTTTAAAATGTCTTATAGTCCATCACTGGGGAGTACTATTACAAATACCAAAATGAGGACTCCTAATAATCTATCGCCTTTTTCCGGAATGTGTTCCGTGTGTACTGCTGAGTGCATCGGTACTTGTGAAATAGGTTACTCATCAATTAGAGGAGAAGAGGCAATTTATCCTGTAGGTGCAGATAAAAGTCAGTTCGCGTCTGAAAAAAATTATCCCGTAGATTTTTCACACTTTAATATTAATGGTCGTGTTTTTGGAGCAAAAGCTGCTGAAGAGAATACATATAAGGCTACCTTTCCACTAGTGGACATTTCAACTACGCTAGGTGTTGATCATCCCATTAAACTAAAAGCACCCTTTATATTTCCCGCAATGGCAAAATTAAATTGGCAGGATTATTACGCCGGAGCTGCAGTTTCAGGTGTAATGGCAGTAATAGGTGAAGATGCAGTATTAAAAGACCCGGAACTAGAATTTACTGAGGGTAAAGTTACAAAATCTCCACTACTTGAAAAGATGTTAAATAGCTTTAGAGATTACTACCATGGATATGGAGACATAGTCTTTCAAGCCAATGTAGATGATGAATACATTCATGCGGCGGATTATGCCATAGAAGAGCTAGGCCTTGAAACCGTTGAAATAAAATTTGGCCAAGCTGCAAAAGGTATACAAGGCATGGGTTTTGTATATGACTTGGACAAAGCCTTATATTTCCAGAAAGAAGGCTATCTAGTTTACCCCGACCCATCTGATCCGCTAGTACAAGAAAATTATAAAAAAGGAATAGGCCCTCATTTTCAAAGGATTGGCAAATTACCTATGTGGGATGAAGAAATTTTGACAAATAGAATAACAGAGCTAAGAAAATTAGGTGCAAAACGAATTTTCTTTAAAATGGCTGCTTTTGACCCGGAAGATATGATTAGAGTATTAAAAATTGCTTCGAATAATAAAATAGACTTGGTGACCTTTGATGGTGCTGGTGGAGGAAGTGGCAACAGCCCTTGTAAGATGATGAACGAATGGAGCTGGCCAACGGTATATATGGAAAGCGTACTTTATGATATTTTATTTGAAATGAAAGCAAAGGGCTATTTCTTACCAAAAATATCTGTAGCAGGTGGCTTTGTAATGGAAGATTCAATTTTTAAAGGCCTTGCCTTGGGAGCACCTTATATTTCAATGGTAGCCCTAGGTCGTTCTGCTATGTCCGCAGCTATGTTGGGCAAAACAGTTGGAGAACTTATAGAAAAAGGCAAAGTTCCAAAGGATTTACAAAAATATGGAGATACAGTTAGTGAAATATTTAGAGATGTAAGAAAACTAAGAGAAATTTATGGTTCGGAAGCAGATAATATGCCAGCAGGGGTAATAGCTCTTTATTCCTATATAAATAGAGTATCTGTCGGCCTGCAGCAACTAATGGCACTAAACAGAAAATTTTCTTTGGATAAAATAGACAGAACAGATATTATTGCCCTTACAAAAGAAGCGGGGGAAATTTCTGGCATATCTACAATAATAGACTACAAAAGCAAAATAAGACAGATGGTATAAATACAAGGGGTAGGTTGTTATGATTGATGAAGATACTGCCGTTTACACCATAGGTACGGTATCACGCCTGATGGATGTTCACCCCGAGACTTTAAGAGTTTGGGAAAAAAATGAATTAATCAGGCCCGATAGGCGAAGCTATCAAAGAAAATATACCGCTAATGATATAAAAAGATTAAACTTTATAAAATACTTAATGGATGAAAAAGGTTTAAACATCGCAGGAGTTAAGCATATTATTTCTATGTATTCATGTTGGTATAAAAAGAATTGCAAAGGTGGAGCAGAAAAAAATAGCAATGTTATGATAAACGATGCAAAACCCTGTTGGAAGTTAGAGGAAACCTACTGCTTAATTATTAGCGATAAATCTGAAATGTGTAATAATTGTGATGTCTTTAAAATTTGTATAGATTGCAAAGAATGTAATAAAAGCCAAATGCTTTTCAATAAGAAATAAAAACAGGAGATGATAAATAGTGAACAATAACAACCCCGGGTGTGATTCAGCAAAATGCGGAGAAGAACCTTCTCCAAGACTAGAAGATTTTCGAATTGAAACCCATAAAGAAAACAAAATAAAAAAAGTAATAGGTGTGATAAGCGGTAAAGGTGGAGTAGGCAAATCCTTAGTTACCTCTATGTTGGCTGTTAATGCAAAAAGAAAAAACTATAATGTAGGTGTATTGGATGCTGATATAACCGGGCCCTCTATACCGAAAATGTTTGGAATCAACAAAAAAGCCATAGGCAATAAAGAAGGTATCTACCCAGAGCTAACTGCCGGTGGAATAAAGATTATGTCAGTTAATTTATTATTGGAAAATGATGATTCACCAGTAATTTGGAGGGGCCCATTAATATCCAATGTAGTAAAACAGTTTTGGAGTGATGTTATATGGGGCGATATTGATTACCTTTTCTTAGATATGCCTCCAGGTACGGGAGATGTACCTTTGACGGTTTTCCAATCAATCCCTTTGGATGGTATTATAGTAGTCGCTTCCCCCCAAGACTTAGTGCATTTAATTGTACGCAAAGCTTATAATATGGCAGTATCAATGGGAATCCCAGTCTTAGGAATTATTGAGAATATGAGCTACGTAAAATGTCCTGATTGTGGCAAAGAGATAAAACTATTTGGAGACAGCCATATAGAAGAAATCGCATCTGAACTTGACCTAGCAGTATTGGCAAAGGTAGGTATTGACCCCTTGATCGCAGAAGCATGTGATAAGGGAGAAATCGAAAAAATAGAAAACAATGATTTAGCAGAGGCCATGGAATTTATAGAAAAACAATTCAAATAGAGTTTTTAATAAAATTAATAGCGGGCCTGCACATGCGAACCCGCTATTAATTCACTCCCGTTTTTTCATAAAGGTATTCATTATTATCTGTATTATTTTAGCAATTATTTTAATATATTCTAATATCTCTTGTGTACCATCACTTACTGATAATACTGTGTCTGTAACGGTATCACTTATTACTCCCACCGCTTTACCAGTCTTTTCTACTTCCTTATTTATATTAGCAGTTGCCTCATTTACATTGTTAGCAATAGAAGGGAGCTTGTCCAAGGTTTTATCAATATTGGATAAGTTTTTATCCAATAATTCTCTCACTCTTTTTAATATACCGTTTAGATTATTTAAAGTTATAAAAACATATATACCTACGCTTGAAGCTATTAAAAAGAGTATTAATAATCCTAAGTCTTTATAAGAAATCATTACTATTCCTCTTTTCTCTTTTTAATCTTCTTCACAAGATTCTTCATTTTCTACATCGTTATTCTCTTCACAAGGTTTACATTCTTCGCAGATCTCTTCTTCGACCTCATCTGCTTTTTCATTTTTTGATTTTTTAATACTAGCCAATTTTTCTTTTCCCTCTTCTATAACTTTTGTAATTTTCTCTCCTGCTTCGCCTGCGCTTTCTTTTACATTTACCATTGAACTTTTCGCAGACTCGGCTATATCTTGCCTTGTTTCTTTTCCGGACTTTGGTGCAAATAGTATTCCGAAAACACTACCCAAGGCTGCGCCAATCCCTAGGCCAGCACCTATTTTTTTTGCAGTATCTACTGTTTTGGCTTTTTGCTTTTCTCTTCTAGCTCTATGAAATGCATCTCTTATAGACATAAAAACCCTCCTTCAAATTGTTATTTATTTACTTGTAATTATACAGGAAGAATATTCTAAATACAATATAGGAATACCCAAACATCTTGGAACATAGATTTTATGTTACAGTTCATTCCTTATATAATATTATTTATTTTAAATTTTTATAGAATAAATAAATTGAGACCTAATAGAGATACTAAAACTGAGGCAAAAGTAAAAATTATCAAAAAATATAGCAATTAAGACCTTTTTGTGAAAAACAATGTAAATGAAAGATATATCAAGGTATATTTAGAAAACATAAGAAAAATCCGTCTAAATAAGCCTTATAATATTTGCCATTACTTTAAGCATTAATTATTATTATAATGTAATTAGCACTCAACGATACTGAGTGCTAATAATAAAATACATACTTTGTAAATAAAATCTTTAAGGAGGGTTATTAATGAATATTAAACCATTAGGAGACAGAGTTGTTATCAAAGCAATTGAAAGCCAGGAAACAACAAAAAGCGGTATAGTGCTACCAGGTTCCGCTAAAGAAAAACCTATGCAAGGTGAAGTTTTGGCTGTTGGATCAGGTGAATTAGTTGAAGGTAAAAGAGTGCCATTGGAATTAAAGGTTGGAGACAAAGTTATATATTCAAAGTATGCCGGCACAGAAGTAAAAATTGACGAAAATGAATACTTGATACTAAGACAAAACGATGTATTAGCGATTGTTGAATAATTAAAGGAGGGTAAAAGATGGCAAAACAGATTAAGTTTAGCGAAGATGCAAGAAGAGCATTGGAAAGAGGAGTTAATCAATTAGCTGACACAGTTAAGATAACTCTTGGTCCCAAAGGAAGAAATGTTGTATTGGATAAAAAATTCGGTTCGCCACTAATTACAAATGATGGTGTTACCATAGCCAGGGAAATAGAATTGGAAGATCCTTTTGAAAACATGGGAGCCCAGTTAGTGAAGGAAGTTGCTACAAAAACAAACGATGTAGCTGGTGATGGCACGACTACTGCCACACTATTGGCACAGGCTATTATAAGAGAAGGTTTAAAAAATGTAGCTGCAGGTGCTAACCCTATGATTATAAAAAATGGTATCAACAAAGCCGTTGATGCTTCCGTAGAAGAGCTAAGAGTTACATCAAAACCTATTGAAAGCAAATCTGCAATAGCACAAGTAGCTTCAATATCCGCAGGTGACGATACTATTGGCGAAATTATTTCTGAGGCAATGGAAAAGGTAGGAAAAGACGGTGTTATAACGGTCGAAGAATCTAACACCTTTGGTACTACTTTAGACATAGTTGAAGGAATGCAATTTGATAGAGGATATATTTCCCCGTATATGATAACAGACACAGAAAAAATGGAAGCAGTTTTTGATGATGCATATATACTTATTACCGATAAGAAAATAACCAATATACAAGAGCTTCTACCAATACTTGAGCAAATGGTACAACAAGGCAAAAAACTTTTAATAATTGCAGAAGACGTTGAAGGCGAAGCTTTGGCCACATTAATCGTAAATAAACTTAGAGGTACCTTTACATGTGTAGCTGTTAAAGCTCCTGGATTCGGTGATAGAAGAAAGGCTATGTTGGATGACATTGCGATTTTGACCGGTGGTCAGGTTATATCGGAAGAATTAGGCTTAGAACTTAAAGACGTTCAAATAGATCAATTAGGAAAAGCAAGACAAGTAAAGATTCAAAAAGAAAATACCATAATCGTAGACGGAGCTGGAGACAACGAAGTTATAAAAGATAGAATCAAACAAATAAAAGCTCAAATAGAAGAAACAACCTCAGATTTTGATAAAGAAAAGCTTCAAGAAAGGCTTGCCAAACTTGCCGGCGGAGTAGCCGTGATTAAAGTAGGTGCAGCTACGGAAACAGAACTTAAGGAAAGAAAATTAAGAATAGAAGACGCTTTAGCAGCAACAAGAGCAGCTGTAGAAGAAGGAATAGTTCCAGGAGGCGGAGTTGCCTTAATAAACACTATGTCCGTTGTAAATGAATTAATAGAAAAGAATTCCGGAGACGAAAGAACCGGTATGCAAATTGTTAGAAGAGCATTAGAAGAACCCCTAAGGCAAATTGCTGAAAATGCAGGCAAGGAAGGCTCAATAATCGTTGAAAAAGTTATTAATAGTGACAAAGGTATTGGATTCGATGTATTAAACGAAGAATATGTTAATATGATTAATTCCGGTATAGTAGATCCGACAAAAGTTACAAGATCTGCACTACAAAATGCAGCATCAATATCAGCAATGATGTTGACTACTGAAAGTGTTGTAACGGATATACCCGAGGAAGAAAAACCTATGATGCCCGGTGGCGGAATGGGAGATATGGGAATGTACTAATAAAAAACGGCGAAAGCCGTTTTTTTATTGGCTTTTAAGTGGTTTAATTAGAAAAAAAGAAGTATAATATAGAAAGAAAATACAAGGAGGTTTTGGCTTTGGAAGGATTTACCCATATCAATGATCAAGGTTATGCCAAAATGGTAGACGTATCGGAAAAAGAAGAAAGCATTAGAGAAGCAATTGCAAAAGGCTCTATATATATGAACAAAAATACAATAAGGGCCATAACAGATGGTAGAATAAAAAAAGGTGATGTTCTTTCTGTAGCGCAAATAGGCGGAATAATGGGAGCTAAAAGCACCTCCGATATTATTCCCATGTGTCACAATATTAATATTTACGGAGCAGACATAGATTTTAAACCAGATGAAAACAACAACAAAATAGATATTATAGCGACTGTCAGAACTGTAGGTGTTACCGGGGTAGAAATGGAAGCTTTGACAGCTGTTTCCGTTGCGGCATTGACTATTTATGATATGTGTAAGGCCATTGATAAAGAAATGGTCATAACGGATATACATTTAATAAAGAAAACTGGCGGAAAATCCGGTGACTTTTGCTTTAATAGAGGAACTATGTGCAGCTAAAAACCTAGGCAGATATGGAGGATGAGATGGGAAAAGATTTTACATTTACAATAGGTATTATTACTATAAGCGATAAAGCCTCTAAAGGAGAAAGAATTGATAAATCAGGGCCGGCTATAGAAAAAATTTTGAAAACCATTGGCGGAAATGTTAAAAAATATTTGATTGTTCCGGATGAAAAGAAGGAAATAGTATCTGCTATAAAAGAAATGTCAGATATAGATAATATTGATTTAATTTTAACAACTGGTGGCACCGGATTTGCTAAAAGGGATAATACACCTGAAGCAACTTTAGAAGTCATAGAAAAAACCGTGCCTGGGCTTACGGAAGTTATGAGAATCGAGGGATTAAAAATTACACCTATGGCTATGCTTTCAAGGGCAGTAGCCGGTATTCGCGAAAACTCGCTAATTATTAATTTGCCCGGTAGCCCTAAAGGAGTTAAAGAAAACCTAGAAATAATAATGCCAGCATTGAGACATGGGATAGAAATTCTTCAGGGCCATGCTTCTGAATGTGCCAGATAAGAGTAATATTTATAAAATGTCTTTTTTGTTAGGAATTTTATTGACGTTATTTTCACAATCGGGTATCATATTATTGTGAGTATCGTACAAAATATTTTATTAGGGGGAGCTCAAATGGAAATGGTAAACTTGACAATTGACGGTGTTCATACTAGGGTTCCTAAAAATTGGACCGTTATGGATGCGGCAAAGGCTATAGGGATAGATATTCCTGCACTATGTTATCTAAAAGGTGTCAATGAAATAGGTGCATGCAGAATATGTGTTGTTGAAGTAGAAAAGGCCAGGACTTTACAAGCTTCATGTGTTTTGCCTGTTGCAGAAGGTATGGTAGTACATACCGAAAGCCCCAGTGTAGTAGAGGCCAGAAGGGAAATTTTACGGCTTCTTTTGGACAACCACCCCAATGATTGCTTGACCTGTGATAAGGCAGGAGAATGCAAGCTACAGGAATATGCTTATAGATATGATGTAAAGTTCAGAGAACATGATGGCTGGAGACGTGAAAACCATATTGACACGTCAAACCCTTATATCTACAGGGATGATAGCAAATGTATATTATGCGGGAGATGCGTCAGTATATGCCAACAAGTTCAAGAAAGAAGCGTTCTATCCTTCGGAGACAGAGGATATATGACTCATATAATTGCCGATAATGATGTTTTATTAGCAGAGTCTACATGTGTATCTTGTGGCAGATGTTTAAGCGTATGCCCTGTTGGAGCTTTATTGGATAATAGGGTAAAAGGGAAATTTAGAGTTTGGGAAATGGAAAAAGAAGACGTTGTATGTAATAGATGCGAATACGGTTGTGAGTTTGAACTATTAAAAAGAGACGGAAAGATCGTAGGAGTAAGAGCAAAAGAACCATCTACTGATAGACCCTTATGTTTAAAAGGGAGACTAACTTTGGATTTGTTGTATAATGAAAAACCATTAGCGCCCTGGGAAAAGAAAAACGGAGAGTATGTAGAAGTATCATGGGCGGAAGCACTAGAACTTGAGGATTTACTGGTAAAGCTCGGTGCGAAAAACATATAAAGATATATAGAAAAAATTCATTCAGGGGATATTTCATATTCCCTGAATGTTAAATTATAACACTAAATGTTTTTTCTGTATAAGGGAGGTAATTAAGTTGGTAAACTTAACTATTAATGGACAACAGGTTGAAGCAGAAAGCGGCTTAACGATTCTGCAGGCAGCACGTCAGATAGGAATTGAAATACCAACTCTATGCTATGATGAAAGGCTGGTAGCGCATGGTGCTTGCAGAATTTGTGTAGTAGAAGTAAAAGGCGCAAGGGCTCTGATGCCTTCTTGTTCTACACCCATAGCGGAGGGTATGGTTATTGAAACCCAAAGTCCTACTGTGATAGAAGCAAGGAAAGAAATTTTAAGACTAATGATTGAAAATCACCCTTTAGACTGTCTTACTTGTGAGAAATCAGGTAACTGCGTGTTACAAGACTTATGTTATGAATATGATATTAAAGAGGGTGGCTTTAACGGGATTAAGAAGGAATATCCCATTGATGACAGCAACCCGTTCTTTACTTATGATCCCAACAAATGTATTTTATGCGGGAAATGTGTAAGGGTAGATAATGAGCTACAATGTACCGGAGCAATAAATTTTGCAGACAGAGGTTTTAACACTCATGTAAGTGTTTTTTATGATAGAGATTTTGATAGCTCTGTTTGTGTATCTTGTGGTAATTGTGTTTCTGTATGCCCGGTAGGTGCTCTACAATCTAAACAACCGGAAAAATTCAGATATTGGGAATTGGAAAAAGTCAGAACAACATGCCCATACTGTGGAGTAGGATGTCAAATGGACTTGCTGGTAAAAGGAAACAAAGTAGTAGGAATAGAGCCTATTGATGTGGAGCCCAATAATGGATTATTATGTGTAAAAGGTAAATATGGTTATAAGTTTTTAAGCCATCCTGATAGATTAAAAACACCTTTAATCAAAAAAGATGGAAAATTTGTAGAAGCCACTTGGGATGAAGCTTATGACCTAATTATATCAAAAATGAAAGAAATTAAAGAAAACTATGGTCCCGATGCATTTGGAGGATTTTCATCTGCAAGATGTACAAATGAGGAAAATTATCTTATGCAGAAATTATTCAGAGCTGTCATCGGTACAAACAATATTGACCATTGTGCCCGCCTCTGACATAGCGCTACAGTTGCAGGTCTTGCAGCTACATTAGGAAGTGGTGCTATGACAAATAGTATAAATGAATTCTTAGATGCTGACGTAATATTAATAATTGGTTCAAATACTACGGAAAATCACCCAGTTATAGGGGCTAAAGTCAGACAAGCTTATAATAAAGGTGCAAAAATAATAGTAGCGGACCCAAGAAAAATTGATTTAGCGGCTGATGCTGAGATACACTTGCAAATAAAGCCTGGTACAAACGTTGCCCTAGCCAACGGTATGATGAACGTTATAATAAGCAAGGGACTGGAAAACAAGGCATTTATAGAAGAAAGAATGGAAGATTATGATAAGCTTGTAGAAGCTGTGAAAGATTTTACACCGGAAAAAGCAGCAAAAATTTGCGAGGTTGATCCGGAAGATATCATTAAAGCTGCTGAGATATACGCTACTGCAGAAAAAAGTAGTTTAATCTACTGTATGGGTATAACACAACATTCTACCGGGACAAATAATGTAATGTCTATGGCAAACTTAGCCAATTTATGTGGACACATGGGAAGGGAATCTACTGGAGTGAATCCACTAAGAGGACAAAACAACGTACAGGGTGCTTGTGATATGGGAGCATTAAATGCTACATTCCCTGCTTACCAACCTGTTGCTAATCCAGAGATTTCAGAAAAATTTGCAAAGGCATGGGGAGTAGATACTTTACCTATGGTACCCGGCCTAACTATTGTAGAAATGCTAAATGCTGCTGAAAAGGGAGACATAAGGATGCTATATATTATGGGAGAAAATCCAATGGTTTCTGACCCGGATTTAAACCATGTAAAGCATGCTTTGGAAAGCACGGATTTTGTAGTGGTTCAAGATATCTTCCTAACTGAAACAGCAGAGCTAGCTGATGTAATATTGCCTGCAGCAGCTTTTGCAGAAAAAGATGGCACTTTCTCCAATACGGAAAGACGTGTTCAAAAGATAAGAAAAGCTATAGAAGCTCCTGGAGAAGCAAGAGCCGATTGGGTTATTTTAATGGAGATCATGAATGGAATGGGTTATGAAAAGAAATATACTCATCCAATAGAAATATTCGATGAAATGAGGACACTTACTCCGTCCTACGCGGGTATAAGCTATGATAGAATTGAAAATATAGGAATTCAATGGCCTTGTCCAAACGAGGAACACCCGGGGACAAAATATTTGCATAGTGGTAAATTTGCAAGAGGCAAGGGCTTATTTATGGGTATTGAATATAAGGAATCCCAAGAACTACCTGACGAAGAATATCCATTATTGTTGACTACGGGAAGGCTGTTATATCACTATCACACTAGATCCATGACTAGTAGAGTTGCCGGTCTTAATAAAAAATCACCGGAAAGCTTTATCGAAATACATCCGGATACAGCTTCAAGTATTGGAATAGGCGAAGGGGATTTGGTAAAGGTCACATCGCGCAGAGGTAGTATTACGGTAAAAGCTAAAGTAAGCGATATAGTAGATAAAAATGTAGTATTTATACCTTTCCATTTTGCGGAAGGTGCCGCTAATAAACTTACAAACGCAGCTTTGGATCCAAAGTCCAAGATACCTGAATACAAGGTATGTGCTGTACAAGTAGAAAAATCAGTTTAGATTAAAATATTAAAAAGGGCGCTATTTAGGCGCCTTTTTAATATTCTAGTGTAAATTTTCTTAGTTAATTATTTAACTACTAATATTGTAATAAAAGGTCCATTAATGTACAATATTTATGATGAAACATAAAGGGAGGATCTTATGGCTTTCTTAAATACAGCTATAATACTTGCAGGTGGAGAGAGCAGCCGGATGGGCTTTGATAAACAATTAATAAATATGGAAGGTGTTTGTATAACCGATCATATAATTCAAAGCTTAAAACCTTTATTTAAAAATATAATAATCGTGACAAGCAGACCGGAACTTTATAAAGAAAAAAATTTAATTATCACGAAGGATATTTTTAAAGGATATGGCCCATTAGGGGGTATACATGCAGGGCTTACAAAATCCTCCAGCATGTATAATTATTTTATTGCCTGCGATATGCCGTATATAAATACTGATTATATAAAATATATGATGGATAAGATTGTTAAAGACAATTACAAAACAGATGCAGTAATAACCAAGTTTGGCCAGTGGATTGAACCCTTTAATGCTTTTTACAGCAGAAGGCTAATAAAGAATATAGAGAAAAATATTTTAAGCGATAAAAGAAGAATATCAGAGTTACTGGATGAATCAAATGTACTATATATAGAAGAAGAAATTGCTAGGAAATATAGTATAGATTGGAGTATGTTTACAAACCTAAATACGGAAAAAGATTTAAAAAACTTGGGACTATCTAAAAAGCGGAGGATTATAATATGAGTCTTATAAGGGATGTAGTACTTACCAGATATGATAATGGTAAAATTGAAGAAACTCCGGATATAGTGGTGGTAGAATATCCCCTTAATATATATATTAACGGTAGCAAATTAATTACTCTTTTATGCACACCCAGAAGTCTTGATTGCCTTAGTTTAGGCTATCTGCTTTCAGAGCAAATAATAAAAACCAAATCGGATTTAAAAGATATTAATATAGATGAAGAAGAAGGGATTGCAGATATTTGGGTTGAAGGTAATAACTTAGAAAAAAGGCTTTTAAAAGGAAAGGGAACGCTGACCACGGGCTACGGCGGCGGTACTTTATTATATAATTTATATAAAACTTTACCTGATGATTTAAAGGAAAATAAAATAGTAGTTTCTTATAAAAAAATTATAAAATCCATGAAAGAATTTGCAGACTACTCAGAAGTGTTCAAGAGCACTGGGGGAGTGCATAGTGCGGCTCTAAGTGATGGAAAAAAGATACTAGTATTTCATGAAGATGTAGGTAGGCACAATGCCCTTGATAAAGTGCTGGGTGAAGCTTTTTTAAAAGACATTGATATAACAGACAAGCTTATTTTAATTAGCGGCAGGATTTCTTCAGAAATGCTTACAAAAGCCGCCAAAAGGAAAGTAGCAGTTTTAGTTTCCAGGTCAGCCCCTATGGACTTAGCTTTGGAAATAGGAAAAAGCATAAATATGACTATAATAGGTTTTGCTAGGGGAGAAAGATTCAATATATATTCAGGCAAGGAAAGGATTTCTTTCAATGAAAAAAACCTATAAAAAACATTGTTAAAAAAAAGATAAAATAATAGACACATTGTGAATTTAATGTTAAAATTATCTTTGAGTTTAATAATAACTTAACAAATCTATTTGAATTCATTAAAGAAAGGAGATTAAAATGGATAAAATGTTTCTCGCACCAAAAGAAATAGCACAAGCTACTATTAATGCCGGAGCAGGAAAAGCAAAATTATCTATAGTACAAATGATAATTTTGGGCATATTTGCAGGTGTTTACATAGGTTTAGGTGGACAGGCTGCAATTACAATAAGCCAAAGCTATGGTGCAATTGATTTAGGTATGTCAAAGTTTTTATTTGCGGCTGCTTTCCCAGTTGGTTTAATGCTAGTTGTTATTTGCGGTGCTGAACTTTTCACAGGAAATAATCTTATGATTATGGGTTGTTTAAATGGCAATTATAGCAGTAAAGATTTATTAAGAAACTGGGTAACGGTTTACATTGCAAACTTTGTTGGCTCGGTAATACTTGCAGTACTAGTAGCTAATTCCGGTCTTATGACGGGACCTGCCTTAGAAAAAGCAGTAGCTATAGCGAATGCAAAGGTAGCGATTCCTTTTATGGAAGCGGTTATAAGGGGTATTCTCTGTAACGTAGTTGTTGTGCTGGCTGTATGGATGGCAACTGCAGGAAAAGATATAATATCAAAAATATTCGCTTGCTGGTTCCCCATTATGCTATTTGTTCTTTGCGGATTTGAACATAGTGTAGCCAATATGTACTTTGCACCCCTTGGCATGTTTTTAGGTGCACCAATTAATTGGGGACAAATTTGGATTAACAATTTAATTCCCGTTACAATCGGTAATATTATTGGTGGGGCTTTTGTTGTAGGAGTTCTGTACTTAATAGTTTATATTAAGCCGGACCAACAAAAGTAAGAGTAAAGAAAAGTCATAATTTTTATATATTAAAAGAAAGAAGCGATCTTTTTAAGGTTGCTTCTTTCATTTATTTTATAAAAATTCACATTGTTAGATAAATCGTTTATAATTAACTAAAGTTAGTTAAATAATAATTAATGGATAAATGCGGGGAGGCATTATATTGAAATTATTAAAAGTTCATACGGTAAAAGAAACTAAAAAAATAATAGATTTATTACTATATGAAAAGCAAAGGCCTTATGAAGAAATTTACGTTGAAAAATCTTTGGGCAGGGTAATGGCAGAAGATGTTTTTTCACCTATAGAATTACCTGAGTTTTCAAAATCTGTAGTAGATGGTTATGCCATTAAGTCAAAAGATACAATTGGTGCCAGTGAAAGTATGCCAGTATTCTTGGAAGTAATCGGGCATTTGGAAATGGGAAAGATAGCAAGCATGGAAGTAGAAGATGGCAAGGCTGTATATATTCCTACCGGTGCCATGTTAGCAAAGGGTGCAGATAGTGTGGTCATGATTGAATATATAGAAAAGCTGGATGAAGAGACAATAGCTGTTTACGTATCCACCGCCCCAGGCCAAGGGATAATATCAAAAGGTGATGATATTAAAAAGGACGAAATAATAATTAGAAAAGGTAAAAAAATAAAAGCTTCAGACATAGGTGTCTTATCTGCAGTAGGCATAGAAAAAATAAAAGTATATAAAAAGATAAGCATGGCAGTTATTTCAACCGGTGATGAAATAGTAAATCCGTTTGGCAAAATCGAATATGGGCAAGTAAGAGATATAAACACATTTCTTTTAGCCTCTATGGCCATAGAATCAGGAGCAGAAGTCAATTTAAGACTACTAACAAGAGATAATCTTGAAGAAATAAAAAGTGCTATAGAAAAGGCACTCATCACTTCTGATATAGTAGTTTTATCCGGTGGCAGCTCTGTAGGAAGCAAAGATATGACTTCAAAAGTTATTGAATCTATAGAAAAGGGAGAGATTATGGTGCATGGTGTGGCCGTAAAACCAGGAAAACCTACGATAATCGGAAGAATTGGTGAAAAGCTGATATTCGGTTTACCGGGACATCCTGCATCGGCAATGATTATTTATAAAGTATTTATAGATTATTATATAAATAAATACTATCACACTGAAGAGGAAATTATTCAAATAGAAGCTATAACAAAAGAAAATATACATGCAGCACCAGGTAGAGAAACCTATCAGATTGTAGAATTAGATTACAATAATAATAGATATGAAGTTATGCCTGTTTACAGTAAGTCTGCAGCAATATCAAAAGTTGCAAAAGCAAAAGGATTCATAAGAATCGGTGAAAATAAAGAGGGGATAAAAAAAGGTGAGAAAGTCATAGTTGAACTGTTCTAAATATAGGAAAAGGAAGTGCTAAAATGAACAGAAATATTTATTTGGATAGTATAAATATGGACAAAGCTTTAGAGATCTTTTTAAAAAATTCAGGTTTAAGCAAAGAAAATGAACTGATAGAGGTTATTGATTCTCTGGGAAGAGTAGCTGCAGAACCGGTATTTGCACAATACTCTTCTCCAAATTTTAATGCCGCGGCTATGGACGGTATAGCAGTTAGGGCCAAGGATACATATGGAGCTAGCGAAGTAAATCCAATAATACTGGAAAAAGACACCCATTATAAAGCTGTGGATACCGGTGATCCCATAGAAGAACCTTATGATGCTGTTATCATGATTGAAGATGTAGTAGAAATGGAAAATGGAAAATTAAGAATCATAGAATCAGCATATTCCTGGCAACATATAAGGCCTATTGGGGAAGATATTGTGGCCCATGAAATGATAATTCCTTCAAATCATACCATAAGACCTGTAGATATTGGCGCTTTATTATCCGGAGGAATAAAAGACATATATGTTTATAAAAAACCTACAGTCGGCATAATACCCACCGGTACGGAAATAGTAGAACCCGGCATAAAACCCGAAACAGGTCAAATAATCGAATCTAACTCTAGGATGTTAGAAGCTTATATTAAAGAATATGGGGGAGAGCCTAATAGATATAGCCCCGTACCTGATAATTATGAATTGCTAAAAGAAATTATACTTAAAGCTGTAGATGAAAATGATATATTAATTATAAATGCCGGCTCATCGGCAGGCTCTGAAGATTACACTTCATCTTTGGTAAAGGAACTGGGAGAACTTTTGGTTCACGGTGTTGCTGCAAAACCAGGGAAACCCGTGGTCTTGGGCATTATTAAAGGAAAATCCGTGCTTGGAGTACCCGGATATCCTGTATCTGCCTATATCGCATTTGATAGCTTTGCCAAACCCTTAATAAAGAGCAAGGCGGGTAAAAAAATAAAAAAAGATAATTATGTAGAAGCTGTTTTATCGAGAAGATTAATATCTTCAATAAAAAATAGAGAATATGTAAGAATAAAACTTGGTAATGTAAGGGATAAGCTTATTGCAACACCATTGAGCAGAGGAGCGGGCATAAGCATGTCTTTGGTTAGAGCTGATGGGATATTGGAAATACCTCAAAATAGCGAAGGACATGAAAGCGGGGAAAAAGTGAAAATAAAGCTATTAAGAGATATAGAAGATATAGAAAACACAATAGTTTCTATTGGCAGCCATGACTTGATAATGGATATAATATCCAATATCATACAAAAAACCAAGCCGGATTATAGCTTATCTTCAGCACATGTTGGGAGCATGGGTGGGATAATGGCATTAAGACGGGGGGAAGCCCATATGGCACCAATACATCTTCTAGATGCAGAAACAGGAGAATACAATATAGCTTATATAAAGAAGTATTTAAAAGATACGGCTTTAATAAAAGGCGTAAAAAGGATCCAAGGAATGATGGTAAAAAGGGGTAATCCCAAAAATATTAAAGGCATAGAAGATTTATTGCGCAAGGATATTGTATTTGTGAACCGTCAAAAAGGTGCCGGTACAAGAATCCTAACAGATTATTTAATAAAAAATATAGGCATAGAAACAAAAGATATTCAAGGTTATGAAAGGGAAATGACTACCCATATGACAGTTGCTGCTGCCGTAGCATCGGCTTCTGCGGATATGGGAGTAGGGGTGTATTCAGCTGCAAAAGCAATGGAATTGGACTTTATTCCCATAGGCGAAGAGGACTACGATTTCGCAATTCCTATAGAGTTTATAGAGGATAATATGATACAATTATTCATAGATATTCTCAACTCTAAAGAGTTTAAAAACACTTTAAAGGATATGGGGGGATATAGCACGGAAAAAAGCGGTGAAATTATTAAAATATAAATAAGATATTATTAATATATACAGTAAATTTATTTAACAAGGGAGTATACTGATGAAAGATAGATATGAAAGGAAGATTGAATATCTAAGGATTTCAGTAACAGATTTATGCAATCTACGCTGCATATACTGTATGCCCGAAGAAGGGATTATTAACAAGAAATGTCATACTGAAATGTTAACCTTGGAGGAAATTTATAAAATAGTAGAAGCAAGTGCTGCATTAGGCGTAAAAAAGATTAGAATAACCGGCGGTGAGCCCTTAGTTCGAAAAGGCGTTCCGGGACTTATTAAAAACATAAGTAAAATTAACAGTATAAATGATATTGCAATGACAACAAATGGATTGCTTTTAAAAAAATATGCAAAAGAACTAAAAGACGCAGGCCTAAAAAGAGTAAATATAAGCCTGGACACATTAAAGGAAGAAAAATATAAATATATCACAAGATTCGGTTCTTTAAAAGATGTTTTGGAAGGCATTGAAGAAGCGAAGAAAGTAGGTCTTTTGCCTATAAAAATTAATATAGTTTTAATTGGTGGATTCAATGATGATGAAATAGAGGACTTTGTCAACTTAACAATTAAGGAAGATATACAAATTAGATTTATTGAGCTTATGCCTATAGGACAAGCATCTGATTGGGCCAAGGAAAACTTTGTACCCAACACCTTGGTCCTTGATAAATTTAAGAACTTAGAAGCCGTTCCTAGGAAGGACAAATCAAGTCCGGCAGAATATTATAAATTACCGGGAGCCAAGGGCTTAGTAGGCCTTATAAATCCCATTAGCCATCATTTTTGTGCCAATTGCAATAGGATAAGGCTTACTGCTGACGGGAAAATAAAGCCCTGTCTGAATTCAGATTTAGAGATAGATGTAAAAGATGCACTTAAAAATGAAGAGGACTTAATAAAAGTTATTAAAAATGCTATTTGGCTAAAGCCTCAAAAGCATCATTTAAATGAAGGCAAAAGCATAAAAAGAGATATGATGAGAATAGGTGGTTAGGGGACGTGATAAAAGATGGATGATATATATATAAAAAAGATGCTAAATGAACTAAAGGACGGAAAAATAAATGAAGAAGAAGCCATAAAAAAGTTAAAAGAACTTCCTTATGAAGAGTTGGATTATGCTAAAATAGATAATTATAGAAATCTGCGTAGAGGATATGGCGAAGTGGTATACTGCTCCGGGAAAACAGCAGAACAAACTGCAGCAATTTTTAAAAAAATGCTGGAAAGTAGAAAGAGGGTTCTAGGCACAAGGGCAAACGAAGAAGTATATATGGAAATTAAGAAAATTGCCAATGATGCAGTATATCATAAAGAAGCAAGGGCTATAACGGTTGTAAGAGAAGATTTGCCCAAAAATAAGGGAAGGATTTTAATTGCTACTGCCGGCACATCAGATATAGCAGTAGCGGAAGAAGCAGCTGTAACAGCAGAGTTTTTGGGCAATAATGTAGATAGATTATATGATGTTGGTGTAGCTGGCCTACATCGTTTATTAATGAACAGAGAAAGAATACACACGGCTTCGGTAATAATAGCTGTAGCGGGCATGGAAGGTTCCCTAGCAAGCGTAATAGCAGGGTTAGCCAATTGCCCAGTGATAGCAGTGCCCACCAGCATTGGTTATGGCTCTGCTTTTAATGGTCTTTCGGCCCTTTTAGCTATGTTGAATAGTTGCTCCGGTGGAATAGGAGTAGTAAATATTGATAACGGATATGGAGCTGGTAGCCTAGCTGCAATGATAAATAAAGATAAAGCACTATAAGCGGTTAATATAATAAGAGAGGAGAATCCTTATGGAAAAAATAATAAAAGAAGGTTTAACCTTCGATGATGTACTATTACTACCTGGTAAATCAGAAATATTACCGAAGGAAACTGATGTAAGCACGCGGCTTACTAGGCAGATAAAACTTAATATACCTATAATGTCTGCAGGAATGGATACAGTTACCGAAGCAAGACTGGCTATTGCTATGGCTAGGGAAGGCGGCATAGGAATAATCCATAAAAATATGTCTATTGAAGAACAAGCACTGGAAGTGGATAAAGTAAAAAGATCAGAGCATGGCGTTATAGTTGATCCTTTTTATCTATCCCCAAATCATATAGCTTCCGATGCTATGGAATTAATGGAAAGATATAGAATTTCAGGTGTGCCCATAGTTAATGAAGATGGCATACTTGTTGGCATACTCACAAATAGAGATTTAAGATTCGAAACTGATATGACAAGACTTATAGAAGAAATAATGACAAAAGAAAATTTAGTAACCGCACCAGTGGGGACAGACTTAATCCAGGCAGAACAAATTTTAAAAAAGCATAAAATAGAAAAACTTCCTTTGGTCGATGATAAGGGCTATCTAAAGGGATTAATTACAATAAAAGACATAGAAAAAATAATACAATTTCCCAATTCAGCGAAAGATGAGGGTGGAAGGCTTTTAGCCGGTGCAGCAGTAGGAGTTACTCCGGATATGATGGATAGAGTAAAAGCCCTGACTAATGCAAAAGTAGATGTTATAGTTGTAGATACTGCTCATGGACATTCCAAAGGTGTTATAGATGCAGTAAAAAAGATTAAAATTAACTATCCGGATTTGCAAGTAATTGCAGGGAATGTTGCAACGGCAGAAGGAACAAAAGACCTGATTGATGCAGGTGCCGATGGTATAAAAGTTGGGATTGGTCCCGGCTCTATATGCACTACACGAGTTGTTACCGGGGTAGGTGTACCGCAAATAACTGCAATATATGATTGTGCTAGTGAAGCGGAAAAATATGGTGTGCCTATAATAGCCGATGGTGGAGTGAAGTATAGCGGAGATATAGTAAAGGCAATAGCTGTAGGAGCGGATGTAGTTATGATAGGTAGTCTTTTTGCAGGTACTGAGGAAAGCCCAGGTGAAACGGAAATATACCAAGGCAGAAGCTTTAAGGTATATAGAGGTATGGGTTCCTTAGCATCTATGGCTACAGGTAGCAAGGATAGATATTTCCAACTAGATGCTAAAAAGTTGGTGCCTGAGGGAGTTGAAGGCCGTGTGCCCTATAAAGGCCCCCTATCCGACACAGTATTTCAATTAGTGGGAGGTCTAAGATCTGGCATGGGCTATTGTGGTACTCCAAATATAGAAGTATTAAAAAGAGAAAGCAAACTGGTAAGAGTAACTGCAGCAGGATTAAGAGAAAGCCATCCTCACGATGTTCACATAACAAAAGAAGCCCCTAATTACAGCCTGTAGGGTAGACATCTTTTCTCCTTATTCTACTAAAGAAAGGATAAAAATTATGGAAAGAAATTTTAAAATCCTAAATATAGACGAATTTATAAAAAACTCAACAGAAGAAATAAAAAATACAGCCGGAAACAAAAATGTGATCTGTGCCCTAAGTGGCGGTGTAGACTCTTCTGTTGCGGCTGTTCTGGTACACAAAGCAATAGGTAAACAACTTACCTGCATCTTTGTTGATAACGGCCTTATGCGTAAAAATGAAGGGGATCAAGTAGAAGAAATATTTAAAAGACTACTTAATATGAACCTTATAAGAGTAGATGCCGAAGAAAGATTCTTAAATAGACTGCTAGGAATTGCCGATCCTGAAGAAAAGAGAAAGATAATCGGGGAAGAATTTATCAGAGTATTTGAAGAAGAAGCAAAGAAATTGGAAGAAGTAGATTTCTTAGTCCAAGGAACAATCTATCCCGATATAATAGAAAGTGGTGCAGGTAGCTCGCGTTTGGTTAAATCCCATCATAATGTGGGAGGCCTTCCTGAAGACATGAAGCTAAAGCTGATAGAACCATTAAGAACCCTATATAAAGAAGAAGTCAGAAAAGTGGGCTTAGCTTTAGGAATTCCGGAAGATTTAGTTTATAGACAACCCTTTCCCGGCCCCGGCCTAGGCGTGAGAGTTTTGGGAAAGATCACAAAAGAAAAGCTTCATATAGTGAGAGAAGCTGATGCCATACTTAGAGAAGAGATAGCAAAAGCTAATTTACAAAAAATCATCTGGCAATACTTTACCACCTTACCGGATATAAAAAGTGTAGGTAAAACTCAAGGGGAAAGAACCTATAAGCACACTATTGCAATAAGAGCTGTTAACAGTGTAGATGCTATAACCGCAGAATGGGCAAAAATTCCCTATGATGTATTGGAAATAATATCAGATAGAATAACAAAAGAAGTAGCTAATGTAAATAGAGTAGTCTATGATATAACAAATAAACCACCAAGTACGATTGAGTGGGAGTAGTTAAAAATAAATTTACAAACTGATATTGAATATAAAAGTGAACGCAAATAAATACGGTTGCTTTTATGTTCGTTAGTTGATATAATGAGAACACAAATACGAGGTGATCATTATGAAAGAGTCTAGAGTTATGGAATTCAAAGAGGATATTACAAATACTTTTTTAAAGACAGTTAGTGCCTACTCTAATTACTGTGGCGGAAAAATTAAATTTGGAATTTCAAATAATGGGGAGATCATTGGTGTACGAGACCCAGAGAAAACTGGTTTAAACATAGAAAACAAGATTAATGATAGCATAAGCCCAAAGCCAGATTTTAATCTTGAAATTGATGAAAATGATGTAATAACGTTGACAGTTATAGAAGGTTCTCACAAGCCTTATTTTTATAAGTCAAGGGCATATAAAAGAAATGAAACTTCAACTATCGAAGTCGATACTTTAGAATTAACAAGACTAATCCTGGAAGGGAAAGGTAAATTATTTGAAGAAATACAATCTGAAAAACAAAATTTGACATTCAAGGAATTAGAAAATAATTTTGTAAAACATCTTGGTATAGAGAAAATTACAAGGGATATACTAGTGACCCTAGAACTATATAGTGAAAAAGATATTTATAATAATGCAGCTCAAATTTTAGCGGATGAGAATAATTTTCCAGGAGTGGACATTGCTAGATTTGGAGATAGCATTAATATAATCCTAGATAGGGAAATTTTAAAAGGTACTTCTATTTTAAGGCTCTATGATGAATCCATGGCTTTATATAGAAAGTATTATCAATATGAGGAGATAAAAGGAGCTTTAAGAAAGACTATTGAAAAAATTCCAGAGGAAGCTTTTAGAGAAGCAATAGCTAACGGATTGATTCATCGGACTTGGGACATTAATTCGCATATACAAGTAGGGATGTATGAAGATAGAATAGAAGTAGTTTCACCTGGAGGTTTACCAAATGGCATAAGTAAGGAAGAGTACTTAAATGGGCAAATCTCAATTCTACGAAATCCTATTATTGGCAATATATTTTTTAGACTTCATAGGATAGAGCGATTTGGTACAGGCATAAAAAGGATAAAAGCTGCCTATTTAAAATCAGAGTCTAAGCCACAATTTGAAATTTATGATAATTCTATAAAGGTAACATTACCCATCTTCACGGAAAAACTAGATTTAAACCCTGATGAGAGATTAGTGTATCAATCTTTTTCTAAGAATAGGATATTATCTAGTAGCGAAATTGTAAGAATAACAGGATTTGGGAAAACTAAAGTTGTTAAATTGCTAAACTCATTAAATAATCAGGGATATATTGAAATCATTGGTAGTGGAAGAGGAACTAAATATAAGATTAGTTAGGCTAGTACTCTTACTTTTTTGACTAATTTCAACTGGAACTGGGACTGGAACGGGTAAAATATTTTATAAATATATTCAAACCATACGTACAGAACACAAATCAACGGTGAGATAATGGTTACTTTACAAGGTTTAGAATATAGTTGATGATATGAAATGAAAAGTGGGAGTAGAAGATAGAAGTCTTGGAATCTCGGGAAACAGGGACCCAAGATTTTTTTGTTTAGATAATATTTTTGAGAAATTTATAATAAGATCTTAATAATATTTAGATTGTTATAGAAGCAAATAATTCTTGAAAGCTAGGTTCATATATAATTTATAGACGGAAACTTAATTTTTGGCATAATGATAGTGGGGAAAAAGAGGTTTAATGGTTAAGAAAGTGAGATATTATAATGAGTTTAGAAGAAAGATTAATTAAGCTATCTAGAGAAATGCCGGATGATATGCTAGCAGAAAAAATTGATTTCGCAGAATATATTAAATATAAAAATGATAAAGGACAAAGAGATATTGTAGATAAGTTTATAAAAGAGAATGACATAGCTTTAAAGGAATTAGGCAAATGAAAAACCATGAATTTAAGGACAGGAAGAAAAGAGTATATTATAGATGAATATTAAAAAGTTCTATTTGATTTATGAGGGGGAGAACCCGTGAGAAAAGCATATCAACTATTACTTTTTCTTCATTTAATTGTAGGAATATCAGCCTTAATATGGGGCATATCTTCTATTTTTAATCCTATGAAACCATACAAGATACCAATCCTCCCTCGAATTCGAGGGAGTTAAATTGGAACCTTCTTTACTTAATTATGGCTTAAATACAATCTACATATGACCTTCTTCCGGCACAATGCAGATAAACTCTATCTTTTCTTTACCAGGATTTCTAAACTGATGCTCTATATTGGATGGCACATAGGCATAAGAACCCGCCTCTATATCGTGTTCCTTTCCATCCAAATAAAGTATCCCATTACCACCAATTACATAATTGATATGGGGCCAGGGGTGAACATGCTTTGGCGTATACCCTCCGGCTTCTACTTCAAAAATACGCATTACATAACCTTCCCATCCTTCTTTTGGTGAAATAACTGCCTTCATTCCTGCACCCTTGGCTTCTGGATTATTCACTTTTACCTTTTCCACATTATCTTTGTGACCAACTATCATTCTAAAACCTCCCTATTAGAACTATTTATATATTTCATATATTCGCTAATACAATTTTAATTCCTTCCAATCCATTATATAAACTTAGTCTTAAAACCCTAAAAAAAATCGCTGCTTATTTTAAAAGCCCCTGTAAAAATTCAATAATATCCCTAGCCATAGGAGGGCATCCGGGTAGATTTTTTTCAAAACCTTTTGTACAAGTACCAACACCTATTCCATTGCACAATTTATTATTATAGCCCTGACCTATATGAATTTTCTCCCCAATTTTATTAAGCAAGCCTTTGTCATTTAGCCTATCCAATGCATGAATTAGGCTACCGTAACAGGCGGAACAAGCCATATCTTCCGATATATGTTTTGAAAGCTCTTTGATTAATCTACTTTTTGCTATTGACATAGGCGTGCTGTCTTTATTTAACTCAATTATATTCTCATCTGTTAAGTAGGTACTACCCACCCCTATTTCCTCAGCTATTTTAATATATGGAATTTCCTCTATACTATAGCCTAATAATTGGGCTACATAGCTGTCAATTAAAACCGGGTCCTTGCCTAAAATAACTCTATTCATTTGCACCGGATTTCCGCCTTCTTCAAAGTTTAAATCTCCAATAATACCATCAATGATAATAAGATCCTGCTTCAATACTTTATTTAAATAGGCTATGGGCTTATGGAGCCCCATAGTATGATAACGCCTTTTTTCCTTATTAGGTATGCACCCTTTTAAATTCTTTAAGGCACATGTAATACTTGTTTGACAATGACCTTTTAAAACCGGCATATTTATTAAATAGTCAACTTCATAGGCTTTTTCGCATATATGCAAATCAATATTTTCTACATTAAAAGCTTTAGATTTATCTTTTTGTAAATCAATTAGCGGTACATTATATTTTTTTGATATATCCGTATAACCGCACACTTTGAAAGCATCTGAAGTTCTGTCCCCAATCCAGGAGCCTTCCAAGATAATTATATTATTATAACCATTGGATTTTAGATAAGCTATCACACCTTCAACTAATTCCGGTGAAGTTGTCGCGCCTTGCTCAGCAGGTTTAGCAAGGACTAAGTTCGGCTTTATCCCTATTAAAGAATCCTTATGGGGTATATCATCGGCAATGTTACATTCTTTCAATATTTTTTCTGCTAGAAGCTTTGGATTATTGCCATATATAACAAATAGTAAATTTTTATTCAAAATTATTGCCTCCTCATTTACCTTTTTTATCATTACTAACTCTATTTCAGATTTACCTAGCAATAAGTTCAATTCTCTACATGTGTCGAAGCTATAATATTAAAGTGCTACTAGTCCTAAATTAGCATTATTTATTATAGAATATAAATTGTAATCGTATTATATCATATATTGTCTTGAACTTTCATTTTCTTGCTCCTAAGAGCTAAAAAGTATATAATAAAAAGCGTAAATAGTGAATTCTAATCAAATTTTAATCTTTATTAAATTTGTTTTAAACTATTAACTACTATAATAAAACCATATTAAATAACAGGAGGTTGTTTTTATGGTAAATCTGGAGCAAGTTGAAAAATTACGACAAAGGGCTGATATATCTTATGATGAAGCAAAAGCAGCTCTCGAAGAAACTAATGGTGATATTTTAGAGGCAATAATAAATCTTGAAAAGCAAAACCGAGTTGAATCTCCCTCTGGTGGTGGTTATTACAATTCAAAAGAGGAAGTACACAATAGGAGAAATAGACATTTAGAGGCAAAAAGGAAAAGAGTGGATAAAACATCAAACGGAACTTCATTTGGTGAATTAGTTAGGAAATTTGTTTTCTGGGCTAAAAAGATGATTGGCAAGGGGAACAGAAATCATTTTGAAGTTACCAAAGACGGTGAAAAAGTAATAGGCATTCCCGTAACTATCTTAGCAATATTTTTATGTTTCGCATTTTGGGTAGTTATTCCCATAACAATTGCAGGGCTTTTCTTTGGTTATAGATATGAATTTAACGGCCCCGATTTAGGCAAAGACAGTGTAAATCGTGCTATGAATTCCGTTGCTGATGCAGCCAATAATATTAAAAAAGATATCAAGGGTGAAAAAACAAATGAGGATTCTAATAATTGAAGATGAAGAAAAAATTGCTAGATTTATAGAGTTGGAGCTAAAATATGAAGGTTATGAAGTTCATAAAGCATTCGATGGGAGGGATGGGCTGGAAATGGCAAAGACCCAGCCCTTTGACCTTATCCTTTTGGATATTATGTTGCCGGGCCTAAATGGAATTGAAGTGTTAAGAAGAATAAGGCAGTTTTCAAAGATACCTATCATAATGCTTACAGCCAGAGATGCTGTTGTAGATAAAGTAAGTGGTCTTGATGGAGGTGCCGATGATTACATAACAAAACCTTTTGCCATTGAGGAGTTATTGGCGCGAATAAGAGCTAATTTAAGAAAAAATGGCAATGATAATTCGGTGGATATTTCAGAGATTCTTACATTTGGAGATTTATATTTAGATTTGAAAAAAAGAGAAGTGAGGGTAAAAGATAATTTAATTTATTTAACAAAAAAAGAGTTTGACTTATTGCACTATCTTTTGGCAAATAAAAATATAGTCCTAGACCGGGAAACAATTTTAGAAAAAATTTGGTCTTACGATTTTATTGGTGAAAGCAATGCTGTAGATGTATACATAAGATATCTCAGGGCCAAAATCGAAGAGCCTTTTGATTTAAGGATAATCCATACTGTACGGGGAGTGGGGTATGTAATAAAAGATGAGTGATAAAAGCCAAACATCAGGGAATTTAGGCTCAAGAATAAGATCTTCACTAGTAATAAAGCTAAATTTGGGCATGCTGAAAAGATTGATTTCAGCTTTTTTTGCAATTAATGCCCTTATTATTATTTTTAGTTTATTTATAATAGTTTGGAAATCCGAAGAGGGCTCCAAAGCAATAATAGATATATTAAAAAGTTCCCCTGGCATATATGAAACAGCACATGTATCGGAAAAGTATACAATTACAATAGAAGATAAGCTAAGTAAAGGCTTCAAACTTCCTGATAATATACAAAACAACCTTCCCATTAATATAAAAGAAACAAGGCGAAGCATTAGGCTGCCTAAAGATAAAAAAGATAAAACATTTAAAGAAATAATTTATGATGCCAAATATATAATACAATTTTCTTTAGATGAATCCTTCTACCAAATATCTTATCCAATAGGTTTGGATTTTAAATTATTTATGCGTCTTTTTATATATTTGTTAATTTTAGAATTACTAATATTGATTGGAAGTATTAGAAAGGGAAGCAGAACGATAAGGAGGACCCTCCAGCCTATAGCCGAGTTGGCTCAAACAGCGCAAAACCTTAATGCCGGAGTATCAGCAGGCGGTGATGGGGCAATGCTTAAGGATTTAACAGGAGTTATCAGTAATATTGATGCTAATAAACTTGATAGCTATATTTCCGTTGATAGCTCACAAGATGAGCTTAAAGACCTGGCCTATGCAATAAATAATATGCTTGAGCGTATTAATGCCTCCTATCAATCTCAGGTTAGATTCGTTTCTGATGCATCCCATGAGCTAAGAACTCCCATTTCAGTTATACAGGGCTATGCAAATCTTTTAGATAGATGGGGAAAAAATGATGAAAAGACCCTCCAAGAATCAATAGATGCTATAAAATCCGAGACAGATAATATGAAAAGCCTGGTAGAACAACTGCTATTTCTAGCAAGAGGGGATAATGAAACTATGCAACTGCATAAAGAGGTTTTTGATTCCTGTGAGATTATGGATGAAATAATTCGTGAAACCCATATAATAAATGATAATTATAATATAGAAACAAATCTTGATAGGCCGGCTTTTATCAATGGAGATCGGCAACTTTTAAAACAAGCCATCAGAATACTGGTTGATAATAGTATAAAATATACACCAGATGGCGATAAAATTATCCTTAAAATCATTAAAGACAGTGGAAATATAAATATTATAGTACAAGATAATGGTATTGGTATAGATACAAAGGATTTACCAAATATATTTGATAGATTCTATCGCTCAGATGAATCCAGGGCCAGAAAGACTGGTGGCTCCGGTTTGGGCTTATCAATTGCTAAATGGATAATAGAAAGACATGGGGCTTATTTTGAAATACTGAGCAGAGTGGATATAGGTACTAGGATTACAATAGTATTTCCTGAGGAAAATATGATAAAAGAAGGTGATAGCTCTGCCGAGGCTACCACCGATTCTAATGATTAATTATGGATTTTGGCGCCTTTCCGCATCTTCCGCATCCTTTTTACTTTTATGAACAGTACCATGAGGATGCTCAGGCGGCGCGTATATGGAATATAGCTTAATTGGCCTTCTGCCTGTGTTTGTTAAGTTATGCCATTTACCTGCAGGAACAAAGATAGCATAATCCTTTTTAACTTCTTTTTGAAAATCCAACCTATCCCTTCTGTCACCCATTTGCACCAAACCCTGCCCTTCTTCAATACGAAGAAACTGGTCTGTATGGGGGTGATTTTCAAGGCCAATATCTTCTCCCACACCAATACTCATTAAAGTAAGCTGTAAGTGTTTTCCTGTCCATAATGCCCTGCGAAAATTATTGTTTTGCTCCGTTGCATCTTCAATATTAATAACAAAAGGGTCAGGCCCATAATCCTTTAATCTAGTATAGCACTCTCCTTCTATAGGGTTTTTAACGGAAAAAGGTGGCCTGGAAGGCTTGGAATCATTAAAATAATCTTCTTCATATATATTAGGTTCCGCAAAATAAGGACATGGATATATACAAGCCTCGCACATCATCAAAGGACATGTGAATTTCCTATTATGGTCAAACATTTTTTTACCCCTTCCATAAAATATACAATACCATCATATGCCGCTAGATAAGTAATTGTGTAAATATTTAGCAGTCTTGTATTGCAGCGAAGAATTTAACTTATTAACGATCTACTTAAAGATCAATATGTCCAAAATCTTCATTGAAGCATATGTCCAAAACATATATAATAAAATTATAAAGTAAGTGGTGATATAAATTGCCAAAATGAAAATTAGAAAGGGGCTATCAAGTATGATTGTTGCAATAATTCTATTTTCACTAAAAGATGAGGCAAAAAACAGTATGGATCAAGAAGCCGTAAAAGCTCATTTGGCTAATCTAGTAGTAGAATACGGCAAAGTTCCTGGATTAAAAGAAAAGACATTTTTTATGAACCCGGAAAATCTAGACCAAGGTGCAGTTCTAATCTGGGAATCCCAAGAAGCAATTGATAATTACTTAAAATCCGATTTATACAAGACTGCTGTAGCGGACATATGCAAAGGTGAACCAAGATGGGAAACATACCCTATAACAGCTACAATAAAAGATGGAGTACTTATTTAAATAACAAAAAAAAACACCGTAATGGGTAAAAAATCCCTTACGGTGTTTTTTATATAAACTTATTGATTTAACAGGTTTTAAAAAGCTTTATAGTCTTAATCAATATGAAAATCTACTTTTGTTTGATTTGTAATATAATTGTAATATTAAAACTAAAAAACTAATATTCCAAAACATTGACATATAAAGACTTAAGCTGACTATCCGAAACTTTGCAATAACAATTTTTAAAAAAATATTGAAATATTCAGCAATAAATGGCAGAAAATATCGAAAAAAAGGAATTTGTTCAGAATTTGTTCAGAATCCTATGATATTATGTATTTTGAAACATTATGTTTCAAAATATATTTGTAAAGGAGGGTAGAAATGTATAAGAAAAAGATGAAGAACAAAATTGTTGTAATAGTGGTCTTAGCAATGTTGTTGCAGATAGTAGGTCCTCTAGCCGCAATTGTCTATGGTGATGAGAGTGAAAACTTTAAAATAGTCGATGAAAGAATCGAAGATGGCACAGCCTATATTGATTGGGAATTTGACTTGGATATGGATAATCCTATAGACGGTTTTAGTCATATCCTAAACTTCACTATAGATGAGGCTTTAGAAGATTATGAACTTATAGCTGAAGATGAAACCGTAATAGGAAAATACAGCATAAGCGAAGATGGAGAATTAACTGTAGTAATCGATGAAGAACTATACATGGAAGCCGGAGGTGAAGGCGATGGTGGAACCTCTGGTGAAAATGAAGGTTACGGTGAAGAAGAGCCGGGATATGATGAAGAGAATGATGCTGCTGACATAGACAGTGACGAAGAAGAAGACGATGAAGAATCATCAGATGAGAATAATGGTGGTAATGGTGGTATCAATGACGAAATAGCAAAGTTAAAAGCAAAAGTAATAGCCACAGTCGCCTATGCAGGAGAAGAGTTGGGTGATGTTATCGTATTTAATGAAACAAAAACATATAGCGGAACCATAGTGGTAGAAGATGTAATAGCAGATGAAGAAGGAACAGAAGCTGATAAAGATGAAGAAGGTGCAGAAGCTGATGTAGATGGAGACGCTGACGAGGATATGGACGGAGAAGAAGCAGAAGCGGGAATGATGGGATTGTTTGGCGGTATGGGCCTTTCAGGGGAGGGCAGTAGAGATTTGCTTGGTAGTGAGACTGAGGGCTTCTTAGCAGAAGATGGTAGTATAGAAATCGGATTTTATAGTGCTATTGATGATAAGAATCCCGGTAATAATCAAGCTATTACAGAGGAGCCCATAATTTTAGAAGAATTACTTGATTCAGAAGGTAAAGGCAGCATCTATTTTGGTATAGAGGTTAATGGAATTTCTGATGATTTTGAATTTAAAGATGGCGACTATCTAGAAATAGATATATCACCATTGATAGGATTGGCGGGGTTTGTTGGAGAAGATTTAGAAGAGAAAGTAACAATATATGCACCTGTTGGTGATGAAGTTGAAGTAGGAGAATATGGTGTAATTGGTGAAAAATTAAGGGTCGAAATCACTGAAGGCTCAGCTTACAATACGTACAATGGACAAAGTATTGAGAACAGATTTATCTCTGCCTTTATTGGATTTGATATAGAAGGCGCTATTAATAAAGGTTCACTAATAGAAGAGATAGTCTTTGAAAGTCCTGTAGAGAAAACTTTTACTATAAGGAGATTAAAAGTATCTACAGAAATAACGAATGGTAAATTCGGTATATACAATGAAAGTAATGACACTATAACTTGGATAATAGATATAAATACAGAATTGGCAGCAATAAATAAGGAAGTAACTTTCACTGACGAAATTCCTGTTGGATTAGCAGTAACAGAAGTTGCAGTATATGATTTAGAGATTAAACTGAATGGTGCACATATTGAGTTGTCCGGAATTGAACAAAATTTAAAAGAAGTTATAGAAAATGATGTACTAAAGGTTAGCTGGGATAACCTTAACCAAAAAGCAAAAAGAGTTGTTATAACCACAAAAATTAAAGAGGGAGCAGACCTTAGTATCTACTTAGAAAGCGGCGGAAAATATAAAATAGAAAACACCGCTAATCTACATGTGGGCGAAGGTGAGCCTGAAGATATAAAAGGAGATACGGGCTTATTTGAAAGAAAAGGCTCCATTACAAAATCTGCAAGAGTATCAGGGAATATAATAACATGGAAAGTAGATTATAGAGGCACGGGAATGGGGACTTACAGCATAACTGATACTTTGACACTTCCTAAAGAGGATGAAAAAAACTTATTAGGGTTACTGTTGATTAGAGATTCAATAACTGTGAAAGAAGGTACTGATGATCTTAATTATGATAAAAGCAAGGTATCTATCAAGGATAAAGTAATAACTTTCACCGAGTTGCCAAATGAAAATACAAATTTAAAAACTCTGATTTACAAAACGGAAGTAGTATATAATACAAAGGTGGTATATGATGAAAAGAATAAAGATAACACCACATATATAATAGAAAATGAAGTAAATGATGGTAAAGGCAACACAGATAGTGAGAAAGTAACTATAAAAAGGGATAGCTTATTTGAGAAGAAATACTCAAAACGGTACGGTGAAAATGGCGATACCTATGTTGACTGGGAAATAGTTATCAACAAAAACAATGAAAAATGGCAGGATGTAGAGATATGGGAATATGTACCTGATGGCTTTGTGCTAGATACAGCTAGGGAATCAACAAACGTGTATTCTGTAGAAGTTGTTAAAGAAGGGGATGTAGTAAGCAAATTTAAAGACGATGAAGGTAAATATTATAATAAGCTTCTTATTACTCAAAATTCAGACCCCGGCTCAGTATTAGATGAAAAAATTACCATTATAGTGACAACAAAACTAATTAAACCTAAAAATCTTATTGAAGGCGCAAAAAATAAAGCCAAAATAAGATGGAAACCTCATTACAAAGAAAGAGAAGGCTATATAGGCATAGGTACTGGGGGATGGGATTATTTAGGAGATAAGTATCTTGAGGATGAGGTTGAAGGTTATATAACTTTAGACGAGCTTGAACTAAAATACTCTGCGAGCAAAACAGAACCCGCGTTATCATTACCATATGATGGTGATGGTAACACAGACAGACTATCAAAAGCAAGCTGGGAGATAAAATATGAAACCTTTAATAGCTCTATGGCAGGACACTATATTGTAGACGGACTAACAGATGTTTATACTGCTGTATACAAAGGTAGCCATGAATATGTTAAAGATTCATTTAAAGTTAAATTTGATGGAAAGAGATATGATTTATCTGTTACTGATGCGGTATATGGAAAAATAGGTGATCCAGGTTCAGAGTTACTGCAATACAAATTAGAATTCGGTGCAGTTGATCCTGATAAACCTAATTTCAAATTCACTATTGTTGATGGCAGCAAAGTAACAAGTCCTAACTATAACAAAATCATACTGCAATATGATACACAGTTTGTACTATCAGAAATGAAGGAGCCAAGTAACAACGGGCAGATTCAGTTAAATAACAATGTTGTAATTAAAGATGGTAGTAACAAAGATACTGCATCCTCTTCCAGCAATGTTAATATTAATGAAACAGTCTCACAAAATGGGAGGAAAATTGTTAAAGAACAATACGAAACAGGAACAAGAGTATTTAGCTGGAGAGCAGAATTAAACCATAAAGGAAAGACCATAACAGCAAACTCGGTAATAAAAGATGTTCTAAGTGGTGGACCTCAAAAATACGATATAGAAAGTATAAAAATATACAAAGCAAGGTTGAAGGACAATAGTAACTTGGAAATTGTTGAAGAAGCTGGAAGGAAAGTGGTATTAAAAAAGGGTGAGGACTATTCTTTGGTAGATCATGGAGGCAATGAAGAAGTTGGTCCTATTGATTACACCGATGGGAACGGGGACACCTACCACAAAGGCTTATCCTTTAAGTTCCTAAAAGAAATAAACACACCACTTATCATCGAATATCAAACAGAAGCAGTTGGAATGTCCGCAGAGACTTATGGCAATACAATAACCTTACTAGGAAAAAAATGTCCAAGTAGCATAACCTATAAAGAATACGACAAATTTATTGATAAAGAGGCGTTAATAGATTTAGGAGGAAAAATATATAAGGGTGACATTTTAGATTGGCAGATAGTTGTAAATAAGAGCCTTTCCAAAATCTATAACTTTGAGTTGACTGATGAAATGGGTGATGGACTACTCTTTATCAAAGGAACTTTGGAAGTTAAAAAGAATGATAATATAGGTGCTAAAGATGAGTTTGATATAACTTACAAAGATGCCGATGGTTTTGATGAAGGGAATGACTACGGCGGTTTTACAATAAGCAAAAAGAACAAATCAGAAACCTTCATCGAAGACCAATATACTATAAAGTACAGCACTTTGGTTAATATGGATAAGGGAGTAGAAATAATTTTAAATGAGGCTAAAATAAGTGGTACAAAAATATCGGATAGTGAAATAAGTAAACCAACATACACAATTTCTTCTAGAAGATCAGCTTTTGCAGGTGGTACATTAGTTGGCAATAATTATGGCTTAAAAATTATAAAAGTAGACGAGGGTGGCAACACAATAACAGATGGCGAGGCAACCTTCGAACTAATTACCTATATTGATTTGATTCTTGGAGGTTTCGAATTTAAAGAAGAAATTGTTGAAAAAATAGAAACAGAAAATGGAGAAATTGAATACTTGCTCGAAAAGAAAAATGGGTATAGCTACAAAATTATTGAAGTAGAGGCACCTACAGGTTATGTAAAATCAGCTGACGAGTATAAGGTTAATTTCGATGATGCTAATGAAGAAAAAACAATAGAAATTAAAGTGGATAATGAGAAAATAAATGGTGCAATTAAAATCACAAAAGAAGATAATGAAGACGTTGTAGTAAAAGGTGCCAAGTTTGGGTTATTCCAAGCCGGTTCCGATGCACCAATAGAAGAATTTGTAAGAGAAACTAATAAAAACGGTGAATTAGTTTTCAATAATGTTCCTTACGGTACTTATGTAATTAAAGAAATAGAAGCACCGGAAGGCTATATAAAATCGGACGAAGGAAAAACCGTGATTATCAATGCAGAAAATCACAAAAAAGAACAAACTTTTAAATTTATCAACACAAGAATTCGTGGAGATATAAAACTAACAAAGAAAGATGCCTATGGCGAACTATTAGAAGATGCAGAATTCACACTATATGATGAAACTGGTGGAAATGAAATAAAAGACTCAGAAGGAAAAATAATAACTGCAACAAGTAACGAAGAAGGAATAGCTTTATTCGAAAAAGTACCCTACGGCAAATATACTATAAAAGAGATAAAAGCACCGGGAGGATACAAACTAGAAGAAGATATAGAATTTAAGGTAGAAGTTAAAGTAAATGAAGAAACAGTAACAGAATCTGTGTATAGAGAAGATTTAACAGTAAAAAATATTGAGCTAGGTAGAATAATAATTGAAAAAGTAGACAGTGCAAATAATAACAGGAAGCTTGCGGGAGCAGAATTTAAGATTAAGGATTCTGCAGGCAATTTCCTAAAAGATTCTGACGATAAGGATATAGTTATAACTACAGATAGTCACGGTAAAGCTATGTTCAAAGATTTAGAATATGGCACCTATACCATCATAGAAACAAAAGCACCTTCAGGCTATAGGCTAAATGCAGAAGAATTTGTAGTTACGGTAGATGGTGAAGATGATGGAGAAAACATTGAGGTAACATTAACTGTTAAAAACACCAGACGACCTTCCGGTGGCGGAGGTGGCACAAAGCCCAATGATCCGACAGATCCGGTTAAACCCGAGGAGCCTGACGAAGAAGAACCGACAGAACCCGAAGAACCGGAAGAACCTACAGAGCCGGATAAGCCCGGTAAACCAGGAGAAGATCCAAAAGAAGAGGAGAAACCGCCAACAGTAATAGAAGAAGAAACACCAAAGGATACTCCAAAAGAAGGTGAAGTAGAAGTTCCTGAGGAAAGCACTCCAAAGGTGAAGAATCCTCCAAAGCATGGAACAGTTACTGTAGATCCGGATGGTAAATGGGAATACACTCCGGACCCGGACTTTGTGGGCGAAGATGAATTTACCATAACCATAGTTCACCCTGATGGTACTGAAGAAGATATACTAATAACCATAGATGTAGAGCCAGTACCCTTAGGTGACAAGGATGTTTTACCAAAGACAGGAGAAGACATAAATCTATTATTCTACTTTATAGGATTAATGCTTATAGCAATAGGCCTATATAGTAGGAAGAGAGAAATGGCATAAATAATTGGGGCAGGGAGAAATCCTTGCCTCTTTTACATAAGGATAGGTAGGTTATATATATGAAAAAAAGACTTGTTTCGACTTTACTAATAATAATAGGGATTGGGTTTTTGGTTTTCCCAAAGCTCTCTGAAATTTATTATATGAAAGAGCAGCAAAAGCTTATTAAGGAATGGGAAGAATATCTGGCAATTATAGAGCAAGAGGATTCAGATGATTTTGAGTCCTTTGAAGGAATAGATTTTGATAAAGAAAGGGAATTTCAAAGAGAAACTGCTGCAAAGGCCAGAGAAGAGCAAAGACGATTGGAAAAAGAAAAAAAAGCTTGGGAAGAATATTTGAAGAAGAACATGGAGGGCATAATAAAGATAGAAAAAGCCAATATAAAGCTACCTATTTTAAAAGGTGTTTCCGAAGGGAATATGGCCACTACTGTAGCCCATATGGAGTATTCAGGCGATATGGGGCAGATAGGGAATTATGTTATTGTAGGCCATAGAAGCTATGCCTATGGTAGAAATTTTAATAGGCTAGATGAAATTGATAAAGGGGATATAATAGAAGTTTCTGATGGTGAAAATCAATATATATATACTGTAGTAGACAAGCTTTATGTCCTACCTGAAGAAAAATGGGTAGTAGATAAGGTTGATGATAAAAAGGAGATAACTCTTATAACTTGCCATCCTGTCAGAATCGCAACCCATAGATTGATTATAAAAGGCCAAATATTAGATTAGAGTAGCAGCGAATTTTTTCGCTGCTACTTTCAAATTTATTAAAAAATATCACACATTGAATAAAAGCCCGGCTTTGCCTTTACTATAAATCCGGCAGCTTTAATAGCTCCCTGGGCAAAGATATTTTTGGATAAGGCTGTATGCTTCAATTCTACTATTTCATCCAAGCCTGCAAAGATAACAGTATGCTCCCCGGGTATTGTGCCTCCCCTTACAGTGTGGATAGCTATTTCATTTTCAGTTCTTTTGGCATTTTTACCTTCTCTACCATAGATAAAATTTTTACTATTATCCAAAGTTTCATTTATTACATTAGCCAATAAGTAAGCTGTACCACTAGGAGCATCAATTTTCTTATTATGATGCTTTTCAATAATTTCTATATCAAAGCCCTTTAAAATCTTTGTTAGCTCCTTTAGCACCGTTGAAAGGGCGTTGACTCCCAAGGACATATTTGAAGAATAAAGTATGGGAATTTCCTTGGAGCTATCCCTTATCATTTCCATTTGCCCTTCAGAAAGCCCTGTAGTAGCAATTACGAGTGGAATCTTTTTACCCAAAGCATAGTCCAATATTTTATTTAGATTGGATGGATGAGAAAAATCAATTATAATATCTGTTTTTCCTTTATACTTGTAGGGGTTATCATATACTGGAAAAGGATTATCCTCTTTATCCACATATCTATCTATTCCTACTGCAGTTTCCATATCAGATGTAAGGGAAATTTGTTTCCTTAGTACTTGCCCCATTGTTCCATTAGCTCCATAAATCATAACTTTAAGCATAGTTTTTCTCCTGAATTTTTAGTCCTTTATCCAATAGATCTTTTATTAGTAATTCTTTATTTTTCGATTCCATATCAACAAGAGGTAATCTTAGCTCACCGGCATCCATTCCCAATATATTCATGGCAGTTTTAATGGGAATAGGATTAGTTTCAATAAATAGTGATTTGATTAGGTCAATCATACCTAGCTGTATTTTTCTTGATTCTTCGGTTTTACCTTCAAAATACTTATAAACCATATCATGGGTTTCTTTTGGCAATATATTGGCTATTACCGAGATTACCCCGGAGCCACCTAGAGCCAGGATAGGAAGGATTTGGTCATCATTCCCAGAGTAAATAGCAAAATCGTCAGGGCATAATCGCGCTATTTCCGCAATTTGGCTAATATCTCCGCTGGCTTCTTTTACACCGCAAATATTTGGATGCTTACTAAGCTCAGCTACTGTTTTTGCTTGTAAATTTAAGCCGGTTCTTCCAGGAACATTATATAAAATTATAGGTATAGATACTTCATCTGCTATGGCGATAAAATGCTTAATCATACCTTGTTGTGTAGTTTTATTATAATAGGGGGTTACGATTAAAAGTCCATCGGCATTAACAGACTCAGCATATTTACTCATTTCTATTACTTCTGCAGTGTTATTGCCTCCGGTACCTGCGATAACGGGAACTCTGCCTGCAGTTTTTTCCACCGTAAAGCGTATTGCTTCTTTTTTCTCTTCTTTTGACATGGTAGAAGCTTCTCCCGTTGTGCCACAGATAATTATAGCATCCGTACCATTATCAATATGCCAATCTATAAGTTCTTCAATTTTATTGTAATTAACTTGATTATTATTAAAAGGTGTAACAAGGGCTACACCTGACCCTCTAAATAGTGTCATTAAATCACTCCTATATTTTTTTAGGCAGAAAATTAGCTGCCCCGATAATAATATAATGTATGCTTTTAATAAGTTGTAATACTATAAATTAAAGGCATAGCATATAGCAGATACAGCCTTTTCTTTATCTTTTTTATTGATGGTATAAGAAATGCTTATTTCTGAGGTTGTAACCTGTTTAAAACTTATGCAATTATCTGCAAAAAGTCGAAACACTTTTGAGGCAACTCCAGATTCATTTCTCATACCTATACCAACTACTGAAAGTTTAGATATATCTGCATATTTTTCTACTTCTATATTTGGCATTATTTTAGTAATTTCATCTATGACTTCATCGACAGCGTATTCATCTTCTTTTAATGAGGTAAAGGAAATATTGACATATCCCTTATCCGGTGATGTTTGGCTTATCATATCAACATTAACATCTTTTTCAGCTAGTTTGCTGAATATATTTGATATATTTTCCGGAGTATAGCAAAGTCGATTAATAGTCACCATAAGTACATCATCATTTACACTTAATCCTGTTATAGCCTTTCGTTCCATTTTATTATCGTACTCCTTAATACATGTTCCTCTTTCGTTTTTTTCGCTGGAGCCAATATATATAGGCACATTATATTTATAGCCTATTTCTACAGATCTTGCTTCTAGCACCTTGGCTCCTAGGCTGGACATTTCCATCATTTCTTCATAGCTTATAAATTCAATCTTTCTAGCATTGGGAAAAAGCCTTGGGTCAACTCCATATATGCCATCTACATCCGTATAAATTTCACAGGGGCATTGTAGCTTTGCCGCTATGGCTAAAGCCGTTGTATCAGAGCCACCTCGGCCCAAAGTAGTAATATCCCCTTCATCATTAACACCTTGAAATCCGGCAACAACTACAATTAGATCTTTTTCCAAATAGCTTATTATTTTCTTTATATCAATTTCAACTATTTTATTCTTCGTATGAATTCCTTCAGTTTTTATACCGGCCTGAAAGCCCGTAAGAGAAATTGATTTGTGCCCTTTTTCTTGTAAAACCATTGATAGCAATGAAATAGACACTTGCTCCCCTGTTGCCATTAGCATATCCAACTCTCTTTTATCAGGCATCTGAGAAACTGATTTTGCCATTTCTATTAGCTGATTTGTGGTTTTACCCATGGCAGAAACAACGGTTACTATACCATAGCCGTCTTCTTTTCTGCGAATAATATCATCAGCAATTTTGTGTATCTTTTCAATAGTTTCTATGGATGATCCCCCATATTTTTGTACAAGAATCCTCAAGTTATTTTTGATGATAGGATCATGTTTTTTAGTTTTCTGATATGCTAAATCATTGGTTTTTATAGTATCCATAAGTTTCGTTACCATCGTTATCACCACTTTCCGTTAAAATATTTCTTATATTTTTTTATAAAAAAACAGTCACGAGCAAAAAGAACTCATGACTGTTTAGTAAGCCTCTTTTCGCCCCAACGTGTTAAGTGCTCCATTAAAAAACGGGCAGTTTTTCTAACGACAGTACTGCATCTATTAAATGCAGTCCCAGTATAGAAATATCTATACTTCGGCGAATGCTCCTTTCCTATAGCGTAAAAAATATAGTACTTTTAGCATATCGCAGCCTCTTAATCACATTGTTTTTTATAAAATTAGTTTTAACTTTAGCATAGTAATTTTTCCTTGTCAATGTTTTATTCTGGATTTTGATTGAAAAATCATATGGAGGTCTTGCACAAATCTTCTATGCTTTTAGTGCTTAAATACCTTAAAGGTATATCCAATACGGTTTTTGCCCCTATGCATCCTTCTTTATTTAGTTTATGCACTGCCCTGGCATAGGTTACCAAAACAGCAGCAGTAAATTCTGAGTTGCTATCCAGTTTTAATGTAAACTCCGCCAAATGACGATTATTAAGGTTTTTTCCTGTTTGACCGCTTCTTATAACAAATCCCCCATGGGACATCTTTGAATGTTCTTTTATAAATTCCTCCTCAGTAATAAATACTACCTCCGTATCGTAATCCCTGAAATAATCTGGCATAAGCTTAATACAATCTTCTATTTCATTTTTATTGGCATGTTCTTCTGCTACTACATAGCATTTTCTTCTATGTCTTTCTTTATTGCTTAGAGAAAGAATTTCCCCACTTCTTATTTTGTTTATATTGTCCATGTTGGGAAGTGTGTATTGAATAGCTTTTTTTACACCTGGAATTCTTCTAACGGCATCTGAATGTCCCTGGCTAACACCAGGCCCCCAAAAAGTATAAGTAATACCACTGGGAAGTATTGATTCTAGCAGAACTCTATTAAGGGAAAATAGACCCGGATCCCATCCTGCGCATATGGCGCAGGTGTTTTTATGTTCTAGGGCAACATTATCCATAAATTTTAAATACTCGGCTATTTTTCCATGATTATCATAGCCATCAACTGTATTAAACATAGATGCAAAGTGGGGCCCCTGTATAGGGATATCAGTAGAAGAACCACCACATAGAATCATAACATCAATTTTTTCTATATAATCCTTTGCCAAATCAACACTTAATATTTTTACATTTTTATCGTAGCATTTTATTAAATTTACTGGTCTTCGTGTGAAAATAGCCACTAGTTCCATATCCTTGTTTCTACTAATTGCCAGTTCTACACCTTTACCTAAATTACCGTAGCCTATTATTCCTATTTTAATTTTTTTTTCCAATATCCCAACCTCCATTTATCTTCCGGCTATTTCCTATTATTTCAAATTTTCTAATAAATATTTTAGATAAAAATTTGGATAATGCCTATATTTCATTTTATTTTATAAAGTTATTATATATTACTTTAGAAATAATGGAAGCTAAGAGTGTTTATATTTGGCATTTATAGTGTTTATATTTGGCATTTATTATGTTATAATTTTCTAAACACATTAATTAATAAAGGCTATTAAGGAATAAGTATTAGGAATAGGGAGGTGAACAATCGTATATCAAGCTAGTTCTTATTTTGATAAGGAGGGTTAAAATGAAAAAAACAGATCTATTGGTAATTGGAGGCAGTGCAGGTGGTATATTGGCTGCACAAATGGCTAGAAAGGCCTATGGAGATATTGATATTACATTGATTCGTGATACGGAGACTGTTATGGTTCCTTGCGGTATACCCTACATATTTGGGACTTTACGGGATATAAAGAAAAATATAATACCTGATAAAATGCTTGAAATTGCAAATGTAAACCTGATCATTGACAGTGCGGAGGCCATTGACAGGAAGAATAAGTTAGTATCTACAAAGGATAACGGTGATATTAATTATAAAAAACTTATTATTGCTACCGGTTCGCTGCCGATTATTCCAACATTTATTCCCGGTTACGATTTGGAAAATGTATTTCCAATATTAAAAGGCGAAGATTATCTAAGTAGAATATTTGATAAACTTGATAGGGCAAAAAATATTGTAGTTATCGGTGGGGGTTTTATTGGAGTAGAATTCGCTGAGCAAGTGAGGATGTTGGATAAGAATGTAACATTGGTGGAAATGGCGGATGCTTGTTTATGGCAAGCCTTTGATAAAGAGTATACTGATGATATTGAATCTCTTTTAAAGGAAAAAGGCATCAATGTAATGACTGGTACCAAAGTTAATAAGATCTTAGGTAAAGATTCTGTTGAAGCAATTGAAATAGATGGCGGCAAGACCATAGCGGCTGATATGGTTATACTGGGCCTTGGAATGAAGCCAAACGGAATACTTGCAAAAGAAAGTGGTTTGGCTATTAATGAAAAGGGTGCGGTAATAGTTGATCAATATATGAGAACTAGTGATCCAGATATTTTTGCTGTTGGTGATTGTGCCGAGAAAAAATGTTTCTTTACGGGTATGGATGCCCCAATACTTTTAGCTTCTACCGCGGCTATGGAGGCAAAAATAGCCGGTAGTAATGCATTTCAACTAAGGCTTATTCGTGCTAATAAAGGAACCATAAGCACATTTTCTACAAAGGTATTTGGGAAGACTTTCGCAGCTGCGGGTTTGACCGAAACAAGGGCAAGAAAAGAAGGTTTTTGTTTGATGGTTGGGGAATATAAAACTATGGACCGCCATCCAGGGACGCTACCTGGTACTCAAGAAGTTAATATAAAAATGATATTCTCAAAGTGTTCTGGAATTATTTTAGGGGCGCAGATTTCCGGTGGAGATTCCGTTACGGAAATAATTAATATTTTGAGTCTGGCTATTACAAAGGCTATTACGGCTACGGAACTAAATACTTTCCAAACAGCCACTCATCCGTTGGTATCGCCTTCACCTATTGCTTATCCTATAAATGCGGCTGCTATGAATGCTATAGCAACGAATTGCAAGCATTTGAATGAAGGGTTGATTATTTAACTTTAATGCTTTTCTATGTTAATATTGATATAAATAAAACAATAAAAATTGTAGATATATTGAACAGGAGGTAAAAATGAAGCAAGTATCACGATGGAGAGCATTGGCCTTTATTTACGCCTATATGTTGGTTTTTGCTATAGTATTTCAAGGTATTCCCCCTGTTTTTGGATTAATTATTTCATCCCTCGGCATTTCTCATGCCCAAGCTGGGGCTTTAATGAGTTTTTTTGGTTTGCCAGGAATATTTATTTCAATTCCGGGGGGAATACTGGCAGATGTTTACGGCTCAAAGCGTGTCGGTATAATTTCTTTAATTATTGCGCTTCTAGGCTCCTTATTAGTAGGATTAGGGAGCAATTATCCCATGCTTATTATTGGCAGGATTATTTCAGGTATCGGTGCTTTGATAATAGCAATAGTTGCCCCTCAATTAATTTCTCGCCGTTTTGAAAAGAAGGAAATGGGTATAGCCATGGGCATATACAATACGGCAATGCCCCTAGCGACTATTCTTACTCTTAACACTTTTGGCTTATTGGCGGCTGCTAGCAATTGGAGAGTGCCGATTCTTATAACATCTGGATATTGTTTTTTTGTTTTATTGTTATTCTTTTTTAAATATCCTTCTATAGCCGGGGAAGAAGATAAGCTTAAGGGGGAAAAGCCTGATTTTAAAAAATCTTTTTATGGCATAAAGGATGCAGGTTTATCCGTTTGGCTTGTAGCAGGCATATGGATGATGTATAATGCTTCTTCCATATCCTATCTTTCTTTTGGCAGCGATTATTATATATCTTTAGGCTATAATGCAAATTATGCAGGATTTTTAACTAGTCTGCTAATGATAGGTGCCCTTATTTTGAGTACCATTGTAGGATATTTAACTGATAAATTTGGGAAAGAGGAATATTTTATTATCGGCGGAAGTGTCGCGTTGGCAATTACCCTTTATTTAGTTCCTAGGGCGGAAATAAGCCCTTTGTTGTTAGGGTCTCTAATTGGAATATCCGCATCCTTTGTACCGGCGCCGGTTTTTTCACTGGTGCCTAGATTTTTATCAGCGGAGAAGATGGGTTTGGCTTATGGTATTTTATCAACTTGTTTAAACATCGGTGTCCTTGTTGGACCTTTACTTGTAGGTATTTTATATGATAAAACTTTGGATTACCTTTGGGGATTCAATCTGATGGCAGTACTTTCTCTGCTTGCAGCAGTAATTGCCCTTATCCTTATAAGAAAAAACAAGCCACATAATTAACATACTAGCATAAGAAGCCGTATTTTTACTGACATAGAAATAAAACAAAGCAAACGGAGGTTCATATATGGGGAGACGAATACTATTTATGGCTACTTTTTTAATGTTGTTTTTAGGACTAATTTACGCTTGGTCTCTATTCGCAGCACCAATGGAAGAGGCTTTTAATTGGAGTCGCAGCCAAACATCTATAACTTTTTCAATAAGTATGATTACTTTTTGTTTAGGCTCTATTATTTCCGGGCTAGTGCTTAAAAAGCGTCCTCCAGGCAATATTATTTTAGCCTCAGCAATATTATTTTTAATAGGTTTTTTTACAGCATCCCGTATAAGGAGTATTTGGGGCTTGTATATGTCCTATGGAGTGCTTTGTGGTCTGGGAGTGGGGCTTAGCTACAATGCTATATTATCTACTATTCCTAAGTGGTATCCGGAAAAGGCCGGTTTTGTTACAGGCACTTTATTAATGGGGATGGGTCTTGGTAGCTTGCTTTTAGGCGCAGTGGTAAAAAAGGTTATGGATATACTAATTTGGCCTGCAACCTTTAAGATATTATCAATTGTGTTTTTTTCAATATTTCTATTAGTTTCTTTTTTTATTGTAAATCCAAAAGAGGGAGTAGCAACTTTTGAAAACAAAGTCAATCAAAAGGATTCCCCGCTTATTCGCACTTTGAGAACAAAGGATTTTTGGGCTGTATTTGCTTGGTCTGTAATAGTATCATCAATGGGCCTGGCTGTAGTTTCCAATGCCGCCTATATGGCCATAGAAGTAGGGGTATCATTAAGCTCCTTACCTTTAATGGTGGGTATGGTTTCTATCGGTAATGGCATAGGAAGGCTTATTTTTGGCACTATTTCGGATAGGCTAGGTGGAAACAAGGCTATGGCATTGGGTAATATGGTTTTTCTAATTGCATTGATTTTTTCTCTATTGGCAGGGAAAAATAATATTTCTTTATTTATCGCCCTTGGATTTATATTTGCCGGCATGGGTTATGGGTCGTCCCCCACATTATCTGCTGCACTTACAAAGAAAAAATTTGGCGAAAAATATTATCCCCAAAATCTAAGTGCAATAGTATTGGCATTAATACCCGCTTCTATAATTGGACCGACAATATCTGCCGGTGTTTATCAGCGTTTTGGCTCCTATTTAAATGTTTATTATATATTGATGGTATTTGCACTGTTGGCATTTTTACCTGTTAAGGTTTATAAAGAGGATTAGGGCTCCTATAAAGGCTTAAAAATATACTCCCCTTAAGATTTATGTGTGTAATGAAGTTTATGCCTTATGGGGAGTATAAGATTTCATTTCCAATAATTATTTGCTGCAGCTACAGTTCTAAAATTTGTTGCTATAACATGAGACGCTGCTATTAAACTATCAGCGTTAGTTGAATATTTTGGACGTAGCTTATTACGTATTTTTTCTGATGGCTGTGTATATTCCACACCCATTTGAGAAAGTTTTATGGCAAGTTCAAAACCTTCTTGGGGTGTGTTGGTCTTTAAACTTGTAAGCCATTTTTTCATACCTTATCATTCCTTCCAAAAAATAAATATAATTAAAACTATTTTTATAATTTAGCCTTTTATATATATTATATGCCCATAAGGGAAAGTAGTTCATATTTTGCAATTCACATTCTAAAATTGTTAATTTAAGGCTTTGTAAAGTATATTGGATATTTCACTATGCTTATCAAGATATTATTTGCTAACCGTATCATATAGTTTCTAGTTTTTAAAATATTAAGACTTATGATTGAATTATTTGGAAAAGTCGTCTAAAATATATATAGCATAAGCATTTTCAGGAGGTGTTAATATGAACACAATTTCTCAAAGAAGATGCGGTATATTACTTCATATCTCATCTCTACCGACCATTGATTCTTGTTTCGATTTCATAGACTTGTTAAAAGAATGTCAGCAGACCTATTGGCAGCTATTGCCACTAAATCCCGTAATGTCAGAGGGTTCGCCATATAAGTCCTATTCTGCTTTTGCCGGGGATACAGCATATATAGGAAAAGAAAAAGCTCCAATGACTTATGTGGACTTTGAAAGGGAAAATAGATATTGGCTTGGGGATTATGCCTTATTTGTTGTTTTAAAAAAGCATTTTAAGGGCTTGCCCTGGAATAAGTGGGATAAAGATATTGCTTTTAGAGAAAAGGAGGCAATAAATCATTATAAGGCCTTATATAAAAAAGAAATTAAAGAAGAAAAATATAAACAATTTGAATTTCATGCTTCGTGGAGAGCCCTTATGGATTATGCCGAGTTAAAGGGTATAAAAATTATTGGAGATATGCCTTTATATGTTGCTCATGACAGTGCTGATGTTTGGTCCCAATCAAAGTATTTTTTGCTGGATGACAAAGGAAATCCCAAAAAGCTATCGGGAGTTCCGCCAGATTACTTTTCTATGGAGGGCCAGCTATGGGGAAATCCCATTTATAATTGGGAAGAAATAAAAAAAGATAAATTTAAATGGTGGTTGCAAAGGTTTAACAGATTAAAAAAACTATCTCATATCATAAGGATAGATCATTTTCGTGGCTTAGAAAGCTATTGGGAGATAGATGCAAAAGAAAGCAATGCTAAGAATGGAAGATGGGTCAAGGCGCCCGGAGAAGAAATGCTAAATAAAGTGATAAAAGAAGAAATATCAATAATAGCTGAGGATTTAGGGATTATTACACCGGAGGTAATAAGCTTAAAGAATAGGTTTTTATTTCCCGGGATGAAAGTTCTTCAATTTGATAGAGATATTTACGAACAAAATGTTGTTGTATACACAGGTACTCATGATAACGATACATTATTGGGCTGGCTTAAAAAGACTGCCGGGGAAAGCCCTGATAGCCGAAAGGACTTGCTACTTTCAATGGGTATTGATAGTGAGAAAGAGGATGAAAATATTGTTTGGGATATTATAGAGTATGCTTTTAATAGTATTGCCAATACAGTTATTATTCCAATGCAAGATATCCTTGCCTTGGATACGGAAGCAAGAATGAATATCCCGGGCGTTGCCCAAGGCAATTGGAATTGGAAGTTTGCTTTAAAGGATTTTAATGAAGAAATTATAAATAAATTAAAAAATCTCACATTAAAGTATGGCAGAAGCAATATAAAAAAACCGCTTATAAGTAACATAGCAGATATAAACTTGATAAATCTTCAAGAACTTCAGCAATTTGCTTTAGGAAAAAACTATTATGCCTACCATGTCTTAGGCTCACATTTTTGGAATATAGAAGGCGTTGATGGAATACTATTTACATTATGGGCACCTAATGCACAGAAGGTTTCGGTGGTAGGAGATTTTAATGGGTGGGATCCCAATATAAATATAATGGAAAGACATAAGTGTTCTGAGTTTTGGATTGCATTTATTCCCAATGTGCCATATTGGAGTATATATAAATATGCAATAACGGATAAAAGAGGCAAAACAGTATTAAAAGCGGATCCTTTTGCATTTCATAATGAAACAAGACCCAGGACTTCATCTAAAGTAGTGTCGCTGGATAGATATAATTGGAGTGAAGAAGATGCCATATGGGCTGAGAGCAAAGAGTCGCCTTATAATAAGCCAATAAATATATATGAAGTACATTTAGGTTCTTGGAAAAGAGGAGAAAACAATAGATTCTTGAGTTATAAAGAGCTAGCCATGGATTTGCCAAAGTATGCTAAAGATATGGGATACACCCATATAGAACTTATGCCTATTATGGAACATCCCTTAGATGATTCCTGGGGTTATCAGATTACCGGATATTATTCTCCTACTAGTCGCTTTGGAACGCCGGAAGATTTTATGTATTTTGTTGACCAATGCCATAAAGAAGGATTGGGAGTAATATTGGATTGGGTTCCGGGGCATTTTTGTAAAGATGAGCATGGATTATTCAAATTTGATGGAACAAATCTATACGAATATGAAGACTATAGGAGGGCTGAAAACTATATTTGGGGTACTGGTAATTTTGATTTAGGTAAAAAGCAGGTAATAAGTTTCCTTGTATCCAATGCAATGTTTTGGCTTGAATACTACCATATAGACGGATTTAGAATTGATGCTGTAGCAAGTATGTTATACCTTGACTATGAAAGAAAACCGGGAGAATGGTTTCCTAACAAATATGGAGGCAGAGAAAATATAGAGGCAATACAATTTTTTAGGCAGTTCAATAAGGCAGTATTTCAAAGATACCCTTATGCATTGATTGTGGCGGAGGAATCAACTTCATGGCCTTTGGTAACTGCGCCGTCTTACACAGGGGGACTAGGTTTTAAATATAAGTGGAATATGGGTTGGATGAACGATATTCTTGAATATATGAGTATAGATGCAATTAACAGGAAGTGGAACCATAGACTTATTACATTTTCTCTGATGTACTTATATTCGGAGAACTTTATTTTACCTCTTTCTCATGATGAAGTCGTTTATGGCAAAAAATCTATGATTGATAAAATGTGGGGTGATTACTGGAAAAAGTTTGCTTCACTAAGAATGTTTTATGCTTATATGATGGCGCATCCCGGAAAAAAACTTAGCTTTATGGGTAATGAATTTGCACAGTTTGTCGAATGGAATTTTAGAGAAAGCCTTGAATGGTTTATGTTGGATTTTGAAATGCATGCAAATACTCACAAGTATGTTCGGAGACTTAATCATTTTTATAAAGAAGAAAGGTCTTTTTGGGAGCAAGATCACAAGTTTGATGGTTTTGAATGGATAGATGCGGATAATTATTCTCAAAGTATTATCAGTTTTATTAGAAGGGCAAAAAACGAAGAAGACTTTATTATTATCATTTGTAATTTTACGCCGCTAGTATATGAAAATTATTCTATTGGTGTGCCTACTTTTTCTGAATATATAGAAGTTTTTAATTCCGATAGTGAGGAATATGGCGGTTCTAATGTGATTAATCATGGCAGCATTATGGCTTTTAAAGAAGAAGCCCATGGTAAGCCCTATCATATTAAGGTGAAGATACCGCCCTTGGCAGCAATCTATATAAAACCAAGCCCTGCTAATATGGCTACAGGGTCGGATGAACCCATCCATACAAATAGGATATAAGTTATATTATTTTAGATTTAAAGGAGGGAGAAAAAATGTCAAAGGATGTAATAGCTTTAATTTTAGCCGGTGGCCAGGGGACGCGTCTTGGCAGTCTTACAAAAAAACTTGCAAAACCGGCGGTAGCTTTCGGTGGTAAATATCGTATAATTGATTTTACCTTAAGTAATTGTGCTAATTCGGATATAGAGATAGTGGGAGTGCTTACGCAGTTTGAACCTTTGGTGCTTAACTCCTATATAGGAATAGGGGCTCCCTGGGGACTTGATAGAAGAGACGGAGGTGTCACTATTCTTCCCCCGTACTTAAATGAAAAGGGCGGGGAGTGGTACAAGGGAACAGCTAATGCAGTATATCAAAATATAGAGTTTATAGATTTGCATAAGCCAAAATATGTATTGATACTATCTGGGGACCATATCTATAAAATGGATTATTCAAAACTTATAGATTTTCATGTAAAAAACAAAGCGGAGGCAACAATAGCAGTGCTTAAGGTAGCTTTATCTGAAGCTAGTAGATTTGGCATTATGAACACAAGAGAAGATGGCAAAATATATGAATTTGAAGAAAAACCCGAAAACCCCAAGAATAATTTGGCTTCAATGGGTATTTATTTATTTGACTGGGAAATATTAAGGAAGTTCCTTATAGAAGATGAGAATGATAGGGATTCTAGTCACGATTTTGGCAAAAATGTTATACCTGCTATGTTGGCATCAGGCGTAAATCTAATGGCCTATTCTTTTAATGGGTATTGGAAGGATGTGGGAACCATAGAGAGTTTATGGGAGGCAAATATGGACTTGCTTAAAAATGATGAACTGGATTTATTTGATACTAATTGGAAGATATATTCATCTGCATTTATTCAACCCCCCCAATATGTTGGCAAAGATGCCAAGATTAAAAACTCTTTAGTAGGTGAAGGCTGCAAAGTATGGGGTACTGTAGTAAATTCCATTATCTTCCCCGGTGTTAGCATTGAGAAAGGTGCTTTTATTACTGATACCGTAGTAATGGAGAATACAATAATAGAAAGAAATACTACAATTAATAGAAGTATAATAGGCAATAGATGTTTAATTAAACCCGCTTGCAAGATAGGAAAGGCTGATTCCAAAAATATTACCATTGTCTCCGATGATTATACTATGGATGGAGGTGCTACTTATGAATAGTATACTTGGCATTGTGAATCTTAATGAGGATGAAAGCAAATTAACTGAATTAACATATAATAGACCTATAGGTGCAATACCTTTTGCCGGAAGGTATAGAATTATTGATTTTACTATTTCAAATATGGTAAACTCAGAAATAAATCATGTTTTTATATTTACCAGAGACAAGTATCGCTCTATAACTGATCATATCCAAACCGGCAGGGCTTGGGATTTGGAGCGTAAAAATAAAGGAGTTTTTATTTTTAATCCTCTGCAAAATTACTATCCGGGTGTAAGAAGCAGTGATATGGATATTATTTCTGATTATTTGGATTATATATATTATTCAAAAGAAAAATATGTGGTGATATCTCCAAGTTACTATATTAGCTTGATTGATTATAAAAATATGCTTAAAATGCATAAAGAGAATAATGCAGATATTTCATTGGCTTATTATAAGACTAGCAATGAATCTCATGAGTTTGTTAACTCTGATTCTTTAATTATCACTGAAGATGGCAAGCTAATAGATTCTATTAATAAAAAAGGGCCTAAAAACGTTTTTATGGAAACAATTATGATGGAAAGAAAGCTATTAATAGATATAATTAACAAAAAAATACTTGGAGCCGATAAAGATTTGTTAAAAGATAAGGTTTTTCAACTTAAGAATAATTTAAAAATTTATGCCTATGAATATAATGGGTATTTAGCTAAAATAGATACTATTGCTACATATTACAAAAAGAATATTGAACTTTTAAATCAGAAAGTTATGAGTACATTGTTCACTCCCTCTTGGCCAATATATACCAAGGCCAAGGACGAGCCGCCTGCTAGATATAGGACTAATGCAAAAGTTAGCAATTCTTTAGTTGCGAGTGGTGGTTGTATTAATGGTACAGTAGAAAACTCGGTTTTATTTAGAAGGGTAACAGTACAGGCAAATGCTAGATTAAGCAATTGTATTCTTATGCAAAATTCTAAAATAGGGGAAAATGCTATTTTAGAAAATGCAATATTGGATAAAAACGTTATTATAAAAAAGGATAAAGTGTTAAAGGGAACACCTGATAATCCTATAATAATTGAAAAAAATCAAATTATTTAAGGTGGTGAGCTAATGTTAAAAGTATTATTTGCGGCATCTGAGTCAGAGCCTTTTTTAAAAAGTGGGGGCTTGGGGGATGTAATATTTTCTTTAACCAAAGAAATGAAAAAAATAGGTATAGATGCTAGGGTGATTTTACCAAAATACTCCGATATACCTATTAATTATCAGAAAGAAATGAAAAAGCTTACGGCTTTCAACGTAAATGTAGGTTGGAGAAAGCAATACTGTGGTATAGAATACCTGGAATACAATGGGGTCTCATTTTATTTTGTAGATAATGAGTATTATTTCAAACGCAGCGGGATGTATGGGTATTATGATGAAGCAGAAAGATTCGCTTACTTTTGTAGAGCGGTGATAGAGACAATAGATAATATAGATTTTACTCCTCATATTATACATTGTCATGACTGGCATACGGGTATGATTGCACCTATGCTTAGGATTGATTATCCTCAGCATAATAAGATTAAGACAGTATTTACCATACACAACTTATATTATCAAGGCGTTTTTCCCCGGGAAATAACTGAAGATTTATTAGGCTTTCAGGCAGACGGATTTAATTTTTCTCAATTGGAGTTTTATGGCGGAGTTAGCTTTATGAAGGGTGGACTTAATTATTCAGATGTTATTTCTACTGTTAGCCGTACTTACGCTGAGGAAATCAAAACTCCAATATATGGTGAAAGACTAGATGATATATTGCGAGGTAAGGGCAATACACTTTTCGGGATAGAAAATGGGATAGATTATAATAAGTATAATCCAAGCTTGGATCCTTATATACAGCAACAATACAATGAGAATACCTTGGATTTAAAAACAGTAAACAAAAGAAAACTGCAAAAAGAATTGGGTTTAAACATAGATGAGAAGATACCTTTACTTGGTATGGTAACAAGACTTGTCAAGCAAAAAGGAATAGATTTAGTGCTGGCAAAGCTAGAGGAGATAATAGGCAAGGGTCTCCAAATGGTTATTTTGGGAACCGGCGACAAACATTATGAGGATATGCTTTACAATTTTAAAACAAAATTTCCTAAAGAACTATCAGTAAACATTCTATTTGCTGATAGGCTGGCTCATAAAATATACGCGGCATCGGATATTTTTTTAATGCCATCATTATTTGAACCATGTGGCTTAGGACAAATGATAGCCTCCAAATACGGAGCTATTCCTATAGTTAGAGAAACCGGTGGATTAAAGGATACTGTTATTCCATATAATGAATATACATTTGAAGGAACGGGTTTTAGTTTCAAAAATTACAATCCGGATGAATTAAGTAACACTATAAGCTATGCTTTGGAGTTTTATAAAGATAAGGATATATGGAGGAGAATTATGAAAAATGGCATGGGGCTGGATAATAGCTGGCAAAAATCCTCCGGTAAATATAAAAAGTTATACGAGAATGTAATGGAGGAGAAATAATGGCACTGACAAAGCCCACAAGCGCGCAATGCTTAAAAAATGATATTCTAGATGAGTTAAGAGAAAATTTCGGGGTGGAATGGGAGGATGCAAGCAAGCTAAATATATATTTGGCTATTGGTAATGTTATAAGAAAATATAGTAATGAGGATAGGATAAGAACAAACAATAGTTATAAAGCCAATAAAGATAAACAAGTTTATTATTTTTCCATGGAGTTTTTACTTGGAAAACTTTTGGAAAGCAATCTTATAAATTTGGGGATTTTTAAAATATTTAAGGAGGCCCTAAAAGAGCTTAAATTGGATTATGAAGAAATTCTTGATATGGAAAATGACCAAGGTCTTGGAAATGGTGGCTTAGGTAGGCTTGCCGCATGTTTTTTGGACTCTATGGCATCCTTGAATATTGCAGGCCATGGCTGTGGAATAAGATATAAATATGGTTTTTTTCAGCAAAAAATTATAGATGGACATCAGGTGGAGCTCCCTGATAATTGGTTAACTACCGGCGGGGTATGGGAGCTAAGGAAAGACGATAAGGCCGTTGAGGTGAAGTTTGGTGGATACATTAAGGAACAATGGGAAGCTGATAAATTGCTTATAAAACATGAATTTTATGACAGTGTATTAGCGGTTCCATACGACACACCTATTATAGGATACAAAAACAATACGGTTAACACACTTAGACTTTGGAGTGCAGAGTCTATGCAAAAAGATTTTGACTTTGCTTTATTTAGCAGAGGAGAATATTTAAAATCAGTAGAACAAAAATACGAGGTAGAAACCATTAGTCAAATACTCTATCCAAATAGCGATATAGAAGAAGGAAGGCTGTTAAGGTTAAAGCAACAGTACTTTTTTGTATCTGCCGGGGTGCAAAGTATAGTTAGAAGATACAAAAAACTTTTTGGAGATCTCTCTTACTTTGATGTTCATGTGGCCATTCAAATAAATGATACTCATCCGGCTCTAGTAATACCTGAACTTATGCGAATTCTAATGGATGAAGAGGGTTTAAGCTGGGAAAAAGCTTGGGGAATAACGACAAGGACGGTATCCTATACAAACCATACAATACTTCCGGAGGCCATGGAGAAGTGGAATATAAATATGTTTAAGACTCTTTTGCCTAGAATTTTTATGATTATAAATGAAATAAATGAAAGATTTTGTAAGGAGCTATGGGACCATTATGAAGGTGATTGGGACAAAATATCTAATATGGCCATAGTAGCAGATGATTATATAAGGATGGCACATTTGGCTGTTGTTGGCAGCAAAACCGTAAACGGAGTAGCAAAAATCCACTCGGAAATATTGAAAAATCAAGTAATGTCGGATTTCTATAATTTTTATCCCTATAAATTTTGTAATAAAACTAATGGGGTTACTCATAGAAGATGGTTATTGCTTTCAAACCCCGAGCTTTCGAATCTTATATCAGAAAGCATAGGTGATTCTTGGGTATATCATCCTACAAATCTACTAGGCTTAAAAAAATATGCTTGGGATAATTCATTTTTAGAAAAGCTGGCGGATATCAAACGTAAAAATAAAATAGCATTAATAGATAAAATAAAAGATTCATCCGGCTTAGTAATTGATCCTGACTCAATTTTTGATGTACATGTAAAGCGGATACATGCTTATAAAAGACAAATACTAAATCTTATGAACATAATGAATTTATATTATAGACTTTTGGATAATCCTGATCTGGATATTATACCAAGAACCTTTATATTTGCCGGCAAAGCTGCTCCAAGCTATTGGCTTGCAAAACAGACAATAAAGCTGATAAATACTGTTGCTGATAAGGTTAATAAGGATAAAGCAATAAAAGATAAGATAAAAGTTGTATTTATGGAAGACTATAAGGTTTCTTTGGCAGAAAGAATCATACCGGCTGCTGATGTAAGTCAACAAATATCTACAACAACAAAAGAAGCATCAGGAACGGGAAATATGAAATTTATGATGAATGGAGCCATAACTATAGCAACTTTAGATGGCGCTAATGTAGAGATAAGGGATGCAGTAGGAGATGAAAATATTGTAATATTTGGCCTTACTGAAGAGGAAGTCATGTATTATTATTTGCACGGGGGATATAGTTCAGTAGAATATTATGAGAACGATGCACGTATAAAAAGGATAATTGATGAAATATCTAATACTGATGTAAAAAAACAAAAAGAATATGCCGCTATAGTAGAATCATTAATTGATGGAAATGATGAGTATTTTATGCTTAAGGATTTCGATTCTTATGTAAAGGCACAGGATAAAATAGATATAATGTACAGGGATAAAATAGCTTGGCAGAGAAAAGCACTTATGAATATTGCAAATTCAGGAATATTCTCTAGTGATAGGACAATACTTGAGTATGCAAATGAAATATGGGGTGTAAAAGCAGATTATCGGGTCTAAAGACCTAAAGAAAGATAAGGAAGTTGAAGTTTTTATGAAAGACATTGTTTATCATAATTCTCAAGATTTAAAATATAGAAATCCTTTTGGTGCTATAGAAAGTGATTCCGTCATTTCTATAGCTATTTCCATTAAGAAAGATATTATGCCGAAAAAAGTGATTCTAAATATCATGCAAAAAGGCAAAGAGTGCAATATAGAAATGACGGAAAATGAAGAGCTAAAAGATTTTATGTTTTATAAAACTCAAATTGAAATAGATGACTATAAGGGACTTATTCTCTATTACTTCACCATAATAACAAATGAAAATATATTCTATTATGGAAATAACACAGAACTTTTATCTGGTGTAGGCAAGATATATAAAAATGATCCTAAATTTTATCAAATAACAGTTTATAAAAATTCTTATCCTATTCCCGATTGGTTTAAAAAAGCAATTGTCTATCAAATATTTCCGGATAGATTTTATAGAGCTACAGCTTGCATAAAGAATCCGAAAAAGAATTCTTTTATCTACGCCAATTGGGACGATGACCCCTTTTATATAAAAGATAAGAATGGCAGGGTAGTTAGATGGGATTTTTTTGGCGGAAATATTGAAGGTATAATAAAGAAGCTTCCTTATTTAAAGGAATTAGGTATATCTGCTATTTATCTAAATCCCATATTTGAATCAAGGAGTAATCATAGATATGATACAGGGAATTATAAAAAAATCGATCCAATTTTAGGTGATGAAAAGGATTTTGAAAGCTTAATATATGAAACTGAAAAATTGGGGATTAGGCTTATATTGGATGGTGTTTTTAGCCATACTGGTGATGATAGTATATACTTTAACCGTTATGGTAACTACCCAGAAGTTGGAGCCTACGAATCTAAAGAATCCAAATATTATAATTGGTATCAGTTTAAAGGAGATACAAAAGAATATGAATCATGGTGGGGTATAGATGCTCTTCCTAATGTTAACGAGATGGAAGCTTCTTATATAGATTATATAATAAAGAACGAGGATAGCGTTATAAATTATTGGATGAGAAAAGGAGTAAAAGCTTGGAGATTGGATGTAGCTGACGAGTTGCCGGGTGAATTTATAAAGCTTTTAAAGAATAAAATGAAAAGCATAGATCCAGATTCAATTTTAATTGGCGAAGTATGGGAAGATGCTTCAAATAAAATAAGCTATGATATTAGAAGGGAATACTTTTTTGGTGCAGAGCTTGATTCCGTTACTAATTATCCATTAAGGAAAATATTTATAGATTTTATAAAAAATAAGATTAACGGGGATAAAACCCATAGAAAAATAATGAGACTATACGAAAACTATCCTAGAGAGTATTTTTATTCTTGTTTAAATCTTATTGGCAGCCATGATGTACCAAGAATATTAACTATATTTGAAGATCATTTTAAAGATATAAAGACAGCCATTAAAGCTATGAAGCTTATAATAATGTTGCAAATGACTTTCCCGGGAGTACCTTGTATTTATTATGGGGATGAAGCCGGAGTTATAGGTTATACTGATCCGGATAACAGAAGAACTTTTCCCTGGGGAAGGGAAAACAAAGAAATATTATCATACTATAAGGAAATGATTGCTCTTAGAAATAATAATGATATATTTATTAAGGGTGATTTTAAATCCCTTAATATAGATGATGAAATATATGCATTCGAAAGAAGGCTAGGTACCAATTTTGCTATTGTAATAATTAACCCAAAACTTGAGGAAAAAAGTATTTATATACCATCTCTAAATTCATATATCAATCTAGAGCCCATATCTGCTGTAGCCAGAGTGTCCAAGCCTTTTCAGAAATAAAGCCATAATATTATTTTCATATTAAAAATATTGTGTTAAACTAAAACTATAAAGACAGATGCAAAATAAACACGGGAGATGAACTATATGGATAAGGTAAGAAGAATCTTTGTTGAAAAAAAGCCGGAATTCGCCACAGAAGCTAAATTGCTTTTAAAAGAATTCAAAGAATTTGTAGGTATTGAAGAACTGGAAGCCGTACGAATAATTCATAGATATGATATAGAAGGTATAAGTGAAGAAACTTATGATCAAACAAAGGAAACGATTTTCTATGATCCTGTTGTAGATATTTTATATAATGAAGACTATTTCCTGGGAAAAGAGTGCAAATATTTTATTGTTGAATATTTGCCGGGACAATATAATCAAAAAGCTGATTTTATTGCCCAGTGCTTGCAGGTTACAGCTTTAGGCAATAGGCCGGAAGTCAGAACAGCTGAGATTATAATATTGGATGGTCATATAGGAGATGAGGGTTTTAAAAAGATAAAAGATTATTATATAAACCCTGTAGAAATGAAGGAAGCAGATTTAGAAAAACCAAAAACACTAAAGGAAATGATTGTAGAAGCTAAAAAAGTTCAAATCTTAGAAAATTTTATTGAAAACCATAGCGACTTCTATTTGGATTCCTTAGGGCTAGCAATGTCAAAAGAGGATTTAGAATTTTGCAGGGATTATTTTAAAAATATAGAAAAAAGAAATCCTACAATTACTGAAATAAAAGTTATTGATACATACTGGTCAGATCATTGCAGGCATACTACATTTAATACAATTATTGATAAAGTGACCATAGAAGATAGTCCATATAAGGGAGATTTGGACAAATCCTTTCAAAAATATAAAAAAGCTAGGAATTTTGTATATAAAGAAAAGCAAAATGAAATGTGTCTAATGGATTTAGCCCTGATTGCAATGAAAGAAATGAGAAAACGAGGAGACTTGGATGATTTAGAAGTCTCAGATGAAATTAACGCTGCTAGTATAGAAATAGATGTAGAAATAGATGGAAATCCGGAAAAATATTTAATAATGTTTAAAAATGAAACTCATAATCACCCCACGGAGATTGAGCCTTTTGGGGGCGCGGCAACTTGTTTAGGAGGAGCGATTAGAGATCCTTTATCGGGAAGATCTTATGTATTTGCTGCTATGAGGATTACCGGCTCAGGTGATCCAAGAACATCCATAAATAAAACACTAGCGGGAAAATTGCCTCAAAGAAAGATTACTACTACTGCTGCAGCAGGTTATAGCTCTTATGGAAGCCAAATTGGTATAGCTGCGGGTCAAGTAGCGGAGATTTATCATGAAGGTTTCCTAGCCAAGAGGATGGAGCTTGGAGCTGTTGTAGCAGCAGCTCCTAAAGAAAATGTAGTGAGAGAGAGGCCTATTCCTGGGGATCTAGTTATTCTTTTGGGCGGGCGTACTGGGAGAGACGGATGTGGTGGTGCAACAGGGTCTTCCAAGGGACATGATGAAGAATCGGCAATAAAAAGCGGGGCGGAAGTACAAAAAGGTAATGCCGCTATTGAAGGGTATATACAAAAGTTATTCAGAAAACCTGAAGTCAGCAAAATGATAAAAAAATGCAACGACTTTGGTGCGGGCGGTGTATCCGTAGCTGTGGGCGAACTTGCCGATAGCTTATATATAGATTTGGATAAAGTGCCTGTAAAATATAAGGGTTTAGATGGAACTGAGTTAGCCATCTCCGAATCCCAAGAAAGAATGGCTGTTGTTGTTAGTAGCAAGGATAAGGAAAAGTTTATTGAATTAGCCAATAAAGATAATCTGGAAGCAACGGTGATAGCTGAAATCACTGATAATGGTAGGCTTATAATGAATTGGCAAAGCAATAATATAGTGAATCTAAGAAGGGGTTTCTTGGATTCCAATGGCATAAGGCAAAGAACAAACATATATGTGGAATCACCAAAGGACGATAAAGAATTTTTTAAAGATATTGGTATTGATGATAAAGATATAAAGACATATTGGTTGAATAATTTAAAGCAATTAAATATTTGTAGTCAAAAAGGCCTAGTGGAAAGCTTTGATAGCAGTGCAGGAGGGAATACGGTGCTTATGCCTTATGGTGGAAAGTATCAAGATACTCCCTCAGAAGGTTTGCTTATGAAACTACCGCTTTTAAAGGGGAATACAAATACGGCTGTAGCTATGACATATGGCTATAGCCCTTATCTAATGGACTGGAGCCCTTACCATGGCGGAATATATTCGCTAATACAAGCAATATCGAAGATAGTGGCTTTAGGTGGGGACTATAAAAAAGTAAGGCTTACCATGCAAGAGTATTTTGAAAGATTGGGGACAGATGAGAAGAAATGGGGTAAAGCTTTTGCAGCCTTACTTGGAGCTTATGAAGTGCAAAAAGAGCTGAACTTGCCTGCCATAGGCGGTAAAGACAGTATGTCCGGCACATTTATGGATTTACATGTACCGCCTACCTTAGTAAGCTTTGCGCTGACTGCCATGGATGTTAGCAATGGGATATCACAAGAATTCAAAAAACCTAATAACAAAATAATATTTCTACCTATTAGAAAAGATTCCAAGCATATGCCGGACTTTGAATATCTAAAAGGGCTTTATGAAAGAATTAATAATTTAATAAAAGAAGGTATTGTTTTTTCATCTTCTACCGTAAAAGAAGGCGGTATAGCAGCAGAGCTTTCAAAGATGTGTTTTGGAAATAAAATAGGTATTAGTCTTATTGATAATATTGAAACAAAAGAGCTATTTAGTCCTAACTTGGCTTCTTTTATTTTGGAAGTAGGAAAGGATTTTGATGATAAAAATCTAGATGATTTAGATTATATACTATTAGGTAAAACTATTAATGAAGAAGTTATAAGAATTAAAGACCTTACTATTCCTCTGGAAGAAGCAAGCAGAGCTTGGAGTGAAACCTTGGAAGAAGTTTTTCCTACAAAAACCTATGATAAGGAAAGTCCTTCTTTGAAAGAATGCAATTTAAGAAATCTAAAGAAAGGAAAATTGAGTTTCGGAAAACCTAAAGTATTAATACCTGTCTTTCCAGGATGTAATAGTGAATACGAGCTTGCCAGGTCTTTTGAAAAAGCAAATGCTATAGTAAAAATTCTAATAATAAGAAATATTTCAAAGGAAGATATTATGGATTCCATAAAAGAATTGGCGGAAGAAGTTTCAAAGGCTCAAATTCTTGCTATTTCAGGTAGTTTTACCGGTGGCAATGAACCATACGGGGCGGCAAATTTCATTGCATCAGTTTTAAATAATAAAATAATATTTGAATCCTTGGAAAATTTCCTGAATAATAAGGATGGATTAATATTAGGCATTAACAATGGATTCCAGGGATTATTAAAAACCGGTTTATTACCTTATGGTCATATGAGGGATATGGATGAAAATAGCCCTAGTCTTACAACTAATAAAAGTGGTAGACATGTTTCAAAAATGGCCGATATAAGAATTACATCAGTTTTATCGCCTTGGATGGCTAATTGTGAAATTGGGGATATTTATACTTTACCCATCTCCCACAGAGAAGGAAGATTTGTAGCTAAAGACAGCATAATAAAAGAACTGGAAAGTAAAGGACAGATAGTAGCCCAATATGAATATTCAAATCCTAATGCTTCCATTTGTAATATAGAGTCCATATCAAGCCCAGATGGTAGGATATTGGGTAAAATGGCACATTCCGAGAGAAAGGGTAGGTTTATTGGAATAAATGTTCCTGGTAACAAAGAGCAAGAGATATTTAAAGCCGGGGTAGATTATTTTAAATAAAGTTAAATTAATTATAAAAAATAGAGGAGGACCTTTATGCTTATTGATAAAGCAAAAGTTGCAATAATTATGGGGAGTGATTCTGATATGCCCGTAGTTTCAAAAACCCTAAAAGTTTTAGATGAATTTGGAATAGAATACGAGGCAAGAATACTATCAGCCCATAGGACGCCTGAAAAAACCGCTACTTATGTAAAAAAAGCTGAGAAATCCGGCTTTGAAGTGATAATTGCAGCAGCTGGAAAAGCTGCTCATTTGCCGGGGGTTGTGGCATCTTATACTACATTACCTGTTATAGGTATTCCAATTAAATCTTCTACATTGGATGGTATGGATTCCTTGCTTTCTATTGTTCAGATGCCATCAGGCATTCCTGTTGCGACCGTAGCTGTAGATGGGGCAGAAAACGCCGGACTTCTGGCAGTGCAAATACTGTCATTAAAGTATGAAAATCTAAAAGAAATGATGAAGCAATATAGAAAAAGAATGGAAGATATAATCGTTGAAAAGGATCTATCATTGTGCAAAAAGCAGTAAAAAGGTTTTTTGCAGTTTTACAGTATGAAAAAATTACTTTGTTAATCTACAAGTTAAAGCAAGCTTAGCCTGCTTTTAGATAAAATATGTTAGGAGTATATTAAATGGGCGGAATAGTAGGAATTTTTGATAAAGGTAATATTAATTCAGTGGCAGATGCTTATTACGGGCTTATAGCCCTTCAACATAGGGGGCAACAAAGTGCAGGGATTGCTATAAACAATGATGGTATAATTACTTGTTACAAAGATATGGGTCTTGTCAGTGAGGTATTTGACGAAAAGATTTTAAATCTTTTAAAAGGCGACATGGTAGTAGGTCATGTAAGATACTCAACTTCCGGCCAAAGTTTTGCGGCCAATGCACAACCATTATTAATAAAATATAAAAATGGCAACCTGGCTTTATCTCATGATGGTAACCTTATAAATGCTTTTGAAATCAGAGAAAAGATGGAAGATCAAGGCATGATTTTTAGCACATCAATTGATAGCGAGGTAATAGCCGCATTGATAGCCAGATATTATAAAGGTGATATGATAAAGGCAGTGCAAGATACTATGGCAGTTATAAAAGGTTCTTATGCATTGGCGATAATGTCAAAAGATATGATGATAGGAGTAAGGGATAATTTAGGCATGAGGCCCCTGGTTTTGGGAAAGTTTGATAAAGGATATATATTGGCATCAGAAAGTTGTGCTATAGATACAATAGGGGGAGAAATGATTAGGGATGTAGAACCCGGGGAGATTGTATTAATTAATGATGAGGGTGTTAGAAGCATAAAAGCTAAAGAAAAACATCCTAGAAAAGCCTGCATATTTGAATACTTATACTTTGCCAGGCCGGATAGCATAATGGATAATACAGGTATTTACAAGGCAAGAGAAAAGGCAGGAAGGATTTTAGCTGAAGAACAACCGGCAAATGCTGATATTGTAATAGCCGTGCCTGATTCCGGTACACCAGCAGGAATAGGTTATGCAAATAAATCTGGAATCCCCTTTTCTATTGGACTGATAAAAAATAGATATGTAGGGAGAGCTTTTATTCAGCCCACCCAGGCAAAAAGGGAGCAGGATGTCAAACTTAAGCTGAATCCATTAAAGGAATATATAAAAGGTAAGCGAGTGGTAATGGTGGATGATAGTATTGTAAGAGGTACTACTAGTAAAAAGATAGTACAAGGATTGAGGGAAGCAGGAGCCACTGAGGTACATGTTAGGGTCAGTTCGCCACCAGTCGCAAATCCTTGCTATTTTGGCATTGATACACCTTCAAAAAAGGAATTAGTAGGCTCTATAAGTTTTATAAAAAGAATAAAAGAACATATTGCAGCAGATAGCCTTGGATATTTAAGTTTGGAAGGACTTTTAGAATCTGTAGGAAGCAAGGGTGAAGGGTATTGCACGGCCTGTTTTTCCGGGGATTATCCCTTGAATGTGCCGGAAAGTGCTATAAAGTTTATGTTGCAGAAAAGATGAAAGGATAAAACCATGTAAATACAATTTACGATAAGGAAAATCGTGGTATAAAAGATAAGAGGTGATAATTATGGAAGAAAAAATAACTTATAAAAGTGCAGGTGTCGATGTAGAGGCAGGCTATAGAGCGGTAAAGCTTATGAAGGATCATGTAAAAAAGACCCATACCCCTGGGGTTATAGGCGGCTTAGGCAGTTTTGGTGGCTTTTTTAAACCCGATTTACAAGGCTATAAAGATCCAATACTGGTATCCGGCACGGATGGTGTGGGAACAAAGCTTCAATTGGCCTTTATGGCTAATAAACATGATACTATAGGTATTGATTGTGTTGCCATGTGCGTTAATGATATTGTTTGTCACGGTGCAGAACCCTTATTTTTTTTGGATTATATAGCTACCGGTAAAATAAATCCTGATAAGGTATCGGATATTGTATACGGCATAAGTAAAGGCTGCTTAGAAGCTGAATGTGCTTTAATTGGTGGAGAAACTGCCGAAATGCCCGGTTTTTATAAAGATGAGGAATATGATCTGGCGGGATTTGCCGTAGGTGTTGTTGATAGAAAAAAAATTATAAACGGCGAAGACGTTAGGGCCGGTAATGTAATGATTGGCCTTCCTTCCAGTGGAATACATAGCAATGGCTATTCTTTAGTTAGAAAGCTCTTTTTTGTTTTAAATAACTATAAAGTAGAATCAGTATTCCCGGAACTTTCTTCGACTCTTGGAGAAGAACTTTTAAAACCCACAAGAATTTATGTAAAGATTATACAAGATTTAGTGAATAAATATGAAATAAATGGTATTGCACATATAACTGGTGGGGGGTTCATTGAAAATATACCCCGGGTTTTGCCCAAAGACTTAATGGCTAGGGTTGAGATAGGTAGCTGGCCCATACTGCCTATATTTAATTTAATGAAAGATATAGGGGACATAGAAGATGAAGTACTATACAATACTTTTAATATGGGAATAGGCTTTGTTCTTATAGTTGACAAATCCAATGCCAACGAGATATTAAGTGCTTTGAAGGAAAAAAATGAAAAGGCATATATTATTGGAGATATAGTAAAGGGCGAGGAGGGCGTAAAGCTTTGCAAAAAGTGAAAATAGGGGTGTTGATTTCCGGTGGAGGCACAAACTTGCAAGCCCTTATAGATGAAATAGAAAAAAATACTATAAATGGAGAAATACCTATAGTTATATCCGATAGAAAAAATGCTTATGGAATAGAAAGAGCAAGAAGGCATGGAATAGAGGGACTTACGCTAGATAGAAAAAGATTTCAAAATAAAGGTGACTTTATATCGGAATTAATCAATATCTTAGAGGAAAAACATATTGAGCTCATTGTATTGGCGGGCTTTTTAACAATTTTACCAATAAGATTTGTAGAAAAATATAGAAATAGAATAATCAATGTGCATCCCGCACTTATACCGGCTTTCTGCGGTGATGGTTTCTATGGTCAAAAAGTTCATAAAGCAGCCCTGGAATATGGAGTGAAAATATCCGGTGCCACTGTTCATTTCGTTGATGAATGTGCTGATACGGGACCTGTTATTTTGCAGGAATCAGTCCCTGTACTAGAAGATGATACCATAGAGTCTTTGGCCGAAAGAGTATTGGAAGTAGAGCATAAAATCCTCCCAAAGGCAGTCAGATTATATTGTGCAGGAAAGCTGATGTTAGAAGGAAGAAAGGTAAGGATAAAAACATAAAATAATTTGCAAGTAACAGGATGACTTCTTACACTGTTTAAAAATGTATTAATTATACAAGGAAGGGAAAGTGGTTGATTTGATAAAAAGAGCAATTATAAGTGTTTCTGATAAAACAGGAATAATAGAGTTTGCAAGAAAACTAGAAAGTTTAGAAATAGAAATTATTTCAACGGGAGGCACGGCAAAATCCCTATCGGATGCAGGTATTAAGGTAATCCCTATATCGGAAATAACGGGATTTCCTGAATGTTTGGATGGAAGGGTGAAAACTTTACATCCTAACATTCATGGAGGCTTGTTGGCTATAAGAGATAATCCCCTACATATGAGTACCTTGGAAGAGCTAAATATTAAAGCTATTGATATGGTGGTAGTGAATTTATATCCTTTTAAAAAGACCATAGAAAAAGAAGCATGTACTATTTCTGATGCTATTGAAAATATAGATATAGGCGGTCCTTCGATGTTAAGAGCAGCCGCCAAAAACAATAAGTACCTTACTGTTGTATGCGATCCTGAAGATTATAAAAAAGTGGCTTTAGAAATAGAAGAAAAAGGCCAAGTTTCTGAAAAGACAAGATTTGAGTTAGCGGCAAAGGTTTTTTCCCATACAGCCCATTATGATGCTTTAATAGCTAACTATTTATGGGAAAAGGCCAATCTTCCCAAATACCCGGATCTATTAACATATACATTTGAAAAAGTACAGGATTTAAGGTATGGGGAGAACCCGCATCAAGAAGCAGCTTTTTATAAAGATACCTGCAAAACAAAAGGAGCATTGAATAATTCAGTCCAATTAAATGGAAAAGAACTATCTTTTAATAATATAAATGATGCTAATGGAGCTTTGGAGTTACTGAAAGAATTCAAAGAAACAGCCTGTGTTGCAGTTAAGCATGCCAACCCTTGTGGCGTTGCTATAGGTAAAGATATATACGATGCTTATATAAAGGCTTATAAGGGTGATCCAGTTTCCATATTTGGGGGTATAGTAGCAGTAAACGAAGAAATAGACGAGAAAACTGCTGCAGAAATGGTTAAAATATTTTTAGAAATTATTATTGCACCCAGCTATAGCGATGAAGCTTTAAAGATATTAAAAAAGAAGAAAAATCTTCGCGTTCTTATGTTAAAAGATATATTATATAGGCCAGATAGGGGCCTTGATTTGAAAAAAGTTAACGGGGGATTATTGGTGCAAGATTTAGACTATAAAGATTTTGAATTAGATGATATAAAATATGTCACAAATATTAAGCCTAGTGATAAAGAAATGGAAGATTTAATTTTTGCCTGGAAAGTAGTAAAACATGTTAAGTCTAATGCTATTGTTATCGCTAAAGATGGTAGGACTATAGGTATAGGTCCTGGACAGACCAATAGGATATGGTCGGCGGAGATGAGTATAGATAGGTCAGGCGAAGAAATAAAAGATGCAGTTTTGGCATCGGATGCTTTTTTCCCTTTTCCCGATGTGGTAGAAGCGGCATCAAAAGCAGGGGTAAAAGCTATTATTCAACCTGGTGGTTCTTTAAAAGATGAAGAATCTATAGCTATGTGTAATGAAAAAAAATTGTCTATGATTTTTACAGGCATGAGACATTTCAAACACTAACCTTGAATTTACTTGCTGCTATAAGACCGGGAGGGTATATTGGAAAACAATTCATTACTGAGACATGAATATACATGAAGGTTTCCTTTAATTTTTAAAACAATGATAAAAAGGGGATGGTGAATTGAAAGTACTTGTCGTAGGGAGTGGTGGTAGGGAGCATGCCATCATATGGAAGCTAGCACAGAACATAAAAATAAACGAAATATTTTGTGCTCCAGGTAATGGGGGTATAAGACAGATAGCTGAATGTATAAATATTCAGGCTCATGATATAGAAGGTCTTTGCAATTTTGCATTGAAAAAAAAGATAGATCTAACTATAATAGGACCGGAAAATCCTTTAAGCCTTGGTATTGTTGATTACTTTGAGGAAAAAGGCTTGAAAGTTTTTGGACCTAGAAAGAATGCTGCTATTATAGAAGGCAGCAAGGTCTTTGCAAAAGATTTAATGAAAAAATATAAAATACCTACAGCAGAATATAAGGTTTATAAGGATCCGGAAAAGGCTAAAGCCAATATAGACGAATTTGGTTTTCCTGTTGTTATAAAAGCAGATGGTTTAGCGGCTGGGAAAGGCGTAATTATTGCTTTAAATAAAAAAGAAGCTGTAAAGGCAGTAAACTCCATAATGAAAGAAAAGGATTTTGGTGAAGCAGGTAATACCATTGTAATAGAAGAATTTTTAAAAGGCCATGAAGCAACGATACTTGCTTTTGTAGATGGAAAGACAGCAATACCTATGGTAAGTGCCCAAGATTATAAAAGAATATTCGATGATGATAAGGGCTTAAATACAGGGGGTATGGGGGCGGTTTCACCGGCTTTATACTATAAAGATCATATGAAAAAAGAAATTCTCGAAGCTATTATAAATCCAACTGTAAATGCAATGAGAGAGGAGAATCGGCCTTATAAGGGTATACTTTATTTCGGGTTAATGCTTACGGATGAGGGCCCAAAGGTTATTGAGTATAATTGTCGATTCGGAGACCCGGAAGCGGAAGTTGTATTATTACGCCTAGAAAGTGATTTATTAGATATAATAGATGGGATTATGGACGAAAAGTTGGACCATATGGATATAAAATGGAAAGATGAATCTGCTGTTTGTGTAGTTATATCATCAGCCGGATATCCAGGAGCTTATAAAAAGGGCCATGAGATATCGGGCTTAAAAGAAATAACTGATGGCATAGTGTTTCATGCAGGAACTAAATATGAAAACGGCAAACTTCTTACTAATGGCGGCAGAGTATTGGTTTGTTCTGCTTTAGGTGGAACAATTGATGATGCTAGGGGTAATGCTTATAAAATGGTAAGAAAGATAAACTTTGAAGGATGCTATTACAGAAAAGATATAGCCAAAGCTAAATAATGATGATTTATTGCACTATCGCCAAGGGAAGAAAAACTAAATAAATCTAAGTAGAAAAGAATTGGTGCCGAAATTTAAGCACTAATTCTTTTTTCGAAATATTTAAATGTCAAGTTGTTAGCGTATCATAATAAACATGTCATTATTTAGCACTAGTTAAATTGCAATTTAAGGACTTAGTATCGTTTGTCCTAAGCCGTCACTATCAATGGGGGGAGCGATTTTGATAAAAATAAAAGGACTAACTTTAACATGCTTTTTCACTTTACTTAATCTAATAAAAGTGCATCTGGCATAATATTTGCAATATATAAATATGATAGTTTATTCTTTTTAGGAAGTGATGCAATTTGAAAGTAAGTATTATTACGGATAAGTGTCGGGGTTGTAGAAACTGTATGAAAACTTGTCCTTTTGAGGCAATCAAGATGATTGAGGGTAAGGCTGTGATTAATTATGATAAATGCACGAGTTGTGGTGTTTGTGAATTATCCTGTAAATTTGATGCTATTTTGCTAAAAGATTGAAGCAGCTAATAGCTAAGGCTTTTAATCTTTTTGCCGACTAATTACCTTGGGACTTTGAAAGATGCTAACTTGTTAACAAGAGTAGGGCTTTATTATTTATATTATAAAGGCATAGTTATAGTTGGGTGCAAATAAAAAGAAAAGGAGGATAAAATAGGTGGCTTACAAAAATTTAATCATTACAAAAGAAGATGATGTGGCAATATTGTCTATTAATAGGCCAAAAGCTTTAAATGCTTTAAACACCGAGTTACTTGAAGAACTTGATAAAGCAATTGATCAGTTAAAAGATGACGAAGAAGTGTTTGTTATAATAATAAGCGGTGAAGGTAAAGCTTTTGTGGCCGGTGCAGATATCGGGGAAATGAGGGATATGTCACCGGAGGAAGCAAGGGAGTTTGGTAAATTAGGTTCGGGAATTTATAGAAAAATTGAGCTTATGGATAAGGTAGTAATTGCTGCAGTTAATGGATTTGCTTTAGGCGGAGGATGTGAACTAGCTTTAAGCTGTGATATAATTTTGGCCGGTGAAAAAGCCAAATTTGGACAGCCGGAAGTGGGCTTGGGGATTTGTCCCGGCTTTGCTAGCACACAAAGATTACCGAAGATTGTAGGAGTAAAAAAGGCAAAAGAACTTATTTTTACAGCTGATATAATCGGGGCTGAAGAAGCAAATAGAATTGGCCTTGTTAATCATGTTATAGCCCAAGAAGATCTTATGACAAAAGCCAAGGAAATGGCAAAAAATATTGCTTCAAAAGGACATATCGCCGTAAGTTATTCAAAGTCGGCTATAAATAGAGGCATAGGCACGGATATGGATACGGGTAATGCGATAGAGATAGATCTTTTTGCTTTATGTTTTGCCAATGAAGATCAAAAAGAAGGAATGACTGCTTTTTTAGAAAAACGAAAAGCGGAATTTAAAAATAAGTAGTTTTTCGCTTAAGTAAAATAATAAGAATGGAGGCATTTTTAGTGAAGATATTTGTATTAGGCTCAGGTACAATGGGTACTGGAATAGTGCAGACCTTTGCACAAGCAGGCGTAGAAGTCACTATGAGGGAAAGAACCCCCGGTAAGGGAATGAAAATCATTGTTAAGGGATTAGACAGACAGGTAAAGAGAGGAAGAATGACTGAAGAGGAAAAGGAAGAAATTCTAAGTAGAATAATATCTGCGCAAGAACTTGAAGCTGCAAAGGATGCTGATATTGTTATAGAAGCAGCTGTAGAGGAAATGAGTCTAAAAAAAGAACTTTTTGCCCAGTTGGATAAGATTTGTAAACCTGAAACTATTTTAGCAACAAACACATCATCTTTGTCAATAACAGAAGTTGCAGGAGTTACAAATAGACCGGATAAGGTAATTGGAATGCATTTCTTTAATCCAGTACCTGTAATGAAACTTGTTGAAGTTATAAAAGGAATAGCTACTTCTGAGGAAACGAAGGAAAAAGTCATAGAATTAGCCAAGAGTTTAGGTAAAACGCCTGTAGAAGTAGAGGAAGCACCGGGTTTTGTAGTCAATAGAATACTTATTCCTATGATTAATGAGGCTGTTGGAATTTTAGCTGACGGTGTTGCTAGTGCAGAAGATATTGATGAAGCAATGAAATTAGGAGCAAACCATCCCTTAGGGCCTTTAGCATTAGCAGATTTAGTTGGTAATGATGTATGTTTGGCAATAATGGATGTATTGTATACTGAGTTTGGAGATTCTAAATATAGGGCACACCCATTACTTAGAAAAATGGTAAGGGGTAATTTACTTGGAAGAAAAACTGGAAAAGGATTTTACGATTATAGTAAATAAATAAAACAAAAAAATTGGATTAAAGATTCTAGACACTTTTATCTATAGCTTTGCCGTAGGCCAAGTCTTCGGCAAAGCTATATAATTATTGTTTACTTATCATCATATAATTTTTTATTCATCCGTTTAAGAGTATTGATATTTAATAAAGATTCCGTAATCATAGTTACAGTTCAGATATTCTAGTATTTTATATTTTTAAAGATTATTAATATTTGATAAAGATTGCGTTTTCCTAGCAAATATAATACATCTATATAAATTTCTATTGATAAAAACAAAAAAAGCTGTTAAAATGTTTATTGTACGAGCACTGGTGTCTGCATATAACATACAATGCGGGGAAAATATATTTATTTTGTATACAAAGGAGGTAATGAAAATAGAAAAGAATGCAGTAAAAATCGGTATTTTGGGATTTGGGGTAGTTGGTTCAGGGACTTATAAAATACTAGAAAAATTTTCAGAGAAAATAAATAACGAGGTAGGAGCGCCCATAATTGTCGAAAAAATACTAGTTAAAAATCTAGACAAAAAAAGAGCTGCTGTTGTACCAGAAGGGCTATTAACTTTGGATGAAGATGATATATTGAAAAATCCAAATATTGATATTGTTGTTGAGTTAATGGGTGGTGAAGAGCCTGCTTATACTTATATTAAGAAGGCATTAGAAAACGATAAGCATGTGGTTACGGCAAATAAAGAACTATTAGCAAAAAAAAGCCATATTTTATTTCAGCTGGCTGATGAAAAAGGCTTATCCATCGAATTTGAAGCAAGTGTCTGTGGAGGCGTTCCTGTAATAAAAGCTTTTAGAAGAACATTAAATACGGATAAAATAAAAAGAATCATGGGGATAGTAAATGGTACTACAAATTATATACTTACGAAGATGGCGGAGGAAGGCAGCGAATATAGTGAGGCATTAAAAGAAGCTCAGGATAATGGTTACGCGGAAACGGATCCTACGGCGGATGTTGAGGGTTTTGATGCTGCCTATAAAATGGCTATTCTTTCTTCAATAGGCTTTCATATGAATGTTGATATTAATAAGGTTAAGCGTGAAGGCATAACAAATATTAGTAAAAGAGATATATTATACGGTAAAGATTTAGGTTGGACTATTAAATTAATAGCTATGGCACAAGAAATGGATAACAAAATAGAAGTCAGCGTAAGTCCTGTAATGCTTCCTAAGGAACATCCTATGGCAACGGTAAACGGCGTTAATAATGCGGTGTTTGTAAACTCTGAGTCAATAGGGGAACTAATGCTATATGGTCCCGGTGCAGGGCAGATGCCAACGGGTAATTCTGTTGTTTCGGATATTGTTGAAATAGCAAGACAATTGGTTCTTGGGAATAAAATGCTTCCAAATTGTAGCGGTTCTGAAGATAAAGAATTTATGGATGAAATATATTCAGCTTATTATATAAGGTTAAATGTAATAAATAAGCCCGGTGTTTTTGCAAAGATTGCTGGTATTTTTGGTAATTTTGAAGTTAGCTTAGAGTCAGTTTTGCAGAAAAAAACAGAGGGAAAGATTGCCGAAATTGTTCTAATTACATCAAAGGTTAATGAGGTAAATCTAAGAAATGCAATAGAATCCATAAAAGATTTGGATGTTGTAAATGAAGTTTCTAGCGTTATAAGGGTGGAGGATAATGGGAAAGCTTAGAATTATATAGCTATTGTATATAACTTGCTCCTTTGTTATAATGTAATTTGTCCTTGATGACTGGAGTTGACATGAAATGGAGCTTGAAACAAAAGTTTTGGAATTAAAGAAAACAAGAGCCTATCTAGAAATACTTGGAACAGCTCTAGCTTGGGCTCTTAGTGCTGTATTGATGAAAATGTATATAGAGCAGGTTCCCCCATATCATTTATTAATGGGGAGATTCGTAATTGCAACTATTTTTATTTTTATTATGAAGCCAAATGCAGCTAAGGGTATTAATAAAGAAGTTATTAAAATTGGAATACCCCTGGGGTTTTTGGTTTTTTTGGCATATGCTTCTGGAATAGTATGTTTGAAGCATACATCTGCTTCCAAATCATCTTTTTTGGTATCTTTATCTGTGCTATTTGTACCCATTATTGAAAGTATAATCAGGAAAAGTATGCCGTCTAAGTGGACATTTATCAGTGTTATCATATCACTTCTAGGCTTAAGGCTTATTTCAGGTATGGATGGGGCAGGTTATAATATAGGGGATACTTTGGCAATACTAAGTGCACTTTTTTATTCTTTTTATATAATTATGATGGACAGAAAAGGTAAAGATATTGATGAAACGGTTCTTACTTTAGTGCAATTGGCCTTTGTAAGTGTGTTTAGTATTATTGCTTTGCTTTTATTCGAAAAGTTTAGCTTTCAATATTTTAAGATAATATGGCTTCCTATTTTAGTTATAGGAATTATTTGCACCGGTATGTCAACTTTATTCCAAACTAGAGCACAAAAGGTGGCGAGCACTGAAAGTGTGGGGATCCTCCTTTTAGGTGAGCCTTTATTCACATCCATATTAGCATTTTTAATCCTAAAAGAAACTATTTTATTAAGTGGCCTATTGGGTGGTTTACTAATACTATTTTCTCTAGTTATTGCTATATTAAAAGATGTCTAGGAATTATATATCCTATCCATTCCTTTTTCCCCGTATATTTGAATTCATTCGCTGCTACAAAATTATGCAATTGCGGTAGCTATATATATTGTTCTGACTACATATGTACAATAACAAGTATGTTATAGTTCAGATATTGTACGATTTTGTATTTTTTTAAGACTATTATATTTGTTGAATATAAACCATCCTTATTATAAAATATTGTAATATAAGGACGGTTAAATTTTTTTGGAGGTCATTATGAATAAATTTTTGGATAATTTAAACAAAGAGCAAAGAGAAGCTGTATTACATACAGAAGGCCCTCTTTTGATATTTGCAGGAGCTGGGTCAGGCAAAACCCGGGTATTAACCTATAGAATAGCTTATTTAATAAAAGAAATGGGCATAGGGCCCGCTGATATACTGGCTATTACTTTTACAAACAAAGCTGCAAATGAGATGAAAGAAAGAGTAATGAGTCTATTAGAAACCCCTTATAGTATGTGGGTTTCTACTTTTCATTCAGCATGTGCAAGGATACTAAGAATTGAAAGCGATTTTCTTGATAATTATAAAAAGAATTTTATTATATTTGATTCATATGATCAGCAAAGGCTCATTAAAGATTGTTTAAAAGAGATAAATCTTAATGAAAAAAATTATCCACCAAAAGAAGTTCTTTCAAGAATTTCTAGGGCGAAAGACTTGCTGGAAGATCCCAATAAGTTTTCAAAAAGGTATTCAAAAGATTTTTATGCTAAAAAAATAAGTGAAATATATTCTCTTTATCAAAAAAAATTAATATCGAACAATGCCATGGACTTTGACGATATACTTTTTAATACTGTTAAATTATTAAAAAGTAATGAAAACATTTTAAAAAAATACCAAGAAAAATTTAAATATATAATGGTTGATGAATACCAAGACACTAATAATTGTCAATATGAATTAATTAACTTATTAGCAAAGGAACATGGAAATATATGTGTTGTAGGTGACGATGATCAATCTATATATGGGTGGAGGGGTGCTGATATTAGGAACATCCTAAATTTTGAAAAAGATTTTCCAAGTGCAAAAGTGATAAAGCTGGAACAAAACTATCGCTCTACACAGATTATTTTAAATGCGGCTAATAATGTAATAGAGAACAACTATGGTAGAAAGAGTAAGCAATTATGGACAGATAAAGATGATGGTTCACCTATCAAATATTATAAGGCTTATAATGGCAGGGATGAAGCGTCCTTTGTAATAGATGAGATAAAAGATTTATCTATTAGAAAAAGTTTAAAGGACTTTGCTATTTTATATAGAACAAATGCCCAATCAAGAATATTTGAAGAACTCTGTATAGCCAATGGGATGCCTTATAATATAATTGGGGCACATAGATTTTATGATAGAAAAGAAATAAAGGATATAATAGCTTATTTGCGTGTATTACAGGATCCGGAAGGCGATGTAAGTTTAAAAAGAATAATAAATGTACCTAAAAGAGCTTTAGGTAAGGTGACAGTGGAAGCTTTGGAAAAGCATGCTAGAGAAAATGGCAATTCTTTATACGAATCCCTTCTGTTAGCGAACAGCGTTGAGGGTGTTGGAAAAAGAGCGAAAAAAAATATAAAAGAATTTGTAAGAATTTTAGTTGAACTTATGACTTTTGCACAAAATGAGAATATATCATCCATTATTATGGAAGTAATAGAAAGGACCGGTTATTTGAAAGAACTTGATGCTGGGGATGAAGAAGATCAAGCTAGGGCGAATAATATAAGGGAATTAGTATCAGCAGCAAAAGAATTCGAAGAGAAAAATGAAGATAAATCTTTGGTAAATTTTTTAGAATCTTTGGCTTTAATGTCTGATATAGATGGATTGGATGATACAATTGAAGCTATTACACTTATGACCTTGCACAGTGCAAAGGGTCTAGAGTTTCCTGTTGTATTTATAAGCGGCATGGAGGAAGGCTTGTTTCCAAGTCCCCGCTGTATTTTTGATGAAAGTCAATTAGAGGAAGAAAGAAGACTTATGTATGTTGGTATAACAAGGGCTAAGGAAAAACTTTATTTAACCTCAGCTTTTGAAAGGACTTTATATGGCAGCACCTCTTATACTATGGAATCAAGATTTTTAAATGAGATTTCTGAAAAATTATTATTAAAACTGTAATAAATAGCCTCACATTTAGGCTAACTCATAATTTTGAAAAAAAATGAAGTAGAATATACATAGCGCTAAAATAAAAATACCTTGTTAAAAAGGAATAGGAGTATTTACATGAATAGTGAAAGAATTGAAAAAAGAGTAAGAAAATTGGTGGACTTAATTAATTTTCATAATTACCGTTATTATGTTTTGGATAGCCCCCAAATAAGCGATTATGATTATGATTTGTTAATGAAGGAGCTAGTTGAACTAGAACATAAACATCCTCAATTTAAATATCCTGATTCTCCTACTCAAAGGGTAGGTGGAGAAGTGTCAAAGGGTTTTAATGAGGTAGTTCATAGTAGCCCTAAGCTAAGTCTAAGTAATGTGTTCGATGAGGGAGATATTAAAGATTTTGATGCAAGGGTAAAAAGACTTCTAGCTGTTAATGAAGTGGAATATGTTGTAGAGCTAAAAATAGATGGTTTAACTGTTATTCTTAATTATGAAAATGGCTTTTTAATAAGAGGCGCTACTAGGGGCGATGGCATAAGGGGAGAAGATATAACTTTCAATCTAAAAACCATAAGAACAATACCTTTGAGATTAAAGGAAAGCGTCAATCTAGAAGTAAGAGGGGAAGTTTTTATAGCCAAGGAGGACTTTGAAAAACTAAACGCTTTTAGGGAAGAAACGGAAAAACCCATATTTGCAAACCCAAGAAATGCTGCTGCCGGTTCCTTAAGGCAACTAGACTCCAGTCTCACAGCCAAAAGACCGTTGGATATTTTCGTATTTAGCCTGGAAAGTGCAGGAGTCGGGTTTCAAACCCATATTGAAACTATGGAATACCTTAAAAATATAGGTTTTAAAGTTAGTCCCCATTTAATGGTTTGTAAGGGTTGGAGGGAAGTTTGGGAACAGTGCAAGCTTTGGTCAGATAAAAGAGGTGAGCTGCCTTTTGAAATAGATGGCTTGGTTATTAAAATTAATAATCTTCAACAGCGATCTATTTTAGGTAGCACAGTTAGAGCCCCAAGATGGTCTACAGCATATAAATTTCCCCCGGAAAAGAAAAGAACAATTGTTCAAGATGTAGAAATACAAGTTGGAAGAACTGGTGTGCTTACCCCAACAGCAGTTTTAGAGCCTGTTAGGATAGCAGGTTCCGTGGTTAGTAGAGCTACTTTACATAATGAAGACAATATAAAAGAAAAAGATATAAGAATAGGTGATACAGTCCTATTGCAAAAAGCCGGGGATATTATACCGGAAATTGTTGAAGTTATTGTAGAAAAGAGAAAGGGTTCAGAAAGGCTATTTAATATGCCATTATACTGCCCCGTATGTGGAGCAGATGCTATAAGGCTTGAGGGTGAAGCTGCAAGAAGGTGTAGCAATAGCTCATGTCCGGCACAGCTTAAAAGAGCACTGTTTCATTTTGTATCCAGAGATGCTATGAATATTGATGGTTTAGGTCCACAAATAATTTCTGCTTTATTGGAAAATGATTTTATAAAAGATGCAGCAGATTTATATTTGATAAAAAACCGAAGAGAAGAACTTATTGCACTTGAAAGAATGGGAGAAAAATCAGTAGATAATTTACTCAAAGCAATTGAAACTTCAAAAAGCAATTCATTAGCTAGATTGATATTCGCACTAGGGATACGCATGATCGGACAAAAAGCTTCTGGATTATTAGCTGATGCATTTAGCAATATGGATAATCTTTCAAAGGCTTCCTATGAAGATTTAATATCTATAAATGAGATTGGAGACAAAATGGCAGAAAGCATTATATCCTATTTCAAAGAAGAAAGAAATATTGCACTTATAAAGAAGCTAAAAGACCTTAGGATAAATATGGAGAGCGCAAAGAAAGTAATTTTAAATAATGAAAACTTTAAGGATAAAACTTTTGTTCTTACAGGGGCTCTTAATGATTTTAAAAGAGACGAAGCAAAAGAAATTATTGAAAACTATGGCGGTAAAGTATCAAGCAGTGTGAGCAAAAAAACAGATTATGTCTTAGCGGGTGAGGATGCGGGCTCAAAGCTAAGAAAGGCTAATGAGCTCGGTGTAAATGTAATTAGCGAGGAAACTTTTAAAGAATGGATGGGAGGGCGGTGAAGAAAGTGGATAAAAACTATATAGAATATATTTGCTCTTTAGCCAAACTGGAATTTACAGAAGAAGAATATTATAAGGTTCATCAAAGACTCAAAGGTTTTGACGAATATGCCGAAAAATTGGCAGAAATAGATACAAGCAATATACAACCATTAGTCAATAGCAATGAAACAACAAATTTTTATAGAGAAGATATAGTAAAGCCATCTTTGGATAGAAATATAATACTAGAAAATGCATTAGATAGTATGTATGGATGCATAAAAGTTAAAAAAATAATCGAATGAGACAAAGGAAGGTGAATTTATTGAATTTACATGAACTAACTCTCCATGAAGCCCATAGTAGGATTTTGAAAAAAGAAATCAGTTCAAAGGAATTATTAGATAATATATTTAAGAGAATCGAAGATATAGAGGGTAAAGTCGATTCCTATATAAGTTTAGATAAAAAAGGTGCATATGTAGCGGCGGAAGAAATAGATAAAAAAATTGCCAAAGGTGAAAAAATTAGCAATTTAGCAGGGATACCTATGGCTGTTAAGGATAATATATGCACAAAAGGCGTAAAAACTACCTGTGGTTCAAAAATGCTTGAAAACTTTATTCCGCCTTACAGTGGAGAGGCTTATGATAGATTACATAAGGCTGGGGCTGTTATGGTAGGGAAAAGCAATATGGATGAGTTTGCTATGGGAAGTTCCACTGAAAATTCATATTTTAAAAATACTAAAAACCCATGGGATTTAACAAGAGTACCTGGTGGCTCAAGCGGAGGCTCAGCTGCAGCGGTGGCAGCCGGAGAGGCTTTTTATGCCCTGGGTTCAGATACCGGTGGCTCAATAAGGCAGCCTGCCTCATTTTGTGGAGTTGTAGGTATGAAACCAACTTATGGGGCGGTATCCCGTTATGGAGTCATAGCCTATGCTCCATCTCTGGAACAAGTAGGCGTATTTACAAAGGATGTGCGGGATTGCGCAATGGTTTTAGATCATCTATATGGATTTGATGAAAAAGACTCTACCACACTAAAGGTAAATTACAATAGCTTTACTGATGCGTTAAATGATAATATAAATGCTTTAAAAATTGGTATGCCTAAAGAGTACTTCGGGGCGGGTATTGATGGTGAAGTAAAAGATTCTATTAATAAGGCATTAAACTTATTTGAAGAATTAGGAGCTCATGTGGAAGAAACCAGTTTAAGTTATTCCGAATATACCCTGCCTATATATTATATTATTGCTTTGTCGGAAGCTAGTTCAAGCCTTGCAAGATTTGATGGTATTAGGTTTGGTCATAGAGCTAATGAATTTGCTGATCTAGATGATATGTATATAAAAAATAGGAGTCAGGGTTTTGGAGAAGAGGTAAAAATGAGGATACTTTTAGGCACTCATTCCTTAATTGAAAAAAACTATAAATCATATTTAGATAAAGCTTTAAAAGTTAGAAGGCTTATTAAAGAGGATTTTGATAAAGCTTTTAAGGAATATGATTTATTAATAACCCCGGCATATCCTACTGCAGCTTTTAAAATAGGAGAAAAGCTAGAAGACAAGCTAGCTATGTATATGGGTGATCTGTGTACGGTTCCTGCAAACCTAGCAGGTATACCTGCTATATCTATCCCTTGTGGTTTTACTAAAGATGGCCTTCCCATTGGAATGCAAATAATGGGAAAAGCGCTAAGCGATTCTACAATTATAAAAGCTGCATATATTTACGAAAAAAACACAAATTTTTCAAGCATAAGGCCTGAATTGTAAGGTGGTGAAGGAAATGAAATATGAAACAATAATTGGACTTGAAGTACATGTGGAGCTAAATACTAAAAGCAAAGCTTTTTGTAGTTGTAAAAATGAATTTGGTGGAGAAGTTAATACCCATTGTTGCCCCGTGTGTTTGGGATATCCGGGAGCCTTACCGGTTCTTAACAAAAAGGTAATTGAATATGCTGTAAAGGCAGGTCTTGCATTAAATTGTGAAATATCTTTATATAGCAAAACTGATAGAAAGAATTATTTCTATCCTGACTTACCCAAGGCTTATCAGATATCCCAGGATGATATGCCCATTTGCAAAGATGGCTTAATAGAAATCGAAATTCATAATGAATCAAAAAAAATAGGAATAACTAGGATACACATAGAAGAGGATGCAGGTAAACTTATACATGGAGCAGAAGAGGAAGATTATTCATTAGTAGACTTTAATAGAGCAGGTGTACCGCTTATAGAGATAGTATCAGATCCCGATATTAGAAATCCAGAGGAGGCTAGAATATATCTTGAAAAATTAAAGAGTATTCTTGAGTACCTTGAGATATCTGATTGTAAAATGCAAGAAGGCTCGCTTAGATGCGATGCAAATATTTCAATAAGGTCTATAGGAAGCAGGATTTTTGGTACTAAAGTAGAAATAAAGAATATGAATTCTATGAAGGCCTTGGAAAAAGCACTAGAATATGAAGAGAAAAGGCAAAGAAAGATATTATTAGATGGTGGAGACATAGTGCCCGAAACTAGAAGATGGGACGATGAAGAATCGCAGACAATATCAATGAGGGCCAAAGATAAAAGCTATGATTATAGAAATTTTCCTGAGTCAGATTTAGTAGCTATAGTTCTTGATGAGGTTTGGATTGCTAGAATCAAAGAAAGTCTACCTGAACTGCCTGATGAAAAGATAAAAAGATTTATAAACGAATATGGGTTGCCCAAGTATGATGCCTCTGTTTTGACTTTAACAAAAGAATTATCACTATTTTACGAAAAATGTGCAAAAGGCCATAAGAATCCCAAAGCGATAAGTAATTGGGTTATGGGCGAAGTTTTAAGATTAACCAAAGAAAAAGATATGGAAATAGGCCAACTTAAGTTTCCGCCAGAATATTTAAGGGAATTAGTAGACTTAATAGATAAGGATTTACTTAGCAGTAGCGCAGCAAAATTGGTTTTCGAAGAGATGTTTAAAACGGGCGAAGAGCCAAAATTACTGATAAAGAATATGGGATTGGAACAAGTAAGCGATAAAGAAACAATTATGAATTTAGTAAATAGTGTGTTGACTCAAAACGTAAAATCCGTAGAAGATTATAAAAATGGTAAAACAAACGCTTTAAAATACTTAGTAGGGCAGGCAATGAAAGCTTCAAAAGGAAAGGGTAATCCCCAATTAATAAGTGATATTATAAGAGAAAAGTTGGATGATTAGTCGTATAATTTAGGAATTGGAAGGACATAACAATCTACTTTCAGACAATAATTACACCTGTTAATTTAAACATAAAAGGTCAAGTAAAAAAAAGGCGATTCTTTAGGGATGCAAAGGAAAATTATGTTGCATTTACTGATAGAATCGCTTATTATTATTTAATGGTAGGCAATATTTGTTAATTGCTTATTATAAAAAAAAGGGGGATGAGTTAATGAAAAAATTATTAACATTGGCTCTTGTATTGCTTTTGGTTTTAAGCCTAGGCATTACAGCATGTGCACCGACTGTACCTGCAGGAGAACAAAACGGAGAAGGAGACTCGGACAAGTCAGAAGAAAAGATTTTACGTAGCAATAATGTTTTTGAACCCGGTTCTCTAGATCCGGCGTTGGCACAAGGAACTCACGAATCATGGGTATTGGACCATACTTTTGAAGGATTAATGAAAATTGATCCTGATATGAAAGTAGTTCCTGGTATGGCGGAAGACTATGAACTGTCTGATGACTTTTTAACCTATACCTTTAAACTTCGTGATGATATTGTTTGGTCCAATGGAGATGCCGTGACAGCACATGATTTTGAATACGCTTGGAAAAGAGCACTGGACATTGATCTTGCAGCAGATTATGCATTTCAACTATACTATATAAAAGGTGCTGAGGCCTACAATACTAGCGAAGGCTCTATTGATGATGTAGGGGTAAAAGCTTTGGATGATAGGACATTGGAGGTAGTATTGGAATCACCTGTAGGATACTTCTTGGAGTTAACAGCATTCTTTACTTATTATCCTGTAAATAAAAATGTAGTGGAAGCAAATAAGGATTGGGCAAAAAATGCAGATACTCACGTATCCAATGGTCCTTTTGAACTAGTTGAGTGGTCCCATGATGCCAGCATTAAACTTAGGAAAAATCAAAACTATTATGATAAGACTAGTGTAAAACTGGATGGTATTGATTTGGCTATAATAAATGATGAAAATACTGCATGGCAAGCTTACGAAGGCGGAGATTTCGATTTCTTGACAGAAGTACCCCAAGCTGTTGTAGCACAGGCTTTAGCAGCAAATAATCCAGAAATTGTTATTGGGAAAATGGTTGGTACTTACTATTACAATGTAAATAGCAAAATAAAACCTTTCAATAACGCAAAAGTTAGGAAAGGTTTATCTATGACCTTAGATCGTAAAACCATAGTGGAAAAAATAGCTCAAGGCGGTGAAATAGCTGCAGAGGGTGTTGTTCCCTTTGGTATGATGGATGAAAACGAAAACGAATATCGCGATGCAGTAGGTAATTTAGTCGAATACAATCCTGAAGAAGGTAAAAAGCTATTTAATGAGGGTTTGGCTGAAGAAGGAATGAAAGTTGAAGATTTCAGTAATTTCGCTATTTTGTATAACACCTTGGAATCCCATAAAAAAATAGCTCAAGCAGCCCAAGAAATGTGGAGAACAAATCTTGGTATAGAGGTTCAGCTTGAAAATGTTGATTTCCAAGTTAAGCTAGATAGAGAAAAAGCAGGAGATTATGATATATCACGTGGTGGCTGGATAGGTGACTATATGGATCCTATGACTTTTATTGATTTATGGTATAGTTCAGGTAGCTTCAATGATGTTAAATTTAATAATCCAACATATGATGGATATGTTAATACAGCAAAAGGAACTGCAGAGCAAGATATACGTTTTGAAGCAATGAGAGCGGCAGAAAAATTAGTAATGAATGAAATGGCTGTTATTCCTGTTTATTTCTATACTCAACCTTATGCACAAAAGACATATATTACTGGGGTATATAAACCTCTTGTAAACTATCCTAAATTGATTTATGCTGATATGAATAAATAGTAAAGATAAAAATTCCTTATAGAAGATCGAAGGGTCATAAAAAACAATTCAATTGTTTTTTATAGCCCTCGGTTTTCTTTTTATTACAGATTCGAGGTGAAGTAGTTTATGGGCAAATATCTTTTAAAGAGGCTTATAATGTCTATTATAACTATCTGGGTAATTGTTACTGTAACATTTATATTAATGCATTCTGTTCCAGGCAATCCTTTTGCAAAAGAAGGAAAAATGCCTAAAGTGGTTTATGATAATTTACAAAAAAAATATGGCCTAGATAAACCCAAAATCGAACAATATTTTATTTATCTTGGTAAATTAGTAAGGGGAGATTTTGGAGATTCTATGAAATCAAGAGTTGAAACAGTAAATGAAATGATAAGAAGAGGTTTTCCTGTTTCTGCTTATTTAGGTATAGAGGCTCTTTTAATAGCCTTTATTTTTGGTCCTGCCCTAGGTGCTATTGCAGCGCTAAATCAGAATAAAGCCCCAGATTATCTATTAATGATAGTTGCGATTATTGGGATTTCCGTTCCTAGCTTTATAATGGGCACTGTACTAATACAATTTATTGCGAGAAAAGTAGCATGGCTTCCTATAGCAGGTTGGGGCTCTTATAGGCATACTATACTACCAAGTGTGGCTTTAGCCCTTATGCCTTTGGCGTATACTGCCAGGCTTATGCGTTCTAGTATGCTGGAAGTATTAGGGCAAGATTATATAAAAACGGCAAAATCAAAAGGCATATCCAAGGCTGCAGTTGTCTTAAAACATGCTGTGAGAAATGCTGTTTTGCCTGTTGTATCTATGGCGGGGACTTTGATTTCAAATTTATTGGTGGGAAGTTTCGTTATAGAAAAAATATTTGGTATTCCAGGCCTTGGTATGTTTTTCGTAAAATCTATAAATAACAGGGATTATACCTTGATTATGGGGACTACGGTTTTTTATTCCATTGTTTTGATATTTATGCTTTTTTTAGTGGATATTGCTTATATGATTATAGACCCAAGAATCAAGCTTACTAAGGAGGGACGATGATGAGAATGACAGAGGACTTTACACCAGAAATGTTTTTACCTGCATCAAGGGAAGGGCAAGATGCAGAAAAAATACATCGTCCTAGTATAAGGTATTGGCCTGATGTATGGCGTAGACTAAAGCTAAATAAACTTGCTATGATGGGTTTAATTTTAATTAGTTTATTTATCTTTATGGCAATTATAGGAACAAATATTAATGGATTTAAATATTATGAGCAAGATTATTCCTTGATAAATCAGCATCCCGATGGAATTCACTGGTTTGGCACTGATGAATTGGGCAGGGACTTATTTACCAGGATATGGTTTGGCACTAGATATTCTTTATTTATAGGTTTTGCCGCTGCATTTTTAGATTTTTTAATTGGTGTTTTATATGGTGGTATTGCAGGCATGGCCAGGGGCAATATTGATTCTATTATGATGCGTATTGCGGAGGTAATCTATAGTATACCGTATTTATTGGTAGTAATACTTTTATCATCGGTTTTTTCAAAAGCAGGTCAGGGAAGCAGTTTATTTATAATGATTTTAGCAATGAGTTTAACGGGATGGGTACCTATGGCAATTTTGGTTAGAGGGCAGGTATTGCAATTAAAAGAAAGTGAATATTCTTTAGCAGCAGAATCCCTAGGTGCCTCCAAGAATTGGATACTGGCAAAACACATTATCCCCAATACCTTGGGGCCTATTTTAGTTAATATTACTTTGACTATTCCTAGGGCAATATTTGCAGAGGCAACTTTAAGTTTTTTGGGACTTGGAATTCAATTACCAAAAGCAAGTTTAGGTTCCTTGGCCAATGATGGTTTGGCGGGCATGGCCGTTGGGTTGGAATACCAAATACTAATTCCCGCATTGTTTATATCTTTGATTATGTTTGGCTTCAATGTCTTAGGAGATGGGCTCCGTGATGCATTGGATCCTAGGCTACGTAAATAATGGGAGGCAGAGAGATGAATAATATTTTAGAGGTTAAAAACTTGCAAGTTTCATTCAAAACCTTCTTTGGTGAAATTGAAGCAGTCAGGGATATTAGTTTTAATGTAGGCGAAAAAGAGACCATAGCTATTGTGGGGGAATCAGGTTGCGGTAAATCTGTAACTGCCTCTTCAATTGTTCAGCTACTACCTATGCCACCTGCTTTTTTCAAAGGTGGGGAAATAATTTTTCAAGGTATGGATTTGCTGAAAAAATCTGAAAAGGACATGCAAAGCATACGGGGAAATCAAATAAGTATGATTTTCCAAGATCCCATGACATCATTAAATCCTACTATGAGAGTTGGAAAGCAGATTATAGAAGGCCTCATAAAGCATGAAGCTATGGACAGACAAAAAGCGAAAGAAAAAGCAATAGAAATGCTTAATCTCGTATCTGTTCCTCAACCGGAAAAGAGAATAAACCAATATCCCTTCGAGTTTTCCGGGGGGATGAGGCAAAGAGTCATGATAGCTCTCGCCATGGTTTGTAATCCCAAACTGCTTATTGCCGATGAACCCACTACTGCTCTGGATGTGACTGTACAAGCACAGATTTTGGAGTTGATGAAAAAAATACAAGAGGAAATGGCTATGTCTATAATTTTGATTACTCATGATTTAGGAGTAGTAGCAGATATGAGTGATAAAGTAGTGGTTATGTATGCAGGACAAATAATGGAGCAAGGTTTGGTAGATGAAATTTTTGAAAACCCCAATCATCCCTATACGAAAAAGCTTTTAGCATCAGTGCCTAGGCTTGATATGAAAAAGGATGAAACATTACATGCAATATATGGGACACCCCCGGATCTTTATATACCTCCAAAGGGTTGCTCCTTTTATGATAGATGTGATAAAGCCATGATTATTTGCAAAGAACATTTACCTGGCTTTACAAAGCTAAGTGGCACTCATAATAGCAGGTGTTGGCTAAATCATCCTATGGCATCGGGAGACAAAGGGGAAAGGAGGAATAGCCTATGAAAACACCATTAATTTCAGCAAAGAATATTAAAAAGTATTTTAATGTGGGTAGCGGAATATTAAAAGCCGTTGATGATATCAGCTTTGATATTTTCCCCGGGGAAACTTTGGGTTTAGTAGGTGAATCAGGGTGTGGAAAAACAACAGTGGGCAGAACTATAATTAGACTTTATGAGCCTACGGAAGGTGAACTTATTTTTAATAATCAAAATATATATGAATTATCAAGTAAAGAGATGCAAAACGTAAGGAAGGATTTCCAGATTATTTTCCAAGACCCTTATGCATCGTTAAATCCGCGTATGACAGTTGAGGATATAGTTGCAGAACCTTTGGATATACATCACATATGTAAATCTCATAAAGAAAGAAGTGATAGGGTACTAAAACTGCTTGAGCTGGTAGGTTTGGGGCAAGAGCATACTATGCGCTTTCCTCACGAATTCTCTGGTGGGCAAAGGCAAAGAGTTGGCTTGGCAAGGGCCTTGGCATTGAACCCCAAATTCATAGTATGCGATGAGCCTATTTCTGCATTAGATGTATCTATACAAGCCCAGGTAGTAAATCTTTTAAAAGATTTACAAAATAGGCTTGGCTTAACATATCTTTTTATAGCTCATGATTTATCTATGGTACGTTATATTTCAAATAGAGTTGCAGTAATGTATTTAGGACATATTATGGAGCTTGCGGACTCAGAAGAACTATACTTAAACCCCATTCATCCTTATACTAAGGCTTTGCTTTCTGCTATTCCTATACCTAATCCTGAAATACAAAGAAACAGGCACAGAATAATGTTAGAAGGGGATGTTCCTAGCCCTATTAATCCAAAAGAAGCTTGTAGGTTTGTAGAAAGGTGTGCTTTTGCAAAGGATATATGCAGAAAAACAACACCTCAACTTGTAAAGAAAAAAGATAATCATTTTGCAGCGTGTCATTTGTTTTAAGTTAAAAGCGACAGTGTTAAATACTGTCGCTTTTTTTTGGGGGCTTCCCGTTTCTTTTTACAAAAAATTCACAACCTCTGGAAGTAGTATTGGATATTCTCCCAATTTGTTCAAGTGAGCACATTCCATCTTTTTGATGAATGCAATTCTCAGTACAGTTGATTAAAATCACAGGAAAAACACCTCCCGATAATAATTTTATCCAAAAGTAAAAAACTAATGACAAGAAATAAGAGGTAGATAAAATAATTGTAGTTTTTACAATTAAGTTGGCGAAAGCAGCTATTATTGTGCTATAATTTCTTTGTAAAAACAATTGCGAAAGGACGTTAAAATGGAAGAAGGAAAATTACCTACAGAATTACTAAGGAAATTAGTTTTTAATAATATTAAGACTAAGAACCCTCATGTGTTAGTTAGCCCTGAAATTGGGGAAGATTGTGCAGCTATAAAATTTGGTGAATATGCTTGCGTAGTTTCAACTGATCCTATTACCGGGGCGGAAAGCGGAGCAGGAACACTTGCAATACATATTTCCTGCAATGATATTGCTTCATGTGGTGTAGAGCCTATTGGGATTTTAATCACTCTTATGCTACCACCGGACGGAAGTGAAGAAGACATAGAAAGAATCATGAAAGAAGCAGGCGAAGCAGCTGCGGAGCTAGGCGTTGAAATTATCGGTGGTCATACGGAAATAACATCTGCAGTCAACAAGATGGTTATTTCTACTACCGCCATAGGGAAAATCGAAATTGATAAAATGATTACAACAAAGGGTGCGAAAATTGGCGACGATGTAGTGATGACAAAATGGGCTGGCCTAGAGGGCACATCAATTATTGCAAAGGATTTGGAAAATGACTTGATAAATGTGTTGAATAAAGATGAGCTTATATCAGCTCAATCTCTTATTAAATATATTTCAGTAGTGCCTGAAGGAGTATTAGCTGGAAGATATGGGGTAAATTCAATGCATGATATAACTGAAGGGGGAGTTTTGGGTGCAGTTTGGGAGATAGCGGAAAGATCCAACACAGGTATAAAGATATATTTAAATAAAATCCCTGTCCTTGAAACGACAATAAAAATATGTGAGCATTTCAGTATTAATCCCTATCAACTTATATCCAGTGGTTGTATGATTATGACTTGCAAAAATGGAAATGAGCTTGTAGATTTATTATGTAAAAATGGTATCACAGCTACAGTAATAGGAAGTATTTTAGAGAGTGATAGGATAATAGTAGAAGCTGATGGCAGTTTAACAAAATTGGACCCACCTAAAGCAGATGAATTATTTAAAGTAGTATAGACTGTAATGAAATTGTTAAGAAAATGAAATATAAGAAATAAAGGAATATATGCATTAAAAGTCGAATTAGTAGTTGAAATGGCAAGAAGAGGAGGAATTTGATGAAAAAAGCAGTAGTATTAATTGTAGTTTTTTGTATAGTTTTATTTTCTTTTAATCAATTTGTTGAAGCAGCTGGCTCTAGTATTGAACCTTCCTTGATTGTTTTAGGTGAAGTCTTAGATATTAAAGACTTACCCATTATTGAAGATGGTAAAGTATATGTTCCTGTGAGAGCCATTAGCGAAGCCCTGGGCTATAAAGTGGATTACAACTTAAAAACGAAGCTATTGAATATTACAAAGGGTGACTTTTCCATTAAAATGACTATTGATAACAAAACTGTCAATGTTAATGGTAATAATGTTTTGCTGGAAAAGGCTCCTTTTTTAAGGAATGGTAGGGCCTATGTTCCTATATCATTTGTATATCAAGGGTTTTGTATATCTGCTGATTATAATAAAAAAGTAAATACAATAAAAGTTGGTTGCCTTAACACGGTGAATGAAAATACATATACTGGAAGCAAGGGTGCTATTTACATTTTAGGCAAAAGGGTGGACAATGAGTTTTCACCTTTAATACACAACAGCAACGTAATGGTTCCGATAAGACCCCTAGGTGAAGGATTAGGTTATGATATAACTTGGGATATAAATAGCCAAACTATGGAGCTGATAAAAAGGGACAATAAAATGACTTTCCTTATAAATAGTGATAAAGCAATAATAGATAAAAAGGAAGTTAAAATGGGTGTAAAGACTATTATGGTAGAAGGAAGGGCTTATATACCATTTTCTTTTTTAGAAAGTATAATGGGATATGATTTTAAATACGATAAGGAAGAAAACAGCCTTCTTATAAATGAGAAAAAGGAAACTGAGAAAGTTTCGCGAATACAAGATATTTCATATAGTGAGGAAAGTGGCTATCCCCAACTTTTAATATCAGCAGACAATCCTATGGAATTTAAAACCTTTACTTTGGACAAGCCTAATAGGATGGTAATTGATGTGTCAAATGCCATTGCGGATACGGATTTCATGGTAAGAGAAATAAATAAAGGCGAAATCACGAGAGTCAGAATTGGACAATTCAGCAGCGAGCCTAAAATCGCTAGAATTGTAGTAGATTTAGAAAATCACAAAAAGGCAAAGGTTACTAGCTCCCAAGACAAAAAGAATATATCTTTAATATATGCCAATATAATTCAGCCGGTAACTGTAGCAAAAGAGGGATATAGTGAAGTAATCACAATTAGGGGGAGCCAGCCTATAGATAGCACACTATTTTCTTTGGAAAATCCAGATAGAATTGTTATAGATGTAGAACAGGCAGTATTGGGAGAAGCAGAACAAAACATATCAATAAATAATTCCCCTATTGTTAAATCTGTCAGAACAGGCCAATTTGATATAGCTACAGCAAGGATTGTAGTTGATTTAGGAAAACCGGCATTCTTTGATGTAAAGAAAGAAGGCTTAGCAACAAAAGTTTATATTTCAGATATACCTTCTACTTTTTTGGGATATGACAAGTATTATAATTCATCCTATATAACACTAAGTCCAGGGGAAGATGTAAGGTATAATACAAATTTTAATAAAAATGATAGACTATTAAAAATAGAATTAGACAAAGATATAAAGCATGAAAAAGATATGTATAAAATTGACGATAATTTACTAGAATATATTAAACTAAGCAAGTCAAATAAGAGCAAGAATGCTTCTACTCTTATTGAATTTAAATTAAAAGAAAAGACGGATTATGAACTATTAGAAACTATGGATAATAAACTTATAAAGTTGAAACTTCAGCATAGGCCTTTGTGCCCCGATGATGTTTTAATTATTATTGATGCAGGTCACGGTGGCAAGGATCCCGGAGCCAAGGCAGTAGATGGTAGTTACGAAAAAACCTATAATTTAGATGTAGCAAAAAGATTAGATAGGAATCTTAAGGAACTTGGCTTTAGAACCCTTATGACGAGGGAGGATGATGTTTATACAACACTGCAAGAAAGGGCAGATGCGGCAAATTGGAATTACGCTGATTTTTTTGTCAGCATACATTTCAATGCTTATATGAATAAAACTGTAGGTATAGAAACTCTATATTATCCAAATACACCTAGCGAAGTTTATAATGTGGATAACAAAATGATAGCATCAATATTTCAAGAAGAAATATTGAAAGCACTAAAAAGACCATCAAGAGGTGTTATTGCAAGACCGGATTTATTTGTTTTAAATAAGACCAAAATGCCTGCGATTTTAATGGAACTGGGTTTTTTAACAAACAAAGAAGAATTGTCATTTATAAAAAAAGAAGAATACAGAGAAGATGCGGCTAAGGCTTTAACTATATCTCTAATAAGATACTATAAAGAGATTAGGGGCTTGGATTTTAATTTGCATTTGGCAGAAAGCCAAAAGTCTGATAAGGAGAATATAGTAAAAAGATAAAACAATTATAGTAAAAATTTAGAAGCTAAAGAAACCTTCAAAATTCTTTGGCTTTTTAATTTGCCAAAAAATAAGGCTGCATTTGCTATTTTTGAGCAAATGCAGCAAAATTTATGAATGAGGGGGAGGAATAAAGAGTATTAGCATTTATTAACCAATAATCTCTGTAATGCTATTATATACAATACTTATAAATAATAATAGGCCCTAAGCCCATTTGTTACAACTAATTTACATCTTTACTTACAATTCACTCATTGTACGATTTATCAAACATAGCTAGGAAAGTTCAGAAAGATTATCAAATTACTTTCAAATATGATAAAATATATTATACCAATTACAAAGTCTTTACAGGGGGGTATTATAATATGATTGATGTAATTGTGAATAATGAACATAGAGCATCATATAAAAAAGGAACTAAGCTTAGGAAAGTTGTTGAAGATTTCCAATACTTAAGTAATTACGATATTTTAGGTGCTATTATTGATAATGATCTTAAAGAACTTGATTTTTCTTTAGATGTTGATACAAAATTAGAGTTTATAGATATTAGATCAGCTTACGGCAATAGGTTTTACTCGCGGAGCTTAGCATTTTTACTTATAATAGCCGCGAAAGAAGTACTGAAAGATTGCCGAATTACTATAGAGCATTCGTTAAGCAAGGGTCTATATTGCGAAATTCATGAGTCACAACCATTAGATGAAGAATTGATTAAAACAATTGAGAAAAAAATGCTTGAAATTGTTGAGGAGGATTTATTATTTATAAAAAAGAGATATCCTAAAAACGAAGCTAAAAAAATATTTGAAGAAAGAGGACAGTACGATAAGATTGGGCTGTTAAAGTATAGGAAAAAGGAATATATTAATTTATATAGCTGCAAGGGCTATTATGATTATTTTTATGGATATTTAGTTCCTTCAACAGGATACTTAAAAAAGTTTGAATTAAAGTTTTATCCTCCCGGTTTAATACTTAGATTTCCCTGTAGGAGAAACCCTGATGAGATACCTGAATTTATTCCGCACCCCCAATTATTTAGCGTATTTAGAGAATTTGAAGAGTGGGGTAAAATACTTGAAATTGAGAATATAGGGCATCTTAATGACTATATATCTGATGGTAGGATTAGCGAGCTAGTTTGGATATCTGAGGCCCTTCACGAAAAGAAAATAGCAGAGATAGCAGATAAAATCAGCTATTCGAGAGATAAGAAAAAACTTGTTTTAATTTCTGGTCCATCATCTTCAGGTAAAACAACATTTGCACAGAGACTTTCAATTCAGCTTAGGGTAAATGGCCTTAAAACTGCAGCAATTTCTATTGATGATTTTTTTAAAAACAGAGAAGATACTCCAATAACCCCGGAAGGGGAGCCGGATTTTGAAACTTTGGATGCTATAGATACTGAAGGTTTTAATAATGTTATAAGTCAGTTGATTAAGGGAGAAGAAGCAGAAATACCGTATTTTAATTTTAATACGGGAAAAAGAGAATGGAAAGGCAGAAAATTAAAAATAGCCGAAGATCAGATAATAATTGTTGAAGGAATACATGGGCTTAATTATAAGCTAACAAGAGATATAGAGCCAAGGATTAAATATAAAATTTACGTATCGGCACTTACACATTTAAATATAGACAATCATAATAGGGTTCCTACATCTGATCTTAGGTTAATTAGAAGGATAGTACGGGATTATCAATTTAGGTCTACTGATGCACTGAGTACGATAAAAATGTGGGATATGGTGAGACGCGGTGAGGATAAATATATCTATCCATTTCAAGAGCATGCAGATGTTATGTTTAATTCATCTTTAGCATACGAGCTTTGTGTTTTAAAACCAATTGCTATATCGTTGTTAAAAGCTATTGATAAGAATATAATAGAATATATTGAGGCAAAAAGACTGATGAAATTTTTCAATTATTTGCTTCCTTTTGATTCCAAGTGCGTTCCAAGCAACTCCATATTGAGAGAGTATATTGGAAATAGTTGTTTTGATGTTTAAATAACATATAGCAATATTGGGGGAGGATGTCATGAGTAACAGTAACAATGAATATGTTTTTTTATTACAAGTATATAACGATGTAGAAGCAGATATTGTTGAGGCTTTATTGTTACAATATGATATTCCAATTATTAAAAAATATAGGGGTAATAAAAGCTTTATTAAAATAATAATGGGAACAGTGCTAGGGGTTGACATATTTGTTAGAGATAAAGACTATAAAGAGGCAAAAAGTATTATTGAGGATACTGATTTTTCTAATAATGAGTGAATCTGAAATGGGGGCAGGAGAATGTCAGATATTATAGGCATTATAGAAAATATTGAAAGGGAAGGTTCTGAGTTCAAAAAAGATTTAAATTGTTTTCAAATTGAAGAACAGATAGAAATTCTAAAGTATTCATGTGAGGGGTTCTATCCTGAAGAAGAAATAAGAGCAAAATTCATCAATTCAAAAAAATCTAACAAAGCTATTAATATTAAATATGGTGTAGATCCACTATCTATGGAAATGAAGATAGAGGATATTCCACCGCTTATTCTAGCAAGCAAGCTTCAAAGAATGGGACATAAAATAACTTTGCTTATAGGTGATGTTACAGCATTAATTGGTGATCCAATAGTTACCTGGAATTCAAAAGAGCTGAGTCGTAAGAATATAGAAAGGAATCTCAAACAACTTAGAAAACAGCTGGATAATTTTATTGATTTCTCAAAAGTTTCAACTGTTTATAATAGCTCTTGGGTTAATGATATAAAGCTCCCTTTTTTAATAGAGCTTATGACTAAAGTACATGTGACTAATGTGTTAAAAGGAGATAAGTTTCAAAATAAGTTGGACAAGGGTGAAGATTTTACTTATGCGAAATTAATTTACCCTTTTTTAATGGGTCTTGATTCCGTTGAGCTATATCCTGATATAGAAATAGGCACGCATAATCAGATTAATAATTTTTTAATGTGCAGATATATGATGGAAGTATGTGGCATAAAGCCCGAACTGATAATGACAACTATTCCAATTTCACCCGATGAATCGTTTTTTATAAGTTTGGATCCGGTAGATATTTTTAAAAAAATATCAAAACTAAAAAAAGAAAGCGTACTTAATTGGTATAAACTATTTACTGAGTTAACACCTTATAAGCTGAAGGAAATTAAAAAATTGATAGAAGAAGAAAAACTAGATTTACAAATTGTTAGGGAAGTACTAGCTAAGATCATAGTTGCTAGAATTTATGACAAAAAAGAAAGTGATATGGCATATGTTGGATATATAAAAGAGCTGGTAAGGGAATCTTCTACACAAGACATAACTATGATATCAGGAAATGTAGAAATTTGTGAATTTATTGCCGCCTCCACTGATTTATCCTTTGCCGAAACCTATGACTATATTAATACCGGGGGTGTAAGAATACTTAGTTGCGATGGAAATTGTTTAACCCATATTACTGATTGTAAAAAAGATATACAATCAATCAGTTTTGATAAATTCTATATAATACTATCTGATAAATTAATCCTAAGTATTAAAAAATAGATTATTCTTATGACTATTAATACTTGATAAAGATTACCCTGTGGAGAGGCTTAGAGCCTGTTGAGAAAATGTCAATAGTTGCATTAGAAAAAATACTATGATATATTCAAGAAGGCAAAGAAATACTAAGCTAACACTTGATATGATACATTGATATGATATAATTAAGAAGTTAAAGAGATAGGGAATATATTTTATAAAAACTTAATACTTGAGGAGGATTTTGATGAGCTCAAAATTAGAAAAAGTGGATAATAATATAGCTACTATAGAAGTAACTATATCACCAGAAAAACTGGAAGAAGGGATAATGAAAGCATACCTTAAAAATGTGAAAAGGTTTAACATACCTGGATTTAGAAAAGGAAAAGCACCCAGAACATTGATTGAGAAATATTATGGAGAAGGGATATTTTATGAAGATGCTATAAATGAAATATGCCCGGATGCTTACGGAGAAGCAATAGATTTTCATAAATTAGAGCCTGTAGATATGCCAAAGATTGACATATTAGATATAGAAAGTGGCAAAGGCTTAGTTTTTAAAGCTGAGGTTACTATAAAGCCTGAGGTAACGCTAGGCCAGTACAAAAGTATAGAAGCAGAGAAAAAAGAATATAATGTTACAGACGAAGATATTTTAAAAGAACTTGAAGTTTTGAGAGAAAAAAATGCCAGAATAATAGATGTAACGGATAGACCGGTAAAGCTTGGTGATAAAACCATTATAGATTTTAAAGGCTTTATTGATGGAAATGAATTTGACGGCGGTACAGCAGAGAATTTTGAGTTAGAGATTGGTTCGGGTCAATTTATTCCGGGTTTTGAAGAACAATTAGTAGGTGCAGAGATAAATAAAGAAGTTGATATAGATGTTAAATTTCCCGATGATTATAGGGCTGAAGAATTAGCAGGCAAACCAGCAATTTTCAAAGTTACGATAAAAGAGATTAAAGAAAAAGAACTTTTGCCTTTAGACGATGAGTTTGCGAAAGATGTAAGCGAGCATGATAGCTTGGAGGAGTTAAAGGCAGAAATAAAAGAAAAAAAGATAGATGAATCAAATAGAAGATCCAAGCAAGAATATGAAGATTTAATAATGAAAAAAATAGTTGAAAATGCTACTGTTGATATACCCGAAATAATGATAGAAAACCAAATAACTTCAATGCTGAAAGATTTTGATTTTCAGTTGAGATATCAAGGTTTTGATCTTGAGACATATATAAAGTATATGAATACAACTATGGATGAAATGAGAAAATCATATAAGGAAGCTGCTTCCAACAGTGTAAAGACTCAATTGGTAATTGAATCTATAATTAAGGAAGAAGGTATAGAAGTAGCCGAAGAAGAGGTTAACGAAGAAATTGAAAAAACTGCTAAGCAGTATAAGCAAGAATTTGACAAGTTTAAATCATCTTTAAAAGAGAAAGATATTGAGTATATTAAAGATAGCTTAATAGTTCAAAAAACGATAGATTTTTTAATAAAAAGTAGTGTATCTATTTAAAGATACCAAAGGGAGGAAATATTATGAGCTTGGTACCAATTGTTGTAGAACAAACCAATAGAGGCGAGCGTTCCTACGATATTTATTCAAGACTACTGAAAGATAGAATTGTATTTTTAGGTGAAGAAGTTCACGATATAACAGCATCTCTGGTAATAGCTCAGTTACTATTTTTGGAGGCTGAAGATCCGGGAAAAGATATTAATCTTTATATAAATAGTCCTGGAGGATCAATATCGGCGGGCTTGGCTATATATGATACAATGCAATATATAAAATCCGATGTTTCTACTATATGTGTGGGTATGGCCGCAAGTATGGGAGCATTTCTCCTTGCTGCGGGTGCAAAAGGAAAAAGATTTGCATTACCCAATAGTGAAGTAATGATACACCAACCCCTTGGCGGTGCTAGGGGTCAGGCTACGGATGTTATTATACATGCTGAAAGGTTAGTAAGGACGAAAAAAAGTCTAAACAAAATTTTAAGCGAAAAAACAGGTAAGCCCTTGGAAAAAATAGAAAAGGATGTTGAAAGAGATTATTTTATGTCAGCTGATGAAGCTAAAGCCTATGGTATTATTGATGAGATATTATATAAGAGGAAGTAGGGAGATGTAGTTATGGCTAGATTTGACGATAAAAAGCAGCTTAAATGTTCTTTTTGTGGTAAAAACCAGGATCAAGTTAGAAGGCTTATTGCCGGCCCCGGGGTTTATATTTGTGATGAATGTATAGAATTATGCCAAGAAATAATTGATGAAGAATTCGAAGATGATATGGATATTGAATCAAAAAATGTCCCTAAGCCATCTGAAATCAAAGATTTTTTAAACAAATATGTAATCGGTCAAGAAGGTGCAAAAAAAGCCCTAGCAGTTGCTGTTTATAATCACTATAAAAGGATTAATTCCGAATCCAGGTATGATGATGTAGAGTTGCAAAAAAGCAATATAGTCCTGATAGGGCCCACAGGTTCAGGCAAGACCTTGCTCGCCCAAACCTTGGCAAAGATGTTAAATGTACCATTTGCTATAGCAGATGCAACATCACTTACTGAAGCCGGTTATGTTGGGGAAGATGTAGAAAATATTTTATTAAAGTTAATACAAAATGCTGATTATGATATTGAAAGAGCTGAAAAAGGAATAGTATATATAGATGAGATAGATAAAATTGCCAGAAAATCTGAGAACCCTTCTATTACAAGGGATGTTTCAGGCGAAGGCGTTCAGCAGGCTCTTCTAAAGATATTGGAGGGCACTGTTGCTTCTGTGCCACCCCAGGGCGGAAGGAAGCATCCACATCAAGAGTTTATCCAAATAGATACTACAAATATATTATTTATTTGTGGCGGTGCTTTTGATGGTCTAGACAAGATAATTATGGATAGGACCGGGAAAAAGACCTTAGGATTCGTTGCAGATATACAGACTAAGGAAGAAAAAGATGTAGGAGAAATTTTGAAAAAGTTACTCCCTGAAGATTTGCTAAAGTATGGTTTAATACCGGAATTCGTAGGGAGACTTCCTATTTTAGTGACATTAAGTTCATTAGATAAAGATGCTTTGATAAAGATTCTATCTGAACCTAAAAATGCCTTAGTAAAGCAATATCAGAAGCTTTTTGAAATGGATAATGTGGATTTGGTGTTTGATGATGAGGCCCTTAATGAAATAGCAATTCTTGCTATGGAGAGAAAAACTGGGGCAAGGGGATTGAGATCAATATTGGAAAAGGCTATGTTAAATATTATGTATGAAATACCTTCGAGAGATGATATTGATAAATGCATAATTACAAAAGAAACCATAGCAGAACAAAGGGAACCTATAATAGTATATCTGGAGCCCGGAACAAAAAAGACGGCAAAAAAACAAAGTAAAAAGGGTAGTAGAACTAAGCGTGATACAGCCTCATAACCGATTGGAAAACCAATCGGTTTTTCATATCTGATGAAAAATGTGACATAACTATAAAAACTATACTTTTGCCACTTATCTACTTATAACCTTATTGTACTAATGCTATAAAGAAATTTTGTGGCCTCAATTAGTGTGGCAAGGTTATTTTTGAAATTTTTGACAAGGTAAAAAGTGCAGGATAAAAAAATATGCTAAGTTAATAATATTATAGATAGCCTATTAATTTATTGAAAGGGGTCTATAATTTGTCACAAACATTTTTCTGGATACAATTAGCCTTCATATTGATAATGGGATTCTATTTTTTAACTTTAATAAAAAGACAACAGGGAAGCAAATTTGTTGTAGAAAAAGAAAGCAAAAAAGAAATGGATAAGCTCCAAAAGTTAAGGGACATTAAACTCAGTATGCCCTTGTCAGAACTCACAAGACCTTCAAGTTTCGATGAAATAATTGGCCAGGAAAATGGAATAAAAGCATTAAAAGCAGCTTTGTGCAGCCCCAATCCCCAGCATGTGATAATATATGGGCCTCCTGGAATAGGCAAAACAGCTGCGGCAAGATTGGTTCTTGAGGTGGCAAAGAAGACTCCGAAAACACCATTTAGACAAGATGCAAAGTTTATTGAAATGGATGCTACAACTATTAGGTTTGATGAGAGATGTATAGCAGATTTGCTTATCGGTTCCGTACATGATCCTATATATCAAGGAGCCGGGGCAATGGGCACAGCAGGCATACCACAACCAAAACCGGGGGCAGTAACAAAGGCTCACGGTGGGGTTCTTTTTATAGACGAAATAGGGGAGCTTCATCCCATGCAAATGAATAAACTATTAAAAGTCTTAGAGGATAGAAAAGTATTGCTTGAAAGCGCTTATTATAATTCAGAAGACCCAAATATCCCCTTTCATATTCACGACATATTCCAAAATGGTCTTCCTGCTGATTTTAGGCTTATAGCAGCGACCACAAGGGGCACCGATTCAATACCTCCCGCTCTTAGATCCAGATGCCTAGAAATATATTTTAAATCTTTAGCTCAAGATGAAATAAAAACCGTGTGTTCTAATACTATGAAAAAAATATTTTTTGAGATGGAGGATGTCGTACCTGATATTATTGCAAAATATGCAACTAATGCCAGAGAAGCAGTAAACATTTTACAAACTGCAGTTGGAATTAATATATCGGAAGGCAGGAATAAAGTTTCAGAAAAAGATATTGAATGGGTGATAAACAGTGGCCAATATAGTCCTAGGCCTGAAAAGAAAATTAGTGCGAAGCCTCAAATTGGATATGTTAATGGTTTAGCTATTTATGGACCTAACATAGGTGCTGTACTTGAAATCGAAGCTTCGGCATTAGCTTCACAAAGTGGTAACGGTAGGTTCATTGTAACGGGCATAGTTGATGAAGAGGAGCTAGGCTCTAGTCAAAGTAGAACTATAAGAAGGAAAAGTATGGCTAGATCCTCAGCGGAAAATGTCCTGACAGTAATAAAGAAATATTTAGGCGTGAACCCCTATGATTATGATATACACCTAAACTTTCCGGGGGGCACACCGATTGATGGGCCATCAGCCGGAATAAGTATAGCTGTTGCAATTTATTCAGCAATTACAAATATACCGGTTTTAAATAGCGTAGCAATAACCGGCGAAGTATCCATTAGGGGAAAGGTTATGCCTGTAGGAGGAATAGTTGCAAAGGTTGAAGCTGCGAAAATGGCGGGCGCAACTAAGGTAATTATCCCCAAAGATAATTATCAAAATATACTGGACAGTATAGGAATAGAGGTTGTCCCTGTTGAGAGTGTAGAGGAAGCCTTAGAAGTGGCTTTATTATGTGAACAAGAGTATAAAAAATTCATGCCTATGGTTCCCGACATTAACTATTTAAATGCTAAGAGCATATCTAAAGCAAACAAAAACACTAAAGTTATAACAGCGAATTAATTTTATTTACATAATAAATAAAATATTTGATTATATTCAAAATCTTTTCGGACGAGCCTATATTAAATATTAACCGTGAAAATAATGTTGATTAAAAACTTGTATATATATATAATAAACTAGACGTAGGATAAAAAATTCTACATTTATCTTATAGGAGTGATTACTATGTTAAAAAACAATCGAAGCTTGCCACTTCTTCCTTTACGTGGTCTAAGCATTTTTCCTTATATGTTGCTACATTTTGATGTAGGTAGGGAAAAATCCGTTAAAGCTTTGGAAGAAGCTATGATAAATGATCAAATGATTTTTCTTGTAACTCAAAAAGATCCTACTATTGATACACCTACTGTGGAGGATTTTTATAAGGTTGGGACTATATCCAAGATTAAACAGCTTTTAAAGCTCCCCGGTGACACAATAAGGGTTTTAGTCGAAGGCATTGCTAGGGCAGAAATAACATCAATAACATCGGAAGATCCTTTTTTTATAGTTGATGTTATTGAATACCCAGAGGATGACAGAAAAGCAGATATTGAACTAGAGGCATTAAGGCGTAGTGTTGCAGATGCCTTTGAAGAATATGTGAAACTTAATTCTAGAATTACACCAGAGATTTTAATAACTGTATCAAATATTGAAGATATTGATAGGTTTGCAGACATTGTTGCTTCAAATTTAACAGTTAAAATCGAGCAAAAACAAGAAATTTTAGCACAGTTTGATGTTAGGATAAGGCTAGAAAAACTATATACCGTATTGCTAAAAGAGTTGGAAATATTGGAACTCGAAAGAAAAATTAATAACAGGGTTAGAAAACAAATAGATAGGACTCAAAAAGAGTATTATTTACGGGAACAAATAAAAGCAATGCAAAAAGAATTAGGAGATAAGGATAGTTACGAAGAAGAAATATTAGAATATCAAGAAAAACTTTCTAAACTCAAATTACCCGAAGAAGTGGTTAGTAAAGTGAATAAAGAAGTAGACAGGCTATCTAAGCTATCTTCTGCCTCACCGGAAACCGGAGTTATAAGGACCTATTTGGATTGGATATTTGATTTGCCTTGGAATACTGAAACTGAAGATAATTTGGATATAAAAAACGCACGCATAATACTGGAAGAAGACCATTATGGATTAAAGAAAGTAAAAGAAAGAATTCTAGAATATCTAGCAATTAGAAAACTATCCAAGAATATGAAAGGCCCTATTCTTTGTTTTGTTGGACCTCCGGGAGTTGGAAAAACATCTATTGGGAAATCCATAGCAAGAGCTATGGGAAGGAAATTTGTAAGAATGTCTTTAGGTGGCGTAAGAGATGAAGCCGAAATAAGAGGTCATAGGAGAACTTATATAGGTGCTATACCCGGGAGAATAATCTATTATATGAAACAGGCAAATACAAAGAATCCTGTCTTTTTATTAGATGAAATAGATAAAATGAGTAGCGATTTTAGAGGTGATCCGGCCTCAGCTTTATTGGAGGTATTGGACTCAGAACAAAACAAAGACTTTAGGGATCATTACTTAGAGCTACCATTTGATCTGTCAAAGGTTGTGTTTATAACTACTGCCAATTCGACTGATACAATACCACCGGCTCTTTTAGACAGGATGGAGGTAATTAACATTTACGGCTATACAGAGGAAGAAAAGTTAAAAATTGCACTAAAACATCTTATGCCTAAACAAATAGAAGAACACGCTTTAAATGTTGATAATATTTCCATAACGGAAAAGGCTGTAAGAACAGTTATTAATAATTATACTAGAGAGTCGGGAGTAAGGAATTTAGAGCGAGAACTAGCAAATGTTATCAGAAAAGTTGCTACAGAAATTGTAGAAAAAGACAGAAAAAAAATAAGGGTAAATCCGAACGGCGTTAGGAGATACTTGGGAATACCCCGCTATAAATATGATAGAGCCAACTTAAAAAATGAAATCGGTGTTGCAACTGGCCTTGCTTGGACACCAGTGGGCGGTGATACTTTATTTATTGAAGTTACAACCATGACTGGTAGTGGAAAACTTGAATTAACCGGACATTTAGGCGATGTTATGAAGGAGTCTGCTAAAGCAGGGTTAAGTTATATTAGATCAAGATCAAAAAAGTTTAAAATAGATGATAGCTTTAATAAAAAAACGGATATTCATATTCACGTTCCCGAAGGTGCAACACCCAAAGACGGCCCTTCTGCTGGAATCACTATGGCTACTGCCTTGGTTTCTGCCTTATGTAATATCCCCGTAAGGAAAGATGTTGCTATGACCGGAGAAATAACTTTAAGAGGAAGAGTTCTTCCTATAGGCGGGTTAAAAGAAAAGGTTTTAGCAGCAAAACGGGCAGAAATTAAAACAATAATAATTCCTAAAGAAAATGAAAAGGATATAGAAGAGATACCTTCTAATGTAAGTAAATCTCTGGAATTTATCTTAGTGGAGAGTATGGACGAAGTATTGGAGCATGCTCTATTTAGAGGTGAAGCCGGTGATAATTAAAGACTGCAGATTCCTGGTATCAGCAGTAAAACCTGAACAATATCCCAAGGGTAATGAACCGGAAGTAGCTTTTGTCGGAAGGTCAAATGTAGGTAAATCATCCTTGATTAATTCCTTATTAAATCGGAAAAATCTTGTAAAAGTAAGCTCGAATCCAGGAAAAACAAGGACAATCAATTTCTTTATGGTTAATAGTGAAATTGTACTTGTGGACCTTCCTGGATACGGCTATGCTGCTGTTTCTAAAAAAGAAAAAGCAGCATGGTCAATTATGATTGAGACATATCTCAATAAAAGGCTTAATCTAAAGTCCGTCATACTATTAGTAGACTTACGGCATAAACCTACTGTAGATGATAAAATAATGTATGATTTTATAAAATATTACAACAAAAATGTAGTGATTGTGGCAACTAAATTGGATAAGGTAAGCAGAAACAAATTAAATATTAGTGTGAAAACGATAAAGGAAACATTAAAGCTAGATGATAATGATATCCTAATCCCTTATTCTTCGTTGAATCACAGTGGCAGAGAGTATTTATGGAAGGTTCTATTAGAATTAATAAATACAAAGCAGTAAATTAGAAGGGAGTAAGTAATGGATATTACCCACGCAATTATTTCCATAATAGTTTTTATAATAATAAATGCATCAATTTTTTCACAGCTCTATCGTTATTTTTTAAAGAAAAAAAAAGCTTGGCAAGTCATAATACTTACACTAATATATTGGAGCGGAGCAGTTTTTACGGAAAACTTGCTTCCTTTTATTGGAGTGATTATGCTAATTTATAACTATCATCTTCAATCAGAAGATGATAGTTCCTATTTAAGGAGAGATGGTACTTGGGATTATAGTTGGATATCACTTTTAAAAATTAGCATAACTACGCTTATTTTTAAAACTTTTATTACTATTATCAATTCATTATATATTATTTGCTTAAATTATTTTACCGGTTTTGAAGTAAAGCCCCAAGAAATAGTGATGGATTTTTATCAAGCAGATTTTTTAATTAAAAGCATTTTATTTTTATTTATAGTAATTTTCGCACCTTTTGTTGAGGAATATGTTTTTAGATATTTTTTATATGAAAAACTTTTTTTACCCAAAATGCCTATGCTTTATGCCGCATTTTTTTCGGCACTTATATTTACAATAGCCCATTACGATGTAGGAGGAATTCCCTCTTTTTTTGCTTTAGCATTGTTTTGTAATTACATTTATGAAAAATACGGATATTTTGGCGCTGTCACCGTTCATTTTATTTACAATTTAAGCAGCATAATATTATTAATTTTAATCAGAATGAATTATCTTATCTAAATGCTTTTTTTTATTATATAAAAACTTTAATAAAGGAATAATAAATACTGCAATAAGTGTTTTGTGCTGTATTAGTAGCTTGATTTTATAGGAAAATGGCACAGGACTACAAGAGCCGCTTTTATTATGCAGGATTTTTTATTCACTTTTTAGTTTATAAGTGGCGTTTATTGACTAATGAATTTTGTTGAATTCATTTTTAGCATAAATAGGAGGCATTATGATAAAAAATATTATTTCTATAATTTTCACACTAATTCAAGTATTATTTATTTTTTTTGGTTTATATTATTTTCTTATGTCCATATACGGTTTAATTGAAAAAAACAGCAGCAAGCAATACAGGAATTATTCACCGCTTAAGAAATTTGCTGTTTTTATACCTGCCCATAATGAGGAAAAGGTAATTGGCAATATAGTCGAAAATTTAGACTGTATGAATTACCCAAAGGAGTATTATGATGTATATGTAATAGCTGATAATTGCACGGATAACACAGTAAGTAAAGCAAGTTCTAAAGGTGCCAATGTTCTTATAAGAAAAAGCAATAAAAATAAGGGTAAAGGCCACGCATTAAAATGGGCTTTTAATGAAATTATTTTTAGGGAAAATGTTATTTATGATGCAATTGTAGTATTTGATGCAGATAACTTGGTTTCAAAGAATTTTTTAAATGAAATGAATAATAAATTATGCCAAGGATATAAAGTGTTACAAGGCTATATTGATAGTAAAAACCCTGAAGATTCTTGGATTACTGCTAGCTATTCAATTGCTTTTTGGGCAGCAAACAGGCTTTTTCAATGTTCGCGTTGGTTTTTAAATTTAAGTTGCGAAATAGGTGGCACCGGGTTTTGTGTAGATGTAGATATCCTCAAAAAAGTTGGTTGGGAGGCTACAAGCTTAGTTGAGGATTTGGAATTTACTATTAATTTGGTTTTAAACAACGTAAAGGTAGGATGGGCTCATGAAGCAGTTGTTTATGATGAAAAACCAATTACTTTAGCCCAATCTTGGAGACAAAGATGCAGATGGATGCAGGGCTTTGCAGATGTAAATTCAAGGTATTTTATCAAGTTACTCACTAAGGGAATAGCAGAAAAGAATATGGTATTATTAGATTGTGCAATATATACTTTGCAGCCATATTTAATTATACTAGGGGGGCTAATGTTGTTTGTTCCCTTGTTGGATATATATGTATTCGATAAGGATATGTTTATTTTTACAATTCAAGTTTTCCCCATGTTTTTTAAAGTATATGGGTTTTTGCAGATATTTTTAATACCTATTAGCCTTTTTATGGATGATAAATTATCTCATAAACTTTTTCTATATTATCCTGCCTATCTATTGTATTGCATAACATGGATTCCAATAGCAATTGAGGGAATTTTAACAATGAAAGATAAGGAATGGAATCACACAAGGCATACAAGAACCCTTTCCATACATGAATTAGAATAGTAACAAATATTCTGCTCTTAATTGGGGAAAAAATTTATTTTACAATTAAATTACAAATAATGATATAATATATATTGACTCTAGAAAAAGGCGGTAAGAAATAATGGAAAAAAAGATTGGATTTTTATTTGCTGCTATTTCAGGGGCATCTTTCGGGTTTTTGCCGATTTTTGCAAAACTCGCTTATAATAGCGGAGGTAATGCTACTACAGTTTTGGCTGTTAGATTTACTGTAGCAGCTATTATTATGTGGTCTATTTGTTTTATAAAAAAGTTGGATTATAAAATAGATAGGAAAAGGATTTTATATTTGATATTAATGGGTTCCATAGGTTATAATTCCACCACTGCTGCATATTTTTCTGCATTAAATTATATTTCTACTCCCTTGGTATCATTAATATTTTATACAAACCCAATACTTGTATCAGTTCTTTCGTATTTTATTATAAAAGAGGGGGCCTCAAGAAATAAGATAGTAGCCCTTATTTTATCTTCTATAGGTTTAATGATGATTGTAGGTTTTAGTATAGGTACGGCGAATATAATGGGAATAATACTGGCAGCGATAGCTGCGCTATTTTATTCATTTTATATTATAGCTGGCCATAAGGTTAGAGGCCTAGATCCTGTCGTAGTGACTACTTATGTAACAACCGGTTGTTCAATTACTGTAAACTTAGCAGGAATAATTACGAGAAATATGATAAAAATGAGCTATACAGCTTGGATATATAGTTTATTAACTGCAGTATTTGCTACTGTGGTGGCAATTCTAACCTTTTATGAAGGGATGAAGAGAATAGGGCCTTCGCAAGTCGCTATAATTAGCACTATTGAGCCAATAGTGACAACGATAATGTCAGCAGTGATTTTTAATGATATTTTATCTATACCTCAGGTAACGGGGGGGATTTTAATAATTGCTGGTATAATAATACTCCAAAGGCCAGAAAAAAAGGATATTGAAATTGAGCAAGATGAGTTTGCATAGCTTCAAACTTTTAAAATTTTAATATATATGATAAAATTGTATCGATACAATATTTTTTATTTAACAAAGACTATACTTATTTTTAGTATATTTTTATAAAAGGTGATTTATAATATGGGTCATAATTTAGAACTGGAAATAGACGAAAAGCATGAAGATGCTAAGTACTTTCAAATATATTCACAAATCAAAGATTTAATATTAACTTCGGCAATTCCCGGTGGCAGCAAACTTCCCTCAATTAGAGCTTTATCAAAGGACATAAATGTAAATACTTTAACCGTTATTAATGCTTACAAATTGCTAGAAAGAGATAAATTAGTCTACAAAAAAGAAGGTAGTGGGACCTATGTTTTGTCAAGCGATGAAAATCTAATTATTAGTGAAGAACCATTATATTTTGAACCGGGTGAATTGGAATTTGAACATAATTATGATGAAGATGTAATTGATTTTACTTCTTCCGCTCCTGACCCGAAACTTTTTCCCATAAAAGATTTTAAGGTGGTAATAGATAAAATACTAGAAGAAGATGGGGCAAAAGCTTTTATGTATCAAACTAGTATGGGATATTTACCACTAAGGGAGACACTACAAGAGTACTCCCTTTCATATGGCATTGATTGCAATAAAGAGGATATTTATGTTGTTTCCGGAGCCCAACAAGGAATTGATATAGTTGCTAAGGCTTTAATAAAGAGCGGTGACTACGTATTTGTGGAATCACCTACCTATAGCGGTGCTATAGCTGCTTTTAAATCTAGAGGTGCAAAAATTATTGAAGTGCCCCTATATCCGGATGGTCCTGGAATTAAAGATATGGAAAGATTAGTAAAACAATTTCGGCCGGTTCTGTTTTATGTAATGCCTAGTTTTCATAATCCAACAGGCTATACTTATTCGGAACGCAAGAAAAGGTTTTTATTATTGCTAGCAAGCAAATATAATTTTAAGGTCCTTGAAGATGACTATGCAGGTGATTTATATTATTCTGATGAAGAAGTATTGCCACTTAAAGCCCTAGATAAAGAAAAAAATGTTATATATTTAAAGAGTTTTTCAAAAATCTTTATGCCTGGTCTTAGACTGGCCTACTTAATAGTATCCGAGGAGATTAGCAACAAAACGAAAGATGCCAAAATAGCATCAGATATTTCTACGTCCGGATTAATGCAAAGAGTATTACGTAAATATATAGAAGAAGGTATATTGAAAAAACATACGGCATTTTTAAGAAAAGAGTTAGCTGTTCGTTACCTTGAAATGGTGAGAGCTGTAAAAAAGTGTATTAGGGGCGGAAGTTTAACTGAGCCAAAGGGTGGTTTAAATTTATGGGTAAAACTGCCCCCTGGTATTTCTTCAATGGAATTATATAAAAAATGCATGTCAAGGAAAGTTAATATTTCACCGGGAGTATTCTATTTTAAAGATATGAGGGGCCTTGAATATATAAGGTTAAGTTTTTCTATAGTAAGTTTAGATAATATTTGGACAGGAGTTTCTATTATTGGGAACGTAATAGAAAGCATGAAAGAAAAAAACAAACGTTAACCACAACATAATATAGGTTGGCAATTGCCTTTCCTCTTATTATGCTTGAATATATAATAAGAGGAAGGATGATGACAGAATTGAAATTTAGTTCAAAAGATATGGCTATTTGTAGCATTATATGGCATGTTGTTGGGTGCAAGGCTGGGTCCCATATCTATAATAGTATATATTTATCTTGGATTGATAGGGATGCCGGTACTTAATAAAGGCGGAGGTATATATTATGTGTTATCACCTAGCTTTGGTTACCTAATAGGATTTATTCCTGCCTCATATATAATTGGAAAAGCAATTGAATATATGGATAATAAAATAAACTTTTGGCAAATGATGATTGCAATGATTTGTGCCCTTTTTATTCTTTATAGTTTAGACGTACCATATATATATTTTATTTCTAATTTTTATCTTGGCAAACCAATAAGGCTTATCAATGCAATATGGTACGGCGCTTTACTATTTGTGCCAACTGATTTGTTTTCTGCATCAATATCTTCTATTTTAGGGGTTAGAATTGCCCAACAAGTAAGAGCTATAGTAAATTAAAAGACCCCTTAGGGTCTTTTTTTAATAAGATGTGATATATCTAAATATTTGAAGCAAAATTGTAATTATTGCAAGAATTAGTATATAAATATAAGATATATGCAAAATTATTTATTTGTGATTTTATTTGCTAAGGATTAAAATATAATATATATACTTCGGAAGGAGACATGACATTGAAAATTGGAATACCAAGGGCATTATTATACTATTATTATTGGCCACTGTGGAGGACGTTTTTTCAAGAGTTAGGGTTCGAGGTAATAGAATCAGGAAATACTACAAAAGAATTAATTGACAAAGGAATCAAAGTTTCCGTATCAGATATTTGTGTGCCAATAAAGATTTTAAACGGACATGTTTTGGAATTATTAGAGCACGATGTTGACTATATTTTTATTCCTAGAATGATGAACATAAGAAAAGGAGAATATTTTTGCCCTAAGTTTATGGGATTGCCTGACATGGTAAGGTATGGCATACCTCAATCACAAGGAAAACTTTTATCACCAAATATATTTTCATTGACTGATGATATTTCTAATATAAAGAATTACCTGCCATTGTGCAATGTTTTAGATGTGTCAGCTTTCAAAATGAGAAAAGCTTTAAAAAAAGCGAAAGTGAATTGGGAAAAGTGCAGAAGTTTTTCTATTGCTGGTTATAATGCAAAAGAAGTAATTGCTTCTATGGATTCTAATCAAGCTTTAGAAAAGAAAAAAGATAGTAATTTTTTAAGTATTGGGTTAATGGGCTATGTTTATAATATATACGATGAGTTTATAAGCATGGGGATAGTTGATAATTTGAAAAAAAAAGATATTGCTATAAAAACCTTTGAAATGTATAGAGAAAACACATTAGATAGGCAACTTAAAGATATGAAAAAGACTTTATTTTGGACCTTCTCAAATAAACTATTAGCTGCAGGCTATATGTTTTTAAAAGATGATTCCATTGATGGCATTATACATATAACAGCGTTTGGTTGTGGTCCGGATTCTCTTATTGGCAAAATAATGGAACTGGAATCTGTAGATTATAAAAAACCCTTTATGACAATAAGAGTAGATGAGCATACCGGGGAAAATCATCTTCAAACAAGGGTAGAGGCTTTTATAGATATGATATATAGGAAAAAACTTTTATCTGAAAAGGAGGCGTAATATGATTATTTCTTTTCCATATATGGGTACAACCATCATCTATAAAAAATTACTGGAGTTATTGGGGCATGAGGTAATAGAACCACCTGTTCCTTCTCAAAGGACTATTGACTTAGGTGTAAAGAACAGCCCTGAATTTGCCTGCTATCCTTTAAAAATAATTTTAGGGAGTTACATTGAAGTCCTAGAGATGGGTGCAAATACTATTGTCACTTCCGGCGGACACGGACCTTGCAGAGCAGGTTTTTATGGAGAAACTCATTATAGAATACTAAAAAGCATGGGGTATAAAGTAGATTTATTAGTCATTGATGCTTATAAAAGAGATATTTTGGGAACAATTAAAAATATAAGAAGGATAAAAAACAAAAAATCAATAAAGTACTTATGCAGCGCTGTTAGAACTGTTTATCATATGGCCAAATCAATGGACAAGATAGAAAAAAGAATACAAGTACTAAGGCCTTATGAAATATTAAAAGGGAGCTGCAATAGAGCTTGGCAAGAGATTCAAGAAATATTCAACAATATAAAAAATACTGATGATATAAAGAAGGCGGAAATGGAAAGCATGACTATTTTAGATAATATTAAAATAGCAAGCATTTCCGAAAATAACAGGGTAAGAATAGGCATAGTAGGCGAAATATATGTCGTTATGGAAAAATCAACTAATTTAAAAATAGAAGAAATTCTGGGCAATATGGGAGCGGAGGTAGAAAGGTCTCAGTATATTTCTGATTGGATAGATTTTAATCTTTTGCCCAAGTGGATTTCAAAACCATACGAGCTTAAAATTTTAGATAAAGGCGAAAAGTATATAAAAGAAATAATTGGTGGGCATGCAAAACAAACAGTGGGACACATAGTTGATTATGCGGAAAAAGGTTTCGATGGCATTGTGCATCTTATGCCTTTTGCCTGTTTACCGGAATTAGTAAGCCAAAGTATAATTTCTGCTATTATAAAAGATTATAATATACCTGTTATTACTATACCGATTGATGAGCAGACAGGAATAGCGAATGTGCAAACAAGGATTGAAGCATTTTTAGACTTAATTAAGAATAGAAAGAAAATTAGAATTGCATAAACGGAGGATGTATATGGAAGATGTATTTTTAGGTATTGATGTTGGTTCTGTTAGTACTAACTTAGTGGCTATAGATAAAAACAATAAAATAATATCAACACAGTATTTAAGAACAAATGGTCAGCCGGTAGAAGCTTCAAGGATTGGTTTACGTGGGTTGTACGAAGAGTTTAAAGGTAATATAAATATATTGGGAGTTGGTACCACAGGCAGTGGGAGACAATTAACAGGTATTATGGTTGGTGCAGATGTTATCAAAAACGAGATTACTGCACATGCTACAGCTACAATAACTTATGCCCCGGGCACAAGGACTATATTTGAGATAGGTGGCCAGGATTCTAAAATAATTATACTAAAAAATGAAATGGTTACTGATTTTGCTATGAATACAGTGTGTGCAGCCGGGACAGGATCATTTTTAGAGCATCAATCCGAAAGACTGGGTATTCCTATAGAAAAGTTTGGCGATATGGCTCTCTCTGCAAAAAGAAATGTTAGAATTGCAGGGAGATGCACAGTATTTGCTGAATCTGATATGATAGCAAAGCAACAATTCGGATTCTCAAAAGCAGAAATAATAAACGGATTATGCGAAGCTCTTGTAAGGAATTATATAAATAATTTAGGTAGAGGAAAGAAATTGGAGCCACCTTATGTTTTTCAAGGTGGTGTAGCAGCAAATAAAGGTATTTTGGCCGCTTTTGAAAAAGAACTAAGCCATAAGGTTATAGTACCAAAACACTATGATGTAATGGGTGCCATAGGTGCTGCGGTGTTGGCTAAAGAGCTAATAAATGCATCAAAAAGACCTACGAGATTCAGAGGTTTTGAATGTGCCGAGCTTGAATTTTTACCTACTAGCTTTATTTGTGAAGGTTGTGACAATGAATGCGAAGTTATAAAAATAATTATGGATGGTGAAACCGTTGCAATGTGGGGAGACAGGTGTGGTAAATGGACTAATTCAATTACTACTTAAGTTTTTGATTTGATAAGCATATTCTTGCCCATCACATAATAACTTTATATAAGAAGATTAAAGTGTATGGGAGGGATTCTTATTAGGCATAAAATTATTTTGCTGACGAAGAAAAAGTTAATGATCTACGCTGGAATAGCCTTGTTGATAATACTTGGATTAATACTAATGTTTAGGTTTATAAATAATAAGGAGGAAGTATCATCGGCAAGATATTTTTACTTGGAGTACAATGATGGGAAATACATAGGTGTTGAAAACACAGACAAGGGTGAAATAAAGGTAGAGGTACATATATCCAAAAATAAAATTAAGAATATAAAAATAATTGACTTTCCTAAAGAGTATATTCGCGATGACAAAGAGTTAAGAGACGAAATAACCGGGACTATTAATAAAATAATTAAAACTCAGGAAATAATCTCCGTAGAAGACATGGAGCGGTCTTCTTATGTATTGAATAAGTTACTGAAAGCAATTAGAAATGCATTAGATGAGTCTTTATTTGATTAATAATAATACAATAAGTTATGTGAATTCACATAACTTATTGTATTATTAATTTAATCTATGCATTGTGGACAATAACCATAAAAATAAAGTTGATGGCCGATTATTTTGTAAGCTGTTTCTAGCTCGACAGATTCGAGCTCCAGACAATCAAAATTTTCTATATCGTCTACCCTGCCACACTTTAAACAAATCACATGGGGATGAAGCCTTGTATTAGCATCATATCGAAAGCTCCCTTCACCCAAGTTTATTTCTTGTATAAGGCCAAGATTTTTAAAAACCTCTAATGATTTATATACAGTTGCCAAACTCATTGATGGAAATAGTGGTTGCAAACTATTATAAATACTATCAGCACAGGGATGCTTTTTTGTGTTTTTTAATACGTTATATACAGCTAATCTTTGTGGTGTAATCTTATAGCCATTATTCTTTAAAGTTTTTGTAACTTTAGACATTATAGATTTCCTCCAATAACTATAATCTAAAAAAAGAATAGTTCAAGTAGAAAGCTTTGTCAAGGAGAAAGAAAAAAAACATCTAGGTCTTCGTATATTTATGTAAAATATTTAATATTAATGAAACCACACCTGCATATTTATGCTAATATAATTGCACCTTGTAGGCATCTTACCGGATAGTGCAGTACAGTCCATAAAGTCTGCCAAAGAATTCCTCGAGAGGATTTAAAATTTATTGCATTGTAATTTGAGGGGATTAAGATTGGTATTGCAAATGTTCATTTTTTATTATATATTAATTTTAAGACTAATGGGACAAAGGAACTATACATGGAGGGTTTATGATGGAAGTCGATATTGTCGGACAAAAATCCTGTCTTACACTTTTAAAAAAAGAGGATATAAAAACAGTTGTTAATTGGTCTTTTGATTCATTGTTATGTAATGTGTACCATAATTGCATTTCCTTAAAAGAATCCTATCTTAGGGAATATATGAAATCCCCTAAAGAAAATTTCAAAATTTATTTGATTAATACCTTGGACAATATAACTATTGGCAAACTATCCATTGAAATCAATGAAGATGATAGTTGCGCGGATATTGATATGCTTATTGCAGAAAAGATTTATGTAGGAAAAGGTTATGGAAAAGATGCTTTAAAGGCAATTATAAAATACTGTTTTGAAGAACTTAATTTAAACTGTGTAAAGATGATTATAAAAGAAAATAATATGAGAGCTGAATACTGTTGCTGGGGATGTGGCCTAAAAGAAGATAAATACTATATTGCCGAAAAAAGTGAAAACACATTAAGGATGGTTTTGTATAAGAAGGACTACATAGGTTATTGATATCTTTCTTTCCGTAAATAAAGGAGTGTTGGTTTGCTTAGCAGGATAAAGTCAAATTCTATAATACATGCAATTTCTATCTTTTTTTTATATATCATAATAAATTTATTTTATTTTAGTGATATAAAGCAAATTATATTTAATATTTTGTTTTTTTTTGTATTTACTTGTTTATTTTTAAGGTGGGCTTATTTAAAAGAAAAAGAATTGAATGATTTATATAAGGACTTGAAAAAAGCGAAAGAGAATAAGGAGCTATTAAAAGAAAGATTATATATAGCAAAAAACCATTCTTCCGTTAGTGGCCTACCAAATAGAAGAATATTAAAGCGATCTCTCAATAAAGAGTTAAAAAACATAAGGGAAACTAAACTAAAAGGAGCTTTATATCTAATTAATTTAGATAATTTTAAATCAATTAATGATGCTTATGGTCATTTTTATGGTGACATGTTATTAAAAAAAGTGGGTTTGGATTTAGAAAAAAATTTTACTGAAGGCTATAAGGTATTTCATATAAATGCAGATGAATATGTAGTTTTAAAGACTGATGTGGAATTTTTGGGAGAGATAGTATGGATAGCTGAAAAGATAAAGAATATGTTTAATAGATTTTGGAAAGTAGAAGACAATTGGTATTATCTTAATGCCACTTTTGGTGTTGTAGTGTATCCTGACGATGGTGAAAAAACAAGCATGCTATTAAAAAATTTATATAATGCTTTACATTTCGCAAAGGTAAAAAGCAGGGGTAATTATGAGTTATTTAATGTTAGCATGAATAATGAAATAAAAGAGAGTAAGAAGATAGAAGGAAAGATTAAAATAGCTTTAGAGAGAAAGGAGTTCCTAGTTTACTACCAACCTCAAATAGATATTAAAAACAATTGTATTATTGGAGCTGAAGCCCTTATAAGGTGGCCTGACGGGAACAAAGATTTTATACCACCCGGGAAGTTTATACCTATAGCGGAAAAATCGGGTTTAATCAATGCTATTGGAAGTTTTGTATTGGAATCTGCTTGTAAAACCAATAAGAAATGGATGGACAAGGGCCTTAAACCTATACGCGTTTCTGTAAATCTTTCACCAAGACAATTTTGCGATAGTGATCTATTGGAGGATATAAAAGTAATACTAAGTAGAAGCGGCTTAAGTAGTCAGTGGCTAGCTTTAGAAATAACAGAAAACACTTTAATAAAAGATATGGACTTATCAATTCGACTTTTAAAAAGCTTGAGGAAAATGGGTATAAAAATATATCTAGATGATTTTGGAACTGGATATTCTTCACTTAATTATCTTAAACGGTTTCCCATTGATGTTTTAAAGATGGACAAGGATTTTGTAAGCGGTATAAGTTTTGATCCAAGAGAGGAAGTTATAGCTAAAACTATAATTGATTTGGGACATGGTTTGGGGATAAAGGTCGAAGCTGAAGGTGTAGAAAAAAAAGAGCAGTTACAATTTCTCAAAGATAATGGTTGCGATTATGTACAGGGGTTTTACTTTAGCAAACCCATACCTTCTGAAGAATTTGAAAAGCTGCTCTTATTGTAATTGATTTATAATTCTATTTTAGCTAATACACTATATTCCTTTGTTGTTAATTTATCACTTTTCTGCTCCACATACACCCATTTGCCTGGGATACCCATAGCCTTGGCCATTCCTTCTATAGTAAATAACAAAATTCCACCATCCGTTATGTTTTCTTTGTTGCTTGGGTTTTTTATTGCAATTAAAGCTTCACCGTCCTTAAGGATAACTCTCCCCGGTTGCTTATTTTTATAAGAAGGTGCATTCCGCACATAATAGAATAAATCAGCCAAGCCCCTATTTTCTAGCTCCTCATATGTTACATTTTGTTCCCACTCGTATAAATATACTATTTCTTCAACACCTAAACGGCAAGTTTCTATATCAAGTGATTCTAGAATTTTTGCACCATAGGGATCTGTCTTGTAAGTTTTTCCTGATTGGACATGGATGGAAGAAGTTTTTTGCTTTAAGGCTTTTTCATCTATTTCTCCAAAAGCTAGCAAGTAATTAATATTTGTATTTTCCTTAAATATATCATTTTTAATTCTTTCATCTATTTTTCTAATATTTACCCAACAACTTCCTAAGCTTAAATCAAAAAGTTTTTTTATAATAGACTGCATATAATATGCACCTAAAAATTCTGTTTTCACATTGTCGTCATTTATTAACAAGCCAATATAATGCGGGCTTTTTATCATTATACCGCTATATCCGCCTATTCCTTCAAGTTTTTCGTATAGTTCATTGCCATTTTCATAGAGCCTAAAGGAAAAGTTTGCATCTTTTTCTGTCAAACCATTAATGCTGTTTATATATGTTTCTATGTCACTTAATAAGTTTCTAGCTATGCTATTTTGCTTATAATCCCTTGTTGACTTTATTTCAGAGAGAAAATTCTTAAAATCCATTTAAATACCTCCATACTTAAAATTATAAATCTGAAGTTTATTAATAAAAGCCCCCATTTATTAAATATTAATCTATAAAATGATAAATTTCAATGATTATTTGATGAGATTACCTTGTGGCAAGGTCTAGGGTCTATTAGTTCTATTTTTTACATTATTTATGCTATAATGAATATAGAAGATAGCATTTAACAAATAATATAATCCTTTTATTATAGGAGGTTATTTCTATGATTTTAAAAAAAGAAAGAGAAGAAATAGTGGAATATGGTAAGAAACTGATAGAATCAGGGCTTACTAAAGGAACTGGGGGAAATTTAAGCGTATTAAATAGAAATGAAAAACTGATGGCAATCTCTCCTTCTGGCATAGATTATTTTAAAATAAAGCCAAAAGATATTGTAGTTTTAGATTTGGAAGGTAATATTGTAGATGGAGATAAGAAACCATCTTCGGAGCTTCAGATGCATAGGATATTCTATAAAAACAGAGATGATATAGAAGCAATAATCCATACCCATACTGTTTATGCTACAAGCTTATCTTGCTTAAATATTACATTGCCGGCAGTTCATTATTTAGTTGCCTTGGCAGGCCTAAATGTTAGGTGTGCCAAATATGCTACTTATGGTACAGAAGAATTAGCAGAAAATGCTTTAGAAGCTATGAAAGATAGATATGCGGTGCTTTTGGCAAACCATGGTTTATTAGTTGGATCAATAGATTTAGTAAATGCTTTTAATATTACTGAAGAAATTGAATATTGTGCTGAATTATACTATAGGACAAAAGCAATTGGAGAGCCGGTTATATTAAGTGAAGATGAAATGAAAAGAATGATAGAAAAATTTAAAACATACGGCCAAACAAAAAAAGAAACTTTTTAAAAATATATTCCAAAGATTAAAAAAACGATTCTATGGACTGGGAGGGAGATCCATGAAAGCTATAATAGGTGGCACTGGTGTATATACTACTGATTATAGTAGCAAAAAGGAAAAAATTGAAACAAAGTTTGGAGATATTGAAATTAACACAATAAATATTGACGGAGAACAAATTGTATTTTTAGCAAGACATGGAGAAGGGCATACTAAACCACCCCATTTAATAAACTACAAAGCCAACATAATGGGTCTTAAAGAATACGGAGTAAAATACATATACGCTACTGCTGCAGTGGGTTCTTGTAACAAGAAATTTCAGCCTGGTGATATCGTAATAATAAAAGATTTTCTTGATTTTACAAAATCTAGGTCTACTACATTTTTTGATGGCGAAGATGAAATTGTAAGGCATGTGGATATGAGTGATCCTTATTGCAGTAATATGAGAAAGAAATTTAGTTTTTATTCTGACAAGCTAAATCTTGATATAAAAGGAGAAGCAGTATATATATGTACTGAAGGGCCTAGATTTGAAACTTCAAGTGAGATAAAAATGTTTAAGGATTACGGGGATGTTGTAGGTATGACTTCGGTTCCCGAAGTAACTTTAGCAAAGGAACTTGGTTTATGCTATTCAAGTGTTGGAATTGTCACCAATTGGTGCACAGGTCTTAGCGAAGATATAATTTTGCATGATATAAAAAATGCTATTGAAAAAAACAAAGAAAATATTACAAATGTGTTTATTAAGGTTTTTAAAGAGGGATTGGATCAAAATAACTGTAATTGTAAAAACTCAATTATCCAGCTTTAGCAAAACACCTAATCCCAGCTTCCGGCTATGGATTTTTAAAATGTAATTCTTATCAAATATAATAATTTGATTATAGTAAATAATTATATTAGTTAATTTCATTAGCTGTGAACAATGACCTAGTTCCTACGTACAAATAAGCAAAATAATCGTCCTTGCTGCTTTTCTGTTGACATGGCAGTGGATAAATTATATTATTTATATGGAATTATTTATTAAAACATAAAAGAATAATTTAAAAAAGAGGGGAGAATATATGAAAAAAAACAGCTTAGTTTTAATTAGTTTTTTAATTCTACTAGTATTGATATCCGGGTCAATTGTTGCTTGCAGTAAGCCGGTAGAGGTTCCCGAGCCTTCGGAGGAATCCAACGACTCAGAGGCTACAGAGGATGGCCTAAAAATTGTTATTGTTTCCAGTCCTTCTGGAGTAGATGACGGCTCTTTCAATGAGGATAATTACAATGGGATTTTGAAATTTATTCAGGATAATCCTAGCGCTAGTGTAAAAGCTGTAAAGGAGCCAACGGGAGACCCAGCTGCATCAGTCCAAGCGGTTGCTGATGTTGTGGCTGATTACGATGTTATTATTACACCTGGTTTCCAATTTGCGGGCGTTTCATCTTTGGCAGTAGAAAATCCATCCAAAAAATTTGTTCTTATTGATTCATTTCCTGAAGAATTGAATGATGAAGAATTATTTGACAATATATATGCTATGACTTTTGCTGAAGAAGAAAGTGGATTTTTAGCAGGCATAGCTGCGGCTTTGGAGACAAAAGCAAACAAAGTAGCAGTTGTAAATGGCATAGCATTTCCATCTAATGTAAACTATCAATATGGATTTGAATCAGGGGTAAACTATGTAAATGCAAAGTATGATAAAGATGTAAAAATTATTGAGTTAGCGGCTTATGCTGGTACAGATGTTACGGGTGCAAATGTGGGAGGTAATTATGCCGGCTCTTTTGCTGATGAGGCTGCGGGTAAGGTTATAGGTAATGCACTAATCAATGAAGGCTGTGATATTATTTTTGTAGCTGCAGGTGGGACCGGCAACGGTGTATTTACTGCGGCGAAAGAAGCATCTACTGATGTAAAAATAATCGGCTGTGATGTAGACCAATATGATGACGGCGTTAATGGGGATGAAAATATAATATTGACTTCTGCTTTAAAGGTTATGAATATCAATGTAGAGAGGGCTTTAAATGCAGTAAAAGATGGTTCTTTTAAAGGTGATAATGTTTTGCTTAGAGCAGATACGGATTCAACGGGATACGTGAGTACGCCGGGGCGTCATCAATTATCAGAAGACTCAATTACAAAAATAGATGAAGCCTATGAATTACTAAAAGAAGGTAAAATTGTCCCAGCTGCGAATTTTAATGGACATACTTCTGATTCATTTCCTGGATTGCCATAATAAAAGGATTGGATTAATCAATATGTAATTAAATTTGTTTAATGGAGAATTTATCGCTTTCTTATGTTAAAATCATTAGAAAGTGATAAATTTTTTCATATATAGGTGCATGTTAAAATAAAGGAGAAATCTTATGTCTAAGTATATTGTGGAAATGATAAATATTACAAAAAGCTTTCCCGGTATAACTGCTAATGATCACATTACCATTCAAATAAAAAAAGGTGAGATATATGCTATATTGGGGGAAAATGGTGCAGGTAAATCTACTTTGATGAGTATGCTTTTTGGTATGTATGAGCCTGATGAAGGTAAGATTAAAATACGAGGCAAAGAAATCAGACTTGACTCACCTAATCATGCGACGGCACTGAATATAGGCATGGTTCACCAACACTTTAAACTTGTTCAAAATTATACGATTACGGAAAATATTATACTAGGTATAGAACCAATAAAAAAACTAGCCGGTTTATTTACATATGTTGATATAAAAGGAGCAAATAAAAGTATAGCTGAACTTTCAAAAAAATATAGGTTGGAAGTTGACCCAACAAAGAAAATCGAAGATATAAATGTATCGCTCCAACAAAGGGTAGAAATACTAAAAATGCTTTATAGAGAGGCCGAAATTTTGATATTTGATGAGCCTACTGCAGTTTTAACACCTCAGGAAATAGATTTTTTATTGGATATAATTAAAGAACTGCGAAATAGCGGCAAGACCATTATTCTTATTACCCATAAGCTGGAGGAAATCAAAAGAGTAGCTGACAGGTGTGCTATTTTACATAAAGGCAAGTTAGTAGATGTGCTAGATGTAGAAAGTACATCGACAAGGACAATGGCAAATTTAATGGTTGGGAGAGAGGTTTCTTTTGAAACAAAGAAAAAAGAAGCAAAGTTTTCAGATATTGTTTTAGAAATAAAAAATCTCAATGTAAAAAATATTGATGGATTCCATTTAGTAAAGGATGTTTCTTTTAAGATTCATGGAGGTGAAGTATTTGCTATTGCAGGGGTTTCTGGTAATGGACAAGTAGAGATAGCTGATGCCATTGGAGGTCTTACAAAGATTACAAGTGGAAATATTTTATTAAATGGTGTAGATATTAGTAATTATAATATTAGAGAAAGAACGATAAAAGGAATATCTTATATTCCCGAAGACAGACAATCTGTAGGTTTGATTCTTGATTTTTCGTTAGCTGAAAACCTTGCACTAAAGAAATATTATAGAAAACCTTTTTGTAAAAGCGGAGTTATAAAAAAAGATATTATTGAAGAATATGGGGAAAAGCTTATAAGAAAATATGATATCCGCAGTAGTCAGGGAGTAAGAAGTCAAGTGCGTCAAATGAGCGGTGGTAATCAGCAAAAAATAATTGTGGCAAGAGAGATAGAGTTAGATTCTCCACTTATGATTTTTGTTCAACCTACCAGGGGTCTAGATATTGGTGCAATAGAGAATATTCAAAAAATGATTTTGGAAGAGAGGAATAAAGGCAAAGCGATTTTATTGATTTCTTTGGAATTGGATGAAATAATGAGTATCGCTGATACGATAGCTGTTATTTTTAATGGAGAAATACAGAAAATTGCTCCAGCAAGAATGTTAACTACCAAAGAAGTGGGTGAGTTTATGATGGGGGTGCTAATGTGAAAAAAGTTAAGAAAGAAGTGAAATACAAAATAAATCCTTTATATAAACTAATATTAAATTTCCTAGGAAATGAAAAAGGACAATACATAAAAATACCTATTTTCTTAATTTTTTTAAGTTGCATTGCTGCTTCCATTATAATATTAATATTAGGGAAAAATCCCTTAAGCGCTTTTTATAATCTTTTGCAAGGAGCAGGTATTATGCCAAAACCGTCTTACGCTGGATATAAAAGTATGTTAACTGATTTTTTATCTTTGCTTAATTACATGACTCCAATGATTTTTGCCTCCTTGGCTGTTGCTATTGCATTAAAGGGAGGATTGTTCAATATAGGGGTATCGGGGCAGATGTTGATCTCTGGTTTTGTTGCTACCGTTACTGTGGGATATAGTGGGTTAAACGCAATAATTGCAAAGCCCCTAGTTTTGATTGTTGGTCTTATAGTAGGTGCAATAATAGGAGGTACTATAGGACTATTAAAATTTAAATTTAATATAAATGAAGTAGTTTCGTCAATAATGCTTAATTATATTATTCAATATGTGTTGAGTTTTTTTATTCATTCTTATTATATTGATCCTGTTTCACGACAATCAAAGTATATCAATGATGCAGCTAGATTAACTCTGGTTAATGTTCAATTGGCTGAATTAAAAATGGATTTTTCCATTGGAATTATTATATCAATCATCTTGGCAATTGGCCTAAAATTTTTTCTTGATAAGTCCCGCAAAGGTTTTGAAATAAAAGCAGTTGGCGCAAATTCCAAAGGGGCAAAATATGCGGGAATAAATGTAGGGAAAACTATTGTTATGACGATGGTTATATCCGGTGCTTTTGCAGGACTTGCCGGCGTATCTTATTATTTAGGTTATTTTGCATCGATACAACCTCGGGTGCTACCCAGTGTTGGGTTTGACGCCATTGCAGTAGCACTATTGGGGAATACAAATCCCTATGGGATCCTTGCAGCTTCTTTTATTATATCCATCATAGATAAGGGAAGTACTTATATGAGTTCTATAGCAGGAGTAAGACGAGAAATCGCATCGGTAATTACCGGTTTGATTTTACTTTTTAGTGCTTGTACTGCTTTTATTCAGTATAAAGTCAAGAATAAAATGATAAACTTAGCAGGGAAGGAGGTAGAGGAATAATGGACATTTTGATAATTGACGGTTTATCTTTCGCATTACCTCTTTTTATTATGGCCATAGGTGGAATATATAGCGAAAGAGCAGGAATTACTAATTTAGCAATCGAAGGTTTACAAGGTTTTGGTGCTTTTTTCGGGGCCTTATCAATTGTAATGATATCTCATTTTTTTAATATCCCTTTACAAAAATTGTTTTATCTTGCTTTATTACTTGCTATGATTGGAGGAATGCTTTTCTCTATGCTCCATGCTTTACTGTGTATTTATTTTAAAGCAAATCAGGTGATTAGTGGAGTGGTTATTAATATTTTGTCCATGGCTTTAACTGTATTTCTAACTACACAAATTAATATCATAGTATTTGATGCTATGTCTGACAAATTTCAGATAGGTACCTCCAATCGTTTTACAATTCAATATTTATCTAAAATACCTATATTAGGTGCTATGTTTAAAAATATTTATCCTTTTGAGCTAGTTATATTGATTATAGCCATGTTTGCTAGCTATGTTCTTAATAAGACTAGATTTGGTTTAAGGCTAAGAGCTTGTGGTGATAATCCCCATTCAGTTGATGCAGCAGGTGTCAATGTTTCCAAAGTACAATTTTTGGCGGTTATGGTATCTGGAGCTTTGTCAGGACTGGGAGGAATATGTTTTGCTTATTCAATTTCAACAAATTTTTCGCCGGCAATTTACATGGGTTATGGATATTTATCTATTGCAGCCTTAATATTTGGTAACTGGCGGATCTTACCTACATTTGGAGCTTGCCTTCTATTTGGTTTTGCAAGGGCAGGGGGATACTTCTTAGGACAGATTCTTAAAATGCCCAGTACTTTTTCTGACTTAATAATGACCTTACCTTATGTATTGACGCTGTTGCTTCTAATATTTTTTTCCAAATCAAATAGGCCCCCGAGAGCTTTGGGGGAAATTTACGATAAGGGAAAAAGATAAGTTGCTACTGTTATGATATACTTAAAATTGTTATAATAATACTAATGAAATAGAAAAGGAGATATAAAATGCACAAAGGAGATAGTTTAGTTGAAAAACTTGTACAAAGTAATAGTAACAATATTGTTCTTCTAATAATGGATGGTGTAGGCGATATACCGCATAAAGATTTTGATAATAAAACGCCTTTGGAATACGCAAACACTCCTAATTTAGATGCTCTGGCAAAAATATCAATTTTGGGAAGGCATATACCTGTTATGCCAGGTATAACACCGGGAAGTGGACCTGGACACCTAGGTGTATTCGGATATGATCCCATGGAATTTGAGATGGGTAGAGGCATTTTGGAAGCAGCTGGAATGGATATGATTATTGAAGAGGGAGATGTTGCAGCAAGGTGTAATTTTGCTTCTGCCGACGGAACAGGTATCATTACAGATAGAAGAGCAGGAAGGATATCTACAGACAAGTGCGAAGAAATGTGCACCTTATTAAGCCAGCATATTAAGGAAATAAATAAAGTAAAAATAATAATTAAGCCGGGTTTACAGCATAGATTCGTTCTTGTATTTAAAGGTATGAACTTATCAGAAAAACTAACAGATTCCGATCCTTTATTAGAGGGTAAAGAGCCATTGATGGTCAAGGCATTATCAGAGGAGGCTAACTTTACTGCAGACATAGCCAATAGCTTTTATAAAGAAGCAAGAAAAGTTATTAAGGATTTAAATCCTGCTAATTCCCTTTTAATGAGAGGATTTTCTTCAAAACCTAAAATTCCATCAATGCAAGAGAGATTCAAGCTTAATCCTGTATGTATTGCCCATTATCCTATGTATAGAGGCTTATCAAGATTGGTAGGAATGGAAGTTTTAGAATCCGGTGTTAACCCTGAGGATGCATTTAATGTATATAAAAATAATAGTTCCCTATATGACTATGCATTTATACATATTAAGTATACAGATTCCTACGGTGAAGATGGAAATTTTGAGGGTAAGGTTAAAACAATAGAAGCCGTTGATAATGCTTTACCAATACTTCTAAAGCAAGAGCCTTCCGTGCTTTGCATTACTGGAGACCACTCTACACCGGCACTTATGAAAAGCCATAGTTGGCATTCCGTTCCCGTTCTTATTAATTCAGATTTTTGTGGTTACGATGATGGAGTGAGATTTACAGAAAATGAATGTAATAAGGGAGGCCTAGGTATCTTTTATAGTAAATACTTAATAAATTATCTGTTGGCAAATGCTATGAGGCTATCAAAATATGGGGCTTAGCCATATCCGCTGGGAGGATAAAATGGTTTTATTTTGCTTTCCCAAAGATATTACATAACAGCTATCTTTTTTGCCTATATGTTTTATTTATAGAAAAGAGGCATGAGAAATGTTAAGGAGCTAGCGGCAAGTTCGCCTTATAAAAAAATGAAAATATTGAAGATGACTAGAGGTTATAACTTTAAGCTTTTATGTTTGCGTTCCTTGATATAATCATAGAATGCTTCTATACGGGTTTGATAACCGGCTTCCCCTGTTTGCTCATCTACTATTAGGTATAGAATTGGTATATCGTAATCTTTTTCTACTTGTGTTAGGATGCAGCGGGATACTATTTCCGGCATACAAGTCATAGGATATATTTGAACTAGGCCGTCGTAATTTGACAAGGCATAATTTATGGCATGGCCTATGCATTGTTGTGTATGGCCACCGATAAGAACGGGAAGGTATGGTTTGGAAAGGTTTTTTTCCATCTTATAAGCCTTTCTACCTGTTGCCGGTTTTATTAAATTATTTTCCGCCCAGTGTTTTATAGTCATAGATCTATGAACCTCTGCCCCCATATCTCCCAGTTTATTTTCAATATTTAGATTAGAAAAAGGCTCAATAATTGTATAGATTTCCCCTATTATGCCTACTTTCAATGGTTCTATATTATTGTTTAATGGTATTTCTTTTAGCCTTGAACAGGTTTCCTTTATTAAATTGATGATTTCTGTGGAACCATAGGTATCCAAAACTTGATTTCTAAAACCATGCATAATGTTATTAACCAAGGCTTTATTGTCAGTCCTTGGCTTGATAAAATATTGTAATTCATTTAATTTGTCAATTTCAATGCAGACATTATAAGCTTCATATACGGCTCTTAAAGCCCTGATGGGTTTTTTATTGCTAAGGCTTATTAAATTTTTAAAAAACTTGACTATATTCTCCCTAGGGGGGTCAATTACAATAATATCAACGTTATAGCCCAAATCTTTAAGTATTTCTTTTTGAAGAGGAGCATAATAACCAAATCTACAAGGGCCGCAACTTCCAGTTAGAACTATTGTATCTGCGCCTGCTTCTATGCTTTTTATATAATTACCCAGTGTTATTTTAAAGGGCAAGCAAATGCATTCCGGGGATTCTTTAGCTCCTAATCTTAGTGCTTCTTCAGTTGTAAAAGGTGGAATTATACTTTCTATACCTAAATTATCAAATAAGGATTTAACAGCTATATATGCTTCCCCCATATGTGGATAAGTTATTTTCAATTTTCTGTCTCCTTTCAATTAGGTCGGAAAAAGCTTCTAGACGAGTATTAAAATTTGCTTCTCCTGTGTGTTCGTCCAATGTCAATATCATAATAGGTTTCTTATAGGATTTGTTGGCAATTCTATATATTAACTCCACAGAAAGAGAATCAATTCCGCAAGCAAAAGATGTAAGTATTAGCAAACCCTTTATCTTATCTATACTCATCATATAAAGGGCACTTCCTATTATACTTTTCCCACTGCTCCAAAACATCCTTTTTTCCAAGTTGTTACAGATGCGATCTATTTCCCCGTGATCTATTTCCTCAGGCGTGATAAATCTAAAATTTTTATTAGTTAGCTTATCTAATAAGTGCATATTAATAAAGCTATCGTATAGCAAATAAGGATGAGAAACAATTCCCACAATGGTGCCTTTGTTTTTATTTTTCATTTGATTTTTATCTATAAATGCAGTTGGCAAATTTCCTTTTAGCAAAGCTATTTCATACATAGATTGTACTTTAAAGGCACTTTCCATTGCTTTTTTTACTTTGGTAAAATTTTTAGTAAATATAAAGCCTAGAGCAAATAAAGATTTGTAAAGACTTGATTTTCTCTTATACATATTAATTTCTATATCAATTACAGATGGTAAGTCAGGAATTGAGTATTTTATCATTTCCGGTAGACCACCGAATTTAGGACAAATATATTCTTTTTTCGACACACTAGTAAGCCTAGGTATCAATAAATAGTCAACCTTATCTTTCAAATTATATACATGACCATGGCAAACTTTTACAGGCAAGCAAGCATCGTCTATGCAGTACTTTGAACCTATATTAAGTATTTCTTTATTTGTTTCGGGGGATATAACTATATCAACTCCGAGTTCAGATAAAAATGTCTTTGCAAAAGGATAGTATTTATAAAAATACATAGCTCTTGCTATACCTACTCTTGCACTCAAAAAAATCACCTCTTCATAAATAGTATTATTGACTAGGAAGAGAGATTTTAAACGTTCATATGGTATAAAGTGCTATATACTATAAATTATCAGACCCAATATTCCGGAAGCAAATATAACTAAAATAGGATTTGGTTTAAATTTGTATACAGTTAAAAGCACTATTGCACCTATGATTATGCTTTTGTAATCTACGAAAGAAACTTTACCAATGGAAAAACAAGCAGCAGCAATAATACCTAGCACAGCAGGCCTTACTCCCCTAAGAGCACGTTCTACCCATTTTTGGTCTTTGAATTTATAAAAATAAATAGACAAAGTGATTGCCAATAAAGTAGGTACGAATAATACGCCAATGGTACCTATTATTGATCCTATAAATCCGGCTGCTTTATAGCCTATATATGTTGAGGAGTTAACCGCTATGGGACCCGGTGTCATCTCAGCAATTGCTACTATGTCAATAAATTCTTTTATATCTATCCAAGCTCTATTTTGTATAATATCTTTTTGTATAAAAGATATTATTGCATATCCACCACCAAAACTAAAAGCTCCTACTTTTACAAAAGAAAGAAATATATCTATTAATATTTTTATCATTTTTTCTTCTCCTTTTTCCTTAAAAAAAATATACCTATAAGTCCGGAAATAATAATAGCAAAAAAGGGGTGAATATTAAAAAAAACTACTGCTATCAATGTAGTAAGGGCTATTATTACATTGATTTTTTTAAAACCGAGAAACTTAGATAGATTGATCACTGCAAAAAGTATAAGTACAACTATAGCTGGTCTAACTCCATCAAAAAATTTTTGCATTAATAGGCTATTTCTTATATTTGTAAAAAAAGCAGCTATAATTAAGATAATAAAAAAGGCAGGCAATGATGTAGCAAGAACAGCAGTTAGTGAACCTAGAGGACCAGCAAGTCTATATCCTATATAAGTGGCTGTATTGGTAGCTAGTGGCCCTGGAAGACTGTTTGTAATTGCTATCCCATCTAGAAATTCTTCCTGTGATATCCATTTTTTATTTTCAACAACTTCTTCTTGAATAACAGGAATCATGGCATAGCCTCCACCTAAGGTAAAACATCCAATTTTAAAAAAAGTTATAAATATATCTTTTAGCATTTTCTCCACCTTAAAAGTTAATTAATATATCTAAATACTAAATCATTTAAAATATCATGTCAAATGGCTATTATTATGGTTTTTTTTAGTTATATATTAATAAATAATCATATTTTACTCCCAAATGATAATGAAATTAAAGTATAATAAATATAATATGATTATTATTAAATCTTATGAAAATTGGAGGGATAACTAATGGAAGGTAATTTAATAAAAGATATAAGCCTTGCGCCATCAGGAGTAAAAAAGATTGACTGGGTAAAAAGAAATATGCCTGTCCTCGCCTCTTTGGAAAAAAGCCTCAGTAAAGATAAGCCTTTTGAAGGGAAAAAAGTAGCTATGTCCATTCATCTTGAAGCAAAAACTGCATATTTAGCCAAAGTAATAAAAGCGGCTGGAGCAGAGGTATCCATAACAGGCAGTAATCCTTTATCTACTCAGGATGATGTAGCAGCTGCATTAGCTATTGATGGGATAAAAGTATATGCTTGGCATGGAGAAACAGATGAAGAATATAATAAACATTTAAATTTGGCCTTGGATATAAAACCCAATATAATAATTGATGATGGAGGGGATTTGGTACAGCTTCTTCATAGCAGCCGAAAAGATCTCTTACCATTCATAATCGGTGGCTGTGAGGAAACAACGACAGGGGTACTTAGATTAAAAGCTAGGGAAAAGGAAAATCAATTACTTTTTCCTATGATTTCTGTAAATGATGCAAATTGCAAACACCTATTTGATAATAGGTATGGCACGGGCCAGTCTGTATTTGACGCTATAATGAGGACTACAAATTTAATTATTGCAGGAAAAAATGTTGTCGTTATAGGTTATGGTTGGTGTGGCAAAGGAGTTGCGGAAAAAGCCAAGGGCTTAGGAGCAAATGTTATAGTTTGCGAGGTAAATCCCATTAATGCCATAGAAGCCTATATGGATGGGCATAGGGTAATGCCTTTAATAGAAGCCTCGCCTTTGGGTGATTTTTTCATTGCTGTAACAGGTTGTAAAAAAGTACTTGCAAAAGAGAATTTTGAATTGATGAAGGATGGGGCTATATTATCAAATGCAGGGCATTTTGATATAGAAATATGGAAGCCGGATTTAGAAAGTTTGACTGTAGAAAAAAGAATTATGAGAAATAATATAATGGGTTATATACTAGGGGATGGAAGAATTATAAATATACTTGCTGACGGAAGACTGGTTAATCTTGCCGCGGGGGATGGGCATCCAGCAGAGATAATGGATATGAGTTTTGCGCTACAACTATTATCTGCTAAGTATATAAAGGATAATTGTGATAATTTAGAAAACAAGCTTTATCAAGTACCAAAAGAAATTGATGATAAAGTCGCATTTATGAAACTCAAAGCTATGGGAATAAATATTGATAGTTTAACTGCTGAACAAGAAGAATATTTGAAAGGTTGGGGTGAATAGTGAGTCTTTTGCTAAAGAATCTTAGTATAATTACTGTTGACGAGAAAAATACAATTCTTAACAATGGATGTATTGGCATAAGGGGTAAGACAATTGATTATATCGGTGAGTACTGCGATAAAATTAATGATAAATATGACAGGATATTGAATTTAAAGGGCAGGGTGGCTATGCCGGGTTTTGTAAATACACATAATCATACATCAATGTCATTGTTTAGAAACTATGCAGATGATATGAAACTTATGGATTGGTTATACAATAAAATTTTTCCTTTGGAAGAAAAATTGACAGCAGAAGAAATATACTGGGGTTCCTTATTGGCTATAAGCGAAATGCTCAGAACGGGTACGACAACTTTTTGTGATATGTATATGTTTATGGATAGAGTGGGGGATGCGGCAGATCAGTCAGGTATAAAAGCATCACTAGGCAGGGGTATAAGTGGGGACTCAGCGGAAACTATGGATCTACCTTTACAGGAAAGTATCGAATTGTATCACAAATATCATAATAGCAGTGAAGGTCGTATTAGGGTAAATATGGCTCCTCATTCGGTTTATACTTGCACACCGGCTTATTTGGAAAAAGTGGCAAAAGTAGCTCAAGACTTAAAATGTGAGATTCAAATCCATCTATCGGAAAACGATGATGAAGTAGATCAGTGTATAGAAAAATACCATAAGACTCCAGTAGAATTAGTGGAGGAGGTAGGGCTGCTAAGCTCCAAAACCATTGCAGCCCACTGTGTAGTCTTAAATGAGGATGATATAGAAATCATTGCGAGGAATAAAGTGAATGTAGCCCATAATCCTAGCAGTAATATGAAACTGGGAAGCGGTATAGCCCCTATTAAACAAATGATGGATGCTGGCATAAATATGACCTTAGGCACCGATGGGCCTTCTAGTAATAATAGCTTGGATATGTTAAAGGATGCAAGAACAGCAGCTTATTTACAAAAAGCTTTGCTTAAAGATCCTACTGCTATTAAAATTGATGAACTTTTAAAAATACTCACAATAAATGGAGCAAAGGCCTTGGGCTATGAAAATACGGGGATGCTAAAGGTAGGCTACAGGGCAGATATAATAATTTTTGACATAGGAAAACCTTGGTATTACCCAATACATAATATAAAATCTTCCATTATCTATTCAGGTAGCTCAAAGGATGTAGAAACAGTCTTAATAGATGGAAAAATAGTGATGGAAAATTATGAACTTTTAACTTTAGATGAAGAAAAAATATTTTATGAGGTTGAAAGATTGACGAAAAAACTAAAAAACTAATTAAATGGAATAAAGGTTAGGGGGTAATAGTATATGTCTAAAAGAGAGATGCTGGAAAAGAAAATCTGGGCAGTTATTGGGGCCAATCAAGATCCTGAAAAGTTTGGCAATAAGGTTTATAAAAGATTAAAAGAAAAAAATTACGAAGTATATCCGGTAAATCCTAAATATAGCACTATAGATGATGATGTATCCTATAAAGACCTAACATCTTTGCCTAAAAAACCAGATGTCATAAATATGGTTGTATCACCTGAAATAGGAAAAAGATTCATTGAAGAAGCAATAAATTTAGGAATAAAAAATATTTGGTTTCAGCCTGGGACCATTAGCAAAGAAATCTTCCAAATGTTAAAAAATAGTGATATAAAAGTATTACAAGCTTGTGTTTTAAATTTAACATAGTAAAGTATGAAGCTCTTAAAAGTGGTTAAAATATTAACTAATCTTGAAATATCCTCATTTATGGAATAAAATACTAAGTAAGTACTTGTTTTTCAGAAGACTGTGCCATATTTCATTATACTATTAAGAAATGGTTATCGGAGTGACAGTTTTGTCATCTATCTTTCTTATGGCCTTATTTGTATCAATATTTTTTAAGATCTTGATAGCATAAGCATATATTAAATATTAAATGTGGCAGAGCCACTTTTGTCTTCAAGTTTTTCCACTGAGCTTGAAAGGCAATATCTTTGGTTTTTAAAAAAATTTAAAAAAGGAGGAAGGGACCTATGGAAAATTTAAAAAAAACAGCTTTATTTCCAATATACGAAAAATATGGCGGCAAGGTAGTAGATTATGCCGGCTGGGCTATGCCTGTTCAATTTGAAGGCTTAATAGCCGAACATGAAGCTGTTAGAAACGCAGCTGGTTTGTTTGATGTTTCTCATATGGGGGAAATAGAAATTAAAGGAATCGATGCTTTAAAATACCTTCAGTATTTACTTACTAACAACTTTGAATCTTTAGAAGATAATCAAATATTGTACAGTTTTATGTTGTACCCGCATGGTGGAGTAGTCGATGATTTATTGGTCTATAAGTATGATTCCTACCACTACCTTTTAGTTGTTAACGCATCTAATATGGAAAAGGACTATAAGTGGATGGTTGAGCAAAAGGGGAAGTTTGACATTGAAATAAATAATATTTCCGATGAAGTTTCTGAAATGGCAATTCAAGGACCTAATTCTGAAAGGATTTTACAAGAATTAACAGATACGGATCTCGCAAGCATCCCAAATTTTTACTTAAAAAGGGATGTAGTTATTTCAGGCGTTAATTGTATGATTTCCAGAACAGGCTATACAGGTGAAGACGGATTTGAAATATACTTAGATAATGATTCTGCTATAACTATTTGGGAAGACCTAATGAACAAAGGAAAAGAACACGGTTTAAAAGCAATTGGTTTAGGAGCTAGGGATACATTGAGGTTTGAAGCTTCCATGCCCCTTTATGGTAACGAAATTTCAGAAAAAATAACGCCTTTGGAGGCGGGCTTGGGTTTCTTTGTCAAGTTTGACAAAGGTGACTTTATAGGAAGAGAGTCTTTGCTAAAAATAAAAGAGGAAGGCTTAAAAAGAAAATTAATCGCTTTTGAAATGGTTGGTAGCGGGATACCAAGGCATGGCTATCCTGTATTAAAAAACGAAGCAGAAATTGGTTTTGTAACAACAGGCTATCATTCTCCTAGCTTAAAAAAGAATATAGGTTTTGCTTTGGTTGATAGTAAATATACTGAATTAGATACAATACTGGAAATACAAATAAGAAAAAGAATATCAAAAATGAAAATAATAAATAAAAGATTTTTAAAGAGCAAATAAGACAGAAGATATTAAATTACTAAATTTAAAACAAGGAGGAAAGATAATATGAAAATTAAAAAGGATTTGTTTTACACAAAGGACCACGAGTGGGTGAAGGTCGATGGAGATAATGCTTATGTAGGAATTACGGATTTTGCACAAGATGCCTTAGGTGAAATTGTGTATGTTGAATTGCCGGAGATAGATGAAGAATTTGAAGCTGGAGAAGTATTTAGCGTAGTTGAATCTGTTAAGGCTGCTTCAGATGTTTTTATTCCGGTATCAGGTAAAATTTTAGAAGTGAATGAAGAATTAGAAGATTCACCTCAGTTAATTAACGAAGAGCCTTATGAAAATTGGATAGCGGAGATAGAAATATTGGATAAAGCAGATTTGGATAATCTTATGGATGAGGAGGAATATAAGGAGTTTTGTGAAAAGGAGGAATAGTATGCATAGGTATATACCTAATACGGAAGCTGATTCTCAAAATATGCTTCAAAGTATGGATATGGAATCTATAGATGATTTGTTTTCGGATATACCTGATGAATTGTTATTTAATGGAGAATTAAATCTTAATGAAGCGATGTCAGAAATGGAAATTAGAAACCACTTTAGGGAAATAGCTGATAAGAATAAAAGTGTTGATGATCTTGTATGTTTTTTAGGTGCTGGATCTTATGATCATTATGTACCTGCGATAATAAAGCATTTAGCAAAACGTTCTGAATTCTATACTGCATATACACCTTACCAAGCAGAGATAAGCCAAGGGACTCTTCAGGCTATATTCGAATATCAAACTATGATATGCAGTCTAACGGATATGGATGTAAGCAATGCTTCTATTTATGATGGTGCAACAGCTTGTGTAGAAGCTGCAATAATGGCTGTTGATAATACGAGGAGAAATACAATAATAGTTTCAAAGACCCTATCTCCTGAAGTAAGAAAAGTTATCAAAACCTATATGGGATTTAGAAAAATAAATATTATAGAAATTGATGTTTTAGATGGCTGTATTGATGTGGAAAAACTAAGCAAGGAAATTAATAAGGATACTGCGGCAGTTATTGTTCAAAATCCTAATTTCTTTGGTATTATAGAAGACCTTGCTTATATAGAAGAAATTGTCCATAAAAACAAATCTCTTTTAATATCTTATGTTGATCCCATATCCTTGGGTTTACTTAAGACACCTGGAGAAATAGGCGTTGACATAGCTGTAGGAGATGGGCAGGTTTTAGGTAATAGCCTAAATTTTGGCGGAGCTTACCTGGGTTTTATGGCTGCTAGTCGAAAATTAGTAAGAAAGATGCCCGGAAGAATTGTGGGCCAATCTGTTGATGCAGAAGGGGAAAGGGCTTTTGTACTTACTCTTCAAGCTAGGGAACAGCATATAAGAAGGTATAAGGCAACTTCTAATATATGTTCAAATCAAGCTTTAAATGCATTAATAGCTTCTATTTATATGGTGACAATGGGCAAAAAAGGAATTAGAGAAGTTGCTATGCAATGCCTTCGTAAGTCTCATTACGCTGCAAAGAAACTAACAGAAAGTGGTAAGTACAAGCTAGCTTTTGACAAGCCTTTCTTTAAAGAATTTGCATTAATAGGGGAAAAAGATGTTTCTCACATAAACAGAGAACTTCTAAATCAAAATATACTAGGCGGATATGATTTAAGTAAGGATTATATTGGTATGGAAAATAACTTTTTATTATGTGTAACAGAAAAAAGGACTAAAAAAGAAATTGATAAACTATCCTCTGTATTGGAGGTGTTATAATGAAGGGATATGATAAGCTAATATTTGAAATATCCAAGGAAGGCAGGTTTGCTTATAGCTTACCAAAATGTGATGTTGACGAAGTTTCTATAGATGATTTAATACCAAAAGATTTATTATCTGGTAGAAATCTGGATTTACCTGAAGTTAGCGAGATAGATGTAGTGAGACATTATACCTTATTATCAAATAAGAATTATGGCGTGGACACGGGATTTTATCCTTTAGGGTCTTGCACAATGAAATATAACCCCAAAATTAACGAGGATATGGCAGAATTAAGTGGCTTAGCAAATATTCACCCCAATCAACCAGAGAATACAGTTCAAGGAGCTCTTCGGCTAATGTATGAATTAGACGGAATGCTTTCAGAAATAGCAGGTATGGCTAAGATGACACTACAGCCTGCTGCTGGAGCCCATGGGGAACTTACTGGGCTTATGATTATCAAAGCATACCATGAGAAAAATAAAGACTACAAAAGAACAAAAATAATAGTTCCAGATTCTGCTCACGGCACTAATCCGGCTACTGCGGCGGTTGCTGGGTTTGATATTGTCGAAGTAAAATCTGATAAAATGGGAGCCGTAGATATAGATAGTTTAAAATCGGTTTTAAGTGATGAAATTGCCGGTTTAATGCTTACAAACCCAAGCACCTTAGGATTATTTGAATCAAACATAAAAATAATTGCTGATTTGGTTCATGAAGCCGGTGGTCTTTTGTATTATGATGGGGCAAATATGAATGCTATTATGGGGATTACCAGACCCGGTGATATGGGGTTCGACGTAATGCATTATAATCTTCACAAAACTTTTTCAACTCCTCATGGAGGAGGTGGACCCGGAAGCGGTCCTGTCGGTGTAAAAAAAGAATTGCTAGAGTTTTTACCCGTGCCTACAGTTGAGAAAAAAGGAGATCAATATTATTTCGATTATGATAAGCCAAATAGTATAGGAAAAATAAAAAGTTTCTTCGGGCACTTTGATGTTATGATTAAGGCTTATGCATACATTCTTTCTATGGGAGCTAAAGGCTTAAAGGAAGCTAGCCAAAAAGCAGTACTAAATGCTAATTATATGATGAATAAGCTAAAAGAGAAATATAATCTTCCCATTGAACAAATATGCATGCACGAATTTGTATTAGGCGGTTTGAAGGATAATGCAAATGATATTGCTACTTTAGATATAGCTAAGAGGCTCTTAGACTATGGCTATCATCCTCCGACAGTATACTTTCCATTGATAGTTGATAATGCTATTATGATTGAGCCAACAGAAACAGAAAGCTTAGAGACCCTGGATGGTTTTATAGAGGCAATGAATAAAATTGCCAAAGAGGCAAAAGAAAACCCCTCAATACTTAAGGGAGCGCCTCATAATACTCCTGTAAGGAGAATTGATGAAGTAAAGGCTGCAAGAGAACTGATTTTAAAGTGGAAGAATAACTGATAAACAGCCCCTGTTTAATGCTAACAGGGGCCTTTCTTATTTATAAATCTAAAAAACAATTGATTTATATAAAAGGATTATACTATATTATAATTAGATAGCAATGTCTTAGGGGTGATTTATATGGAAGGTTACGGTTTGGTTTTGGGTGGTGGTGGCGTCAAAGGCTCTTACGAAATTGGTGTATGGAAAGCTTTGCAAGAACTAGATATATCTATAGTTGCTGTTGCAGGAACTTCAGTAGGTGCTTTAAATGGTTCTATGATAGTTCAAGGTGACTATGATAAGGCTTATGAGTTATGGATGAACATTTCTATGGATGCAGTAATCAAAATAGATAATGAAATATCAAAATTAGGTAAAGATAGTAAATCAGACGGCATAGCTAAAATTATTAAAACTGCAATACACTCCGGTGGATTAGATATTACACCCTTAAAACAGCTATTAAAAGAGAATATCAATGAGGAAAAAATAAGGAACTCAAAGATGGAATTTGGTATTGTTACCTTTTCACTTACTGATTTAAAACCTATCATAGTTTTTAAAGAAGATATTCCAAAAGGGAAGATAGTGGATTATTTATTGGCCAGCTCGGCATTACCAGTTTTTAAACCCTTGGAAATAGATGGAGTAAGGTTTTTAGATGGGGCTTTTTATGATAACTTACCGGTTTCCCTTATGATTGAAAAGGCAATTTATAATATTATTACCGTTGACGTATCAGGTTTTGGAGTAGTAAGAAAGGTAAGAGAAAACGACCTAAATATTATTCAAATAAAAAATTCTGAAAGTTTGGGTTATGATTTAGAATTTAACCCTGATATAGTTAAGAGAAATATTGAAATAGGTTACTACGATACAATGAAAGTTTTTGGTAAATATAAAGGAAAGAACTATTATATTACTGACCTTAAAAGTAAATTTAAATTTGATTTATCACAATTAAAACTTATTTATAGATATTTAGGTATAGATTGGGATAAAAAATCATTAGCTCAAAATAAATTTATCATATATAAGCTTATTAGAAATATCAAAAAACACTCACATATAAAAAAGATTAAAAAATTCTCAGAATTCATTGTTGCCGCTGCAGAAATTACAGCAGAAATAATGGAGATTGATAGGATACAAGCATTTACTTTAGAAGAATTGATAAATGAAATTATTGAACACTATAAAAACAAAAAAAATGAAATAGGTTTTTTAGATTTTTCCAATTATATTATCGAAAATATAATAATGTCAGATGACGAAAGTTTCGGAGAGAAAATTAGAAAAACAATAAGCGAAAGTAAATTTACTGCCATATATAGTGTTGATATAAACGATCTATCTGAAAGGATGACCCTTTATAGGAGGTTCCTTGCATTGACATTTCCCAAGCTATGCATAGCAAATATTTTTATCGCATTACTTAATTCACAATATGCTTTTGATTCATAAAATAATAGCCAATATAGCATACTATAAATTAATAGAAGTATTACAGTTTTGCTTTTATTTTGTAGAATATTAGCATTCGATGTGTTAATATAAGAATAGTCTTTTTTATTTGACTATATCATGCAACAGAAATCTTTATTGATTTTGGGGGAGTTTATGCAGGAATTAATTTTTGGTGTAATAGGTGGAACGGCTCTACTAATGTACGGTGTTGACATGATGGGCGATGGGTTGGAAAAAGCGTCCGGTGAGATGATAAGGAAAACGATGTCTATTCTGACTGATAAGGTTTGGAGTGCCTTTTTAGTTGGGACATTTCTTACAGCTTTGGTGCAAAGCAGTACAGCAATAACCGTTCTTACCGTTGGTTTTGTAAATGCAGGCTTGATAAAGCTTTCTCAGGCCATCGGCATAATCTATGGAGCCAACATAGGTACTACTATTACAGCGCAACTAATGGCTTTTAGTTTTAATTTTAAGCTTACTGAAATTGCCTTGCCTATATTGGGAATAGGATTTGGAATCAATCATTTCGCAAAGAATAAAACCATAAAAGGTTTAGGCGATGCCTTTATGGGTTTTGGAATAATGTTTTTAGGGCTTAAGATTCTTAATCAAGGGATACCTTTTATGAAAGAAAGCCAATCTCTTAAGTTTTTCTTTGAAAACTATGCTTCAGTGCCGATTATTGGTATATTGTTGGGATCGGTGGTTACAGCTCTGGTGCATAGCAGTGCTGCAACAGTTGGTCTAGTAATTGTTTTAGGACAAGCAGGTTTAATAAACCTTCAATCTGCAATATGTATAATGATGGGAGATAATATTGGAACCTGTGTAACAGCCCAGTTAGCTAGCTTAACAGGCACTATAAATGCAAGAAGAACAGCATGGGCCCATACAATCTTTAATGGCATGGGGGTATTAATAATAGCTTTGATTTTACCCCATTTTGTGAATATAATAGAAATAGTTACAGCTTATTTTCAGCCTAATGGAGACATAGGTTCACAAATTGCTAATTCACACACGTTTTTTAATCTTTTTACAGCATTATTATTTCTTCCTATTACCAATCATTATGTTAGATTTCTTGAAACGGTTATAAAAGGCAGAGGTTTAGATCATGAGACACATACTGTATATTTGGATAAATTATTGCTTGACACACCTTCGGCAGCTTTCCAAGCATCTATATCTGAAATAATAAGGGGTGCAGAAATTGGCAGGTCAATGGTATTCAATGTTATGGAATTATTTTTTGATGATAATGAAAAAAAGATTGATTTGATAAATAAAGACGAGGACACCCTCAATTTACTTCAAAAAGATATTACCATGTATATGATTGAAATATCCAAAAGACCCTTATCCGATGCAGGCTCTATTATGGTACCTGCAATGATTAATAGTATAAATAATATAGAAAGAATTGGAGATCATACCATCGATTTAGTAAAACTTATAAAAACAAAAATAGATAAGAATTTAATATTTTCTGAAGCAGCTATGGATGAAATTAAACATTTAAAAGAGTTGATACTCTGGATGTATGATAACACTATTGTTACGTTAAAGGAAAATAAAACTGAATTGATAAAATCAACTTCTGAGCTAGAAGATAAGGTTGATGATTTATGTAAACAATTAGAAAAATCACATGTCAAAAGATTAGAAGAAGGCAAGTGCTATATAGAATCTGGAGTTGTTTTTCTTGATATTATTGGTCATTTTGAACGCATAGCTGATCATATAAATAAAGTGAGCTTATTATCCAAGGATGAACTCCAAGGAGTTTTAAGGATGAACGGCAAAGCACCATCAGGAATAGATAATTAATATAGGAGTTTTTAGATTGTTAAAATGAACTATAAATATTTTAGTGTATATTTTCAAGGAGAACCTTTTAAACTTTTTTCTACCCCTCATATTATATCGCTATTAATAGTCTTAATTGTAAATGTTATAATAATAATTTTCTCGCGAAAATTGCTTATTGAAAAGGCTGACAAGGTAGCAAGGTACAGCCTGGCAAGTATTTTAATAATAACTGAATTATCTTTTCAAATTTGGTGTATATATAAAAAAGTTTGGACACCTGAATACAATTTGCCTTTTCATTTATGTTCTGCAGCTACTATTATTTGCATTATCATGCTTATCAAAAAGAGTTATTTCATATATGAGCTAGCCTATTTTTGGGGCCTAGCCGGAGCAATGCAGGCTCTTTTAACTCCTGATCTAAGCGGCTATAATTATCCTCATTATATTTATTTTAAGTTTTTTACTCTACATGGTGCTATAATAGTATCAGTGGTTTATATGACGTTTTTTCACAGATATAGTTTAAACTTTAAATCAGTGATAAAAGCTTTTTTAGTCACTAACTTATTTGCCATTTTAACAATACCGATAAATATTATAAGCGGTGGGAATTATTTGTTTCTTTGTAGAAAACCCGATGCCTTCACATTACTTGATTGTTTTGGACCTTGGCCTTGGTATATAATACCTATGGAGGCCATTGTTTTTATTATGTTTGTTATTTTGTATTTACCATTTTTGATAAAAAAGTATAATATGTCATTATTGACAAAGCAAATAAAAAACCATATTATTAAGCTTATTACAGTATTTTAAAACATGGAGGTGTATACTTTGATGGGAAAGGATAAGAAGGTTTCGTTTAGTGGTATTCAACCTTCAGGAGATTTAACAATAGGTAACTATTTAGGTGCTATAAAAAATTGGGTAGCATTGCAGGAAAGGTTTTATGCTTATTATTGTGTTGTAGATTTACATGCTTTAACGATAAGGCAAGACCCAAAGGAGTTAAGAGAAAGGACATTAAAAAATTTGGCGATTTATATGGCTTCAGGTCTTGACACTGATAAGAATACTTTATTTATACAATCTCATGTACCCGCCCATAGTGAAGCATCATGGTTACTTAATTGTTATTGTTACATAGGTGAATTGAGTCGTATGACACAATATAAGGATAAATCACAAAGAGTTGGTGAAAGTGTTAGCGCTGGTTTGTTTACTTATCCAGTTTTAATGGCAGCAGACATACTCTTATATGATACAGATATAGTGCCTGTTGGAAATGATCAAAAGCAACATGTAGAACTAGCAAGAGATATAGCCATTCGATTTAATAATTTATACGGCCCTACTTTTGTTGTTCCCGAGCCCTTTATTGCAGATACCGGTGCAAGAATAATGGATTTACAAAATCCAGATAAAAAGATGTCTAAATCTGTGGACAATCCTAATGCATATATATTGATTCTTGATTCACCGGATATTATAAAGAAAAAGATTAACAGGGCGGTAACAGATGATATTGGACAAATAAGATATACAGAAGAACAACCAGGTATAAGTAATTTAATAAGTATTTTTAGCGCTTTGACAAATTTAAGTTATGAAGATATAGAAAAAAGATATTATGGCATGGGCTATGCACAGTTTAAGAAAGATGTTGCGCAAGCACTGGTAGAAGAACTAGAGCCGGTGCAAAAAAAGGTAAAGGAACTAATAGAAGATAAACACTATTTGGAAAGTATTTACAAAGATTCAGCTGTTAAAGCAAATTATATGGCTAATAAAACCCTTAGGAAAATGCAGAAAAAAGTAGGCTTAGTGCTCAGATAGAAAGCTAGAGAATCTATTTAAGAGTTCAATAACTGAACTGCAATTAAATAATAAATTGTTTAAAATTAAAATAGCAAGTAGAGAGGAGAAATTATGAAAAAGAAAAACTATGGTCTACTGGCTTATGTTTTAGTCTGTATTATTTGGGGCTCAACATACCTTGCTATACGAATAGGCGTGCAAAGTATGCCTCCATTTCTATTTGCTGGCATAAGGTTTCTAATTGCAGGAACTATAATATTATTGTATGCCTATCTAAAAAAAATGGAGTTTCCGAAAAATTTAATAGAATATTGGAGAATTTCCATTGTTGGACTTTTCTTATTAGCCATTTGTAATTCTTTAGTCGTAATTGCTGAAATGAAAGTAAATTCAAGCACAGCTGCTTTGATTTTGGCCTTGATGCCAATATTTATTGTGTTATTAGAGCAATTTATCCCCGGTGGTAGCCGCATAAGTTTATTCGGCTGGGCAGGCATGTTTATAGGATTTGCCGGAGTGAGTATACTGACTTTTAGTGGCGGCGGGGAATTGGATTTGGATTTATTTGGTTTAGCATTGCTTTTTCTAGGTTGTTTGGCATGGGCAATTGGTTCTGTTTACTCTAAAAGGACTGTGTTTTCTGGTTCCTTAGTAACACAAATAGGAGTTCAGATGTTTGCTGGAGGTTTTGTTCAGACTATTATAGGTTTGCTGCTTGGAGAATTATCCAGATTCAAATATGACCCATCGGGTTTTGCTGCTATGTTATATTTAATAATAATCGGATCTTTGGTAGGATACACTTCTTATATTTATTTAATAAGTGTATGGCCAATTTCAAAAGCAGGAACCTATGCTTATATAAATCCGGTAGTTGCAATGTTTTTAGGTTGGGCTATACTAAATGAAACTATTACACTTAAAATGGTTATGTCAGCTATTTTAATATTAGCCGGTGTATTAATAGTTCAAAGATCTAAAATAATAGAAAAAACCGAAGAAATACCAGAATCTATAAATAACGAAGTTTTATAGTTTCTTATGTACTTGAAGTTTGATTGTTCAAGTTATTATATAATAGAAAATTTTGAAAGGAATTGTATTGGGTGAAATAAGATGTTGCAACAAGCCATAGTGTTTTTAGTTATAGGATTAACACTATTTCTATTTATAAATGGAAAGATTAGATACGAATACGTTTCTTTTTCAGGTGTACTAGTTCTTACTATAACAGGTATTATTAAAGCGGAGAACACTTTTGCCGGTTTTAGTCATCCAGCTGTTATTACAGTAGCCTCAGTACTAGTTATAAGCGATGCCCTTATAAAATCCGGTGTGGTGGAACGATTTGTAGTGTTGCTAAATGGAAAGACAAATAGCATTTATTTAAAAGTAGCAGGTTTGATGGCGGCAACTGCCTTTTTATCCGCTTTTATGAATAACGTAGGTGCCTTAGCCTTGATACTTCCTGTTGCACTAAGAATAGCTAAGGATAGTAAAGTTTCACCATCCAGGTTTTTAATGCCTGTAGCTTTTGCTTCTCTACTAGGTGGCATGATAACGGTAATTGGGACACCTCCAAACTTAATTGTATCAAATTACAGATCACAATTTAGCGGAATTCCTTTTAACTTTTTTTCTTTTACACCTATAGGAATTACTATTGCAATTATAGGTATTAGTTTTACGGTAATTTTAGGTATGAAACTAATCCCGGAGAGAAAAAGCCAAAATGACATTGGGCTTTTTAATATTGGTGAGTACTTATCTGAAGTAGTTGTTACAGAAAAATCTAAAATGGCTGGAAAAAGAATAAAAGATTTTTATGAAATATTTAAAGTTGAAGTTGAGATATTAAGCATAAATAGAAATAAGTATAAGATAATTATTCCTAAACCTAACGAGAGATTATTACCTGGAGATATATTAATAATAAAAACTGATAGCTTAGAATTAAAAGAATTGATAAATAGAACTGAATTATCTCTTAAAGGTGCAAAACTTGATTTCCTCGAGTCCGTTCCATATTTGAAATCCGATGAGTTTTCATTAGTTGAGGTTGTGCTTAGGGATGATTCACTTTTAATAGGAAGGACTGCTTTTGAAGTAAAACTAAGAAATAGATATAATGTTAACTTGGTGGCAGTATCAAGAAAAGGTAAACTATCTACGAGTAGGCTTAAAAGATTTCAATTTATGCCTGGGGATATTTTGTTACTTCAGGCTCCTGCTAGTATTTTACAGGATATTTATCATAAATTATCTTGTTTACCTTTAGCCGAACGGAGTGTAAAAATAAATGTGGGAAATAAAAAAACTAAACAATATGCACCCTTGGGCCTGTTTATTTTTGCTATAATATTAACAACTGCCGGTATATTTCCTGTGCAAATAGCATTTTCTTCTGTTGCAATTTTACTTGTTATATTTAGATTTATTAGCCCTAGGGAATTTTATGAAGCAATAGAATGGCCAACAATTCTGCTATTAGGTACTTTACTACCATTAGGTGATGCCCTGCAAAAAAGTGGTGCAGCAGATACTATAGCAATGGCGTTGATTAGATTATCAGTTTTATTTTCACCTCCCTGGATGATAGTTGTTTTGATGATAATTACAATGACTATAACAAATCTAATAAGCAGCACTGCTACGGCAATACTTATGGGGCCGGTCGCTCTTAGTTTGGCAAGAACCATCGGTGTTTCACCGGATCCATTTTTAATGGCTATATGTTTTGCTGCTTCTTCAGCATTTTTGACTCCTATAGGGCATCAGTCCAATATGTTGGTAATGGGTCCAGGTGGTTATAAGTTTACTGACTATTGGAGCTTGGGTCTGCCTTTATGTATTATGGTTATAGCAGTGGGAACGCCTTTAATACTACTTTTATGGCCATTTTAATTAAGTAGATTTTTTCATAAAAGTAATAATTTAAGTACTAGTTTTAAAGAAGGGTAAGTGATATTATGCTAAAGGTTGAACATATAAAGAAAGCTCATAATAATATAAAAAACTTTGCAAAATATACTCCTATACTTTACTCAGAGGCCTTAAAAAAGGATATCGGGCTTGAACTAATGCTAAAGGCGGAAAATTTGCAAACAACTAATTCTTTTAAAATTAGAGGAGCAAGTAATTGTCTTATGAAAGCGATGGCATCTAGGCCAAATTTAAAAGGAGTTATAGCTGCATCATCGGGAAACCATGGGCAGGCAGTTGCTTATGTTGCTTATAAATTAGGGCTGTCCGCAATAATTGTTATGCCAAAAACAGCAGCAAAAGCAAAAATTAACGCGGTGCAGCGTTGGGATGCAAAAATAGAATTTTGCGGAACCACTTCTAAAGAAAGGTTGGATAGAGCACAAAAATTAGCTAAAGATAAGGGATATTTTGAAGTAGCTCCTTATGATCATTATGATGTTATTGCTGGGCAAGGAACAATTGGAAAAGAAATACTTGAACAGCTACCGGAAGTAGATATTGTTTTAATTCCGATTGGAGGCGGCGGTTTAATTGCTGGTATTTCGACTTTTATAAAAAATGTAAAACCTAAGGTTTTGGTAATTGGTGTAGAGCCGGAGGCTAGCAATTCTATGGGGGCTTCTTTAAAAAAAGGAGATATTACCCGCTTAAATAAAACTAATTCTTTGGCCGATGGTTTACTTTCCTTGGAGCCTGGTGCTTTAACTTTTCCATTGGTTAAAGAATATGTCGATAAAGTAATGTCAGTGAGTGAGCCTGAAATTTTAAATGCTGTTGCAAAGTGTATTGAATACTATAAGGTTTTTCCGGAACCATCAGGTGCGGTGAGTATTGCTGCAGCATTAAAAGGAAATTGGAATAAAAATAAAAAAGTAATATCCATAGTGAGTGGTGGTAATTACGATATAGAAAACATGAGGGCATATATGCCAAATATTTTGCCAGGTATTCTTCCCAATAAAATGGTGGAGTAATGATCTTGGCCTAAAAAAGATATCGTTTCACCTTTAGGGCCTATTACGGTTTTATAAAAAGCTATTAATAAATGATAATAAAGGCAGGGAACTTGGGAGCAAAGGAAAAAATAATATATATAAGGAGGAAAATAAATGAGCTATAAAATACTTGCCATAAATCCGGGGTCTACTTCTACAAAGATTGCACTTTATGAAGATGAAGAAAGAATCTTAAACAGCACTTTAAACCATCCTGCAGAGGAACTAGGTAAATTTGACAGAGTAATAGATCAATATGAGTATAGAAAAGATGAAATATTAAAATTTTTGCAAAATGAAGGAATAAATATTGAAAAGTTATCCGCAGTGGTGGGTAGAGGTGGGATGCTACCACCCGTTGAGGCCGGGGCTTTTAGGATAAATGTAGAAATGGTAAATAGATTAAAAAACAATCCTGTGCTGGAACATGCTTCAAATTTAGGCGCACCTATTGCTTATGAGATTGCAAAACCCCTTGGGATATTATCTTGTATATATGATCCTGTTACGGTAGATCAACTTGAAAATATTGCAAGAATAACCGGTATTCCAGAAGTAAAAAGGGTTAGCTTTAATCATGTTTTAAATTCGAGGGCTACTGCAATGAAAACAGCAGAAAGGCTCGGAAAGAAATATAAGGATGTAAATTTTGTAGTGGCACATATAGGAGGGGGCATATCAGTTGCTGTACATAGCCAAGGCAGGATTATAGATATGCTTGCCGATGATGAGGGACCCTTTGCACCGGAAAGAGCCGGAAGGATACCGGGAAAAGAGCTTATAAATATATGCTTTTCAGGTAAATACAATAAAAAAGAAGTTACCAGAAAGATGAGAGGTAATGCTGGTTTAAAAGCACATTTAGGAACACATGATGCAATAGAAGTGGAAAAAATGATAGCTGAAGGCGATAAAAAAGCTAAACTAATTTATGAAGCCATGGCTTATCAAATTGCAAAGGGTATAGGAGAATTAGCAACAGTTGTTAAAGGTAGTGTAGATGCTATTGTTTTAACCGGTGGTATTGCATATTCAAAAATGATGACGGATATGATAAAAGAAAGAGTTGAATTTATAGCCCCAGTAGAAATAATGGCGGGAGAAAACGAGATGGAGGCTCTTGCTTTTGGTGCACTAAGAGTTCTTAGAGGCCAGGAGGAAGCATTGGAGTATAAGGAAAATTAGCTTTATTTAAAAGTAAGTATTGACAAATGACAGTAAAGTAGTTAGAATTCTAAATGTATGAATTCTAACTACTTTTTTGTTTACGACTTTTATTTAAATAACTGATTAAGTTAATGGAGGATAATTATGAGAGAGGAAAAAATTAAAGAACTTTTTAATTATATGTATGAATTTATGCCCTTGTATCATCAAACAATGGGAAGTATATATAGAAAAAACTATGATATTGAACCAAAACTAAATAAGAATCAACAGAGAACTATTTTTATTATAAGAAAACTAAAAAAGATTTCACCATCAACCTTAGGAACATATCTTGATATGCAAAAAGGAAGTTTAACAACACTAATAGACTCCCTAGAAGAATATGATTTTGTGCGGAGAATTGCGGACAGTGAAGACAGAAGAAGACAGTGGATTTATTTAACGGAAAAAGGCGAGAATTACATTACAATACTTTTAGAAAAGTTTAAAAAAGAATTTATTTTGCTTTTTAATGAAATAAGTCTTAAAGATATTTCAAAGGTAATCGAGGATTTTAAGAATATAAAAAATGTTTTAGAAAATATTAAAGCGACAGGAGATGTATTATGCAAGTAGTAGACAGAGAAAAATTATTGGGAGAAAGTGAAATTACCAGTCTTTTATTTAAATTTTCCCTACCTGCTATAGTGGGAATGCTGGTAAATGCTTTATATAATGTAGTTGATATGATTTTTATCGGTCAGGGAGTAGGGCCCCTTGGCATTGCTGGAGTAAGGATTGGATTTCCCATAATGGTTGTAAATATGGCTTTTTCCATGTTATTCGGGATAGGTGCTAACTCCTTAATTTCTATTAGATTGGGACAAAAAAGAAAAGATGAAGCGGAACTTATTATGGCAAATGCTATGACAATTATGATAATAACTGCTTTGCTTTTATCTGTTTTAGGATTTATTTTTTTAGACCCCTTGTTAAGGTTATTTGGTGCTAGTGAAACTGTTTTACCTTATGCGAAAGATTATTTAAGTATAATACTATACGGAGCAGTTTTTCAAGTAATAGGAATGGGTATGAATACTTTTATAAGGGGTGAAGGGAATCCCAAGATGGCCATGATTACTATGCTAATTGGGGCTATACTTAATACAATATTAGATCCTATTTTTATTTTTGTTTTTAACTGGGGCATTAAAGGAGCTGCTTTTGCGACCATACTATCATTAGCAGTTTCATCAACATGGGTGCTTCATTATTTCCTATTTGGTAATAGTTTATTAAAAATAAGAAAGAAAAATCTAGCGCCTAGGCTATATATATTAAAATCTATAACAGCCATAGGCTTGGCTCCTTTTTCTATGCAAATAGCGGGAAGTGTTTTAATTGTTATTATGAATAATAGCCTTACACATTATGGTGGAGATATTGCTGTTTCTGCCATGGCTATAATAAATAATGTATCAATGATGTTTATGATGCCGGTTTTTGGGATAAACCAGGGGGCCCAGCCAATAATAGGATTTAATTATGGAGCTGAAAAGTACGATAGAGTGAAAAAAACTTTAAAACTGGCGATAGGAGCTGCTACTACAGTGGTTGTATTTGGTTTTATTATGACTAGATTATTTCCAAAACAAATAATAAAAATATTTAATAATGATCCAGGTCTAGTGGATTTTGGTGCTTTTGGACTAAAAAGGTTTCTCACCTTTCTACCTATGATTGGTTTTCAAGTAGTCAGCTCTGCATACTTTCAGGCTGTTGGCAAGCCGAAGCACTCGTTATTTTTGAGCCTATCAAGGCAGGTACTTATACTCATACCCTTGGTATTGATTTTGCCTAAATTTATGGGCTTAAATGGTCTTTTAACTGCGGGACCTATTTCGGATTTATCTGCTTCTGTATTAACAGCTATATTTTTAGGAAGGGAAATGCGTATTTTGGACAAGCAAAATATAGAAAACGGGAGATTAAAGCCCTGTCTATCAAGAGGAGATTGCGAAGGTAATTGACAATTGTTTTAATGGATAATATAATGAATTACAGTTCAGACATAAATATCTTTATCAAATTAGCTGTGATGTTTGTCCATCCTCTAGCCTTGCAGCAGCGAATTCATTCGCTGTATGTTTCGAATGAATTTGAAGCTACGGAGAAGAAGTTATAAAATCCGTCAAGGTGTGAATTATAACTATAATGATAAGTAATTGAAAAGATGGGGTAACTTGGCTTTAAAAAATGGGAGGTTAAGTAATTGAAAACAAATTATATAAAGGATATATTTAGAAATACGAAAGATTATTCGCAAAAACCGGTTTTAATAGCCGGGTGGATAAGGACCTTGAGAGTATCAAAAAGTTTTGGTTTTATTGAAGTAAATGATGGAAGCTTTTTTAAAAATATACAGGTAGTGTTTGATGAGAGTCTTGAGAATTTTAAAGAAATAGCTAAACTAAATATTAGCTCGGCAATATATGTTAAAGGCAAATTAGAACTTACACCAAATGCAAAACAAGCTTTTGAAATTAAAGCTGAAAAGATTGTTGTAGAAGGAACTTCCACGCCGGACTTCCCCCTACAAAAGAAAAGACATACTTTTGAATACTTAAGAACTATAGCTCATTTAAGGCCCAGAAGCAATACTTTTTCGGCGGTTTTTAGGGTGAGGTCTTTAGCGGCATTTGCTCTTCATAAATTTTTCAATGAAAGGGGCTTTATCTATGTGCATTCGCCCATAATTACCGGAAGTGATGCTGAAGGCGCAGGCGAAATGTTTCGCGTAACTACCCTCGATTTATTAAATGTTCCTTTAAATGAAGATGGCAAAGTAGATAATAGCAAGGACTTTTTTGGTAAAGAGACTAATTTAACCGTTAGTGGACAATTGGAAGCAGAAAGCTTTGCTCTTGCTTTCAAAGATACTTATACTTTTGGACCTACCTTTAGGGCCGAAAATTCAAATACTGCAAGACATGCTGCGGAATTTTGGATGATAGAGCCGGAAGTAGCTTTTGCTGATTTAAATGATAATATGGTGTTAGCAGAGGACATGTTAAAGTATGTAATAAACTATATACTAGGGAACGCACCAGAGGAAATGGAATTTTTTAATAAGTTTATGGATAATACACTATTAGAAAGACTAAATAACATTGTAAGCTCAGAGTTTGGCAGAATTACTTATACTGAAGCAATAGATATTTTAATAAAATCAAAAAAAAGATTTGAATTTCCTGTTAAATGGGGAATAGATCTTCAAACCGAACATGAAAGGTATCTAACCGAGGAGGTTTTTAAAAAGCCGATCTTTGTAACCGATTATCCAAAGGAAATAAAAGCATTTTATATGAGGTTAAATGATGATAATAAAACTGTAGCAGCCATGGACCTTTTAGTTCCAGGGGTTGGAGAAATAGTTGGTGGCAGCCAAAGAGAAGAAAGATATAATATTTTAGAAAAAAGAATAGAAGAAATGGGACTAGATAAAAAAGATTATTGGTGGTATATGGAACTTCGTAAATATGGCGGTGCGAAACACGCAGGTTATGGCCTTGGTTTTGAAAGAATGATAATGTATCTAACGGGTATAACCAATATTAGGGATGTCATACCTTTTCCCAGAACAGTAGGTAGTGCGGAATTTTAAAATCCTTTTATGTATGAATTATTAAGTCGCATTTTGATGGAATATCCATTTGGGTGAAATACTCGTTTTCTTTAGGTATCCATTCATCCAGAAAACGTTGTAGCATGAACTCTCCATTGCGTTTAATAATTCTTTGTTTTTGAGTAATTTCATTTGTTTGTAAAAAAATTTTTAAATCATAATAACTTGTTAAAGTAGGGTGCATCGAATATACGCCTTCAATAATATTAAATCTGTTTGGAATTACTTTTATATAGTTAGTAAGCTTTTTTATTGTGCAATCATATATCTGGTATTCAAATGTGCTGCTACTATTTAATTTATCTAAAACTTCACTTTTAAATCGTTCATAATCAATATTCCCACCTACTTCCGTCAAACGGCTTTTAGTTTTTTGTTCCGGGCGTAGGAAAAAGTTATCCATGTGGAAGATATTACATTCATATTCTTTTTTCAAATAATAAGCTAAAGTAGTTTTTCCACTGCTACTGCTGCCGTCTATGGCAACTGTTAGGCTTTCAGACTTTTTTAATAATCTATTAATTATTGGAAACAGTCGGGGTTCTACGGTTTTTCTAAACATTTGCTCACTCTTTCTTTGCGATAATATTTGCTATATATTATATATTAGCATTTTGGGCCTTTATATTAAAGATTATTTTTTGACAAAAACAATATAGTACAAAGCATCAAGGTTCATGATATAATTTAATTAAAATATTTCTTCTAGGGGAGTTAACTATGAGCGCTATATTATTAGATAATGTGCAAATATTTGCTGATACAGCATCAAAACTGTATTCTATATTTTTTAAAAAATATCCGGCTTTAAAAATTCTTTTTCTTAATGTTATTTATTACAGTTCAGGTAATTTTGCTTTTTCTATTACAAATAACAAAGAAATAATTGGACAATATACAATATATACAAGCAATGATGGAAATATAATAAAAAAGGGTATAGACAATAATGTTGCTGTTAAATTTTCTATAGAAAAGACACTAATGGAAGATATTCTAAATAACAAAGATGCATATTTGCATAAGCCATATAAACTATTTAAATATTTTCCTGGTGTTCTTAAATCTATTTCCTTTAATAAAAAGGATAAACACCAAAGGATTCTAAAAGGTAAGAAACTGATCCTTAGACCAGGACAAGATAAGGATATCTTTTATTTAATTAATTGGTATAATGACAAGGAGCTAAATAGGCTCGCGGGTTGGGCTGAAGGTCGAATAAGCACATACTCCCTAAGACAGAATTTGGCGAAGGCTTTTGGATATGACCCTATGAATTTAATTATTGAAGCCAAAAACAGTAAACCTATTGGGACTATACAGTTATATAACTTTGATGAACAAAACCAAAGCTGTAAACTTGGTATTAGAATTGGTGATAGGAACTATTGGGGCAAAGGCTATGGTGAAGATGCAATTAACACAATATTGAAATACGCCTTTTATAATATTGATATATTAAGGGTCTCACTTAAATTTTATGAATATAATATAAGAGCATCGAAATGCTATTTAAAATGTGGATTTAAATATGAAGGTAGAACAAGAAAATCTGCTAATATTGATGGTGAATTTTATGATGAAATAGTAATGGGCATTTTAAAAAGTGATTTTATTAATAAATAAGGAGGGAAGGGCCCTTCTAGGCCCAGCTATAATCAAAAGATTTAATTACGATATATTTCGTCATCTTTTAATATCCGTTATATCCTGAATATAGTCAGATACAAGAAAAAAGGCATCTCGGCCTGCCCTTGTAATTTTTCTTCTAAACCTTCCGTTGATCATCGGCAGTAGCATTAGTCCGCCGAAGGCACCAATACCTATTCTTACCATTCTTTTCTTAAACACTTTATTCACTTCCTTTAAATATTACTTGCTTAAAATTAGTCTTTGTTTCTTTTTAATATTTAAAACATGAAATAAATAGAATTATTCAGAAAAAATTACACTAGAAGGATTTTTTATAGTGCAAAAAGGCTGCATTACTTAGATTATAGTTGAGATATAATTGTTTCTATGAATTAAATGTGACATTTGATCCTTCCTCATTTTTTCTCTAGAATTTATTTGTACATGCTTTGAATGACTTAGAAATTACGGTGAAAAAGAGACAGAATTTGAACACGAATGAGTCGTAACTTAATATATATTATATTTTTTAATGAAGCTTATTTATATTAAAAAGATTAAAGGATTATGCTATGATATTATAGAATATAAAACAAGAATAAAGAGCTTTTTTATGAAATAGGAGTAAGGGTGATTTTATGAGCAGTGAAGAGCTGTATTTTTCTTTAGATATAGGTACAAGAACTATAGTTGGCATAGTTGGTACCCTTATAGATATGAAATATAAAATTTTGGCTTTTGAAGTTGCAGAACATAGAAAACGTTCTATGTTTGACGGGCAGATACATGATATTGAGTCAGTAGTAAAAGTTGTTCTTGATATCAAAAAAAGACTTGAAGATAAATTTGATACAAAATTCAATAAAGTATCTATAGCAGCTGCCGGAAGAAGCTTAAAAACTACTAGATTCAAGGTTGAAAGGGAGTTAAATGATTTAGATTATGTAGATAAAGACATTATAAACAGCATGGAGATAGAAGCTGTACAAAAGGCACAAAAGGAATTGGAAAATAGAACTGATGATGAGGCTGAATTTTATTGTGCCGGTTATGCCGTTGCAAATTACTTTTTAAATGGTACGATGATAACGAATCTTGAGGGACACAGAGGCAATAATATTGCCGTTGAAATAATTGCCACCTTTTTACCTAAAGTAGTTGTAGATAGCTTATATTTTGTAATTGATATGGCTGGACTAAGTGTAGACAGTATGACTTTGGAACCTATTGCAGCACTAAATGTATCAGTACAAGATAACTTTAAACTATTGAATATCGCTTTGGTTGATATTGGGGCCGGCACCTCAGATATTGCCCTAACCAAGGATGGATCGATTTTTTCATTTGCTATGGTGCCTATGGCTGGTGATGAGATTACAGAAAAAATCTCTCACGAGTATTTGTTAGATTTTAATACAGCTGAAAAAGTAAAGATAGGGCTTTCAAATAAAGGAATAATTGATTTTGAAGATATTATGGGAAATAAGCTACAAGTAGATGCAAGTGAAATATTAGAACGTATTGAGAGTACTATAAAAAAGTTAGCAAAGGAAATTTCTTCGAAAATACTTAAATATAATGGCAAAGCTCCAAGTGCTGTATTTTTAATTGGTGGGGGAAGCTGTATTCCACATGTTGCAAATTTTATATCGGAGTACCTTGAATTGCCAAAGGAAAGAGTCGGAGTTAGGAAAACTGATATTATAAAAGATATCGAGTTTGATTCAACTAAAATGGAGGGACCGGAGTATATTACACCAATAGGTATTGCGGTTTCGTCAAATTCAACTAAAAAAAGTGATTTTTTAACTGTAACTGTTAATAATAAGGCTATTAGATTATTAAACACAAGTAGGGTAACAATTGCAGATATTTTAATACATATTTCATTTAATCCAAGAAACTTAATAGGACACAGAGGAAATAGCTTATTTTATACATTGAATGGAAAAGAAAAAGTTATTAAGGGCAAACTTGGCGAAGCTGCAACAATATATATTAATAATATTAAAGCAAATTTAGAAAGCAATATAAACAATGGAGATATTATAAATATTATTCCATCTAAAAATGGCGAAGATGCCCACTATACTATAGGAGAGCTTAAAGGTGATTTACCTTTCATAGATATTAATGTATACGGGGAAAATAAGGTGATTTACCCAAGTATTTTTGTTAATGGAAATCTCGCTAAAGATACATATAATATACATAATGGAGATTCAATTGTGTATATTTTACCAGATACTATTTCTAAGATTATCCAGGGGCTTTCTATTACAGCGGATAATAGGAATATATTATTGAATGGGAAGAGATGCAATTTGGAAGATAAGGTATGTGAAGAAGATATAATTGAATTAATAAATATTGATAATGGGAGCAAATTTATAAATGAAGAATTAAGTTCAAAATATAAAACAATAAAAATATGGGTTAATGATATACAAATAAAAATGTCAGATAAAAAGGATTATATTTTTGTTGATATATTTAACTACATAGATATAGATACAAAAAATAAAAAAGGGAACTTAATACTAAGAATTAATGATATGCCTGCAGATTATACTGATGTTTTGAATGATGGAGATAGAATAGAAATAAGATGGGTGTAAAATAAATATAATATATAATATTTTAATTAAAAGGGGGCACGAGTTTGAAAAAGAAATATTGGTTAATGTTGGTTGCTATATTTTCAATAATTATTTTTTTCCTAGCAATATCCGCTATTATATTATTATCCTCTATCAAAATTATGCCAAACACTTATATAAATGGTATAAACATTGGAAACCTTACTAAAGAAGAAGCCATGGTAAAGCTTGAGGAAATATATGGAGACAAGGTCCAAGACACATATATTTCTTTAATATACAATGATAAAATATGGGATATTACACCAAAGGATCTTGAGTTAAAATATAATATTAAAGAAGCTATCGAAGAAGCTTATAAGATCAGCAGATCAGGTAATATTATTGCTCGTTATTTAGATTCGATAAACGCTAGATTTACTGATCGTTATATAGCACTTAAAATATCTTATAATGAAAAAAGTATTATAGAAAAAATAGATATGATAGCTGAAGATATTGATAAAGATTTTATAGATGCAACCATTGGAATAGATGAAGGTAAGATCATTATTACCCCAGATACCAATGGCCTGAGACTTAAGAAATCAGATTCTATTGAGTTAGTAAAGGGCAGTATTGAATCTTATGATATGTCAGATATTCAACTTCCTGTCGACATAATAGAAGCACAAGTTAAGAAATCAGATTTAGAACATATAAAAGACAGGCTGGGAGAGTACACAACAAGATTTGATGCCAGTAATATAAATAGAAGCTTTAATATAGCACTTGCAACAAAAAGTGCGTCAGGTATAATATTAAAGCCGGGAGAAGTATTTTCATTGAATAGTGTTATTGGTACTAAATTATCGGAAAAGGGATACAAAATCGCAAAAGTAATTATCAATAACGAATATGTTGATGGTATAGGTGGAGGTCTTTGCCAAGTATCAACTACTTTATATAATGCGGCACTGTTATCAAATTTAAAGATAGTGGAGAGGAGAAACCATTCTATACCATCTGCTTATGTTGGATTGGGGAGGGATGCCACCCTTTCAGGGGACTATATAGATATGAAGTTTGAAAATAATAACAATTACTCCATTTATATATACGGTGAAGTAAAGGGGAACAGGGTTACCTATAGCATATATGGCAAAAAAGATAAGCCGGGTAGGAGTATTGAAATTAGAACAAGTGTTATTAAACGGATAGAACCGGAAACAAAAATTATATATGATGAAACCCTTCCTTATGGGGTGGAAGAAGTCGAAAAGGAAGCGAGAACGGGTTATATAGTAAAAAGTTATAGGGTGATTTTAGAAAATGGAAAAGAAATATTTGTAGAACCACTGTATACAGATACCTATAGGGTTTCTGATGAGGTAAAAAGAGTTGGTGTAAAGCCACTAGATGAAACACAGGGCTTAGAAGAGTTAAACTTAGATGAAGGATTAAGTATAGATAAAAAGCTGAGCATAGATGATAGTATAGATATGGTAAGGGATTAAAAGGGGTTAAAATGGAAGAAGCATATTATAAGAAAACAATAAAATGTCCTGTTTGCTTATTTGAATTTTCTACAACAAGAATAAAAATTAAGTCTATAAAAGTGGAAAAAAAAGATAAAGATTTTTGTGTGCACTATAGAAATTATAATCCTATGTATTATGAAATATTTATATGCCCAAATTGCGGATATGGTGCATCTAATAATTCATTTAATGATGTAGATTATAAAGAAAAAAACATTCTAATGAAAGCTTTTGCTGGAAGGGAGATAGGCCGTGATTTTGGTGGAATAAGAAGTCATACAGATGCTGTGGATAGTTTTAAAATAGCACTATATACCGCAAATTTGAAAAAAGCTAAAAGTAGTATTATTGCAGGTTTAGCATTAAAAATAGCATGGATGTACAGATATATTGAAGACAATAAAGAACTAAGCTTTTTAAATCTTGCAGCAAAATATTATAAGGAAGCTTATGACACTGAGGATTTTACTGAAAGTGACATAAATGAGGTAATGGTTGCTTATCTAATAGGTGAGATATCAAGAAGAATAGGGGAATTAGAAGAGTCTATAATATGGTTTAACAGGGTAATCGAGCATACTAATAAAGATAAAAATATAAGGATTGAAAAGTTGGCTAGAGAACAATGGAGAAATGTAAGAGAATTAATTAGAGGAAATAATTAAGCGTAATGTTTAATAACAGCTTTTATTATACTGAATTGTTATAAATATATAATTTGGAACAATAGCAAACTTCACCTCATTCGGAAATGTTGTATAAGATTGGAACAAGACATTTCCGCCATTTTTCTTTTGTAAAACTAATAGAGCCATAGTTTACAAGAACCTAAAGCTATATTGTTTTAGACAATAGAAAGATTTTTTCTATGTAATAATCCTATTACTTTGTTATAATGAAAGCTGATGATAATCGAAAGGAAGTTAAAAAGTGACATTGAGTAAAAATAAGTATAAGATGATTGTAATGGATATGGATTACACACTATTAAATAGAGAAAAACAAATTTCAATAAGAAATAAAAAGGCACTTAAAAAAGCTGAAGAAAAGGGTATTTTACTAGTAGTTGCAACAGGAAGGATTTATGTTTCGGCAAAGTTTTATGCAAAACTGTTGAATTTTAATACCCCCATAATTGCTAGCAATGGTGCAATAATTAGGGACGAAAGCGCAAATAAGACTATATTTAAAAGTATTTTGTTAGATGAAGTTGCCCTAAAAATGATAAAATTATGCCGTGAAAAGGGTTTGTATTGTCACCTTTTTTCAGATAATACAGTGTTTACTGAGAAAATAGTAAATATATCTTCTAGGTATGCAGAATGGAATGAGGCTTTAGAAGATGAGGATAAAATAATAATAAAGGTTGTAGACAAACTTGAAGATTCAGTAAAAAGAAATAACACTAAAATAGTAAAAGCTGTAGTAGTGGATAATAGGGAAGATATAATAATGGAAATAAGAAAAAACATGGGTATTACTAACATGGTATCTGTTAGCCAATCTTTAAAAGGAAATCTAGAAGTAATGAATAAAGGAGTTAGTAAAGGCAATGCTATCAAAATTTTATGTGATTTATATGATATAGACAGGGAAGAGGTAATTGCAATTGGTGATAATGAAAATGATATAAGTATGATTGAATATGCTGGAATGGGAATAGCAGTGGGAAATGCTGCTGAAGCTTTAAAAGCTAAGGCAGACTACATTACAGGTGATTATTTAGATGATGGAGTAGCAGAGGCAATTGAAAAATTTGCATTATAGTTTTTTACCTATTGCTTGTAATAATATATATATTGATATAATATTATAAAATTTGTAATGTCGGTTAAAATGGTTGAGGAGGAATAGTTGATGACAAGAACAGTTGGAGTTGTTGCAAGAGGGATAAGAACTCCTATAATAAAACAAGGGGATGATTTAGAAAAAATAGTTACGGACTCTATACTTAAATCATTGATAGAGGAGAATTATTGTTTAAAAAATGGTGATATATTAGGAATTACGGAATCATTGCTTGCTAGGGCCCAAGGAAACTATGCAAGCATAGAACAAATTGCAAAGGCGATAGACAGTAAGTTTAAAGGAAATATCGCTTTATTGTTTCCTATATTGAGCAGAAATAGGTTTTCTCTGATAGTAAAAAGCATTGCTTTAACTGAGAGAAAAATATATTTATTTTTAAACTATCCAACAGACGAGGTAGGCAATGTTTTAATGGATAAGGATACCATGTACGAATTAGGAATAAATCCACATAGTGATATTTTAAGTGAAAAAGAATACAGGGAGTTATTTGGAAAAGAATATTTGCATCCGTTTACAAAAGTAGACTATGTTCGGCTTTACAAGGATTTTGCTAGAGATAATAATATTGAAATATATCTTTCCAACGACCCAAAACAAGCTTTAGTTTATGCAAAAGAAGTCTTGGTAGCAAGTATTCACGATAGACTTAGAATTAAAAGCATTGTGACAAAAGCTGGTGGTGAAAGGGTGCTTTGCTTAGATGAAATCTTAAATGAATCAGTGGATGGAAGCGGTTTTAATCCGGAATATGGCCTTCTTGGTTCTAATACGGCATCGAAAACACTGGTTAAACTTTTCCCACGAGATTCACAAAGATTCGTTAATAGCATACAAAGGAGAATCAAAAAGGAAACAGGAAAACTAATAGAAGTGTTAGTTTATGGTGATGGTGCCTTTAAAGATCCTCAAGGGAAGATATGGGAACTGGCAGATCCAGTTGTGTCACCGGGTTATACAGATGGTCTAAGGGGGCTACCAAATGAAATAAAATTAAAATATATTGCGGATAACGAATTAATGGGCTTAAAAGAGGAAGATGCAAAAAAAGAAATAATTAAAAGAATAAAAAATAAAAAATATGATATAAAAAATCAGACAGAGACTATTGGTACCACACCTAGGCAAATTACCGATTTACTGGGAAGTTTATGTGATTTGATCAGTGGTTCTGGAGATAAAGGAACTCCAATTGTTTTAATACAAGGATATTTTGATAACTATGCAAGCGAGTAAGGATAGATAGTTAACTTTAAATCTATCCAAGCAATAAGGTGGCATGCCACCTTATTACCAGTTTTTACAGTCAATAATCAATAAATGCTCAAACATATAAAATATATTGAAAATAAAACGATAAAATGTTAATATAACTTTAGTCAATGTTGGAGGTTTTATAGTTGATTATAATTGTCAAAAATATGACCCATCATCACAATTAGCGCTTGTAACTGCGTTTTTCGTAGGGCAAGCGCCGAAATCGCTGTGCCTATGATGATGGATTTATGTAGCCATATAGGCGCTTTGTTATAGCCTGTATGGCTTTTCGTATTAACTTGTTAATAATAGGAGGAAGAAGGTATGATTGAATTAAAAAACCCAAGGGGCACTATGGATTATTTGCCTCAACAGCAAAAGGTCAGGCAGAACATTGTTAGAAAACTAGAAGATGTATTTGAAAAGTATGGTTATCAGCCTTTAGAAACACCTATCCTTTGTCATTTTGATGTTTTAGCTTCGAAGTATGCTGGAGGTGCAGAAATACTAAAGGAAGTATATAAATTATATGATCAAGGTAAAAGAAAACTAGGTCTTAGATATGATTTAACCGTTCCTTTTTCAAAGGTAGTTGGAATGAACCCCGATATGAGGATGCCTTTTAAACGCTATGAAATAGGCAAGGTTTTTCGGGATGGACCTGTAAAGACGGGAAGGAATAGAGAATTCACCCAATGTGATGTAGACGTTGTAGGAGTAAGCTCAATGATGGCAGAAGCAGAGTATTTTGCAATTACTGCCGAAGTTTTCAAAGAATTTGGGTTAGAAACTTACATTTTATATAACAATAGAAAAATTTTATCCGGTTTAGTTCATGCCTCGCAAATAGAAATAGAGAAAGCAAGCTCGGTTATACTAAGTATTGATAAGTATGAAAAAATAGGGAAGCAGGGCGTGCTAGCCGAACTCAAAGAAAAAGGTGTATCAGATAAATCTGCAGAAAAATTATTTAATTTTATAGAAATGGAGCCAAAAATTTTAGTTGATCATCTTTCTGAAAACCCAATGAACGAGTTTATTGCAAAAGGTATCAAAGAAATAAAAAAGTTGGATTTATATATAGATGCTGCCAACCTTTGTGACTATGTGAGATACTCGCCATTTTTAGCAAGGGGTTTGGAAATATATACGGGGACCATATGGGAGGTTTTCTTAACTGACGGAAGCATAAGTTCTAGTCTTGGCGGTGGTGGGCGTTATGATAAAATAATAGGTGGATTTTTAGAAAGTGAAATTGAGTATCCGGCTGTTGGAATGTCTTATGGATTGGATGTTATATACGAAGTTTTAAAAATGAAAGGCGAGGCGAAGCAAGTTGCACCTGCTCAAATTTACGTAATACCAATGGGTACAGAAAAGGAATGCTTTGCCTTAACGACAAAACTAAGGGGCCTGGGCTATAGTGCCGATATTGAGATGATGGGACGTAGAATAAGAAGAGCTTTGGATTATGCTAATAAAGCCGATATTCCATACGTTATCATAATTGGAGACAATGAATTAAATAAGGGAAAATTCAAAATTAAAAAAATGGAAGATGGTAGCGAAATAGAAATAGGGTTTGATGAGATAAATAAAAAACTAACAAAGATTATATTTTAATAAAAGTTAATTTACTTAAGAAAGGATGGTTTTATGAAAATATATACTAAAGGCGGAGATAAAGGGCAAACAAGCCTCTATGATAATACAAGGGTTTATAAGGACAGTATAAGAGTTGAATGTTATGGAACTATTGATGAGCTTAACTGTTCTTTGGGATTTGCAAAAAATTTTATTAATGATAAGGATATAGTTAAGAATATAAATAAAATACAAAGAGATTTGTTCAATGTAGCAGGGGAGTTGGCTACAATAAAAGATGGTAAATTTTTAAACAATATAGTTGAGGAAGATGTAATATACTTGGAGAAAACTATAGATTATTACATCGCTAAATCTGATACAACGCCAAGTTTTATAGTACCGGGTAGCAATAAAGAAAGTGCCGTCCTTCATATTTCTAGAACTATATGCAGAAGGGCTGAAAGAAGGATCATTTCGCTTGATAAAACCGAGCCAGTAAGCCCTGTTTTGATAAAATATATCAATAGGTTATCAGATGTTATATATGCTATGGCTAGATTTTTGGAGGATGAAATAACTATTGTTGATTTTAGCAAATAGGTATTGTACTAATTATTTGATTTATGCTTTGCCTTATACATTTCTTTATCAGCTTCACTAATTAGAATATCATTGGACTTAGAATGGTCTATTTTTATACTGAATCCCAGAGCTATGTCGGGTTTTACAAATGAGTCGCCATTATAAGAATTACATGTAGCTTTGATCCGTTTACATATTTTATTTGCTAAGTCAGTATTGCACCTAGGTAGTATTATTGCAAATTCGTCACCACCTATTCTTGCAACAATATCTGACTCTCTACAAGATTTTTTTAATATAGCTGCTACTATCTTTAGCAACTTGTCCCCTGCCTTATGGCCATATAAATCATTCGTTTTTTTAAGACCATTAATATCACCCATAATTAAGCAATAGGGGAACTCTTCTTTATTATCAAATTCTTCTAGCATTTCATCAAAATAAGCTCTATTGTAAAGGTCAGTAAGTTTGTCATGGTAGCTTAGATAGTAAATTCTATTTTCTGCTTCTTTTTTAGAGCTTATATCTTGAAAGACACCTTGCACTTCAAAAAGTTCACTAGGACCGTCAAAGATCAATAATTTACCTTCCAAAACAATCTGTGTGCTATCCTTATTCTTTATCGTTATTTCTAAACTGCTATTTTCTATTTTTTCAATAATACTTATTAAATCATTATTATCATTAATTTTTTTTAAATGCTGTGGATGCAAGAAGTCAAATATATTCATATTTAATAAATCTTCTTGGCTAAAACCCGTTAATTCAGAGCATTGGCGGTTTACAGTTGTAAATTTTCCTTTATGATTAAAAGTACATATCAAGGCACAGGCATTTTCAAAAAGGTCACGATACCTTTTTTCAGATATTTTAAGTTTTTCTGCAGTTTCAATCTGCTCTGTTATATCTCTAATAATACCTTTTTCAGTAATTGGTTTTCCATTTTCATCTCTTTCCCAGCTTGTCCACTCCTCGACCCATCGTACTTCTCCGTCCTTGCAGACAACTCTGTAAATATGCTTATATTCTGATACTCTTGATTTTCTTTTTTCATATACTGCATCACGTGTACGAACGACATCATCTATATGTAAAAAGTCCCAATAATCAACTTTACCGGAATAAAAATCTTGGGCTGTATATCCATATTTTGATATATTCTCTGTTACAAACTTGACAGGTATACCGGGACCAATTGACCACTCAAAAACAACAATTTCACTTTTTTCGATTATTTCATAGGCTGCTTTTAACTTTTTATCATAATCCCTAAGCTCTTGAATATAGTTATTTTGAAAATTAAGCATATAGGTATTTCCCCCCAAAAAACAAGAGTTCTCACTATTGTTATATTATACATAAGATTAATAAAAAAAGAAAGCTGCTTTTAGCAGCTACCTTTTTTACCATTTGCATATACTACATAACCTTTTTGAAATAGGCCCTTATAGTAATCAATTTCAAAACTATTCACCAAATCGGAAATTTCATCTTCAACAATAAAATCTAGATTATCTACAGAAATAATTTTGTCTCCTTCTTCTGGCTCTACCTGAGCCAACCCAAATGTAGGGCCTGCTCAACCATAACCTTGTAAAAAAATTTTCAAGTGTTTGGCTTTTTCTAGTTCTAATTGTTTTTTAGCTTTTTCAGAGATAGTTATATTCATAAAATCACCTCATTAATCTAAATTGTATACCCGTAAGGGGTATATATTACATTATATAACGGATATACGATGAAATCAACAATTATTTTTATTATTTATTAGTTTATGATAAATTCAATAATATATTTGAAATAAAACATTTGTACGGTTATTATTTAATATGTTATTATATTTATGTTTGATTCTCTGGGAGGTATCATAGATGAAAAAATTAAAAAGATTTATAAGATATTACGGGCCTTACAAGCATATTTTCATATTTGATATGATCTGTGCTTTTACTGCTGCCGGAGTGGATCTTGTTTTTCCAATCGTGGTCAGGTTTTTACTAAACGAAGCATTAGCAGGTACTGGTGGAGCTTCAATTGATTTAATAATTAAAATTGGTGTGCTGTTATTAGGTTTATATATTATACAATACGGATGCAACTACTTTATAACTGCTTGGGGCCATATCATGGGGGCTAGAATGGAATATGATATGAGAAATGATATCTTTAATCATTTACAAAAACTATCATTCACATTTTATGATAACAACAAAACTGGACATTTAATGTCAAGAATAATTAACGATTTATTTGATATATCTGAGCTTGCACATCATGGACCCGAGGAAATTTTTATCTCTGTTATAAAAATAATAGGGTCTTTTATAATACTACTTGGCGTTGATTGGAAACTTACTCTAATAGTATTTGCATTTATTCCTTTGATAATCTACTTTGCATATTTTTACAACAAAAAAATGCGCTCGGTTTTTATGAGAAATAGGCAGAAAATAGCAAATGTTAATTCTCAAATAGAAGACAGTATTTCTGGTGTTAGAGTTGTTCAGTCTTTCTCAAATGAGCATTTAGAATATGAAAAATTTAAACATGGTAATAAAGAATTTTTATATACAAAAGAAGAAAGTTATAGCTATATGGGGAAATTTTATAGTGGTATAGTATTTTTCCAAGGATTGATATATGTTGTCACTGTTATAGCAGGAGCGCTTTTTATTAAAAATGGAAGCATAGTAGCCACTGATTTAGTTGCATACTTGCTATATATCAATACACTTTTAAACCCAATAAGATCTTTAATAAATTTTACTGAGCAATTTCAAAAAGGTATGACCGGCTTCGAGAGATTTTTAGAGGTACTTGATACGGAACCGGATATTGTTGATAGAAAGGATGCAATAAAGATAAATAACGTTCAAGGTAAGATAAAATTTAATAATGTATCTTTTAAATACGATGATAATGCTTTTGTGCTAAGGAATATTAATTTAGAAGTTGATCCAGGTGACACTATTGCATTAGTGGGTCCATCAGGTGGTGGTAAATCAACAATCTGTAGTCTTATACCCAGATTTTATGAAACAACGGAAGGTTGTATTTTAATAGACGGTACTGACATAAGAGATATTAAACTAAAATCTTTAAGACAGAATATCGGAATAGTGCAGCAAGATGTGTACTTATTTGGGGGATCGGTAAAAGATAATATTAGATATGGTAAGCCAGGCGCAACAGAAGAAGAAATCATAGAAGCTTCAAAACGGGCAAATGCCCATGATTTTATTATGGAGTTAGAAAACGGCTATGATACAGATGTAGGGGAAAGAGGCGTAAAGCTATCTGGTGGACAAAAACAAAGAATAAGTATTGCCAGAGCTTTTTTAAAGAATCCTCCCATACTTATACTAGATGAAGCAACATCTTCTTTAGACAATGAAAGTGAAAAGGTTGTACAAGATTCTTTGGAAAACCTTTCTAAAAGTAGAACTACCTTTGTGATAGCGCATAGGTTGTCAACGATAAGGAATGCAAAAACAATTTTGGTTCTAACTGATGAGGGCATTGAAGAAAAAGGTAATCACTCAGATTTAATAAAGAATAATGGGATATATGCACGACTTTATAAGACCCAATTCAACGATGAAGAAATTAAAAAAGAAGGGGAAAACTAATTATATAAAACCAATATTTATAAAAAGGCATTGTAAATATTTAAAAAATTTGATAAACTTACATTAAGTATTTACGTTAAAATAAAATATTACAGCTAAAGATTAAATTCACAACAAACATTCCATACTTAATATGCAGCTTATTTATATATTATATGTAATAGCGTATCATCGATGTACCTTTAAGACATTTTTATGAATGACATTTAATACCTAATATTTAGTTTAAATAAAAAAAACAAAAATATAGAACTATGTATAAGGTATTTTGTGTATAAAAAAATTATAGGAGGTAGATTATGGAAGGCTTATTGCAATTTAACGATGCCGTTAATTCCTTTGTATGGGGCCCTATTATGCTATTATTGCTGGTAGGAACGGGTGTCTATCTAACATTTCGCACTAATTTCTTTTCTATCACAAAATTAGGCTACATAATGAAAAATACCCTAATGAAAATGTTCGCTAAGGAGCAAAAGGGCGAGGGTGAAGTAACTGCATTCCAGGCTGTTGCAACGGCTCTTGCTGCCACTATCGGTACTGGAAATATTGCCGGTGTTGCTACTGCAATAGCTCTTGGGGGACCCGGAGCAATTTTCTGGATGTGGCTGTCGGCTATATTCGGAATGACAACAAAATATGCAGAAGTCGTATTATCAATTAATTACAGAGAAAAGACAGAAGACGGACGTTTTGTCGGTGGTCCAATGTATTACATCCAAAATGGTCTAAAATGGAAATGGCTGGCTTATGTTTTTGCAGGATTTGGTGCTTTAGCATCATTTGGTATTGGTAATATGACTCAATCCAATTCCGTGGCAGCATCATTAGAAGTATCTTTTGGCATACCTGTTATGGTTACCGGAGTTGGCTTAGCTGTAGTTACCGCTGTAGTTATCTTAGGCGGATTAAAAAGAATAGTACAGGTTACTGAAAAACTAGTACCTTTTATGGCGGCACTCTACATTATAGGAGGAGTATTTATACTTCTTAAAAACATATCACATATAGGAGAGGCATTTGGTCTTATATTCGGTAATGCATTTACAGCTAGTGCTGCAGTTGGTGGTTTTGCCGGTTCAACAGTAAGAAATGCAATGACCAGAGGTATTGCCAGAGGAGTATTCTCTAACGAAGCAGGTCTTGGTAGTGCCCCTATAGCCCATGCTGCTGCAACAACAGATCATCCGGTGCGCCAAGGGCTTTGGGGTGTATTTGAAGTATTTGTAGATACAATAGTTGTTTGTTCTATAACCGCTTTATCAATTATTATGACTGGAGCTTGGTCAAGCGGAGAATCAGGAGCAGCTCTTACTACTAAAGCATTTGATATGACTATCCCCGGCGGGGGCTATATAGTATCTATAGGTGTAATGCTATTTGCATTTTCAACTATTTTAGGTTGGCAATATTATGGAGAGCGTTGTCTTGAATTTATATTCGGGCCCAAAGCAATAATGGTTCATAGAATTTTATGGATACCTCCAATTATTATTGGAGCTATAGGCGGTTTGGAATTCCTTTGGGACTTAGCTGATACACTAAACGGTTTAATGGCTATTCCTAACTTAATCGGTGTGCTTGCGCTTTCTGGCGTAGTACTTAAGCTTACTAAGGAATTTTTCACAAAACAATATGTGGAAGAAGGGAAAAAAGCTAAAGCATAAGAACTGATTTAAAAACGAGCAGCAAAGGCTGCTCGTTTTTTTGTGCGCTATAAATAAAAATCGGAGTTCGAAGTTTGACGTTCGACATCATGTATGAATAATAGCTCAGCGAAGCCTAATCTAAACCTGAAAGCCAAGTGGCCTAGTGTGCGGGGTCTAAAATGTAGTTATGTCTTATTTTAAATCGAATGCAATTTTATATAATCTTTAATTATTTGTTCATAAGCCTCCATAATTTTTTTTACAGTTTCATTATTCGGAGAATCAAATTTTATTTTATCTACTTGTGATATTGGCAAAACTTTAGGAGAAGTTCCGGTGATAAATAGTGCATCGTAATCTTTTAAAAGTTCTAGCTTTACTGGTTCCTCTAAAACAGTTATATTTAAATCACTGCATATAGATAAAATTTTCTTTCGCGTTGTGCCAAGTAGAACCTTTTTACCCGGAGAAGTATATATCGTGCTATTTTTAATAAAGAAAACATTAGATCTGCTACCTTCGGATATTTCCCCAGATTCATTGATTAGTAAGGCTTCGTAAGCATTGCCTTCTTTTATTTTCATATTAATATTTTTTCTAAATTCATTATTTATAATTTTTGCATTGGGATTTTCTCTTACTGCATTATAAATAATGGTTTTTATACCTGATTGATATAAGCCTTTGCTTGGATAGTTACTTAAAATAAAAAATATATAATAATCTGGCATAGGTCTATCAATATTATACAAAAGTATTTTTAAATTTTTATTGGGATTGCCATTTAGCAGGATTATCTTTTTCGTATCCGTCAATATATCTTGTAAAACGTTAGTTATATCATGATTTAATAAATTTGCGGATTTATTAAGCCTATCTATATGCTCTTCTAAAAAAAGAGGTACTCCATCAATGACTCTTATTACCTCATATACTATATTATCTACCTTATCAAATGATAGTTTTTTTGAATTTGTTTTCATAACTATTCCATTATGAATAAAGGATTTTTCGATTATTTCTTTTTGCATTTTTTCATCTCCTTATGCTTAATTTTGTATTAGTTACAATTATAACATAGCAAACCTCTATTGACACCGGACACTACGAATAATATAATATTTATTGTAAGCGGGTGTGCTGGAACTGGCAGACAGGTACGTTTGAGGGGCGTATGTCTAATGGCGTATGGGTTCAAGTCCCATCACCCGCACCATTTGCAAGTAAGCAAATACAATATTTAATATTAACACTAAAACTTCGACTTAGGAGTTTTTGCTTTTACATAATATCAGGGCAAAATTCGCTTATAATGAAATCAATCTTACCAAAGGGGAAATAAATAGGCATACAATAAGCGTTTTTCATATTTTTTAACTCCTTATTATTCACAATAGTCTGAGGGCTCATGTCCAACTCTATGCCCTTGTTTGACATATTAACAAGGAAAATGCCATTATTCATATTCAAAAATTCTCCTGCTGATGCTTGAGTTAATTTATCTGTAGAATTATATTCTTCATTTGCAAATTTTCCGGCCAAAGAAATTAACGAACTATTATCTGCAGCGATACAAGTAAAAAGATTTACTTTTCCTTTAATATCTTGGTGTATAAGCCATTGGCTACGATATGAATTAATTTTGATTATATTTTCCGGTCTAATGTTGCTATCAATAAACCTTATTAAATTTCTAAAAAATAAGGAAATATAATCAGTATAGATTATTTGATTTTTATTTTCAAAATCATAAAATACTTTTATTATTTCATTAATATTGTTTTTTTGTATCTTATCAAGCTGCTCTTCAGTAAGGCTATAATCTTTTTTATAATTTTTAAAAGCAGTATCAAGTTCTTCTATGCTCATATGGTTTTTATCGATTAGCGCCTGTCCAAGATGTAAGTGGCCACTTTTTTGTCTTGTTAGTAAATCTTTAAGTTTTTTTTCATCTAAAAAACCTAACTCAATTGCCAGCTCGCCAAATTTTCTGTCTTGGGTTTGCTGAGCTTTATGAGTTTTGCGCACTTGTTCTGCAGTCATGTACCCGGCATTAATAGCTAGTACTCCAAGTTTAATATGAGCACTATGTTGATAGTCCAATGCACTACTTAACTGCTCGGGCTCAATAAGCTTTTTATTTAGTAAATAATTACCGAAAAATTGAGTAAACATTTAGCTGCTCCTTCCTTTTATAAAGTTTTCTAAAGCGCCTTTAATTTGTTGCTTTTCAAAAGGTTTTTGTATAAAGTCATAAGCTCCTGAATCTATTGCCCTTTTTAAATTTGCTTTTGTTCCTACTGTAGATAATATTATTATTTTTGCAAATTCATCAAATTCAACTATTTCTTTAACTGCTTCTATTCCGCTTTTTTTAGGCATTATCATATCCATAAATACTAAATCAGGGTTGTTGGATTTGTATAAATCTATTGCTTCTTGCCCATCAAAAGCTTCTAAAATATTTTTACAACCTAGTTCTTTTAAGTTTTCGCCTAACTTTTTTAAAATAAGAAGTGAATCATCGCAGATAAGTACCTTAAGAGAATTTATATCCATCTAAAAGCCTCCTATTTGTTCTTTTGTATAAAATTATAGCATGTTTTTAAATTAAATGTATATAAAAGGTGAAGCTCAGTTCGGGGTATAGTCGAAGGAATATTTATTGACAAAAATAGTCTTTGCAATTTATAATTATTATTAATAAATACTTTTTATAGTTATATTGATTTATTATTTGAAAGGTGGTTATAATATGAAAGAAAAAGTGAGTTTTTATCGATGTAGTGTTTGTGGAAATATTGTTGAGCTAATTATCAATGGTGGCGGTGAATTAGTATGCTGTGGAAAACCCATGGATAAATTAAAAGCTAATACTGAGGACGCTTCCACAGAAAAACACGTGCCTATTGCATCAAGAAAAAATGGAAAAATAGTTGTAGAGGTAGGTTCAGTGCACCACCCAATGATAGCCGAACATTATATACAATGGATTGCAGTGGTGTCTGAGGATGGAATTGAAAGGATACATCTATCGCCGGAAGATGAGCCTGTAGCTATGTTCTGCGATAAAGCAAATGTGGATATTTACGAATACTGTAATTTACACGGTTTATGGAAATCGAGTTTAGAATAGTTCTAAGCCATTTTTAATATTCATACTAGCTAAAGGTTTTAATCAGATAGGGGTACCCCTATCTGATTAAATATTCTTATAGATCAATAAGATCACCTATTTTTTGATTGGAAGTTTTATATGTTTATTAAACTTAAAAAGAATTTTTATAAAAAAAATGCAATAGATCTTTCAAAAGATTTATTAGGTAAATATTTAATGCATAACATACGAAAAGAAAGCCTTCACTATAACCTAGATAAAAAAAACTTACTTATCGGTAAAATAGTTGAAACGGAAGCCTATATGGGGTTTTATGACAAAGGTTCTCATACCTATAATGGCAAAAGGTCAAGACGCACGGAAGCAATGTATGGCGAAGCTGGTCGAGCATATATTTATCTTATTTATGGTATGTATAATTGTTTAAATGTAGTTGCAGCTGAAAAAGAAATTGGCCAAGCTGTTTTAATAAGAGCTTTAGAGCCAATAGAAGGTCAAGAATTAATGACATTTAACAGATTTAACAAATCCTCAATAGAATTAAATAAACAACAGCTCAAAAATTTGACTAACGGGCCCGGTAAACTATGTCAAGCCTTTAATATTACTAGAAGTTTAAATGGAATTGACTTTACTAAAGATACTCTTTATATCTGTTCAAGACAAGAGGATTTAAAGGATGAAGAAATTGTTAAAGCCAAAAGGATAGGCATTGATTATGCAAAAGAAGCGAAAGAGTTCTATTGGAGATTCTATATAAAAGGAAATAAATATGTGAGCAAACTGTAATCGAATTATTTTTATCTTTTAGGCATATCATTAATAATTAGGGATTGCTAATCAATTCAAAAATTACTTGTGAAAAATTTAAGAATTTTGTATCATAGATATATACACTAGCTTTGGAGATGTTAATTTTGTCATTGAATATTGTACTAGTAGAGCCAGAAATACCCCAAAATACAGGTAATATTATAAGAACTTGTGCTGTAGCAGGATGTTCGCTTCATCTAGTAAGACCTTTGGGATTTTCTATGGAGGACAAATACTTAAAAAGGTCTGGACTAGATTATTGGGAATATGTTAATATTTCGTATTATGATAATTTAAGAGATTTTTTTTCCTTAAACTCGAAAGGTACTTTTTATCTTTCAACTACAAAAGGCAGAATTAAGTACACTGACATAAAATATAAAGATAATTGTTATATATTATTTGGTAAAGAAACTGCAGGTTTACCAAAATGGCTTTTAATCGAGAATATGGACAAATGTATTAAGATACCTATGATTAATGAAGTAAGATCTCTTAATCTATCTAATTCTGTAGCAATAGTAATATATGAAATAATGAGACAGTTAGATTTTTTAGAAATGACTTAGGCGGCAAGGGGGTATTATCAATGTCAATAAGCATTATTGTAGACACTTTGTGCGATGTGCCAAAAGTGTTTTTAAAAAAGTATAATATTATAGTTATGCCTTTAACGGTTCATTTTGGGGAGGAATCTTTTTTAGATGGTGTGGATATTACGGCAGAAGAATTTTTTAGCAAGTTAGAAAAAGCAAGTGAACTACCGAAAACCTCTCAAGTTACACCTAGCGAGTTTATTAAGACATTTAGCAATGAAATAGAAAAAGGGAACAAAGTTTTAACCATATTGGGTTCTTCAAAACTAAGCGGAACCTTTAATTCAGCAGTTTTAGCAAAAGAAGAAATGAAAAGTAGTGATATTTATATTATTGACAGTGAGGCTATTTCTCTTGGAGCTGGTATGTTAGTAATAAAAGCAGCAAGACTTATAGAAGAAAACAAACCAATCGAAGAAATTTTTAATTTAATACAAATTGCAAAAAAGAGAATGAAACATTATATAGTATTGGGCAGTTTAAAGTATATATATAAAGGAGGACGAATATCCTTATCAGCTTCTGTATTAGGTTCAGTTTTAAATATTAAGCCAATTTTAACGGTAATTGATGGAAGATTAGACATGTTGGAAAAAACAAGGGGCATGAAAAAGGCAGTTACCACCTTATTAAATATTATTGAGAACAACAAATATGATTTAAATAATAAAATAATTGGAATTAATCATAGCGTATATCCGGAGTTTGCAGACTATCTTGAAGAAAAGATAAGAAGTAAGTATGCGGTTAAAGAGATTATAAGAGGGGAAGTTGGATCGGTAATAGGCACACATGCTGGTCCTAATTGTATAGCAATATATTTTGAAGAATGAATAGGAGGATATAGAATGAGTAAGATAAAAATTATAACGGATAGCACATCGGATATTCCTAAAAATATTTCTGAAAAACATGATATTGAAGTGCTACCATTGACTATATTATTTGAAGAAGACGAATATAAGGACTGGGTAGATATAACACCATCGGATTTTTTTAAGCGGATGAGAGAGTCTGAAGTATTACCGTCTACATCAATGGTGACTCCTAATGATTTTAATATGGCCTATAAAAAGTTTTTAAATGAATATGATGAGATTATTTCAATTCACCTGTCATCTCACTCAAGCGGTACCTTCAATTCTGCAGCATTAGCTAAAGAAGCAATTAATAGCGATAAAATACATGTGTTTGATTCTAAAAATTACACTTATGGATTCGGACAATTTGTAGTTGAAGCTGCCATAATGGCAAAGGAGGGAAAAAGCAGCAAGGATATAATTGAAAGATTGGAGTATATGAAAAACAATTTAAAGACTTTATTTGTTGTGGACACTCTAGAGTACTTAAAGAAAGGCGGAAGGCTTTCTGCTACGAAAGCAACAATTGGGACTTTGTTAAATTTAAAGCCAATATTGACTGTAAAAGAAGGCAAAATTGTTGCAATAGATAAGGCAAGAGGCTTTAAAAAGGCCCTTAAACGAATCGCTGAGATAATACAAGAAGAAGAAATTGATTTAAACCAGCAAGTATTAAAAATAGGACATGCAGATAATTACGAACATTTAAAAATATTTAGTAAGATTATGGAGGATGCCTTCGGAAAATGCAATGTGGAAGAATTTGAAATAGGCTGTGTCATAGGCGTCTATTGCGGTCCGGGGACTGTTGTTATTCATTATCTGTAATTATTAAATATAATCAGATTTTCATATTTGCCCATCTTCTAGCTTTGTAGCTTCGAATTCATTGGCTGCATGCTTAGAATGAATTCGAAGCTAGGAAGAAGAAGTTGTAAGATTCGGCAAAGTGTGTATAGTAGCTGTTTGATTGTGCTTCGATGCAAAAATGAAAAATTAGACTTGATAAAAAGTTGGAAATTGTATATAGTATTAGTACAAGCATAACTTGTTCGAAGCAAATTAATAATGTATGGGTGAAGGCTTGCGGGAGATGCCTATTAAATTAGGAGCCGAAGGAGTAAGTACGGAAAATGCCCGTTAAATGAAACTCTCAGGCAAAGGGACCGCAGTTGGACATAACTCTGGAAAGCAAAGCACCGAAGGAGCAATTCTAATTCTTTTAGAAGAATCTCTCAGGTTAATGACAGAGATAGAGGCGGTTGCTCTATCTCTTTTTTGTTATAGAAGACAGAATATAAACAAAAAAGCGCTCTAAAACTTGAACTCTGCTAACATATTTTCTTTAAATATTTGTTTTAATCAGGGGTGATGGAGATTTTCAGAGATATATTAATTATCACAAACAATCCTCTTATCAATGAAAAATTTAACAAATCTAATCCCGTTATTCTTTTGAATGGTGGCTATATAGATGTTTTATATAATGCTAGGGATAAAATACATAAAGGCAGTAAATTATTAACCCATCCGCTTATGGGTAGCTTAAAACCTAATGAGACGCCATTTAGAACTATAATTTTAGATAATGCAATAGGAAATTTGGATATGGATTCTCTATTTCTTATTGAGAATAGTATAGCTACTAGTAAAAAGTTTCCGATAGGAGAGGAAGTATTGAAAGAAGAAGTTCTCCAAGACTTTCGTATTTTAGATTTAAAACTAATTGAAAGTGCCATATCCACTTTAAGCATTTTTTAAATTTATTGAATTCCACTAGAATATAATGTTTTATACAACAAAAGATATTACATATAAGATTAAAGAAAGGGGCAAAAATATGGAAAAGATATATGATGTGGCCATAATTGGTGGCGGTCCAGCAGGTTATTCGGCAGGTCTTTATTCGTCTAGGGGAAAGCTTAGTACAGTTATTATTGAAAAGGGTAAATGGGGAGGGCAAGCTGCCACAACCGAAGAATTGGAAAACTACCCTGGTTCTATCGAAAATCCTACAGGTCCTAAGCTTATGGAACGGATGAAAAAGCAGGCTGAATCCTTTGGAACAGAATTTCTCAATGGCGAAGTAATAGCTATAGAAGATATAGACGAAAAGATAAAAACTCTAAGGCTTAAAGAGGGCGAAATTAAAACTAATACTATTATTTTGGCTACTGGTTCTGAGTACGTTAATCTCGGGGCTAAAGGTGAAGATGATTTAAGGGGAAAAGGGGTATCTTATTGTGCCACATGTGATGCGGATTTCTTTACAGAATTGGAAATTGTGGTAATAGGCGGTGGAAATACTGCTGTTGAGGAAGCTATTTATTTAACTAAATTTGCAGATAAGGTAACTGTAGTACATAGAAGAGATGAGTTTAGAGCCGCTAAATCAGCTGTTGAAAAATTATTGGCTAATGAAAAAGTTAATGTTATTTGGGATTCAGTGGTTGAAGAAATCTATGGCGATGGCATAGTTGAAGGCGTAAAGCTTAAAAATGTTAAAAGTGGTGAAAAAATAGATTTTCAAACTGATGGAGTCTTTATTTTTGTAGGAACTAAGCCCGTTTCCGATTATGCAAAAGGGGTAGTTAAAATGGATGAAAGAGGGTATATTATTACCGATGAGAATATGAAAACCTCTGCGGAAGGAATATTTGCCGCCGGGGATGTTAGAGTGAAGCTGTTAAGACAAGTTGTTACAGCGGCATCTGATGGGGCTATTGCAGCAATAAATGCTGAAAAATATATTGAAGAAACTTTGTATAACAAAAAATACTATATTTAGCATAGTTATTATATGCCCATGTTATTTTTTCTTTATTCTTTTTTGAGAGCTTACTTGGGCATATGATAAAGCAATACTGTTTACATTTAATAAACTGTGAGGAGGTGAAAGAGTGATAGAGCTCAATAAGGAGAATTTCGATGTGGAAGTTTTACAAGCTGAGGGCCCTGTAATAGTTGATTTTTGGGGAACTAAATGTGAGCCTTGCAAAACTCTAATGCCTGAAGTAGACAAATTGGCAGAAAAATATAAGGATAAAATTAAATTCTGCAAATTAAATACTTCAGAAAATAGAAGATTAGCAATTAGTCAAAAAGTTTTAGGCTTACCTACATTTATAATTTATCAAAATGGCGAAAAATTAAAAGAAATTAGTGGAGAAGAGAATTGTACACCTGAGGCAATAGAGGACTTAATAACACAACATATTTAGTTGTTTATGCAGTTAAGTTATTTTTTTAAAATATAAGGGAGGTGAAATTGTGCGTTTAGAAATAGGTAATATATTAATAAACGATATTCAGTTTGGTGATTCAACAAAGATTGAAGAAGGAATCTTATTCGTAAACAAGGAAGAACTTTTAGAAGCAATAAGCGGAGACAATAGGATAGCAAATATCGAAGTTGATATAGCAAAACCGGGCGAGGAAACTAGAATAATGCCGGTCAAGGATGTAATTGAGCCCAGAGTTAAAGTTGATGGTCCTGGGGGTTTATTTCCAGGGTTTATAAGCAAGGTTGATGTTGTTGGTGCAGGTAAAACCAATGTATTGAAAGGTGCGGCTGTTGTTACGGCTGGCAGTATTGTTGGTTTTCAAGAAGGCATAATTGATATGAGTGGCCCCGGGGCAAAGTACACACCATTTTCTCAAACCAACAATCTAATATTGGTTTGTAAACCTATTGAAAAATTGCCACAACACGAACATGAGAATGCTGTAAGGATGATAGGTTTAAAGGCAGCCTCTTACATAGGTGAAGCAGGAAAAAATGTTACTCCTGATGAAATAAAAGTTTATGAGACTTTACCACTATTAGAGGGGATTGCCAAATATCCTGATTTACCAAAGGTTGCATATGTATATATGCTGCAAACCCAAGGCTTACTACATGATACTTACGTATACGGCGTAGATGCAAAGAAAATAGTACCTACTTTCATTTACCCCACAGAGGTAATGGATGGGGCGATAATAAGTGGCAACTGTGTATCGGCCTGCGATAAAAACTCGACATATACTCATTTGAACAACCCAATTATTGAAGATTTATATGAAAGACATGGTAAAGATTTTAATTTTGTTGGAGTAATAATTACAAATGAGAATGTAACTTTGGCTGATAAAGAAAGATCATCAAATTGGACGGCGAAGATTGCAGAGTATTTAGACCTTGATGCAGTAATTATATCTGAAGAAGGTTTTGGAAACCCTGATACCGATTTGATGATGAATTGTAAGAAAATTTCATCTAAGGGCATTAAAACAGTGCTTTTAACTGATGAATATGCAGGAAGAGACGGTGCTTCTCAATCGCTAGCAGATGCGGATAAAACGGCTGATGCTGTAGTAACTGCAGGGAATGCAAACGAAGTAATAAAATTGCCTGCAATGAAGAAAATTATAGGCGACATAAAGCCGGCTGATATTATTGCAGGAGGGTTTGACGGAAGTCTTAAATCCGATGGTAGTATTATAGTGGAGTTGCAAGCTATAACTGGTTCTACAAGTGAGATAGGATTTAATAAACTTTCGGCGACCGAGTATTAGTATTATTACGAATTTAAACTAATTTAAAGCTATTTTAAAAGAAAGGATGAATCGCATGATAAAGGGAAAAAAAATAATTGTTTTAGGCGATAGAGATGGAATTCCCGGTCCAGCAATAGAAGAATGCGTCAAAACTGTTGAAGCAGAAGTTATTTTTGCTGCAACTGAATGCTTTGTTTGAACAGCTGCGGGCGCAATGGATTTGGAAAATCAAAAGAGGGTTTTAGAACTTTCCGAAAAATTCGGCAAGGAAAATGTGGTAGTAGTTTTAGGAGCATCTGAAGCTGAAGCTGCAGGGCTAGCGGCTGAAACTGTTACGGCGGGAGACCCTACTTATGCAGGTCCATTAGCAGGAGTCTCGTTGGGACTCGGAGTATATCATATATTTGAGCTTAAGGATGAAATTGATGAAACAGTTTATGATGAACAATGTGGAATGATGGAAATGGTGTTAGATGTTGACGCAATTAGCGAAGAAGTAAAAACTATAAGAGAACAACACTCAAAGTTTTAAATTAGTAAAACAATGATACTAGGATGGGTAAAAGAGAGGAGGGAAGTAAGTAATATGATTAAGGTAGTTCATTATATAAATCAGTTTTACGGTGGTATCGGGGGGGAAGAAAAGGCTGATTATAAACCGGAAGTAAGAGAAGGTGTAGTAGGACCCGGAATGGCCTTAAAAGGTGCTCTAGGTGAAAATACGCAAATAGTTGCAACAATTGTATGTGGTGATTCCTATTACAATGAAAATATTGAAACAGCAACAGAAGAAATATTAGAAATGATTAAGAAATATGAGCCTGATTTGTTTATAGCAGGACCTGCTTTTAATGCTGGAAGATATGGCGTAGCCTGTGGTGGCATATGTAAGGCTGTTAAAGATAATTTAGATATACCAGTTGTTTCTGGTATGTATCCAGAAAACCCCGGTGCAGACATGTTCAAGAAGGAAATTCATATAATAGAGACTGCAAACGCAGCAACGGGTATGAGACAAGCAATACCGGCAATGGCGAAGTTAGCTTTAAAATTGGCAAGAGGCGAAGAAATTGGCTCACCTTCTGAAGAGGGCTACATACCAAGGGGTATAAGGAAAAATATATTTAGAAATGAAAGAGGTTCAAAAAGAGCTGTCAATATGTTGATAGCAAAGCTTAAAGGCGAAGAATTTGAAACAGAATATCCTATGCCGGATTTTGATAGGGTCGAACCTAGCCCGGCTATAAAGGATATAAAAAGAGCAAAGATTGCTTTGGTAACATCCGGGGGAATAGTGCCTAAAGGTAATCCAGATAGGATTGAAGCCTCCAGTGCATCAAAGTATGGTAAGTACAATATAGAGGGTGTTAGTGATTTAACAGAAGAGACTTATGAAACAGCCCATGGTGGCTATGATCCTGTTTATGCCAATAAGGATGCAGATAGAGTTCTTCCCGTAGACGTTTTAAGGGAGTTGGAAGAAGAGGGAGAAATAGGTGAATTGCATAAGTATTTCTACACAACCGTCGGAAATGGTACCTCTGTTGCCAACTCAAAGAAATTTGCTTCTACATTTGCCAAGGAATTAATAGAAGATGGCGTTAATGCAGTTATACTAACTTCTACGTGAGGCACCTGTACACGTTGCGGCGCAACAATGGTAAAAGAAATTGAAAGAACTGGTATACCGGTTGTTCATATTTGCACGGTGGTACCAATTTCACTAACAGTTGGTGCTAATAGAATAGTTCCAGCAATTGCCATACCTCACCCTTTAGGCAATCCGGAACTTAGCAAGGATGATGAAAAAACTTTAAGAAAGAAACTAGTAAAAAAGGCATTAAAGGCGTTAGAAACTGAAGTGAGCGGGCAGACTGTGTTTGATAAATAAAAAAAGGGTGGTATTTACCACCCTTTTTTATAAAAATAAATGGAGGTGCTATAATGACAACACCTGTTGTAAAAGGAGCTTCTTATGTTTTAGTCCATGTGCCTGATATGATTTTAAAATACGGCACAACTTGTTCAGTAGAATACGAAACCAACCCTAATTCAGAATTTCTAAAAAAAGTTCCACAGCATATTAGATCTTACGAAGAGGTAGTAAAATACGCCCCTAATCAAGCTTATATAGGAAATATTTATCCAGATGATTTAAAGGATATAAAAAGACCTTGGTATGAAAATCATATGGAAGATGTTAAACCTGAAGGAAAAATGGGCGAAATAGTTTCTCAAGACGAATTTTATCTTGTTATGAAGCTAAGTGATGTTTTCGATTTAGTAATGTTAGAAGAAGATTTTATTACAGCTACAAAAGAAAAACTTCTTAAAAAACCATATTACACGGAAGCGGAAGTAAAGAAGATTGGAAAAGGTTATGAAGCAAGTGAAATAGAAGAAAAAATTTCTCAGGGTGCTGAACCATTAATTTTAGGTGGAAAAGCGGTAGGATGCGTAAAAGCAGCCCATGCCAGTGATAAAAGTCTAACTGCCCATATTATGGTTGAAAATTTAGTTTCAAAAGCTTCAGCAGCTATTGTATTAAAAAACCTTATTTATCGAAACGACATTGAGGCAGCTTCAATAGATTATGTTATTGAATGCTCTGAAGAAGCCTGCGGTGATATGAATCAAAGAGGCGGCGGAAACTTTGCTAAGGCTATTGCTGAAACAGCGGGTGCAACGGGAGCGACTGGGTCTGATACCCGAGGTTTTTGTGCTGCACCAGCTCACGCGTTGGTTAATGCGGCGGCTTTAGTCAAATCTGGGGTATATAAAAGTGTTGTGGTAGTTGCGGGTGGTTCCACAGCAAAACTTGGTATGAACAGTAAGGATCATGTTAATAAAAACATGCCAATTCTAGAAGATTGTTTGGGTACTTTTGCTATTTTAGTTACCGAAAATGACGGGGAAAGTCCTATTTTAAGAACTGATATAGTTGGAAGACATACTGTAGGTACAGGTTCTTCTCCTCAGGCGGTTATGGAATCTATAATAACTCATCCATTAGATAGAAATGGAATAAATATAACAGATATTGATAAATATTCTGTAGAAATGCAAAACCCTGAAATTACCGAACCGGCAGGGGCTGGCAATGTACCTTTAGCAAATTATAAGATGATAGCTGCATTAGGTGTAAAAAGAGGCGACATTGATAGAACAGCTATGAATGATTTTATAAATAATCATGGTATGCCGGGTTTTGCTCCCACACAAGGGCATATTCCATCTGGCGTTCCTTTTGTTGGTGCAGCTAGAGAAATGATTATGTCTGGTGAGATAAAAAATGCCATGATAGTAGGTAAAGGAAGCCTATTTTTAGGAAGAATAACAAATCTATTTGATGGTGTATCCATTGTTATGGAAGAGAATCCAGGGAAAATTGATGAATTTGGAAGCCTTTCCAAAGAAGAAATTAAAACTATGGTAGCAGAAGCAATGAAAGATTTTGCAACATTCTTACTAGATGGAAAGTAGGGGTGAATAGAATGGAAAATGTAAAAAACCTAATAGGGGAAGTGTTTGATGAAGTAGCTGATGCTATGATAACAGGTGACTTTGCTTCCAAAGTAAAAGTTGGGTTAACTACTTTAGGCAGTGAACATGGTATTTCAGAATTGATAAAAGGTGCAGAATTGGCAACAAAAAAATATCATGATTTTGAAATTGTTTTAATAGGACCAAAAACCGATACTGAAATTAAAACAATAGAGATTAACGAAGAAGATGAAATGCATAAAAAAATGGATGAACTTTTGGATTCTGGTGAGTTGGATGCTGCTGTAACAATGCACTATAACTTTCCCATAGGCGTATCGACAGTGGGAAGAGTCATTACTCCCGGGTTAGGTAAAGAATTAATCCTAGCAACAACTACTGGGACATCGTCTACACACAGGGTTGAGGGTATGGTTAAGAACGCCATTCATGGTATTATTACGGCCAAGTCCTTAGGTATAAATAATCCTTCTGTAGGTCTACTGAATGTTGATGGGGCAAGGCAAGTTGAAAGAGCTCTAAAAGAGATTAAAGATAAAGGGTATGACATAAACTTTGCTGAATCAGTAAGGGCTGATGGCGGTTCAATTATGAGAGGAAATGATTTATTGGCTGGGGATGCAGATATAATGGTAATGGATACATTAACAGGCAATATTATGATGAAGATGTTTTCTTCTTATACAAGCGGAGGCAGTTATGAGTCCTTAGGCTATGGATATGGACCCGGAGTAGGTGAAGGGTACAAAAAGATAATTTGCATATTATCAAGAGCTTCAGGTGCGCCAGTAATTTGCGAAGCATTACGATATGCTGCTTCTTGTGCAAAAGGCAGATTGGCCGAAATTACAAAAAATGAGTTTACTAAGGCAAGAAAAGCCGGTTTAGAAGAAATTCTAAAAGGTCTCACGGTAGATGTTAAAAAAATTGATGAGGAAAAAGTTGAAATGCCTGATAAAAAGATTGTAACAGAATCAATTGCAGGAATAGACATATTGGAGCTGGATAATGCCGTAATTTTATTAGCTAAAGAGGGCATATATTCCGAAAGTGGTATGGGCTGTACAGGGCCTATAATACTAACAGCGGAGGATGATTTTAGCAAAGCAGTAGATGTGCTATTTGACAATAAACTTATTAGTCAAAAACCTTTAAGCGGAGATTGTTAATCCGAAAGCCTGTTTCTTAAAAGAAATAGGCTTTCATTTTTTTATAAGTATTTCTTTATTTTATGCACAACCGGCATATGGATATACAGGCGATTTGTTCGCTGTATTTCTGTTATATGCACTAAAAAGTGACATGGCATATGAATTTTATGTGGTGATAATTAATGCGGCGGAGCCGCTTTTGTTCTTTTTTTTAATAATCTTATTTTTAAATATTATATTAGAAAACAATAAATAATTATGTTATAATCTAAAGGCAAGCATTGAATTGCAATGACTTATCAATAATTTGGTAATAAAATTATTTGCTAACTAGGATGAATTAAGATGCAAAGGGGTGATAATATTGAGAATGGGATACGAACTTGTACTTGAACAACAACAAAAACTAATTATGACACCTGAACTTAGACTAGCACTAAAAATATTGCAATTACCTACTATTGAACTGGAAGAATTAATAAAAGAGGAATTGGAAAGTAATCCTGTTCTTGATATTGTTGAATACGATTTTGATGAAAAGACTGAAGATTCAAAGAGCAAGGATGGCGAGGATAAAAGTACAATTGAAGAGATAGATTGGAAGGAATACTTGCAGTATCAAGGTAAAAGTTATTATATAGAAAACAATATAAACGATGAAAAATCTGAAATGACTTATGATAACTTTATAACTTATAGCGATACTTTAAAGGATTATCTTTTGTTTCAACTTAATACTATCAATTTATCAAAAAAAGAAAGACGTATTGGGCAGTATATCATAGAAAGCCTAAATGATAATGGTTATTTAACTTTATCTACAGCAGATATTGCAAAGATAATGAATATTGCAATAGATGAAGTAGACAAAATGCTAAAGCTTATCCAATCTTTTGAGCCAGCAGGAGTTGGTGCAATAAATCTAATAGAATGTCTGCTTATTCAGATCAGAACTAAGAATATGAAAGATGAAAACTTAGAGATAATAATAAAAGAGCATTTAAATGACATTGCTAGGAATAGGATAACAGCTATAGCTAAAAAACTCTTAATAACTGTAGAAAAAGCTCAAGAGTACTGCGATATAATAAAAAATTTAGAGCCAAAACCAGGGCGTTCATTTTCTTGCGGAAATGAGTGCAGATATATTGTTCCAGATGTATTTATTGAAAAAATAGATGATGAGTATATAATAATAGTAAATGATAATTATGGTTCTAGGCTTATGGTAAATAGATATTATAAAAATATTATAAATACGGAAGATAAGTCTTCAGAGGCAATGAAATTTGTTAGCGATAAATTATCTTCGGCCTTATGGTTGATAAAGAGTCTAGAACAGAGAAAAAACACTTTATATAGAGTAGTGAAAACTATACTGGAATACCAAATGGATTTCTTTGAAAAAGGAGATAAATATTTAAAAACTATGACATTAAAAGATATTGCAGACACAATAGAAGTCCATGAATCCACAGTTAGCAGAGCAATAAATGGTAAATATGCACAGACTCCAAAAGGTCTTTTCGATATAAAATATTTCTTTAGATCTGGAATTGAGACTAGTTTTGGAGCAGATATATCATCGGAAAGCATAAAGAAAATGATAACATCAATTATTGAAAATGAGGATGTACTGAAACCACTTAGTGATCAAGCAATTGCAAATACACTTGAAAATAAAGGTTATAAAATCTCTAGGCGTACAGTTGCCAAATATAGAGGAGAAATTGGAATTCCATCCTCATCCTTGCGTCGAAGATACTAACTTCAAATTTATTTTAATAATCAATAAGTTACAGGGAGGTAATTCTATGATAAAAAAGAGAACAATTGAAGATATGGACTTAAAAGGAAAAAGGACTTTGGTAAGAGTTGATTTTAATGTTCCTATGGATGAAAAGTGCCAGATAACTGATGATAGAAGAATAAAGGGCGCTTTGCCTACAATAAAGTACTTGAAGGGCAAGGGGGCAAGGATTATTCTAATGTCACATTTAGGCAGACCAAAAGGAAAAATCAATTCTATTTTTTCTTTAAAACCCGTGGCGGAAAGATTATCAACATTATTAAACGAAGAAATTATATTTGCAAATGATGTAATAGGAGAAGATGCTTTTAATAAGTCAAAAAACCTGAAAGATGGGCAAATATTGCTACTAGAAAATGTACGCTTTCATGGAGAGGAAGAAAAAAATGATACAGATTTTGCTAAAAAACTATCTTCCTTAGGAGATGTTTTTATTAATGATGCCTTTGGAACGGCTCATAGAGCACATGCTTCTACTGCTGGTGTAGCTAAATACCTGCCTTCGGCTATAGGGTATTTAATTATAAAGGAATTGGAAGTTATGGGTATGGCACTAGTTAACCCGGAAAGACCTTTTTTAGCGATTTTAGGCGGTGCAAAGGTTTCAGATAAAATAGGTGTCATTAAGAATCTTTTGGATAAAGTTGATAAACTTCTGATAGGCGGAGGAATGGCATACACTTTTTATAAGGTCCAAGGTTGGGAAATAGGCAAGTCTATTGTTGAAGAAGATAAAATCCATATAGCAAAGGATGTTTTAATAAAGGCAAAAGAAAAAGGTGTGGAGATACTACTTCCCATTGATAATGTTGTTGCTGAGGAATTTAAAAATAACACAAATTACATAACTGTAGATTCGGATAAAATCCCGCCTAATTATATGGGTATGGATATAGGTGAAAGGACAATAGAAATTTTTAAAAAAGAAATCTTAAAAGCTAAAACCGTAGTGTGGAATGGACCTATGGGTGTTTTTGAAATGGAAGCCTTTTCAAAAGGGACTTATGCACTAGCTGAGGCCTTATCTAAAGTAAAAGGGACTACGATAATTGGCGGAGGAGATTCTGCAGCTGCAATAGAACAATTAGGATTTTCTGATAAGATGACACATATTTCAACAGGTGGTGGGGCTTCTTTAGAATTTCTTGAGGGAAAAACATTGCCTGGTATAGATGTTATTGATAATAAAGAATGTTGATTATGGTTGACATAGGTAAAAGCTAATCTCATAATAGACCATAGGGTTAATATTTACAAAAGAGGTGAAAGTTTTGAGAAAACCAATAATAGCTGGAAACTGGAAGATGCATAATACAATAAGTGAATCCTATGAAATGCTAAAAGAACTTATGCCGCTGATATCAAAAAAGGATAGGGAAATTATTATTTGCCCTAATTATGTTTCCTTATCGGAAATATCTAAGTTTTTGCCTAATTCAAGTATAGAACTAGGTTCTCAAAATATGTTTTATGAAGATAAAGGAGCGTATACAGGCGAGGTATCTCCCTTATTTTTAAAAGAAATAGGAGTTAAATATGTTATATTAGGTCACTCAGAAAGAAGGCAGATATTTAGCGAAAGTGATGAATTGGTAAATAAAAAAATAAAAGCAGCGTTAAGGCACAATATAAACCCAATTTTATGTGTAGGTGAAACATTGGATGAAAAGGAAAAAGCTATAACATTTAAGGTAATAGAAAAACAAGTAAGATATGGTTTAGATGGCCTATCTAATAAGGATTTAGTGAAGTTTGTAATTGCTTATGAGCCTATTTGGGCCATAGGGACTGGTAAGACAGCAACAAAAGAAGATGCTAATGAAGTAATTGGATATATTAGAGAGCTTTTGGGTAAAATTTTTAATGATGAGACAGCTGCCGGTATAAGGATTCTTTATGGAGGAAGCGTAAAACCGGATAATATAAAGGAATTAATGGAAATGAGCGAGATTGATGGAGCTTTGGTAGGTGGTGCTAGTCTAAAGCCTGTTGATTTTGCAAAAATCATTAATTTTTAATTAGGAGGGTAAAATATAATGTCAACTATAGTAAATGTATATGCAAGAGAAATACTAGATTCACGGGGTAATCCGACCATTGAGGTAGAGGTTGAGTTAGAAAGTGGTTTTTTTGGCAGAGCCTCCGTTCCTTCAGGTGCTTCTACAGGTGCATTTGAGGCAGTTGAATTAAGGGACGAAGATAATAGCAGGTATTTAGGTAAGGGCGTTTTGAAAGCCGTTGAGAATGTAAACAATATTATTTCTAAAGAGATTGTTGGAATGGATGTATTTAGCCAAATAGAAATAGATAAGAAATTAATTGAAATTGATGGTACTGAAAACAAATCAAAACTAGGTGCTAATTCTATGCTGGGGGTATCTTTAGCTGTAGCCAGGGCGGCTGCTAATAGATTGGAGCTTCCGCTTTACAATTACATAGGTGGTACTAATGCAAAAACATTACCGGTGCCCATGATGAACATTTTAAATGGTGGGGCCCATGCGGATAACAATGTAGATATTCAAGAATTTATGATAATGCCCGTAGGCGCCAGTAGTTTTAAAGAAGCGGTTAGGATGTGCGCAGAAATATTTCATAATCTAAAATTTGTTTTAAAAGAGAGAGGTTACAATACTTCAGTAGGGGATGAAGGTGGATTTGCACCTAACCTTACTTCGAATGAAGAGGCACTGCAGGTAATTGTAGAAGCTATAAATAAATCAGGGTATAAACCGGGAGAAGATGTGTTTATTGCCCTTGATGCTGCTGCCACGGAAATGTATAAAGAAGATGGAAAGTATCATTTAGAAGGAGAAGGCGTTGTAAAAAACTCTAATGAAATGGTAGATTATTATGAAGAGATTGTGAACAGATACCCAATAATATCAATTGAAGATGGCTTGGATGAAGAAGATTGGGATGGCTGGAAGCTTATGACGGAGAGACTTGGAAAGAAAGTACAGATAGTTGGCGATGATTTGTTTGTTACAAATACGAAAAGATTAAAAAAGGGGCTTGAACTTGGAGTAAGCAACTCTATTTTGATTAAGCTAAATCAAATAGGTACTTTAACAGAGACATTGGATGCTATTGAGATGGCAAAACGTGCTGGTTATACTGCTGTGATTTCTCATAGATCCGGTGAAACTGAAGATGTGACAATTGCAGATTTGGTTGTAGCAGTTAATGCAGGACAAATAAAAACCGGGGCGCCATCTAGAACAGACAGGGTTGCCAAATATAATCAACTTATAAGGATTGAAGAATACTTGGGTTCATCAAGCATATATCCGGGGAAAAATACCTTTTATAATTTATAATAAAAAGTGAACAATAACTGCTTGTAAAGGGGGCAAATCTTTGTCCCCTTAGTTATTGTATTATTTAGGGTGTTGTGTTAGAATCTATTTGTTAAACTTTTAAGCATAGGAGGTGCAACTATGAGAATATTTTTAGTAGCAGTCCAATTTTTAGTATGTATAACCTTGATAGTAAGTGTTTTGCTACAACCTGGAAAAAGTGCCGGCTTGTCAGGTTCAATTGCAGGAGGCGCTGAACAATTATTTGGTAAACAGCGAAGTAAAGGTTACGAGGCCTTGTTTGCGAAAATCACAACAGTATCAGCGATTTTATTTATGGTACTTTCTGTTGCTTTAGTTATGGTTAAATAGATTTTTATATAAAATATCTAGAATATAATAAAATTATATGAAATAAAGAAGTTTATAAAATACAGACAGATAAAGGGAGGTAAACAATATGGATTTAACAATTTTGGCTCCTTTAGCTGGTGTACTGGCTTTGATTTTTGCTGGTATTTTAGCTTCAGGTATTGCCAAAAAGGATCCCGGAAATGAAAGAATGCAAGAAATTATGGGTTTTATTCATGAAGGTGCTATGGCTTTTCTTTATAGGGAGTATAAAGTTTTATTTATTTTTATAGCAGTTTTAGCTTTGATTATTGGCATACTATTGAAAAGTTGGCTTACAGCATTATGCTTCATAATAGGGGCAATATTTTCAATTTTAGCAGGATATTTTGGAATGCAAGTTGCTACAAAAGCTAATGCAAGAACAGCAAATGCTGCACAGCATGGGCAAAATGAAGCTTTAGGAATTGCTTTTAATGGTGGCGCAGTAATGGGTATGTGCGTTGTTGGCTTGGGCTTATTAGGTGTAGGAGCTTTATATATATTTATAGGTAATGTTGAAATAGTTACGGGATTTGGCCTTGGGGCCAGCTCTATAGCACTTTTTGCACGTGTTGGTGGTGGCATATATACAAAAGCTGCAGATGTTGGGGCAGATTTAGTTGGAAAGGTAGAAGCTGGAATACCTGAAGATGATCCGCGCAATCCTGCAGTAATAGCAGATAATGTAGGAGATAATGTGGGAGATGTTGCGGGCATGGGAGCAGACCTTTTTGAATCTTATGTTGGCTCTATTATTTCTGCAATAACTTTAGGGGCAATTTTTTATGTAGGCAGACCGGAAGGAATTTTGTTTCCTTTACTTCTTTCTGCTGTAGGTATAGTTGCTTCTATAATCGGAACCATGTTTGTCAGAACAGGTGAAAAATCAAATCCCCAATCAGCGCTTAAAAATGGTACTTATGCAAGCTCTATAATTGTTCTTATTGCAGCATTTTTTATGAGTAAATCTATGTTTGGAGATTTAGGTGCTTTTGTTGCAATTGCTTCTGGTGTTATTGCTGGTGCAATTATTGGTTTTCTTACTGAAATCTATACATCTGATAGTTATAAATATGTGAAAAGAATTGCACAACAATCTGAAACCGGGCCTGCCACTACAATAATAAGTGGTTTGGGAATAGGTATGCTTTCAACTGTAGCACCGGTAATTTTTATATGTGCAGCAGTTTTAGCTGCTTATAAGTTTGATGGTTTGTATGGTATTGCACTTGCAGCAGTTGGTATGCTTTCTACTGCTGGTATGACTGTGGCTGTTGATGCTTATGGCCCAATTGCAGATAATGCAGGAGGAATTGCAGAAATGGCAAACTTGCCTGAATCAGTTAGAAAAATTACTGATGAACTTGATTCCGTAGGTAATACAACTGCAGCCATTGGTAAAGGATTTGCCATTGGTTCTGCTGCTTTAACGGCCTTAGCACTTTTTGCTTCTTATTCGCAAGCTGTTGGCTTGGATAAAATTGATTTACTTGATCCGTATGTAATAGTAGGTTTGTTTATAGGCGGTATGCTACCTTTCTTCTTCGGTGCTTTAACTATGGAAGCCGTTGGGAAAGCAGCTTTTTCTATGATAGAAGAAGTAAGAAGGCAGTTTAAGACAATACCTGGAATTATGGAGGGGACAGGAAAGCCTGATTATGCACGATGTGTTGATATATCAACAGCAGCAGCTCTTAAAGAAATGATAATACCTGGTCTTATGGCAGTTATTGCACCTATAGCAGTCGGCATAGGCCTTGGCAAGGCTGCCTTAGGCGGACTTTTGGCGGGTTCCTTGCTTACTGGTGTGTTACTAGCAATTATGATGTCTAATGCCGGCGGTGCTTGGGACAATGCAAAGAAATACATAGAATCAGGTACTCATGGCGGTAAGGGTAGCGAGGCTCACAAAGCTGCAGTAGTCGGTGATACAGTTGGAGATCCATTTAAGGATACTTCAGGACCTTCTATGAATATACTTATTAAACTTATGACAATTGTTGCTTTGGTTTTTGCACCATTGTTTTTATAAACTACTGTAGAAGTTTAAAGGAGATATCATATGATATCTCCTTTAATTGTAAGTATTCATATCGTATTAATTATAAATAAATTTTACATACTAAGGTATTTCGAAAGCACAAGGCACGATGATACATTTGCCACAAACATCACATTCATCTAAATCTGAATAATAATCATTTACTTCTTTAAGCCAAGTATAGCATCTATGCCTATCAAAACCGTCAATTGTTAAAGCCCCGGTAGGACAAGAAGTAATGCAGTTTTTACAACTTTTATCCTTTTTATATAAGCAATACTCCTCTGTAATAGGCTCATCGTAATCCACTAATGTGTCTATTACAAAGCTGCCGTATCGTCCAGCACAGCCTGATTTTGTAATCAACATATTATTAATGCCAAAACTCCCCAAACCGCAAATTCTTGCAATATGCCTTTGAGACCATCTATGCATTAAGATTTCTTTGTCAAAGGTTTCTCTAGCTGGATTATCGCTGCATTTCACATCATAGCTAATCAAGAAGTTTTTCATATGAGCTACTATTTTATCTATTAACTCATTTGTCTCCACATAAGCTATAGCCCATTCTTTTGAAATATAACTATGGTTTTGATTAGTATCAACTAAATCCCGTGTAAATGGCAAAAAGAAGGAGACAACAGACCTAGCACTTGACAATAAATCTTTAGGTAAATAGTGATCAGCTTTAATTATTTTTTTTAAATCTAAAAATTTAGGATTATTAGCATCTGCAAATCCAATAATAGGCTTTCTATATTTGACCTCCTTTTCATTATTCCTTACAAAAGAAGTAATTTCATTAACAATAACTTTATTTAGTTCCATATAAACCACCGCCCTTTCCATTTAATTTATCATAAAAAATTTTTTTAAACAATATTTGATTTGCGAATCTAGCAACTAGCAAATTAATTAATAAAAAAATAACCATAATAAGAGTATTAGTGATACAATTATTATGGAAAAAAGATTAGGAGGATAAAATGAAATTAGAGGAAAGAATACTTGAATATATGAAAAAAGAAGCTTATAAACCTTTGCTTTTTAATGAACTTGCAACATCTCTTGGATTAAACAAAGATGAGTATCGGGAACTAAAAGATGTCCTTCGTAAGATGGAGGAAGAAGGGCTGACGGTTAAAACTAGGAGAAAAAGATATGGTATACCTGAAAGAATGAATCTGATAGTGGGGAAATTGCAGGGCAATCAAAAAGGATATGCTTTTCTTATAGCAGATAATACAAATATTAAGGACTTATATATACCAGTTGAAAGCTTGAATGGTGCTATGCATAATGACAAAGTTATTGCTAGAATAAGTAAGGCAGATATAAGTGTAGGAAAAAAAGAAGGGGAAATAATTAGAATCCTAAAAAGAGCTAATGAAAAAGTAGTAGGAACATTTGAAAAAAACAGGAACTTTGGGTTTGTAGTACCTGATGATAGAAGAATCTATCAAGATATCTTTATATCAAAAGATGATTTTGAGAAGGCAAAAGAAGCTTATAAAGTTGTGGTAGAAATAACAAAGTGGCCGGAAGGAAAGAGAAACCCTGAAGGTAAAATTATAGAAGTATTAGGTTCTAAAGATGACCCAGTTACAGATTTTCTTTCTATTGTCAAAATATATGACCTACCGGAGGCTTTTCCCAAGGATGTAAAGGCCCAACTAAAAGGGATACCAAGTGAGGTAAATATTGAGGATACTAATAAAAGGAAGGACCTAAGAAATAATATAATATTCACTATAGATGGAGAAGACGCGAAAGATTTAGACGATGCTGTATCTTTGGAGATTCTTGAGAATGGCAATTACCTTTTAGGAGTTCATATTGCTGATGTAAGTCAATATATATTTGAAAAGAGCTCTTTGGATAAAGAAGCTTTAAAAAGAGGTACATCTGTCTATTTAATTGATAAAGTTATACCTATGCTACCTGAAAAGATTTCGAATGGCATATGTAGCTTAAATCCCGGCGAAGATAGATTAACTCTTAGCTGTAGTATGGAAATTAACAAAAAGGGCCAAGTGATTAATTATAATATATATGAAAGTGTAATTAATTCTAAAGAAAGGATGACGTATAATAATATAAATAAAATATTAGAAGGCAATATTACCGAACTAAAGGAAAAGTATGGTTACCTATTAAGCACTATAGAAAGTATGAAAGAATTAATGGAGATTCTTCACACAAAGAGAAATGCAAGGGGAAGCTTGGATTTTGGATTTGATGAAACAAAAATTAAATTGGATGATAAAGGTAGGCCTATTGATATAAGTTCCTATGAAAGGGGTGTTTCAGAAAAAATAATTGAAGAATTTATGATTGTATGTAATGAAACTATTGCAGAGCATTTTTTTTGGAAGGAAGTACCTTTCTTATATCGCGTGCATGAAGATCCAGATCCAGAAAAAATGCAATCTTTTAACACACTTATTCATAATTTTGGTTATATAGTTAAAGGAACTGAAGATGTGCATCCAAGGGCTTTGCAAGAAATCCTTGAAAAATCCAGTGGCAAGAAAGAAGAAAGGCTAATAAATATTCTATTATTAAGATCATTAAAAAAGGCTCGCTACAGTGATGAAAACCTTGGCCATTTTGGTTTGGCAGCCAAATATTATTGTCATTTTACTGCACCAATAAGACGGTATCCTGACCTTATGATTCACAGGATTATAAAAGAAGATATATATGGTAAGCATAGTGGGAAACGATTAGCAGATTTGAAGGAGAAGCTGCCTTATGTTGCTGAACAATCATCTGTAAAAGAAAGAATTGCAGAAGAAGCCGAAAGAGAGATTATGGATTTGAAGAAGGCACAATATATGAAGGAAAGAATAGGAGATGAATTCGAAGGTATTATCTCCGGTGTTACACCATTTGGCTTATATGTGCAATTGGAAAATACAATCGAAGGCTTAATACATGTAAGTAATATGGAAGATGATTACTATGTATTTGACGAAATTAATTATATGTTTATAGGGGAAAGGAAAAAGAAAGTATACAGGATAGGTGATGAAGTTAAAATTGCTGTACTTTCAGTAGATATTCCCAATCGAAATATAGATTTTATCTTGGTAGATTAGAAGCTAGCAAACCAAAATATTACATTGTAGTTACAATTGTCATATGATATACTAAAAAAGTTGACAATTGATATTTGAATTTATATAATGAGTATACAGTTTCATATGGGTGGTAATACAATGTCTAGAGGAAATATAAAGAATATAGCACAAAATAGAAAAGCAAGACATGACTATTTTATTGAGGATACTTACGAAGCTGGAATACAGCTTTTTGGTACTGAAGTAAAATCAATTAGACAAGGGAAAGTCAATCTTAAAGATAGCCATGCGGGAATATATAAAGGAGAGGTCTTTGTATATAATATGCATATCAGCCCATATGAAAAAGGAAATATATATAACAAAGATCCATTGAGGATAAGAAAGCTCTTATTAAATAAATATGAAATAAATAAACTCATTGGTTATGTTCAACAAAAAGGTTATACTTTAGTGCCTCTATCACTATATTTTAAAGGTAGCTTAGTAAAGGTTGAGCTTGCAGTCGCAAAAGGAAAACAATTACACGATAAAAGGCAAGCTATTGCAGCAAGAGATGCAAAAAGAGAAATGGAGAGGGAATTTAGAGGTAAAAATTATTAATAATGGGGGCGTACTGGTTTCGACGGGGGTAGCGAGGGCTAAAATAGCGAGCCGTGGCACCGGAGCCACGATAAAAGCCGGAAAAATAAAAATAAACGCAGAAGATAATTTTGCATTCGCTGCCTAGATAGGGCAGCGCGTTCTACCTATAGCTCCCGCACTATAGGATAGGGCGTCATTTAGCGGGGAACGTCACTGCCAAAGCTTTGAGGCAGATGTCGCATTATGAAGCTACCAAAACTGTAAGCTTGTCGGTGGGCGTGCAGTGGAGGGAATGTTAAACCATCGGCTGCGCTCGGAGAAATTTTAGTTTAAGGACTTTCGGACAGGGGTTCGATTCCCCTCGCCTCCACCATATTTACTTTTTTACATTTAATCAATACTTGTTTTATATTTTTTATATAGCTGCAGAAAATAAAAAAAGAAGAATATAATTTTTAGGACTATTAATTTATCCTAATTTTTTTATATCTTTTTTAGCAAGTTTATGATTATATAAAAAAGGATATATATAATTTCAAACAACACTTGGAGTGGTAAATATGAGGCTTTTTATAGCTATAAATTTTAAATCTTTTCCTATATTTATTTAGCGTATAGAAAGGTTTCATCGCCGCTGATGAATTCGCATCGTGTTAATGGAAAGTTAAAATACACTTCATATATACAAAAAAATCTATTTAAGAAGCATATTTTTCATATTTATAATATAATACCAAAGGCTGGCTTTTTTCTTTATAATATCATATTATTTGTATGAGAGGATTATTTTGAAAACAATTATAAGAATATATTTATGTTACATAAAATAATTTATTAAAACATTGATATTTATTATATTGACATTGTTTTTTCAATATGTTAAAACTACATTATTGCTAGTAATTATTGAATATAATATATGAATTATAATTTAATAATGGAGGAAGATAAATGCATGAAGCAATTATCAAATTGGTCAATATTTCAAAGGAGTTTAACGGTAATAAGGTTTTAGACAATATTAATTTGTATTTTAACAGAAATGAATTTTTAACACTGTTAGGGCCAAGTGGGTGTGGGAAAACAACTACTTTAAGAATCATAGGAGGATTTGAGACTCCTGATACCGGGGATGTATTTTTTGAAAAGAAAAGGATTAACAACTTACCACCTTATAAAAGAAAGGTAAATACTGTATTTCAAAGGTATGCCTTGTTTAATCACATGAATGTGTATGAGAATATAGCCTTTGGATTGAAAATTAAAAAGAAGGATAAAAATGAAATAGAGAAAAAAGTAAAAGAGGCTTTAAAATTAGTTAATCTTTCCGGTTATGAGAAAAGAAATATTGATTCTTTAAGTGGGGGCCAGCAACAGCGAATAGCCATAGCGAGGGCACTAGTAAATGAACCCCAAGTTTTATTATTAGATGAGCCATTAGGGGCTCTAGACTTAAAACTTAGAAAAGATATGCAAATAGAACTAAAAAATATTCAACAAAAACTAGGCATTACTTTCGTTTATGTTACTCATGATCAAGAAGAAGCTTTGACTATGTCAGATACTATTGTGGTTATGAATGAAGGGATAATTCAACAAATTGGAAGTCCCGTTGATATATACAATGAACCAAAAAACGCATTTGTAGCAGAATTTATTGGAGAAAGTAATATTATTGACGGCATAATGGCATGTGATTATTTTGTAGATATAAAGGGCAAAAGATTTAATTGCGTAGACAAGGGTTTTAAAGATAATGAAAGCGTTGATGTGGTTATACGACCTGAGGATATTAAACTTGTTCCGTACGAAGAAGGTATGATTAGAGGAATAGTCGAATCTGTAATATTTAAGGGTGTACATTATGAAATGATGGTAAAAGATAATGATTATAATTGGATGGTTCATAGTACGTTAATGGACACTGTAGGAACTAGAGTAGGCATGAATATAGCACCATCGGATTTTCATATTATGAGGAAGGTGGAAAACTAATGAAAAGATCCTATTTGTCCTTTCCTTATATATTGTGGATGGTTATATTTACTATAGTGCCTTTAGTTTTAGTATTATTTTATAGCGTAGTTACAGTAGAACAAAATGGATTTATTCTTTCAATTGATAATTTTAAAAGGGTCCTTGAGCCAATATATTTATCAGTGTTGTTGCGCTCAATAAAGATAGCTGTTATAAGTACCGTTATTTGTCTTGTTCTTGGATATCCTATGGCGATGATTTTAGCAAATAAGAATCTTAATAGTAAAAGTATTTTGATAGTTTTATTTATTATACCAATGTGGATGAACTTTTTGGCAAGGACTTATGCCTGGATGACCCTTTTAGAAAAGAATGGATTAATAGCTACTATGTTTAAAATAATTGGCATTGAATTACCAGCACTTTTATATACGGAGAATACTGTAATATTAGGAATGGTGTATAATTTTCTGCCATTTATGGTTTTGCCGATTTACTCAGTTTTAGTTAAGATTGATAAAGCAGTTTTAGAAGCTGCCGAGGACTTGGGTGCCCCGCCAATTATAGTGTTTAGTCGTATTATTTTTCCTCTTAGTATTCCTGGAGTTTCTTCAGGTATAATAATGGTATTTATGCCTGCTCTTACAACATTCGTAGTTTCAAGACTCTTAGGCGGTGCTCAATTTACTTTAATAGGGAACCTTATAGAGCAACAATTTTTGACTACACGGGATTGGGGTTTTGGTTCAGCCCTTTCAGTCGTTTTAATGCTAATCATAATGCTTACCATGGGTTTTGCACTAAGATATGAAAAAGAAACTGAAGGGGAGGGCCTGCTATGAAGTCAGCTTTGAAGAAGGCTTATACCAGCTTAATATTTTTGTTTCTATATGCACCAATAATAGTATTAATTATATTCTCTTTTAATAGTTCAAAATCAAGAGCACATTGGGCGGGCTTTACATTTAAATGGTATTTGGAAATGTTTAATGACCGGCAGATTATGACATCTTTATATTATACAGTTGTTATAGCTTTAATTTCTTCTTTTGTGGCTACCCTAATAGGGACAATTGCGGCTATAGGGATAATGCACTTAAAGAAAATGCCTAAAGCTATTCTAATGAATTTAACTTACTTACCGGTTTTGAATCCTGACATTGTAACGGGAATTTCTTTAATGTTACTTTTTATACTGTTAAAATTACCACGTGGTTTTTTTACAATGCTACTGGCCCATATTACCTTTAACCTACCTTTTGTAGTATTGTCAGTATTGCCAAAGCTAAAGCAATTAGATAATCAAATATACGATGCTGCCTTGGATTTAGGTGCAACACCTACTTATGCTATTAAAAAGGTCATCCTACCTCAAATTGCACCTGGAGTTTTTACTGGTTTTTTACTGGCAATGACTATGTCCATTGATGATTTTGTAATAAGTTTTTTTACTACAGGGCCGGGAGTTTCGAATTTGGCAATTACAATCTATTCTATGGCTAGAAAAGGGGTTAGTCCAAAGATTAATGCTACATTAAGTTTACTATTTGCATCTGTAGTATTAATGCTTTTAGTAGTTAATAATAGGATGAATAGGGAAAGTGAAAGAAAGGAGAAATTGTTTTGAATATATTTTTAAAAAAAAGTGTTGTCTTGTTTTTAGTTGTAATGTTTGTATTTAATATTACGGCTTGTGGCAATAGTGGGAATAAAGTAGTGCTAAAAGTTTATAATTGGGGGGACTATATAGATCCTGATGTATTGGATGGATTTGAGGAGGAATACGGAATAAAAGTTATTTATGATGAGTTCGCTACTAATGAAGAAATGTTTGCAAAGATAAAAGCGGGTGCTAGTGATTATGATATTTTATTCCCTTCAGATTATACTATAAAAAGAATGATAGATGAAGAAATGTTATATAAACTCGATTTTGAAAATATTCCAAACTATCAGTATATTGATAGCAAATTTAAAAATCTCGCATATGACTTTAATAATGAATACTCTGTTCCATATATGTGGGGTACTGTGGGGATTTTGTATAATAAAACAATGGTGGAAGAAAAAGTTGATAGTTGGAGTATTCTTTGGGATAAAAAATATGAAAAGCAAATATTGATGCTAGATAGTTTAAGGGATTCTATAGGAATTACTTTAAAAATGTTAGACTACTCACTTAACACAAAAGACGATAAGGAGCTTGAAGAGGCAAAATTAGCTTTAATGAAACAAAAACCCTTGGTATTAGCTTATGTTGGTGACGAAGTTAAGGATAAAATGATAGGGGGAGAAGCAGCTCTTGCCGTTGTTTGGTCTGGAGATGCCATATATACAATAAGAGAGAATCCGGATCTCGAATATGTAATTCCCAAGGAAGGCAGCAATTTATGGTTTGATGCTGTGGTTATTCCAAAGACTAGCAAAAATAAAAAGGAAGCTGAGTTATTTATTAATTATTTATGCGAAACAGAAGTAGCTTTTAAAAATGCGGATTATATCGGATATGCTACACCTCATATAGAAGCTATCAAAATGTTACCTAATGAATTAACTTCAGATAAATCAGCTTATCCGGGCGAAGATGACTTGAGCAAAAGCGAAGTACTCGAAGACTTAGCAAACTCTTTAGTAAAATATGATAGGATATGGACAGAAGTAAAATCAAAATAATCTTACCAACAGTTACATTGAGGTGAAAAATTGACAAATATGATAAATACTCAAAGATTGTTGCCTTTGCCGGATATAGAAAGAAGTATAATAAAAAAATATAGAAAATACTTATGGTCAAAATTCATAAAGGCCATCAAGGAATTTGAAATGGTTAGAGAAGGAGACAAAATAGCGGTGGCAATTTCAGGAGGCAAAGATAGCATTCTTATGGCTTTGCTTTTTAAAGAATTGCAACGTCATGGTAAAGTAAAATTTAGTTTAGAATTTATTATTGCAGACCCAGGATATGAAAAGAATTTAAAAGAACAAATGATTGAAAACTGCGATTATTTAAGAATTCCTATAAACATATTTAATTCTGATATATTTGAAATAGTAGATAAAATTGCTAAAGACTATCCTTGTTATATGTGTGCTAAAATGCGAAGGGGTGCTCTTTATTCAAAGGCTGAAGAGCTGGGATGTAATAAGCTAGCACTAGGTCATCATATTGACGATGTTATAGAAACTACAATGCTTAATATTTTATATACCGGGTGCTTTAAAACCATGCTTCCCAAGTTAAAGTCCACTAATTTTGAAAATATTGAACTAATACGTCCTATGTATTATATAGAAGAAAGAAGTATTGAAAGATTTATCCAAAATAGTGGAATGACACCTTTAGATTGCGCTTGTAAAGTAGCAGCAAAAAAGACAGGCAGCAAAAGGCAGGAAGTAAAGGAGTTAATAGAAAGCTTAGACAATGAGATAGACAACCTAAAAATAAATATTTTTAGATCAGCACAAAACGTAAATATTGAGGCAATTTTAGGATGGCAAAAAAATGGCAAGAAATATTCCTATTTAGATTTCTATGAATAATATTAATCTACTTTTTAAAAGATTCACTTGGTGTTACTTAAAAATAAATATTTATAAATTATAATGTAATCATTAATAATATTATTTGAAACAAAATTTTATTAAATCGGAGGGATTATAAATGGCAGTCTTAGTTGAATGTGTTCCAAATTTTAGTGAAGGTAGAAATCGGGAGATTGTAGAATCTATAGTGGATGAAGTTAGGAAAGTAAGAGGAGTTAAGCTTTTAGATTATTCTTCTGATGAAGATCACAACAGGACAGTTGTTACTTATATAGGCGATCCAAGTGGGGTGAAAGAAGCGACTTTTAATCTTGTAAAAAGGGCTTCAGAGTTAATTGATATGTCTGTACATAAGGGTGGGCACCCTAGGATGGGCGCTACTGATGTTGTGCCTTTTATTCCTATATCAGATATTACAATGATGGAATGTGTAGAACTAGCAAAAGAAGTTGGTAAAAAAATAGGGGAAAGACTTGATATTCCTGTATATCTTTATGAGGATGCTGCGTCTGCTGAGCATAGAAGGAATCTAGCAGATGTTAGAAGGGGACAATATGAAGGTTTTTTTGAAAAGATTAAACAAATGGACTGGCTTCCTGACTTCGGGCCAAAAGAAATGAATGCAAAATCCGGGGCAATAGCAATAGGTGCTAGGGTTCCTTTGGTTGCTTTTAATGTAAATCTTGCTACGAATAATTTAGAAATAGCAGATAAGATTGCTAGAACTGTTAGATTTGCAGGCGGGGGTTTAAGGTTTGTTAAGGCAATGGGAGTAATGCTTGAAGAGAGAAATATAGTGCAAGTGTCAATGAACCTTGTGAATTATGAAAAAACATCTATTTATTCAGCCTACGAGATGATAAAAATGGAAGCACTACGTTATGGAGTTTCTGTAATAGGCACTGAGGTAATTGGTCTCTTGCCTATGAAAGCATTGTTAGATTGTGCGGAATATTATTTGCAAATTGAAAATTTTGATTTAAATCAGGTATTGGAAAAAAGAATAGGTGAGTAAATATTAGAGAAACTAGAAAAGACTAGGGGGCCTACTTATGTGGAAAGAATTCAAAAAATTTGCAGCAAAGGGAAATGTGCTGGATTTAGCTGTTGGTGTGATTATTGGCGGTGCCTTTGGAAAAATTGTAGCCTCTTTAGTAGATGATATAATTATGCCGATAATCGGTTTGCTTCTTGGCGGGATAAATTTTTCCGATTTGGAAATCCAAGTGGGAGATGCAGGTATTAAATATGGGGCTTTTATTCAAAGTATTATAGATTTTTTAATTATAAGTTTTTCTATATTTATATTTATAAGAACTGTAAATAAACTTAAGAAAAAAGAGATGGAAAAACCTCTAGCACCAGCTGAACCTACAAAAGAGGAGTTGCTATTAACCGAAATTAGAGATATTTTAAAGGCCAAGAATTAAGTTTACCTCAGTAACGTAAAAACTATGGATAATGCATAGTTAGGAATTGTTTTATCGAAAATATAAACAAGGGCTTTTACTAGGAAAAAAATTTTATCATTATTAGGTGATATTTATGGAATACGTTGATATTACAAGTATATTAGGAGTTAAAATAGGTAATGCAGAGGATTATAAAGCAGCGACAGGGTGTACGGTGATTATCTGTGAAGAAGGGGCAATAGCCGGGGTAGATGTAAGGGGCGGTGCTCCTGGCACTAGAGAAACGGATTTATTAAATCCAGTTAATTTAATTGATAAGGTTCACGGAGTAGTCCTATCTGGAGGTAGTGCTTTTGGTCTTGATGCTGCATCTGGTGTTATGGAATATTTAGAATGCCGTAACGTAGGATTCAATGCAGGCCTTGCAAAAGTTCCAATAGTAACAGGAGCCGTTTTATTTGATTTAGGGTTAGGAAATCCAAAAATAAGACCGGATAAAAAAATGGGTTTTGACGCCTGCATTAATGCGGAAAACAATCTGTTTAAAGAAGGAACTGCAGGTGCTGGGACAGGTGCAACTGTAGGTAAGATTTTGGGCATGCAATATGCAATGAAAGGCGGATTAGGTGCTAGCTGCGTTAAAATTGGAGACCTATATGTTGGGGCAATAGTTGCTGTTAATTGCTTAGGTGATGTAATAGATCCTGATAGCAATAGAATTCTTGCAGGAACTTTAACAGTCAATGGTATAGGTTTTGCTAATAGTGAAAAGTTTCTTATAAATAATCCGCTTCTTAAAAAAAATACCTTCGCAAATAATACTACTATAGGAGTAGTCATTACAAATGCTTATTTTAGTAAAGCTCACATAAATAAAATTGCATCAATGGCACATAATGGCTACGCCAGGTCAATAAGACCATCTCATACAATGCATGACGGAGATACTATTTTTGCATTGTCTTTAGGTGATATTGAAGCAGATATTTCAGCTGTAGGCACTATTGCAGCAAAGGTAATTGAACAAGCAGTTTTAAATGGAATTAGAAAAGCTAAAGGTATATACGATATAAAAAGTGCTTCAGAAATATAACACCCTTTCTTATAGGGTGCTATATTTTTAATAATCTGAATAAACTGAGGTATAGCCTGAGATGCAGTGAAAATGCATTTTGTTTATTGTAGTATAAGCTTGATAAAAATGTAAATGCCCCTCTTTAACATTAAAACTAGGGCCTGTTATAAAAGCGAAATAATGTATATGACCGCAGATATCTTCTGTATATCCTGTCATATAATGAGTATGTCTTTTAAAATTTGGGTTTTTTGTAGTTACCCCAGAAAACTTGTGCACATGTTTATGAATTGCACTTGTTGCACCATCGAAATTATGCAAGTGCAGAATATCATACATAAAATCACCTCATAATTAAATGTATGATATTTTATTTTAAATGTGAAAAATATTTTCTACATTTAATTATTTGTTATTTTATTTAATGCTCATTTTCCATATAATATGCAATTAATAAATCTACCATTTTACCATAGGATTTTATACCATCCTTTTGATTATTTGCTTTCAAATATGCGTTGTTTACATCAGTTGAAAACTTTTCAATAGGTCCCTCATAACGTTTCCAAAATTTATTTATATATGTTATATCTCTGCTTAAGCCATCACTATACAAAGTAATTAAATTTTTATAACTAATAAGGTCTTCCTTGCGAAGAGCATTCATAGAATAAGTTAGGGCAAGCAAAAAACCGGAATATTTAAATTCTGTATATGGATTATAAACACAGGCCAGAAAGGAAATAAAATTTGCTTCATTTTCTCTGGCATAACCTCTTTGATGTGCCATTTCGTGAGCAACTATGCTGGGTAGACTGGGCGCAGGCGCACATATATTTATATTTGCTTCCCCAGTAAGTGGAAAGTATATACCTACTATGCCCGTATAACACATTAATTTTGATAGTAGTATTGGCTTAGGTTTGCCATAGCTTCCAGATAAACTAGTAATACTTTTAGAAATAATATCATAACCAGTGGTTGCATTTTCAAGCACCCACTCTACTCCATTTTCTATTATCATAACACCATTTTTATCTTCTCTAATATCTTTTCGTAATAAATTTGAATTGTTTATTAAAAGTAGGCATAAATTCTCTAAGTCACTTTTTGAATATTGGGATGTTTTAATACCAATTGTTTCAGAAAAACTTTGCCTATAATAGTTTAATCCCCAAATAATTATAAAAGCTAAATATAATATAATTATATAAAAAAAAGTGTTTTTAATAAATTTTTTTAAATAATTATAATCTAATATTTTTTTTGAATTATTGCTTATATCTTTAACAAATACAGTAAGCTTATAAATAATGAAAAGCAAAGCCATATATACTATAATTTCTGCTAGTGAGAAAGGCAATAATCCAGTTATTATGCTTAACGGCATATTGAGCCACTTGTATACCCTTGTGGAATATATTGATTCAATACAAAATGATAAGTTCCTTAGCATTTATATCACCTTAAATAATTTTTATATCTCTATTGTATTTAAAATATAAGCTTATGTACAGAGACTATTATCACCTATAATTAATAACATTAACAATGTTTTAGTAAACATACAATGAAAGTAAGGACTTTACTAACATTAAATGTGCTTTCAAACAATTGTAAGTTAGATAAATAAAATTATCTTATAAATAAGCAAAGAAATGAAGGATAAAAAATATTTTTGTTGTATATAACTATATGTTGATATTTTAGAAAGGGTATTTTTATGTTGATAAGAGAAATAACAGAAGAAATCGAAGAAAATACACTTTCATCCTTTGCTATTAAGAGCAAAGAATGTAAGGGTAGAAAAGTGACTGAACCAAAATGTAACATTAGGACAGAATTCCAAAGAGATAGGGATAGAATAATACACTCTAAAGCTTTTAGGAGGTTAAAACATAAGACTCAAGTTTTTATATCCCCCGAAGGTGATCATTATAGAACAAGGCTTACTCATACACTTGAAGTATCGCAAATAGCCAGAACCATATCCAGAGCATTGAGACTAAATGAGGATTTGACGGAAGCTATTGCTTTGGGGCATGATTTAGGGCATACGCCATTTGGTCATATGGGAGAAGTAATACTAAATGAATTATTTCCCAAAGGTTTTAAGCATAATGAACAAAGTTTAAGGGTTATAGATGTTTTGGAAAACAATAAGGGCCTCAACTTGACGGAGGAAGTAAAAGATGGAGTATTAAACCATACTGGTGATAAACACCCCTATACATTGGAAGGTGAGGTTGTACGGCTATCCGATAGAATTGCTTATATTAATCATGATATTGATGACGCTATAAGAGCTAATATAGTAAAAATAGACGACCTGCCTTTAACCTATATTAAAATATTGGGAAAGAACCATACCCAAAGAATTAATACAATGATACTAGATATAATAAAAGAAAGCGGCAGCAAAGGAAATATAAAAATGAGTGAAGAAATTTATACTGCCACGATGGGACTAAGAAAATATTTATTTGAAAATATATATGTAGGTTCTAAAGCCAAAAAAGAAGAAAATAAAATTAAACATATAATTAAAGAGCTTTATATATATTTCCTGGAAAATCCTAATGATATAATAGATGAAATAAAATTTGATATAGGAAAAGAAGATAATAATCATCGTGTAGTTTGTGATTATATCGCGGGAATGACTGACAGATATGCTTTAAGCACCTATAAATCCTTGTTTCTTCCAACAACTTGGCAATACTTATAAACTATTGAATAAATAATTAAAATTTATGTAGGATATTTTAATTATTTATCGAATTAGTACATTATGAGTAAATTTTTTTAGAAAAAAGCAAGTTCTAGAAATTCTTATTAGGTTATCTATATACACGTGGAATTAAATTGATTTTATAAACAAGCAAATAAACTATATAAAGGCGGTAAAAACTATGTTTTTCTCAGAAGACAAAATTTCTGAGATAATTGAAGAAAACGATATCGTTACTTTGATATCACAATATCTTAGTTTAAACAAAAGAGGAAAGAACTTTTGGGGACTATGTCCATTCCACAGTGAAAAAACACCCTCTTTTAGTGTATCTATGGAAAAACAATTATTTTATTGTTTTGGTTGCGGAGTAGGTGGAAACGTAATTACTTTTATACAGAAAATTGAAAGACTAAGTTTTGTAGAATCATTGTATTTTTTAGCCAAAAGAGCTGGAATAGAAATTGATACAAAAGCTAGTAAAGAAGATTTAGAACGCGTAAAGGAAAAAGAAACCCTATATAAAATTAATAGTGAGTCAGCAAGATTTTTTTATGAAAATATGAAAAAAAATTCTAATGCAAAAAGCTACCTTTCTAGGCGCGGACTTGAGCAAAGTGTTATTAGAAAATTTGGTTTAGGTTATTCACTGGATAGTTGGGACAAGTTAAAAGTTTATCTTAACAATTTAGGTTACTCTGATTACCTAATAGAAAAAGCAGGACTTATAGTAAAGAGAGAGAACGGATATTATGATAGATTCAGAAATAGAATCATGTTTCCTATAATAGATTTAAGGGGAAATGTCATTGCTTTCGGTGGAAGAGTATTAGATGGGAGTAAACCAAAGTATCTTAATTCACCGGAAACACCCATTTACAGTAAAAGCAATAGTATATATGCCTTAAATATGGTAAGAAAATTAACGGCATTAAAGAGAATAATTATAGTTGAAGGGTATATGGATGTAATAGCTTTATGTCAATTTGGTATAAAGAATGTAGTTGCTTCGTTAGGTACTGCATTTACGCAACAACAAGCAAAACTACTAAAAAGATATGCTGAAGAAATAATTATAGCATATGATCCGGATGCAGCAGGAGAATCGGCAACAATAAGAGGCTTATCTATGCTAGAAAAAGAAGGATGCAATGTAAAGATACTAAGTTTTCCAGAAGGTATGGATCCCGATGACTTTATAAGAAAAAAAGGAGCAGAACAATTTAATAAATTGCTTAAGAAAAGTCATACTTTAATTGATTATCGAATAATTAGTGCAAAACAAGATTTTAACTTTGACAGGATTGAAGATCGTATTGAGTTTTCTAAATCACTAGCAAGTATTTTAAGTGCTTTGGAAAGTCCCGTTGAAATTGACGCCTATATAAAAAAATATTCGAAAGAAATACATATAAGTGAAGAGGCTATATATGCAGAATTAAAGAAAAATAAAAGAAAGCATATCAGTGGAAATAATAGGCATAATATAAATAATGGTTTTAGTAAAGAAAGAAGAGTCACTAGCGGACTTGCAATTGTAGAAAAAAAAGTAATTAATATATGTGTATCTAATAAAAATTTGGCAATAAATGTATTTGACAAGGTAAAACCAGAGGATTTTTCAATACCATTACACGAAAAAGTAGCTAAAATAATAAATTTAAAAATAAAAGAAGGAAAAATGATATCGCCTGGAGAAATACTTATCCATTTGGCAGATGACCAAGAAAGCCAAAATGTTTCCGAAATTTTCAGTATTGATATTACTAAAAATGATATAAATCTTTTGGATTCATATATAAGTAAGATAGAGCAATATAATGTAGAAAATAAAATAGATGCATTAACAAAGAAAATGAATGAATATTTTGACATAGAAGATAAGGATAAGGCTAATGATATTTTTATGAAGATCTTAGATTTACAAAAGAAAAAGAAATGATTTCCTTGAAGGGAGGGGTTACAATGAAAAACGAAACATTAAAAATAAATAATATTAGAGAACTAGTCGAAAAAGGTAAAAAGAGCGGAATGCTTTCTTATAAAGAAATAATGGATGCTCTTGAAGAAGTTGAGATTGATTCAGATCAAATAGATAAAGTGTATGAATATATAGAATCTAGGGGTATAGAAGTAATTGGAAATATAGAAAATGAAACCGATATACCCCCAATAGATGATGATGATGAAGATTCTGAAGAAAAAAATATAGATCTATCAGTCCCAGAGGGGGTAAGTATTGATGATCCAGTAAGGATGTATTTAAAAGAAATTGGAAAAGTGCCTTTGTTAACTTCAGAAGAAGAAGTTGATCTGGCGCAAAGAATGGAAAAGGGAGAACTGGCTGCTAAAAAGAAACTTACTGAAGCTAATTTGAGATTGGTTGTTAGTATAGCGAAAAGATATGTAGGAAGAGGAATGCTATTTCTTGACTTAATTCAAGAGGGTAACTTAGGGTTGATAAAAGCAGTAGAAAAATTTGATTACACTAAGGGTTTCAAATTCAGCACCTATGCAACATGGTGGATTAGGCAAGCAATAACTAGAGCAATAGCAGATCAAGCTAGAACAATACGAATACCTGTTCATATGGTTGAAACCATCAACAAGCTTATTAGGGTTCACCGTCAATTATTGCAAGAACTAGGAAGAGACCCACAACCTGAAGAAATAGCAGCTGAAATGGAGCTTCCCGTTGAAAAAGTTAGGGAAATACAGAAGATTGCACAGGAACCTGTATCATTAGAAACGCCAATAGGTGAGGAGGAAGATAGTCATTTAGGGGATTTTATACCGGATGATGATGCCCTTGCACCGGCAGAAGCAGCGGCTTTCACATTATTAAAAGAGCAATTGATGGATGTTCTTATTACTTTGACTCCTAGAGAAGAAAAAGTTCTTAGACTGAGATTTGGTCTTGATGATGGGAGAGCAAGAACTTTAGAAGAAGTTGGAAAAGAATTTAATGTAACTAGAGAAAGGATCAGGCAAATAGAGGCAAAAGCCCTACGGAAATTGAGGCATCCCAGCAGGAGTAAAAAGCTTAAGGATTACCTTGAGTAAAGCTGAATCAACATACAAATACACTGAGTTAATTTATTTTTAATGGGAAAAAAGTCGAAAATGAATTAAATTACTATTGACAATTAACTTTAAAGTTAGTAGAATATAATTTGTCAGTTGTTTTCCTCAATAGCTCAGTCGGTAGAGCATGCGGCTGTTAACCGCAGGGTCGTTGGTTCGAGTCCAACTTGAGGAGCCAATTTGGGCCTTTAGCTCAGCTGGTTAGAGCAACCGGCTCATAACCGGTTGGTCCGGGGTTCGAGTCCCTGAAGGCCCACCATATAATGTTTTAAACCTGCTATTAGCGGGTTTTTTATTTTAACAAGTAAAGCTATTATGTTTTCAGCCTCCTATTCATTATGGCAAAAACGCTCTTATATTAAAGCAATATATATAGTATAATTAAAATATACAAAAACTAAATGAAAAGGATGATTTATATTGCATTTAAGTCCAAGGCTGCAAATAATAGCAGATAGTATTAGTAAATGCAAAGTCATTGCAGATATTGGTTCAGATCATGCTAAGCTACCTATTTATTTAGTTAAAAATAAAAAAACAAAAAAAGCAATAGCATCGGATGTAAATCCTGGACCTGCTAGTATTTCTACTGAAACAATAAAAAAATTCAGGATGGAAAAATATATTGAAACCCGGTTAGGATATGGTCTTAGCGTCTTAAAAGAGCATGAGGTAGATATAATTGTGATTTCAGGTTTGGGCGGAATTCTTATTAAAGAAATTTTAGAAAGTGCAACAGAAATTGCTAAAACATCTGCTAGTATTATTCTTCAGCCTATGAGAGATAGTTTTAAATTAAGAAGTTGGCTTTTAAAGAATTCTTTTATTATAAAAGATGTGGATATAATAAAAGATAAGGGCAAGTTTTATGAAACAATATGGGTTAAACCCGGTTGTGCTCTTAAAGAAGACCAAATTGCTAGCTATGTTGATATAAGATTGATAAACAAAAAAAATCCACTAATATTAGAATATATAGATATGGAAATAAAAAAGTATAAAACAATTGTAAATAAACTTGCAAGGCCCCGTACGCCAAATGCTATCAGTAGATTAAAAGAATGTAATGAGATATTGGAGTATTATAAGGAGGTAAAAACTTGGATGTGGCAAAATGCGAAACAATAATATCCTTAATGGAAAATATTGCTCCAAGGCATTTGGCAGAGGATTGGGATAATGTGGGTTTATTGATAGGAGATAGCAATAAGCCGATAAACAGAATTTTTGTTTGTTTGGATCTGCCGGAATGGGTTTTGGAGGAAGCTTTAGATAGGGATGTAGATTTAATAATTACTCATCATCCAATAATATTTAGCGGGTTAAAAAAAATAAGCTCTGATACTGCTATAGGCAGAAAGGTTATGAAACTTATAAAGAATAATATTTGTGTTTACTCCTCACATACTAATCTAGATATAACAAAAGATGGTTTAAATGATGCATTGGCAAATAAATTGGGTTTTAAAAGTTACGATATAATTCAGCCTACGGGTATAGAAGATCTATATAAAGTAGTTGTTTATATACCTGAAGGTGATGAACGGAGATTACTCAATAGTCTATCAAAAGCCGGCGCCGGTTATATAGGTAATTATAGCTCCTGTAGTTTTAGAAGTAAAGGCTTAGGTACTTTTAAAGCAGAAGAAGATGCAACTCCTTATATTGGGCATAAAGGTATCTTAGAAGAGGTAATTGAATATAAAGTGGAAACTGTAGTCCCGGAAAATTTGCTAAAAGGAGTAATTAAAGAAATTATAAATAATCATCCATATGAAGAACCTGCATATGATATTTTTAAACTTAATAACAAAGGGGAAATCCGTGGTATTGGAAGGCTAGGCGAATTGAATAAATCAGTAAGCTTACTTTCTTATGTTGAATTTGTAAGAAGCGCATTAGAAATAAAGAATATTGCTTATGCTGGTAAGCCGGATAGGCTGATAAAGAAAGTAGCGATAATCAACGGTTCCGGTAACAAATATGTTGGGGTTGCAAAGCGCTCAGGTGCAGATGTTTTAATAACTGGCGATATGCAATACCATCAAATAGTAGATGCTCTTGAAGATGGGCTTTCTATAATAGATGCAGGGCATTTTGATACTGAAAAACAAATGATTAAAATGGTTACAAATTATTTAAAATCTGTTATAGGTAAGCTTGGATATACAGTTGAAGTAATAGATTCAAAAACAAATATTAATCCGATAAAAATTTTAGGGGAATAGTAATTACTATTCCTTTTATTATACAAAAAATCAAATTCAGCCATTATAATTATTGTGCGGTTGGACCGAAAAGAAAAAATGAAATAAATGTCCACATAAGGAGATGATTTGAATTGGAGCTAAACTTACTATATGAAATGCAAAATAAAGAAATTGAATTGCAAAGCATTAAAAAAAGAATAAAGCAATTAATAGATGATGATTTGCTGCAAAGGTTAAAAAATGAATATTCTGATTTGCTAGATAAATATCTGATTCTATCAAATACTTTAAAAAATGAAGTTAGTGTTATAGAAAGTAAAAAGAAGAGTATTATCCAATTAGAAGAAAACAAAAAAAATTATAAAAAACTAAAATATAGTCCAGAAATTAATAATTCAAAAAAATTACAAATGATAGAAAAACAAATTGATGATGTAAGTGATAATATAAATAGGGAGATAAAAGAAATAGATGCAATTAATAAAAAAACAAATAATATTAAAGAGGAGATAATAACTATTAAAAAAAAGATTGTATTTATTAATAATAAATTAGAAAAAACAAAAAATCAAATAGAATCAGACTTAAAAATTTTAAAAAATGATGAGCTTAAAACAAAAAAACAACTTAAAGAAGTAAAAGATAAAATAGATAAAGAAAGTATAGAGAATTATTTAAAGTTAAAAATACGATTCGATGATCCAGTTTCATTAATAGTATCAAGAAAATGTACGGGTTGTAGTGTAGACGTTCCGTCTATAAATTATGAAGCTGTAAGGGCTGGTGATATTGTAAAATGTGAAAGCTGCGGTAGAGTACTTTTATATAGAAAGGAATGATGCATATACATTTTATTCCTTTGACATAAAAAGATATTCAATATATAATTTACTATGCTAAAAGTTAAGGAAATGAGTAAGCTGGATGATTGCGTGCATAATAAATGCATGAGGAAAGTCCGGGCTCCACAGGGCAGGGTGCCGGGTAATCCCCGGTGAAGGTAACTTTAAGGATAGTGCAACAGAAATATACCGCCCGATATTTTTAATAAGTATTGGGTAAGGGTGGAATGGTGAGGTAAGAGCTTACCGGCATATAGGCGACTATATGGCCTTGTAAACCCCACTTGGAGCAAGACCAAATAGGGAAGCTTATGAAGTTGCCCGCTTCGCTTCCGGGTAAGGTCGCTAAAGTCTATTGGCAACAATGGAACAAGATAGATGATCATCCACGACAGAACCCGGCTTATAGGCTTACTCATTAATTGATTTTTCATATATCTGCTTTTTAAACCATAAAACGTGAACTTCTTTTCATTAAATCTTCATAATTATATAATTAAAGAATTTCTCCTATACTTCTAAGAAGTATAGGAACAACAATTAACACTAAAGTGTATTGATACACATTAGAAAATATTGCACTTGCTTGTTTTTATTTGTATGAAAACTATTTTTTTTTTGCTTTATTTTATTATAATCAAATTATAGATTATACAATATAGGAGTGGTCATTGATGTTAAATAATAGTCAATATACTGAAAAAAATAAAGTTAAAGAAGTTGTTAAAATTGGGTTAATGTCTGCATTGATTTATATTTCAACGGCGGCAATAAATGTTCCCATAGGACCTGGAGGTGTTATTCACCTAGGTGATAGTATGATTTTTGTTACAGCTTTATTATTTGGTTGGAAAATAGCCGCTATCTCGGGTGCAATAGGCATGACCCTATTTGATTTGTTATCTCCTTATGTTATTTGGGCGCCTTTTACTTTAGTAATAAAAGCAGTTATGGGCTATATAGCAGGGAATATCAGCCATAGCATGGGGAGAAAAGGAACAAATACATGGCTAAACATTTTGGCTGTAATAGTGTCAAGTGTTTGGATGATATTAGGTTATTATATTGCGGAAGCAATTATTTATAGCAATATTTATGCACCTGTGGCTACTATTCCCGCTAATTTTTTTCAAGCTTTTGGCGGTGCAGTAATAGCGATTCCTTTAACTCTACTAATACAAAAAAGTGGCTATACTAAATAAGTAACAAATGACACTATAGACAAGATTCTGATTAATTTTAATAAAAAAGCCAATAATGATAATTAAGTAGATATACTAAAAGGATGATAAGCTTGAAAAGCAAAAAGTATAAGTCTAAGTTTTTTATTGTGTTGGTTTTTATGGCATTTCTTATAAGTAAATTATCATTATTCAACTGTTTAGGTTATGTAAGGGTAACTGATGCTAAACTTATTATTAGGGACTTTGAAAAATGCTATTTGTATAATAGCATTTTTCAAGAACCTGAATATAAACAAATAAAGAAAAACTTGTTTAATAATAAGTATATAAGCAAGCTAAAAATATACGAAATGGTGGAAGAAGTAAAGAAGCTAACTAAAGATGAGCATACTGAAATAAAATATGTAGATTTTTTGCAAGGAAAGTTTGATTATTTATTTCAAAAAAGAACCCGGTTTTATAAGAAAAATATCAAAAGTGATACCATATATATAAAAATAAATAATTTTAATCAAAGTTCCGCTATAAAGTTTTCAAAAACTTTGGATGCAAATAGAGATATAGATAATATAATTTTAGATTTAAGAGGTAATTGCACTGGTAGCTATGAAGAAGCTATTCAAATAGCCGATGATTTGTTACCGAGCGGCTGCCCAATAGTACAAATCCAATGTTCTAGTTCAAACCATAACTATTTTTCAAATACCTTATATTATGATTTTAAAAAAATATATATATTAGTAGACGAAAGTAGTGGATATTGTTCAAAGATAGTCGCTTTGGCATTAAAAGAAAATTTGGAGGATAAAGTAAAAATAATTGGTAATATAAGAAATGAAAGTGAAATTGGTTTGGTTTTTTTAGAGTACAATAATAAAATAGGATTTAATATAGCCTCTTTAAGATGGCAAGTTAATGGTAAGGGAATTGAGGAACTAAGCAGATATATGAATAATAGCGAAGAAATAGAATATCAGAACTATAAAAATGCTAATGATTTATTCCATTAAATAAAATCTATGGTAATATTAAGTTATACGAATATATCTTTAGTATTTTGGAGGTTTAAAACAATGAAACCTAAAGTTGCTATTATATTTAATGGAGGCACTATTTCTATGTCTATTGATCCAAGAATCGGAGCTGCTATACCCTCTCTTTCTAATGATGAAATTATGTCTTTGGTAACTAATATTGACAAGTTTGCAATTATTGAATCTATTGATTTTTCACATTTTCCGGGCCCCCATATAACTCCACAAAAAATGATGGAATTACAAAGCCTAGTATTAAGCACGATTGAGAGAAAAGATATAAGCGGAGTAATAATTACACATGGTACTGATACACTGGAGGAAACAGCATATTTGCTTGATTTAACAATAAATACTCCAAAACCGATAATTGTAACTGGTGCAATGCGTAATAGTTCCGAGCTAGGTTATGATGGTCCTTCAAATTTAGCTGCTTCAGTATGTACAGCCATTTCACCAGAAGTAGTAAATAAAGGTGTATTAATAGTTATGAATAATATTGTTAATGCTGCTTCCGAAGTAACGAAAACAAATACATTGAGTTTAGACACATTTAAATCCCTAGAGTTTGGTGCTATAGGTATTGTTGATAACGATAAAGTTATTTTACATAGAAATGTTATTAACAGACAATATATACCTGCTAAAAGTATAGAACCGGCTGTAGACTTAATTAAATGTGCTTCAGGCATGGATTCTAAGTTTCTTGAATACTCTGTCAACACGGGAGCAAAAGGAATAGTGATTGAAGCTTTAGGCCGAGGAAACGTTCCCCCTACAATGCTAGCGGGAATAAAATATGCTATAGATAATAAAATTCCTGTAGTAATGGTATCAAGATGCCCTACAGGAAGAGTGCTGGACACCTACGGCTACGAAGGCGCAGGTAAACAATTAAGAGAAATGGGGGTAATATTAGGAGGAGATTTGCCTGGCCAAAAAGTAAGGATAAAACTAATGCTTGCACTAAGCATAACAAAGGATTCAGAGGAAATTAGAAAGATTATAGAGCAATACCAATACTTTGATTAGTTAACACAAAAAGTAAGTAATACATATAAAAGCCAAGCCGCCAAACAGCTTGGCTTTTATAATTCATGTATATTAATAATTAAATTCCATAAAATAATTAAATCAGATACAGCTCAAATAAATCAAATCATTTAATCAGGTAAAAGGAGTGGTTAGAATTAAAGCTATAATAATGGCCGGAGGAAAAGGAACAAGGCTACGTCCCTTAACTTGTGGTATTCCAAAACCAATGGTTCCGTTATTTGATAAACCTGTAATGGAATATACATTAGAATTGCTAAAAAAGCATTCCTTATATGATGTAGCCGTTACATTATCATATTTGCCTTATAGTATTATTGACTATTTTGGTGAAGGAGAAAAATATGATTTAAACATTAAATATTTTATTGAAAAAACAGCATTAGGAACAGGTGGGTCGGTAAGGAATGCTGATGATTTTATAAATGAAACTGTTCTTGTTATTAGTGGCGATTCTTTAACAGATTTGGATCTAACTAAAGCAATCGAATTTCACAAGCATAAAAATTCTAAAGCGACTATAATCTTAAAGAGAGTTCTAGTGCCCATAGAATATGGAGTAATAATTACAAATAATGATGAAAAAATAGTTCGATTCTTAGAAAAACCTAGCTGGGGAGAAGTCTTTAGTGATACGGTAAATACAGGTATATATATTTTGGAACCAGAGGTTTTAATGTATTATAAGAAAGGCGAAAACTTTGATTTCAGTAAAGATTTATTTCCGAAACTTTTAAAAGATAAGGTGCCGATGTATGGGTATACTACAGAGGATTATTGGTGTGACATTGGAGATTTATTATCTTATAGGCAAACACATTTTGATATATTAGATAAGAAAATTAAAGTTGAACTAGATAAAAAGGAAATGGAAAAAGGCATATGGATTGGTGAAGACGTTTATATTAATAGCAGTGTACAGTTAATCCCACCGCTTTACATTGGAAATAAATCTATAATAGAAAAAGGAGCTAGCATCGGTTCTTATTCAATAATTTCAAATAATTGCAAAATTGGCGAAAGGAGCAAGTTAAAAAGGAGTATCATCTGGAAGAATGCGGTGTTAGGAAACAATTCGAATATAAGTGGATCTGTAATATGTGAGAATTCTATTATTAAAGATAAGGTCAATATATACGAGAACACTGTAATAGGCCAAGATTCTATTCTGCTGGATAACACAATAATTAAACCTGAGGTAAAGATTTGGCCGGAGAAAAAAGTTCTAGAAAATACGATAGTTTCCCAAAACATTATATGGGGTACAAAGGCAACAAAAAGCGTTTTTGGTGTTAAAGGCGTGTCAGGAATTATAAACCAAGAAATAACACCAGAATTTTGTTCAAGACTAGGTTCAGCTTTTTCATCTGCTATAGGCACAACCCCGTTTTTGACAATTGGCAGCGATAATAAGAATCAATCACAAATTGTAAAAAATTCAATTATTGCTGGAATATTATCTGCTGGTGGGCAGTGTGTTAGCATTAAAAATAGCATAATACCAATGACACGTTTTGGAGTAAGATATTACAAATGCTCAGGTGGCATAAACATATTTACTTCTTCAACAAGGCCATTTAAAACATATATAGAGTTTTTTAATAATAGAGGAATAAATATAGATAGAAATATGGAAAGAAATATAGAAAACTTATTAAATAGCGGTGCTTATAATCGATGTAAAATGGAAGATATAAAACCAACTGTTAATATAGAAAATTTTAAAAGTCTTTATATAAAACAAGGTATCAGTAATATAAGAAATATAAAAGATATAAGAAGAAGGAACTATCAGATATTACTAAGTTCTAAATCGGAAAATGCAACAGATATTGCCAATGAATACCTTAGCGAATTAGGTTGTGATGTATTCCTTGCAGAAAGTGCAAGAAATAAAAAGCTGGATTTAAGCATCATAATAAAAGAAAACGGGGAAAATATGAAACTACTAGATGAGAAAGGTAGAGCAATAAGTGACGAAGAATACTTATTATTTACCGGCTTAATTGCGATAAAGGGCTACAACACTAAAAAACTAGTTTTTCCCTATGCATTTCCTAATACGGCAGAAGAAATAGCAAAAAAATATGAAGCACATGTTTTAAGAACAACATCCGATGTATCTAGTGTTATGAATAAAATAATTCAACTAGATGTCGATTCGGATAATTTACCCATACAGTTTGTATTAAATTATGATCCAATTTGGGCCATGGGACATATATTAGAGTACCTTTCCAAAGAGCATATAAATATAAGTCAACATATTATGGAAATACCTAAATTCTACTTTTCAAAGAAAGAGCTGTCTTGTGATTGGGAAGATAAAGGAAGAGTAATAAGGAAGATATCTGATAAAACGAATGAAAACGTTTCTGAATTATTAGAAGGAATAAAAATAAAAGATCATAGAGGCTGGGCATTGGTACTGCCTGATAACGAAAAACCCATATTTAATATTTACACTCAAGGATTATCGGAGGAAATGGCTAAAGAATTGTCTGCAGATTTAATTGATAGAATATCAGCTTTATTAAAAAAACAAGGTTTTAAAAAAGAATAAAAGGTTTTGAGAGGTGTAAATATAGATAATGATAGATTTGGCAAGATACAAAAAAAAGCTGTTTAATAAGAATATTGATGATATAAGAGATGTATTTTTAAAAAAAAATGAATTGTTAAATCACGCGGCTTTGCTCGCACAAAATCATCGGGTAAAAAACAGATTAAGATCGACGGGCATTTTAAAAAAAAGATTAGCCAATAATTATGATGGTATATTTCACATATATAAAGAATTAAATATAATTGCAAATGAAGGCGGCGATTTATCTCCTGCTTCAGAATGGCTATTGGATAATTTTTATAAAATTGAAGAACAAGTAAAAGACGTTAAATCCAACTTAAATAATGATAAATTTATACGATTACCAACTTTAACAAGAGGATACTTAAAGGGTTATCCGAGAACATACGCTATTGCCTTAGAACTGGTTTCACACACAAACGGTAAAGTTGAAGAAGAGACACTCATAGATTTCGTTAAGGCATACCAAAGAGTGAGTATACTTTCTATGTCAGAAATCTGGTCCTTATCACTTATGACCAGAATTGCTTTGATAGAAAACATAAGAATTATTTGCGCTTATATTTATAATACACAAATCCAATGGTTTTTAGCAGAAGAAACTTTAAAGCTAGAGAATGAACATATTTTCAATGATATAGATAAAAATATAGATAAAAATTTTGATATATCATATATAGAACATATATTGGCAAAACTGAGAAGAGAAGGGCATAACACTTCAGATATTTTAGATTATATTGATTTAAAGCTTGAGGAGTATAATAGCTCTGTAAATGATGTGATTCAAAATGAACATAAAAAACATGCAGTTAGAAGAATATCAATAGGTAACTCAATTACATGCCTACACAGTATATCTACTCTTAATTGGAATGATATATTTGAATCTATAAACATAGTAGAAAAAAAACTTAGAAATGATCCAGCCGGTATATATGCTAAAATGGACTTTGAATCAAGGGATTATTACAGGAAAACCATAGAAAAGATTTCAAGACAATGGAATATTTCAGAAGTAAAGATTGCAAACTATGCAATCAACTTATCTAATAAGGCATATAAGGAAAAAGCTTCTGAAAAAGAAAGCCATGTAGGATATTATTTAATAGACAAAGGTAGAAAAAAACTATTCAAAGCTTTAAAGATAGGAAAAGATTTTTTTAGACTTAAATCTTTAAAATTATATATTACATCTGTATTTTTGTTTACTATTTCTTTTACCTATATTTTTTTAAATATAATTGGAATAGATTATAAAGATGCCAAGTCTTGGTACCTTGTACCATTTATATTGATTACTTTTTCTGAACCTGTTATACATTTTATCAATTACTTGTTTATGAAAGTTTATCAACCAACGCTGCTTCCCAGATTTGAATATAAAGATGGGCTGCCTAAAGAAGTATCCACCATGGTTATTATACCATCTTTATTAATAGATAGAGAAAGTACAAAAAAACTTATAAAAAAAATGGAAGTATACTATTTAGCAAACAAAGACGAAAATTTGAAATTTGCATTATTAGGCGACTTTATAGATTCAAAATATGAAAGCACAGAGTTAGATAAAGAAATTATTGATGAAGCCATAGAAGGAGTAGGAAAACTAAATGAATCTTATTCTCAAGACAAGGATATTTTCTATTATTTTCACAGGAAAAGAACTTATAATTCAGTTCAAAAAAGGTGGATGGGATGGGAACGAAAAAGAGGGGCTATTATAGAAATTAATAATTTACTGCAAGGTAAAGAAAACACTTTCTTTATTAAAACCGGAGAAGTAAAGAATTTAAAAGACTTAAAATTTGTAATAACTATAGATTCAGATACTAATTTAAAAATGGGCAGCGCAAAAAAACTAATTGGTATTATTTCACATCCCTTAAATAGGGCAGTATATGATAAAAACAAGGAGATAATTACAGAAGGATATGGAATAATTCAACCAAGGATAGGTATTAATATTGAAGATGCTAATAAAACTATATTTACTAGGTATTTTACTTATGGAAAAGGCATAGATCCGTATACAACAGCAGTTTCAGATATATATCAGGATGTATACGGTGAAGGAATCTTTACCGGTAAAGGTATATATGATTTGGATTACTTTAATAAAGTGTTGGAAAGTAAGATAAATGAAAATACTATTTTAAGCCATGATCTTTTGGAAGGAAGTTTATTAAGAACGGGTTTGGCAACTGATATTGAGCTTATTGATGGATATCCTACAAAATATAAATCCTATATAATGCGTCAACATAGGTGGGTAAGGGGTGACTGGCAACTAATAAAATGGCTGTTTGAAAAAAAGTACCTTAATCCACTTTCAAAGTGGAAGATCTTTGATAACCTAAGAAGGAGCCTTATATATCCTTCTTTATATTTAACGCTTATTGCAGGGGTTCTTATTTTTAAAGTAAATATTTTATCGCTTATAAGCATTTTAATTATATGTTTATATTTTCCAACCTTACTGAGTTTAGCGGATACTTTTCTTTTTGGACGGAAATACATTGTTGAGTCATTTTCCCTCTTTAAAAAAAGTGCTATTCAATTGGTAATTCAATTAACTTTACTAGCTTATAATGCATATATGATGTTAGATGCAATAATTCGTAGTCTATATAGGGTTTTTGTTTCTAATAAGAATTTATTGCAATGGGTTACTGCTGCTGAAGAGGAAAAGAAACTGAAAGATAGTCTAAAGGATTACTATTTGAGGATGAAAGTATCTTATATAATAAATTTTATATTTTTCACGTTGTCAATTCTTGTTAACGGTTGGAATACCATTTATATGCTACCACTTTTTCTAGGCTGGTTTTTTTCTCCTTATATTGCATTTAAAATAAGTAAAGCTGACGATAAAACAGAATATATTTTAAGCAAAAATGATAAATACATTTTAAAGCGTATTTGCAGGAAGACTTGGGCTTACTTTGAGGATTTTGTAAAGTGTGAATATAATTACCTGCCTCCTGATAACTATCAAGAATATCCCTTTAAAGGCGTTGCCTTAAGGACTTCGCCTACAAATATAGGCCTATATTTTGTATCAATGCTTGCAGCAAGAGATTTTGGCTATATTACTACGGCACAGCTCGCAGAAGGTGCAGTAAAAACGTTAAATACTGTAGAAAGGATGGAGAGTTGGAAAGGCCATCTTTATAATTGGTATGATATAAAAACTTTAGAAGTACTTAGACCCCAATATATATCTACAGTTGATAGCGGAAATTTTGTTAGCTATCTATTATTGTTAAGGCAAGGGCTTGAAGAATATTTAAACAAACCTCTTATTGATAATAGTATAATTCATGGTTTAGCCGATACTTTTTTGATGTATAGCTTAGAAGGTGAATATCAGGATCTAATGTCTGCAATTAATATAAACCTAGATGAAGCTTATCCAGTAGACTTATTAAAGAGCATAAATGAGATAAAAAAGAATAAGGGGAAAATTGAAAAAGTAACTAAACATATTGAAAATATCAATAAAGATATTAACAGCTATTATATATCGAAAACTGATTTTGCAATGTTAAACGCAATTGCTGATGATGGCTATAAAAAAATAAGAGAATATTTGGATTTACTTAAAAAAAATCCTTCTCTTAATAAGCTTTATTCTGTATATCAAAATATTTTTGTTTTTCTAGAGGAAAATGAGTTATTAAAAGAACTTATAACGGAAGAAACAAAAGAAAACCTAAATAAAGTAATTAATAATGTATCTACTTTAATCAAATTAATAGAAAGCTCAATATCAAAAGTTAATACTATTATTTCAAATATGGAATTTAACCATCTATATGATGAAAAAAGAAATCTTTTTTCTATCGGATTTGATGTTGATAAAGAAAAAATAACAAATTCATTTTATGATTTATTAGCCTCTGAAGCCAGAATTGCAAGTTACTGGGGAATAGTAAAAGGGCAGGTACCTTTAAGACATTGGTATAAGTTAGGTAGGTCCCTAACAAAAATAGATGGTTCAAGAGCCTTGGTATCATGGACTGGTACAATGTTTGAGTACTTTATGCCTGCACTTATTTTAAAAAATTATAGAGGGACTTTATTAAGCGAAACCTATAATGCAGTAATAGAAGCACAAAAAGGCTTTGGTATAAGACAGAATATACCTTGGGGCGTTTCAGAGTCAGGATTCTTTTCTTTTGATTTTAATCTAAACTATCAATACAAAGCTTTTGGAATATCTGATTTAGGCCTAAAAAGAGGTTTGATAGAAGACATTGTTATTTCTCCTTATTCAACTTTATTGGTTTTAAAAGAAGATCCTCATAGCTCCATAAGGAATATAAAGAAAATGATAGAATTAGGTATGGAGGGACCCTATGGTCTCTATGAGTCTCTTGATTTTACGCCAAAACGTGTTAGAAAAGATAAGAAAAGAGAAATAGTAAGAAGCTTTATGTCACATCATTTAGGTATGAGTATACTAGCCTTTGCTAATTTCTTTTATAAAGATATTATGGTAGAAAGATTTCATAGCCATCCTTTAATAATGGCAGGAGAGTTTCTAATACAGGAAAGGATACCTATTAAATCAGTTATAACAAAAGAATATAAAGAATGGTTAGAAGAAAAAAACGGCCTACACAAAGATTATGTAGAGCCAATGAGATGCTACGAAATGCCAGACTTTGTGCCACCTCCATGCCACTTATTATCTAATGGAAGATATTCTGTTTTGGTAAACACTAGGGGAGAGGGATTTAGCAAATATAATAATATATTTCTGAATAGATGGAGAGATGATTATCTTGAGAAGAGTTATGGAAATTTTGTTTTTATTAAAGATACAAATTCAGGTAGGGTATGGTCTGCCAGTCATGGTATATTAGGCACAGAACCTGACGGATACAAAGTGGTATTTTTACCATCAAGGGCGGAGTACACAAGAAATGATGGAGAGATTAGTAGCAAGTTGGAAGTCTATGTATCCCCTGAGGATAATGTAGAAGTAAGAAGGTTAAAACTAGAAAATCATTGTACAGATGACATAATATTTGAGATTACCAGTTATGTTGAATTGGCACTTACCACACTACAAGACGATTTAGCTCATAGAGTTTTTTGCAACCTATTTATTAGGACTGAATACTTACCTGAATTTGATAGTATCATTGCTACAAGAAAATCAAGAGATAGTATTGATGGAGAATTATATGCTTTTCATTTCGTTGTTTATGAAGGCGATGAAATAAGTACCACTCAATATGAGACCAGCAGGGAGAACTTTATTGGTAGAGGTCGGACAATTCAAAGCCCGGCCTTGATAGATCAACCCCTGACTAATACAGCTGGTATAGTGTTGGAACCCTGTATGAGCATAAGAAAAAGAATAAAAGTTTCTGCAGGTGAAAATGCAGTTATTACATTTATAACAGGTTATAGCATTAATAGATCAGAAGTAATTGATTTATGTGGAAAGTATAAAGAAATAGCAACAATACAAAGGGCTTATGAGCTATCAATCACAAGATCTCAAGTTGAGACAGCGTATTTATCCTTGTCATCAAGAGAAGTACTTTCATATGATAATATGATTGCTCACCTAATATATAAAAGTCCAACAAAAAAACAATATGAAAACCTTATAAAGAAAAATGTAAAAGGGCAGCCGGCACTTTGGGCTTATGGGATTTCAGGTGATTTTCCTTTTATGTTGGTTACCATTAGGCAAGAACAGGATATCCAAATGATGATACAATCACTAAAAGCGCATGAATATTTAAATGTAAAAGGATTAAAAATGGATTTGGTAATTTTAAACGAAGATGAATCAAATTATTTGCAACCTTTAAGAAATAAAATCAATGATGTACTGGAGAAAAATAGCGGTAAATACTTAGCAGATAGGGAGAAAAGTATTTATGTAAGAAACCTTTCTTCAATGCCTTACAGTGATGTCCTGCTTTTATATGCCTCTGCTCATATTATTTTAAAAGCAGGCAGCGGTCCTTTTAATAAACAATTAAAAAATAAAAAATTAGAGTTTTATAAACCAAGTAAAAAAGTATACGATTTTGAAAATTTTATAATTGCTGATATTAATAAGGAAGAATTATTGTTTTCTAATGGTTACGGGGGTTTTAATCTTAATGGTGACGAATATATAATATCTCTTTTATATAACACCCATACGCCTGCACCCTGGGTAAATATTATAAGCAATAAAAATTTCGGATTTATGGTATCAGAAAGCGGTGCTGGCTATACATGGTCCGAAAATAGTAGAGAAAATAAACTTACACCATGGAGTAACGATCCGGTATCTGATGATATTAAAGAAGTGATTTACTTAAATGATCTGACTATGGGAAATCTTTGGACGATTACAAGGCAGCCTGTGAATGATCAATATTTATGTATAGTTAAACATGGCTGGGGATATTCAACATATAAGAAAGATTGCTATGATATAGAACATAAAATGACGGTTTTTGTTCCATTAGATGATAGTATAAAGATTACTTTAATTAAGCTTAAAAATAAAAGTACATATAAAAGAAAAATCCAAATGTCCTATTATATAGAACCGGTTTTAGGAGTTCATGAATATTTAACAAAACATCATATAATATCGGATTTTGATATAAATAATGATGTTTTGATATTAAAAAACAACTATAATAGCGACTTTTCCAATAGATTAGCATTTATGTTTTCAAGCGAAAAGATAAAATCTTATAGTGGGGATAAAATAAAATTTTTAGGAATGGATAAAAATAAGGAGCATCCTTTGGGTTTAACCTATAAGAAACTTGATAATTGTGTAGGAGTCAACAGTGAGCCTTGTGGTGTAATTCAGATAGAAATAGATATAGAACCAGGTGAAGAAAAAGAAATGGCTTTTTGTTTTGGCCAAACTTTAAACAAAGCAAATTTAGATGATTATATTGCTAGATACTATAGAATAAATTATATAAAAAGTCAATTTAACAAGGTAAAAGGTTTCTGGAAGGATAAAACAGATGTATTAAAAATTAAAACTCCTGATAAATCAATGGATTTACTAATTAATGGTTGGCTAGTATATCAAACCTTGGCTTGTAGGATTTGGGGAAGAACGGCTTTTTACCAGTCAGGTGGTGCTTATGGATTTAGAGATCAATTGCAGGATTCTATTAATATGGCCATTATACAGCCAGAGTTATTAAAAAAACAAATTTTACTTTGCGCAAGACAGCAATTTAAAGAAGGCGATGTTTTACACTGGTGGCATCCATTAGAAAAAGTCAAGGGCGTAAGGACAAGATTTTCAGATGACCTATTGTGGTTACCTTATGCAGTTATTCAATATATAGGTATTAGCGGTGATTATTCGATTTTAAATGATGAAGAAGCTTTTTTGGAAAGTGAAGCATTAAAAGATGGAGAAGATGAAAAATATATAACACCTAGTATTGCCGATGAAAAAGCTACTATTTATGAACATTGTAATAGGGCTATTGAAAGAAGTCTAAAATTTGGTTCTCATGGTTTACCACTTATGGGGTCAGGTGATTGGAATGATGGCATGAATAAAGTAGCTAATGAAGGAAAAGGGGAAAGTGTGTGGTTAGCATTCTTTTTATACAGTATTCTAATAAACTATGAAGCGTTATGTGTAGAAATGGATGACTTAGCAAGAGCAGAAAGATATAAGGATATAGCAATTCAACTTAAGGATTCGATAGAAAGCAATGGCTGGGACGGAAATTGGTATAAAAGGGCATACTATGATGATGGAACACCTTTAGGTTCATCGGAAAATAGCGAATGCATGATAGACTCAATTGTACAAAGTTGGGCAGTGCTATCAAAAGCCGGAGATGAGGATAGATGTAAAGTAGCTATGGATTCCCTAAAAAGATATCTGGTTAAAGAAGATGAGGGCATTATACTACTTTTTACACCTCCTTTTGATATAGGTAATAAGAATCCCGGTTATATAAAGTCTTATGTTCCGGGAGTAAGGGAGAATGGAGGTCAATATACTCATGCAGCATCATGGGTTATATGTGCTTTTGCAGAGTTAGGACACGGAAATACAGCATGGCAGCTATTTAATATGATAAATCCGATTAACCATACGCAAACACTAAAAGAGTGTAGCATATATAAAACAGAGCCATATGTGATGGCAGCGGATGTGTATTCTTTAAACCCTCATGCAGGGCGTGGTGGATGGTCATGGTACACAGGGGCGGCTGGATGGTTTTATCAGGCGGGTCTAAAATATATATTAGGTTTTAACAAGTACAAAGATAGGCTAGTTATTAATCCATGTATACCAAATCATTGGAAGGAATATCAAATTAATTATAAATATAAGAGTGCGGAGTATATTATTAAAGTGACAAATCCAGACAGTGTCAATACAGGAATAAAATCCATAACATTGGACGGCATTTTATGTTTAAATAACTACATTCAGTTAATTGATGATGGAAAAACACATGAAATTTCAATTGTAATGGGTTTGAACGAAAATTTTTGTTAAAGTATAATTTTAATCTCCATTGCTAATAATTAATATTTCAATTATAGTTTTAATTAGGAACATAATTATTAGTAATGGAGGTTTTTTTGTGCTAAAAGAAACAGCAAAGAAGTATTATAGCAGTAAATACAATCTAAATTGTGCCGAAGCAGTTTTATATGCAGCTAATGAGGCATATGAACTTAATTTAGAAAAAAACGCGTTAAAGACTATGGCAGCATTTGGCGGTGGTATGGGAATAGAAGAAGCCTGTGGTGCAATGACAGGTGGCCTAGCGGCACTAGGAGTTATTTTTGTAAATGACAAGGCCCACGAAGGTGACAAGATAAAAATATTAGCTAAAGAATTTATAGAAAAGTTTATACAAAGGCTAGGGACAGACAACTGTAAAGCCTTAAAAGATTTACATAGAAATGATATAAGCAAATGTGAAACTATTGTGTTGACTTCTGCGGAGGTATTGGATGAAATAATAAAAAGAGAAAACCTTCCGATATAGCATTAGTCTTTTTCGTTTTTCTACCTGAAACTTTAAATTTAAAAAATAAATTATTATAAAACGAATATTAATGACTTATATTACGTCTAAATACTATTAATGGAGGTGAACCATAATAGATATATTAGTTAGCTTGAAAGATGTGAGGAAGGTTTATAAAGTAGGCAATGAAAAGGTAATAGCCTTAGATTCCATTGATCTTAATATAGAAAAAGGTGAAATATGTTGCATTCTTGGTACTTCCGGCTCAGGAAAATCTACATTACTGAATATAATGGCTGGGCTGGAAAAACCTACGCGTGGAAGTATAAAGATTAAGGGTAAATCTATTGAAAAAATGAGTGAGAACTCTTTGTCTAGGTTTCGCAGAAGAAACATTGGTTTTGTTTTTCAATCATATAATTTAATACCGACACTAACTGCACTGGAAAATGTTAGCTTGCCTCTGATTTTTAGAGCTATGGATAAAAAACTTAGAAATACAGCTGCAAAAAAACTATTGAAGCAAGTTGGATTAGAAAAACATCTAAAACACAAACCTAATCAAATGAGTGGTGGCCAACAACAAAGAGTTGGTATAGCAAGGGCTTTTATAGGCAATCCAGAAATAGTTTTTGCAGATGAATTAACAGGGAATCTTGATTCAAGAACTACAGCAGATATTATGGAGCTAATCGTAGGTATAGCAAAAGAAAAGGAACAAACTTTGATAATAGTAACCCATGATATTAATATAGCAAAATACGCAGACAGAATCGTATATATTGAAGATGGAAACATAGAAAAATATGAAAATGTTAATGATTTGTAAGGGGTGTTATTTTGAAAAAAGCAATTACATATATGATAGTCGCGATAATTTTATTTCAGGGCTCTCTTTTTTTAAATAATGTTAATGGAGATAATGGGCAATCTTTGTCTTATTCATCTGTGAGAAATCCTAAGCTAATAATAAGTGGTGGGAAAATGCCTATTTTTGATGGTGGCGAAGACGCTAAATTAAATATACCTATTGATAATATAGGTTCTGCCCCTGCAAGGGAAATACAAATAGTATTACAATTGGATGAAAATTCACCTTTCGAGGCAGAAAAATTGAATCTTACATACACCATCAATAGAATTAATTCAAAAAAATCTGATAATGCCCTATTTAAAATAAAGATTAATGACAATGTAGAGGAAAAGGTTTATCCAATTAAAGTAAAGTATTATTATAGCAATATGGCAGGGGAAGTGTTTGAAGGTACAGATACTATAAATATTAAAGTTCAGAATTCAAAAAAACCTCCCAAATTAATACTATCTGCCATAGGATATGGAGATAACCCTCTTATTGTAAATGAAATGAATACGGTATCCGCTATAATAAGAAATACCGGTGCTTTAGATGCAAAAGATATAAAAGTGACATTAAAAGGGTTAAGTTCAAATGGCTTTACTTTATATAAATCATCGGATGTGAAACAATTACCAGATATATCAGCTAATAAGGTTATGCGAATAGATTATATACTTATTCCGTCTATCAATATGGAATCGGGTAATTATGATTTGGGACTAAAGATTGATTACAAAGATAACAAAAATACTGCTTATTCAGAAGAAATATCTTTTTTTCTTCCAGTAAAAGGTTTAGATTCTAACTTATCTAATATAGTAATTGAAAACATTTCAATACCGGACAAAGAAATAAAGGCGGAGGAAAACTTTAAAATTTCTTTTGATGTGGTAAATAAAAGCATTGTAGAAGCAGATGATGTAAGAGTAAGTCTGGACATGGAAAAAGATATTATTTGCAAGACGTTGAACATTAAAAGCATGGGCAAACTCGTAAAGGATCAGCCTAAACGAGTTGAATTTGAACTTTATGCGACAACTGACGCGCTAACTAAGAATTATCCTATACAAATAAATATAGATTTTGAAAATGGAATTGGAGATAAAAAAACAAAGAACAATATAAATCAATATGTAGGTGTTTATATAAATAGGGGGAGCACTAGCAGTACTCCAAGGATTATAGTCGACAGATATTTTATTGAGCCTTCAGTAATTAAAGCAGGTGATGTTTTTCAACTAACTATGTCTTTATTAAATACTAGCTCTTCCAGTACAGTTGGCAATATAAAAGTATCCTTGTCCAGTGATGATGGAATATTTAATCCAGTAGACAGCAGCAATACCATATATATAGAAAAAATTAACCCAAAAGATAATATTCAAAACGTATTTACATTGGCGCCAAGAATAGATGCAGAGCATAAAACTTATGGAGTTTCCATTGATATTGAGTATGAAGATGAAAAAGGTAAGCAATTTAGTGCAAAGGATATAATAAGTATCCCTGTTATACAGCAAACAAAATTGGTTTTAGGAGATCTAATTGTGCCAGCAGAAGCATTTTTAGGACAAGTATTTCTGGTTTCCATTGAATTCTTCAACATGGGAAAAACAGTTTTACATAATCTTATGATCAAAACAGAAGGAGATTTTGGCAAACAAAACTCAAATTATTATGTAGGGAATTTTGAACCTGGAAATGTTGACAGCTATGATGTTGGAATAACACCAGATGTTGAAGGGTTTTTAAGAGGTAATATTGTATTTTCTTATGAAAATGCAGTAGGGGAAATCTATGAAGAAATAAAAGAGTTTGAAGTTAATGTTATACAAATGCCTATGGAGCCAATGCCAGATGATGGTTTTGGCGAGGATTTTTATGATGATTCTTCTAAAAATAAATTTATGAAATATATAAAAAATCCTTATATAATTGGTATTCTCATTTTATTTGTCATTGGCATTATACTAAAAATTAAAAAAGCTTATAAAAAGAAAAGAGAGATGACCCTAGATGAATAGTATTGATGTAATAAATATGGGACTAAGGAATATGTGGAGGAGAAAAACAAGGACTATACTGACTGTTTTAGGAGTTGTAATAGGCACTTCATCTATTGTTATAATGCTGTCTTTGGGGATAGGGATGAATGAAAATTTTAAAAAAGAAATTGAAAGAATGGGTAGCTTAAATATAATAAATGTAGATGCAAATTATATAGCTCCGGACATGGGCATGGGGGACAATCAAAATAAGGATATAAAACTTGATGACAAAACTCTAGCTCGGATTAAGGCGATAAATGGGGTAGAGGCAGTAACCCCGCTTATGTATAGCTATTGGAAGTTTGGATTGGGCAAGCTTGTTGCAAGTTTTAGTGTTATAGGAATAGATACAACAGTTATGGAGAGCTTTGACTTTATAATTGAAGAAGGCAGGCTAATTAATGAAAATGACAAGGCAGCTTTGGTGTTCGGAACTTATTTATCCGATTGGTTTTATAATCCAAAAGCGAATTATTATTATGGTGGGCCTATGGAAAAGCCAAATTTATTGAGTGATAAAATCATAATGACTATGAATATGGAATATGGAGAAAAAAGAAGAACTACTGTACAAAGTTCAAATACTAAAAAGCTTCCTGAGTATAAAGTGAAAGGCCTAGGTATTATAAAAGAAAGCAATGATGAAAAGGATTACAATGCTTATATGGATATAAATCATTTAAAAAAAATGGTTGAAGAAAGTGAAAAAGTACAAGGACGAAACAACAGGGGCTTTGAAATGTACCCACAGACATCCAAGGACAGCTACCAAAATGCTATGGTGAAGGTAAAGGATATTAAAAATGTAAAAAGGATTCAAAACCAAATAAAAGAAATGGGTTTCGGCACCTTTAGCTTAACGGATATATTGGAGTCAATGCAAAAGGCTTCGGCCGGAATACAAGCAGTTTTAGGTGGCATTGGGGCGGTTTCTCTATTAGTAGCAGCTATAGGAATTGCCAATACAATGATAATGTCTATATATGAACGCACTAGAGAAATAGGGGTTATGAAGGTTTTAGGTGCAGAGTTATCAGATATAAAAAGATTGTTTTTATTTGAGGCAGGGCTTATAGGATTAGTAGGAGGAATAGTCGGCATTGCTTTTAGCATACTAGTTTCTTTTATACTAAATAGTGCTGGGATTTCACTATTCATTAATATTTTTGGCTATATGGAAGAGGGAAGTAAAATCTCAATTATACCATTATGGCTTATTCTAATCTCTGTTATTTTTGCAACATTGATAGGCATTATTTCTGGTTATTATCCAGCGCGTAGGGCAATGAAACTAAGTGCTTTGGAAGCCATTAGAACAGAGTAATAATTATAGGTATTGTTTTGAGTTTATGTTAAAGCCTGCCATTGACAAGGGACAGCATTTCTATGATATACTTTGTTTAGTATTATAGGTTATCAAGCTTTTAATATTATATTAATTTCAAATCGGGCTAGTCATATTTAATAAACATAAATAATTTGGTAGTTTAAAATTATGAGAAATATAAAGATTTATTGTTTTTTGCAATGATATTTTTTAAAGACTATTAGTATTTAAAAATATATTTAAATTGATTAAAAGGATGATAAAGGTGGAAGAACCTAAAATAGCAATAGTAGCACCTTACAAGGAATTGTCTGTATTGGCAGCGGAAGCTTGTACAGAGTTAAATGAAAATATAATTATAAGAACTGGTGACTTGGCAGAGGGTGTAGAACTTGCAAAAGAGTTCGTTAATAAGGGTATTGAAATAATTATCAGCCGGGGTGGTACTGCCAGAGCCATTAGGGCTTCGGAAAATGTACCGGTTGTAGAAATAGCGATTAGCGGATTTGACATTATTAGAGCTTTAGATATTGCAAGAAAAAAAGGAAGCAGAGTTGGAGTTGTAGGTTTTAAAAATGTCATATATGGAAGTAAAAGCTTAAACGAGATTTTAGGTATTGAAATTTTCGAGTTTGAAATTGAAAACTCTACAGAAGCTGAAAGTGGTATTTTAAACGCAATGGCAAAAAAAGTTGATGTAATTGTAGGTGATGCGATTGCAATAAAAAAGGCCAAAGAATATGATTTAGAAACAGTTCTTATTACTTCCGGTAAGGAAGCAGTTAGCTCCTCCATAAGGGAGGCCAATGATATAGCTATTTTACGAAGAAAGGAACAGGCGAGAACAGAACAACTTAAAACTATTTTAGAGTTTGCTTATGAGGGGATTATAGCAGTAGATCAGCAGGGGCGTATTGCATTAATGAACCCAGAAGCGGAAAAGATGCTTCAATTAAATAAAGATAAGGTAGTTGGCAAATTAGCATCTGAAGCTTTAAAAGAAATTCCCTTTTTTGAGGTTTTAAGTTTTGGAATAATGCGTACCGGAGAACTAAAAAACATTAACGGAAATTCTGTGGCAATTAATGTAGTACCTGTTATAATAAACAATCAACCTGTTGGTGGTGTTGCAACTATACAGGATATAAAGCGTATACAGGATATTGAGGAAAAAGCAAGGAAGCAAAAGTATGCTAAAGGACTTATCGCTCATTATAACTTTAATGATATAGTTACTACTGCACCAATAATGAGAAATACTATTGATAGGGCTATGAAATTTTCTAAGGTAGATTCGACTGTTTTAATAAATGGTGAAACTGGCACGGGAAAAGAAATGTTTGCCCAAGGAATACATAATTATAGCAAACGTAAAGACAGGCCTTTTGTAGCTATTAATTGCGCAGCTCTGGCAGAAAGTATTTTAGAAAGTGAATTATTTGGCTATGAAGGTGGAGCTTTTACGGGGGCAAAAAAAGAAGGCAGAAAAGGATTATTTGAATTAGCTCATAGTGGTACTATTTTTTTAGATGAGATTGCAGAAATTTCCACCAGCACACAAGCTAGATTGCTTAGAGTTCTACAAGAAAGGGAAATAATGCGAATTGGGGGTAATAAGGTTATTCCCATAGATGTGCGAGTTATTGCCGCTACCTCCAAAAATCTATTAAATTTAATTGAAAAAGGTAAATTCAGGAGAGACTTATATCATAGATTAAGTATTTTACTAATTAATATACCGCCTTTAAGAGAAAGAATAGTGGACATACCTGTGCTTTTAAGAGTTTTATGTAGGGATTTGTCTAAACAATTAAAGATAGAAGCACCTAACTTTGATAATGAAGCAATAAATCTAATGAAGTCTATGCCTTGGTATGGCAATATACGCGAACTAAGGAACTTATTAGAGCAGCTAACTGTTTTGAAGCAAGGTGCTTTTATAACAGCTACGGATATTACAAATGCATTAGGAAATTCAATTAAAACATTTCATAATGAAATGGATTTAATTAAAAAAGAAACCTATTTACCGAACACAACATTGGAGGAGCTTGAACTAGAAACAATAAAAAATGTCTTAAAGTCCAGTAAAACCAGGAAAGAAGCTGCAGAAAAATTAGGCATAAGCACAACAACTCTTTGGAGAAAAATGAAAAGGTTTCAAAGTGAAACGAAAGATTCATAATGAAATACAATATATATATGTATTAACTTTTATAATTATGTTTATTGTTAAATGAACAAAAAAATTATAATGCTTTACATTTTTATGATTAATTATGATTAATAATATAATGTGGCTGTAATGATACATAGCCAAACAATTCTATCGCTGTTGGGACAACGCTTTCAAGCCTAACAAGTCTTTATGATAACATTTGTTTAACTAAGCAATTACATAATGGAAAAAATCAAGTAAGTTGAATTATTTATATGCAAAGATATTTAATATGGCACAGCCCTTGCAATAGTAATAGTTTAAATAAAAAAGTAGAATTAGGTGATAATTAATGAAAAATCTTTGCATAATTGCTGATGATCTCACCGGTTCCACTGATACAGGTGTACAGTTTAGCAAGTGTGGTTTTCGCACCTTTGTTGTATTTGATTATAAAACCCTTAAGAAATTGAATACAGAATATCAGATTATTTCAATAAATAGTGAGACGCGAAATATCAATGTTAAAGATGCATATGGAAGAGTAAAAGAAATTACAAAGATAACAAAAGCTCAAGGTTTTAAACTTTTTTACAAGAAAGTTGATTCTACGTTACGCGGACATCCAGGTGCGGAAGTTGAAGCCATGATGGATGAGTTAAATCTTAATTTGGCATTCATTGCCCCATCATTTCCCAATAACGGAAGAATAGTGGAAAACGGCTATTTATATATAAAAAAGGAGAACTCCCCTAGTCAAAAAAATGATTATCAAGCCATAGGGTATGTTCCAGAGCTTATAAAAAGTGGGACTTCAAGGCCCCTAGCAAGTATTAATATTGATGATGTAAAAAAAGGTGTAAACAACATTAGGCAGAAAATTGATGAGTTAAGAAAAGCAGGTATGCAAATCTTTGTGATAGATGCTGTTACAAATGCTGAGTTAGAAATTGTTGCATCTGCTATAAAATCATATATACAAGAATCTGTTTTAGTGGGATCCGCTGGATTAGCAGATCATATTTCATCAATATGGAGTTCCATTGATAACGATAGAGAATTATACGAGGAAAAACCTATACTTTTTTTAGCGGGCACTTATAATCCAGTAACAGCAAATCAAATTACAGAATTAGTTAAGCAAAGTCCAACTAAGTTAATTAAGCTTTGTGCCAAGAAAATTATTGATGGAGATAGAAAAAATGAAATCGAAAGAGCTGTAACACTAGCATGTGATTCGTTAATGCAAGGAAAAACCACCATCATTGCAATTGATACATTGTTAAAAAATAATAAAGAGTCGTATGCGCTACAAATGGATTTTAATGGTGCTGAAAAAATAGCACGGTCCTTTGGAGCGATTGCAAAAAATATCGTTTCGAAAAACTTAGTAAACTCGCTTATTGTAACCGGAGGCGAAACTGCTGCTTATATTTTTGAATCCCTGGGAGCGCGGGGAATGGTTTTAGAACGTGAAATATTACCCGGTATACCCAATGGAAAGCTTGTTGGAGGCAATTTTGAAGGGCTTCAAGTAGTTACAAAAGCAGGGGGATTTGGTGCGAAAGATTCTTTTATAGGAATAGCAAAATTTTTGAATAGAAAGGCGGGTGTCTAATTATGAGACCAAAAATAGGGATTACAATGGGAGACCCAGCAGGTATAGGACCGGAAATAGTTATTAAAGCGTTGGGGAAGAAAGAAACTTATAAAAAATGCACACCTATAGTTATTGGTGATTATGAAGCTCTAAAAGAAGCAAATACATTTACTGGCCATAATTTGAAATTAAATGAGATTCAAAATATTACAGAAGCAAAGGATGAACATGGCTATGTTGACTACTTAAGTTTGAACTACTTAAAACCAAGAGGTTGGGAGTATAAAAAAGTTAGTGCTTTAACAGGCAAAGCATCTTTTAATTATATTACAAAAGCGATTGAATTGGCGATGGGTAATAAAATACATGCAGTAACTACAGGGCCAATAAATAAAGAGTCTATTAATTTAGCTGGATATCAGTATTCAGGACATACAGAGATTTTTGCTGAGTACACTAAAACAAAAGATTATGCAATGATGTTAGCTAGTGATGGTTTAAGGGTTGCACATGTTACAACACACGTTTCTATGAGAAGAGCTTGCGATTTGATCACCAGCGAAAGAGTTTACACTGTTATTAGGTTGGCAAATGAAGCAATGAAATTAATTGGTATAAAAAATCCTAAAATAGCTGTTGCGGGTCTAAACGCACATAGCTCTGAAAATGGCTTGTTTGGATCTGAAGAAAATGAAGAAATTGCACCTGCAATCTGCAAAGCTAAAAAGGATGGAATCGTAGTAGAAGGGCCCGTGCCACCCGATACTGTTTTTGTTAAAGCGCTAGCAGGTCAGTATGACATAGTTGTTGCTATGTACCATGATCAAGGTCATATACCACTTAAACTAATAGGGTTCAAATTAGATATGGCTACAAATAAATATACTTCAGTCAGTGGCATAAACTGCACAATTGGATTGCCAATTATTCGTACTTCCGTTGATCATGGTACTGCATTTGGTAAAGCCGGGGAAGGTAGGGCAAACGAGGAGAGTCTTGTAGATGCAATAAACTTAGCAGTAAAAATGGCAAAATCAAAATTTAAATTATAAGGAGGACTGATTATATGAAATTTATGAAAGGTGTTATTAAGGAAAAACCAGAGGCAGGTGCTGTATATCGCGAAGACTTACCTATTCCTGAGGTAAAGGATAATGAAATATTAATTAAAGTTAAGGCAACTGCAGTTTGTGGGACAGATATGCATATTTATCCTTGGACTGAATGGGCACAAGAAAGATTAAAGCTGCCCATGGTTTTTGGTCACGAATTCGCTGGAGATGTGGTCGAAATTGGCTCATCAGTAAAAAGTATAAAAGTTGGAGATAGGGTAGCTGGTGAAACGCACATTCCCTGTAATGAATGTTACCAATGCCAAGTTGGAAATAGGCATATATGTGAGAATATGAAAATAATAGGTGTGCAAACTCCTGGTTCATTTGCTGAATATATTTCGATACCGGTGGATTGTGCATGGAAACTTGATGATAGCATTAGTTACGAAATTGGAGCTATGCTAGAACCTATGGGAGTTGCAGTACATGGTGTATTATCAGGAGAAATAGGCGGAAAAACTGTAGCAATATATGGATGTGGGCCTATTGGTTTAATGGCAGTTGGTACTGCAGCAGCTTGCGGCGCATCAAAAATATTTGCAATGGATGTTTTTGACGACAAGTTAGAAGTTGCAAAAAAAATGGGCGCGGACATAACGCTTAATTCAATGAAAGATAATGTTGTAAAAGAAATATTGGAAAAAACAGACAGTAGGGGTGTTGATGTAGTCATTGATTATACTGGAAACCCAAAAGCCATCCAGGAAGGATTTAAAGTTCTAAGAATTAGAGGCCGCTACACCATGGTTGGTTTGCCTAATGATCTTGTTTCATTAGACCTTAGTGAAGATATTATTTATAAAGAAGCGAGAGTTAATGGAGTCACAGGCAGACTAATGTACGAAACATGGTGGCAATGCAATGCACTACTGAAATCGGGTAAATTTGATATTGCACCTGCAATTGGGAATATATATCCACTAAAAGATTTTGAAAAAGCTTTTAAGGATATTGAAAATGGTTGTCCAGGGAAAATGATCCTAATTCCATAGTTTATTAAATTCTATTAAACGTATTTAATAAAGATATTTTAAGGAGGAATACGAAATGAAATATCAAGAGATATATAATGAAAGCATGAAAAATTACGCATTAAGAACACCTAACTCCCAAAAAGCCTACGAAAAAGCAAAAAATTATATGACAGGAGGTGAAACAAGATCTATTGTTTATTTTAAGCCTCATCCATTAACTGTCGAACGTGCAAGTGGTCCCTATTTGTATGATATTGATGATAATTGCTATATTGATTTCTTAAACAATTATACTTCTATGATTCACGGGCATGCTCATCCAGATATAGTTGAAAAAATAACACCAGTGCTTTCTAAAGGAACATGTTATGGTTCTGCCATACCTGAGCAGATAGATTTAGCACATATGTTATGTGATAGAATTCCAAGTCTGGAAAAAGTGAGGTTTTGCAACTCTGGTACCGAGGCAATTTTATTTGCGGTTCGGGCAGCACGTGCCTTTACAGGTAAAGATGCAATCATAAAAATGGAAGGTGGTTTTCATGGCTCTATTGATTTAGTACAGCATTCTATAGCGCCCCCTATACCATATCCAGAAAATCATAAATCATGGGAACCCATTCCTGACTGCAAGGGCATTTCAAAAAACGTGAGCAAAGATATATTTATAGCTCCATTTAATGATGCAAAAGCAGTAGAGAATATTTTAGAAGAGAATAGTGATAAAATTGCCGCCATTGTTTTAGAGCCTGTAATGGGACAAACAGGTGCTATATCAGCTAAAACAGACTATTTAAAAGACCTAAGACAACTGGCTGATAAATATAATGTTTTACTTATATTTGATGAAATTCAGTCTTTAAGGGTAGCATATGGCGGTGCACAAAGTAAATATAAAGTCACACCAGATCTTACAACTGTTGGAAAGTTTATCGGTGGTGGTTTCCCAATAGCTGCCTTTGGCGGAAGATCTGACGTTATGAGTATGTATGATCCGCAGAAAGAAGAGTTTATAGCACATAGCGGTACATTTAACGGTAATAGAATTGGAATGGTCGCGGGTGTAGTTTCCTTAGAATTACTATGCGAAAAAGCAATACAAAAATTAAATGATTATGCAAAGGACTTACAAGATGGTCTAACAAGCATTGCTGATAAGCTAAAGCTTCCTGTTTCTGTTGCTAGAAATGGCTCGCTAATGCACGTGCACTATACTAAAGAAGTGCCTTACGATTACACATCAACTAAAAGCCCACATAATGCAATGAATAAAATAGTGCATATGGAGCTGTTGAATAGAGGTATCTTTATAGCACCAAGGGGTTCAATGAATTTATCCACTGTTATGACAGAAGATGATATTAAGAAAACGATTAGCGCTTTTGAGGAAGTATTTGATAGGATTAAAACACTATTTTAGTATCGGAGTTACTGCCTTTCCGGCCAAAACAATAAAAAGAACATAAAACATCAAAATTATACGCTACTTATATGAATTAAAGCTATAAAAATAAAATAAACTGATTCTAAAGTGTTGGCATAAAAAAACTATGCCAACACCTAAAAGTAAGAATAAGAAAGGGAGAGAATAATGAAAAAAAGCTTAATAATCGGAGCCCTTGTAATTGCCTTAATAATGTTATCTGTTGCATGCTCTTCTCCTAGTGTACCTAAGGAGGATACAGGCAATGGGGAACCGCCCGTACAAGACGAAGGAGTTTCATTCGATGGTACAGTCACTTTTGGAGTCACAACGGTTATGACAGGAACGAATATAATGGTTGGCGATTATATTAATAATGGTGCAGAATTAGCAGCTGAAGAGATAAATGCAAATGGCGGTATATTGGGCAAAGAGCTTAAACTTGTTTTTGAGGATGAAGTGGATAATTTGCAGGCATCAGTAAATGCCATGACTAAACTAACAAATAATAAAGATGTTGTTTCTTTCTTTGGCTCAACATATTCATCCTATTGTATAGCTGCTTCACCAATGCTATTAGAAAAAAAAGTGCCAATGTTTTCAGGTGGAACTTCCGCTAACATAGTTAAAGAAAACAATCCATATATGTGGCAAGCATGTTTAACTGATGATAAGACAGGAGAGGTCATGGCTAAAGTTATGACTGAAACATTAGAAAGCAAAAATCCCGCGATTATGTATATAACAGATAGCTTTGGCACGGGATTAAAAGATGAAACAGTAAAAGCACTTGAAGAATTAGGAATAACTGTTTCAGAAAGCAAAATTTTTGGTTGTGGTGCAGATGAAAAAAACTTCACTCCAATTATTGCTCAAATTGCTAACTCAGATGCTGACTGTCTATTGTCCATAAATCATGAAACACAGGCTGCGCTTATTTGTCAACAGGTTGAAGCTGCTGGCATTGATATTCCCTTGATTGCATCAGCTACTGTTACTTCAGCTGTATGCAGAACTAACGCAGGATCATCAGCAGATGGTTGGTACAGTGTGTCTGAGTGGGCTACAAATGTCCCGACAGAGGTAGGTAAAAGATTCGAGGAAGCCTATATCAAAAAGTATAATGCCCAGCCCGACCCATCTGCAGTAATAGCTTATGATTCTATTTTACTTTTCAAAGAAGCTTGTGAAATAGCAAATACAACTACTGATAAAGAAGCAATAAATGATGCCATCAGTAAAATAAAAGATTTTCCTGGTGCTATGTCAGTATACTCATATTATGGTAATAGTTGCTTGTCATCCAGCAAATATTTAACTATTAATAGAGATGGCGAAGCACATGTTTTAGATATAATAAAAGTTCGTTAAAATGATTTGTTATAGTTTGCCTTGATAAAACAAGGCAAACTATAACAAAATATAAATATTGTAAAATAGAGGTGCAAAATGAGTTTTAATTTAATTGTATCACTCACAGTAAACGGAATTGCAATGGGTATGATATACGCACTTTTAGCTATGGGATTAATCTTATTAATCAGAGCAATTGGAGTGGTGAACTTTGCACAAGGTGATTTATTGATGTTCGGTGCTTATATAACTTGCTGGTTAACGATTGATCTAGGCCTACCTTTATGGGGAATGGCTCCATTGGCTTTTTTATGCTTTGCTGTGATTGGAATAATATTCATGTTTTCGGTTTATTGGCCGTTACGTAATGCAGCATATCCTCAAACTGTTGTAATAGCAACGATGGGTGCTGCTATGGTTCTTAAGGAAACTGCTACACTGATATGGGGAAGCCTTCCGCGTGCAATGCCATCTTTAGTAAGGGATTCTACAACCGGAAAGGCAGCGATACTAAGAATTGGAGGGGTAAAATTACAGTGGCAGTTAATAATAACAATTTTAGTAAGTGCTGTATTAATGGCATTAGTTTTTACATTGTTTGAAAAATTATATGCAGGAAGAATGATGCAAGCTGCTGCACAAGATAAATATGCAGCGGAACTACTTGGCATTCCAACAATTCTTACAACAGCAGCTACTTATATAATAGTAATGACAATTGCTTCAATAGGTGGTTATTTAATATCACCGGTATTTATGGTTAGCAAAACATTAGGGACCTTGCAACTTCGTGCATTTGCAGGTGTTGTAGTAGGTGGTTTTGGTAACATTAAAGGTGCAATAATTGGCTCTTTGTTAATTGGAATAGTAGAATCATTTAGCACAATTAACTTTTCACAATATAAGGATGCTGTAGTATTTCTTATTCTAATAGCTGTTTTGCTAATTAAACCGCAGGGGCTATTTGGTGAAAAAATTTCAGATAAGGCGTGAGGTGTTAATAATGGGAAAAATATTGAAGAAACCATCAGCATTGATTATTTTTATAGCATCTATTCTCTTTGTAATAATTATACCGAGCGTAAGTGAAGATTATAATATGATGATAGTTAATCTATCTTTAATATATACAATAGCCACTTTTGGTATTTCAGTTTTATTAGGATTAGGTGGGCAACTATCTTTTGGAGCAGTTGCATTTATGGGTGTAGGTGCGTATATTGTTGCAAATTTATCTTCCGGACGCTGGGGTTTATGCTTAAACACATCGTTATCGTTAATAATTGCAATAGTTACTTCTGCTTTATTGTCTTTTTTGCTTGGACTTGTATTGTTTAGGCTTAAAGACACATACTTTACATTTGCGACAATTGGTTTAGTACAAGTAGCATGGTGCTTTTATATGAATTACAAACCCCTATTTGGGGGTCCGGATGGTATTTCCGGTATAAACACACTTAGCATATTTGGTTTTTCACCAAAAAATTATAACCAATGGTTTTATACTCTTGTTATTATAGTTTTTATTATTGCCTTATTAATAGAAAGAATAAGGAGAACAAAGCTTGGGCGTTCATTATCTTCTATACGGGATAATGAAATAGCAGCATATACCTTAGGTGTCAATGTATATATTACAAAAGTAATAGCTTTTACAATTGCCGGTATACTAGCTGCATTGGCTGGTGCTCTTTATGCTATGCATAGTCAGTTTGTATGCGGAGATATGTTTACATTTGAACGTGCAACATCTTATATTATTATGGCGATGTTAGGCGGTGTTAATAATACAGCAGGCATAATTGTTGGTTCTGTGCTGATAACAATGCTGCCAGAATGGCTGAGGACTGTAAAAGAATATTTGCAATTATTTTATGGAATTGGGATTATATTGTTAATGGTCTTTATGCCGATGGGATTGGCGGGTCTATACGAAACACTTGTTAAAAAAATAAAACAGGTGTTCATAAAGAACAAAACTTTGCTGTTAGATAAAAAGGAGGATAGATAAAATGGGACCTATTTTAAGGCTTAATAAAATATCAAAAAGATTTGGTGGTGTTGTTGCGGCTCAGGATGTAACATTCAGTGTGCAACCTGGGGAAATACATGGTTTGATAGGTCCAAATGGCGCAGGTAAAAGCACCCTTATGAATTTGATAAGTGGAATATATGCTCCGGATAGCGGCGAAATATTTTTTAAAGAAGGAAGTATTACCCAATTACCTCCGTATAGCCGTGCAAGGATGGGTATAGGTCGGACCTTCCAAGTACCAAGATTTATGCAAAGATCAAATATAAAGGATAATTTATTGCTAGGTATTGATCTTGGAAGTGAACAAGGATATTTAAAAAGTTTTATTGGAAAGATGAAAAATGATATTGAAATAGAGTTGCAAGAATTAATGGATTTGATAAGCTTTAGATTTAATTGGGATGATGATATTACCGGTATCCCTTTTGGACAGAGGAAGATTATGGAGATAATACGATCTATGCTTGCTTATCCAAAAGTGATGCTTGTTGATGAGCCCGCAGCGGGGCTAAATTCTAAGGAAATCGAAGATGTGCTAAGGCTTCTAAATTATGCGTCTAAACAAAGAGGTATTGGTGTTTTGTTGATAGAACATTCTATGGATTTGGTTATGAACATATGCAAAGAAATAGTAGTTATTAACTTCGGAAAAGTAATATCAACCGGTACTCCCGCTCAGGTATCGGTTGACAAAGGAGTAATAGAGGCTTACTTAGGAGAGGAGTATAAAGATGCTTAAGATAAAAAAATTGCATGCATACTACGGCCAAATAGAGGCACTTAAAGGAATTGATTTGAAGGTTGAATCCGGTAAAATTACTTGTTTAATAGGTAGTAACGGTGCAGGTAAAACTACTCTTCTAAAAGCAATTTCAGGTATGATTAGGAGGAGTGGTTCTATTTTACTTGAAGATAAAGAAGAATTAATAAATCGCAGTTCACGATATATAGCAATGAAGGGAATTATCCATGTTCCTGAAGGCAGACATATATTTCCCGGCCTGACTGTTAAAGAAAATTTAGAGGTGGGTACAATTAATTGGCATGGTTTTTTTGGTCATAAATCATATAATGATAATTTAGAAGAAGTGTATGAACTGTTTCCACGTTTAAAGGAAAGAGAGAACCAGCTAGGCTGGAGTCTCTCGGGTGGGGAACAACAAATGTTAGCTATAGGACGTGGAATTATGGCTAGACCAAATGTGTTAATGTTAGATGAGCCGTCAATGGGATTGGCGCCTCTAATAATAGCAGAATTATTTGAAAAAATTATTGAAATTAATAAAAATGGTTTGCCTATCTTGCTATTGGAGCAAAATGCACGTGTGGCTTTAGGTGTTTCAGATTATGCATATATAATGGAAGGCGGCAGCGTTTTATTTCATGGTAAGTCTAAAGATTTAAAAGATGATCCAAGAATTGTTCAGGCTTATCTAGGTCGCTTTGCTGAAAGCTAAAAACTAAATACAAATGGTCTTATAAAAATATTAAGGAGAGAAACGAATGAAGAAGTACATCTACAGTTTTAAAG
>CAYMVQ010000002.1:0-218959 GCA_964394355.1 uncultured Clostridiaceae bacterium
TGCAGCGCAATGGATTGATAGGCTTTTTTTCTTATTTTACTGTAAAAAAAAAGATACAACAGCATATCATTAAAGTCAAGGTAAAAAGTTTTAAAAATTAATCCTTTATAGCAACGAAAAATATTCTTTCACACCATTCGTTTGGCGGTTCAAAGGTAAAATCTCCATAACAATCTAGTATAGTAAAGCCTGACTTTTTCAGCAATTCTACAATCTCTTTTTTCTTATACGCTTTTTGAATATGTGTCTCTTCAAACCTATGGTACAAGTTCCCTTGGGGTATAAAAAAGTTTAATTTCATTTTAATAATAGAATTACGGTTATCAAAGCTATTTTCCCAGCAGTAACAGATATTATTCTTTTCCTCAAATATTGTATTGTTGCCTAATATAAACCTAAGTTTAAAATAGCTACTAATATCAAATATAAGTAATCCGTTTTTATTTAGTAACTTATGAAATCCCAAAAATGTTTCAAGTAATTCTTTTTCTTTTATAATATAATTAATACCATCACAACTAGAATTGATAAAATCAAATCTACTTGAGAGCTTTAAATTCCGCATATCTTGCCTTTTAAATGTTATATTTTGATTACTTCTACGAGCCTTATTCTCCGCAATTGCTAACATATTATCCGATATGTCCACTCCGTAAACTATATAGCCTAGTTTTGATAATGGCAAGGAAATATTACCGGTTCCACAAGCAACGTCCAATACTTTCGATATCTCTTTAAGGTTCTGCCCATACTTGTCAAATATCTGCAAAATATACTCTACCCACTTTTCGTAATCAACATCACTCATTAAGGTATCATATATTTTAGAAAATTCATTATACATTTTTTGTTTCCAAAATATCATAAATTTTTGATAATGCATTAGATATGTTATCGTTAATTACTATTTCACTGCGATAATCATATGCAGTCTTGTCATAATTAATTATAATAAGTCTTTTAGCAATTTCAGCTAATTGTGATACAGGATAAACACTTAAACTAGATCCTATAGCTAAAAGCACGTCAGTATTTTCAACTTCCTTCATGCCTTCATAAAAACAATGTGGTAGCATATCCCCGAACATAACCACATCAGGTCTGACAATCCCTCCGCAAGTGCATTTTGGTGGGATTTCTTTGTTTTCTATTTTTTCCTCTATCAAAGCAATATCATAAGTTTTTTTGCATTTTGTACAAGTGTAACTCCTTGAATGACCATGAACTTCGTAAACATTCTTAGAACCAGCTAAAAAGTGTAAATTATCAATATTTTGTGTAATAATTAACTTAACAAATCCATTAAGCTCCATTTTAGCTAATATCTCATGTGCTTTGTTAGGCCTCGCGTCCTTCATTGCCGTAATTATCTTAAATCCAGTCTTATAAAATTCTTGGGGGTTCTCAAATAGTACTTTTGTAGACAAGGCCTCCATTGGATCAATTTTAGTCCATAAACCTGTATTGGCACTTCTGAAATCGGGTATCCCACTATCTGTAGATATACCTGCACCGGTTAATACAACTACATCTTTACTATTTTTAATAATATTCGCGGCTTTATAATACTTTTCCACTTAATCACTCCTATATAGCAGTTTTATCTCCTTAAAGTATAATAAGGAGTCGACTTTCTTTTTCTCTTTTTTCTTTTGCCAATTATAAAACCAAGGAAAAAAACTATGACTAGTAAAATATAATATATGTATGTGTTATTTTTAAAATAATCTTTTATTGCTTTTAACTTTTTTAAGCTTGCGAACTTACCCAAGGGCGCTTCCAAATCCTCATTGTCCGAATTTTCTTCAACCTTATCTTTATTAATATAGTCTATTTCACTATACTCCATCCATCTGCTTAAGAACTCATTGCTTTCATTTAGTTCAGTTTGTATTGTTTTAAGCATTATAGCTAGATCTATGCATTCTGCTTCCCCATTTACTATCTCATTTACATCATAGAATATTTTATACTTTAATCTAATAGGATATAACTTGTTTAAATCCAATAATTTTAGAATTTCAAAATAATTATCATATTTAGCTAGCTTTCTATACGCTTCAGCCTTTATATATTTAACTTGATTAATATCAATGTTAGCATCATTTGGGTTTTCAGCGTATTCGTCACATAAAACTATAGCAGCCTCGTAATCTTTTCCACGATATAAATTTGCTATATTTTTTAACTTCTTACTATTGGAAAAATTCAGTCTATCTATTGACATAGAGTCAGTAAATTCATAGTCTGCATTGGATATTCTTCCGTTAATATTAATATTAAATAATAATTCTGCTTTATGATTGTGGGACATTTTTTCTATTTCAGTATTGGAAATATCTATTATGTTGTATAATTTAAAATCATTAAAAACAACATAAGCTTTTGATGCGCTTATATTCAAAGGCACTATATTGTTAGTATAAGTAAATGTGTATATTCCTCTATTATCATTGATAATTTTAGCATTATACTCTATTCTTATTAGCCTACTTTCATTTGCCTTTAACCACAAGCTTGCTGTGTACCATTTATCGGATTCAGGCAAATGTTCATATATATAATTATCCATTATAAACTTTTCATTTCTACGAAATGTTTTTATAATGTTGCCTTTGTCGAATACTGTTATATTTTCAATATTATCTGCTGGTATACCAAAAACTAATTCGCTTATTTGATCAGATTGATTATTAAGTATATATTCACCTTCAAATAAAAGACCGCCAGTATCTATATTAAAAACAATGTTTTTTTGTACAATATCAACATTAAAGTTATTCATTAAATACAGATCATATCCAATAAAACCTGGCACATCGTTATCGGCATTTGTTTGTTGGAATGATGATAAAAGGAAAAGAACTAATAAAAGACAAAACACAAGTAGTTTTTTCAAGCTAAATACCCCCCTAGATCCTTTGTTTCTAAATATAATTTTATTCCTTATCCTAATAAGATTTTATAATACTTTTATCAAATTTTCAAATTTTTAAGTTATCTACTCTTTACCCCCCTAGTCGTAGTAGTTATGACTGAACTATAAGAAGTTTTTAGGTGATTTTATCATCTGCATTTTAATATCTTGACGACTACTCCTATACATGCTAATATGTATGAAAATTTAAACACTGTTTATTTATAACATCTGCTATAATATTTATATTGTAGTTTATAAATTGTATATTAATTATAATATTAATTATATAAGATGAAAATTAAAATGGAGGTCATATTATGAAAAAATTAAACGTAGCAATTGTAGGTGCCTCAGGGATGGTTGGTAGAAAAATACTAGAGATACTTGAAGAAAGAGATTTCCCCATAAATAAACTTTTCTTGTTCGCTTCTTCTAGATCCTCCGGAAAGACAATATCTTTTGCAAATAGGGATCATCAAATTGAAGAGTTGTCGGTAGAATCTTTTTCAAATGATATTGATATTGCTTTTTTTTCAGCAGGTTCTTCTGTTAGCCTGAAATATGCACCTATAGCTGCTTCGAAAGGAGTTACTGTAATTGACAATAGTAGCGCTTTTCGCATGGACAATGATATTCCTTTAGTAATTCCTGAAGTCAATCCCAAGGATATTAATAATCATAAAGGTATAATCTCAAACCCGAATTGCTCTACTATACAAGCTGTAGTTGCACTAAAACCTTTACATGACAACTATAAAGTTAAAAGAGTAATATTTTCAACTTATCAAGCTGTTTCTGGTTCAGGTGTAAATGGCATTAACGATTTGAAAAGAAGCTCAGCCGGAGAAGAAAATAAATTTTACCCCTATCCTATAGCTAATAATTGTCTACCACATATAGATTCATTTGAAGAGAATGGCTATACCAAGGAAGAGATGAAAATGATTAATGAAACCAAGAAAATACTGCATGATGATAGTATTAAAATTACTGCAACTACTGTAAGGGTACCTGTGTACTATAGTCACTCTGAATCGGTAAATATTGAATTTGAGAATGAATTCGATATAAATACTTTAAAGAACATATTGAAAAAATCGCCGGGAATAGAGGTTCTAGATAATCCGGATAATAATATCTATCCATTGGCCCTAGAAGCAGCCGGTAAAGATAAGGTTTATGTAGGCAGGATAAGAAGGGATTATTCTATTAATAATGGAATTAATATATGGATTGTTGCCGATAACATTAGGAAAGGTGCAGCAACAAACGCAGTTCAAATAGCGGAATTACTCTAATATTAAAAAACTGCAATATCTATAATTTTGTTTAAAAATCACTTTAATTATTAAGGAAGTGAATTCTATGCCAATTGTAGTGCAAAAATATGGGGGCTCGTCTTTAGAAACTTTAGAAAAAATAAATGAAGTTGCTAAAAAGATAGCTAGAAAAAAAGCAGATAATTTCAAGATAGTAATTGTTCTTTCTGCCATGGGCAAAACAACTGATTACCTTATGGATATGGCTTATAGGATTAGTAAAAATCCAAGAAAAAGAGAGCTTGCCGTTCTCATGGCAACGGGAGAACAAGTTTCCATTGCTTTACTTTCAATAGCCCTTAATGATATGGGTGTTTCCGCAGTTTCGTATACAGGAACACAATTAAATATAATTACCGAAGGATTTCATACTGCATCAAGAATAGCTGATATTAATGAAAATATTATAATAAGGGAACTTAATAATAATAATGTAGTTATAGTAGCGGGTTTTCAAGGTGTTAATATCAATAATGAAATCACAACTTTAGGCAGAGGTGGTTCAGATACTACAGCAGTTGCTCTTGCTGCAAAATTAGGGTGTAAGTGTGAAATATTTACAGATGTGGATGGTGTTTATACCATAGACCCTAAATTGCACCCTTCTGCAAAAAAACTTAAGGCGATAAGCTATGAAGAAATGCTGGAATTAGCTAGTTCCGGTGCCGGTGTATTAAATGTAAGATCTATAGAGCTGGCTGAGAAATACAATATACCTATATTGGTAGCACTTAACTCAGGTGCTATTGAAGGTACAATAATAAAGGAGTTGGATAGTACTATGGAGAAATCATCTATTACCGGTCTTGCAGTAGATAACCAACAAGCTATGGTAACGCTTAATGGTGTACCCCATGATATTAAAGTCATATCAAATATTTTTGGCCAAATAGCAAAGATAGGTATCAATATAGATATGATAAGCCAAACAACACCAATAAATAAGTTAGTAAATATATCTTTTACTATTCCTAAGTTAGACTTACCTTCAACCATAGAAATAATGAATCAATATAAAAAAGATATATTTACATTTAGTTATGAAACTTTTGATAACATATCAAAGTTATCTGTAGTAGGTATAGGAATGAAAAGCCAGCCGGGTGTAGCAGCCAAGATGTTTGAAATATTGGCCAATAATGATATTTCAGTGCATATTATCACTACTTCTGAAATAAAAATTTCTTATGTTATTAATCCAGAAAAACAACAAGTAGCCATTGAGGCCATTGCTAAAGAGTTCGATTTATAAGAGAGGAATGTGAAACCTCTCTTAAACCCCTCTTTTACTAAAACCTTTCCCCAACACTTCAACCGTATCGTTAACAGTCATAAATGCATTAGGATCCGTTTCTCGCACAATCTGTTTTAACTTAGCTAATTGGTTTAATGTAACAATACAGTATATGACTCTTTTTTTATTTCTGGTAAAAGCCCCCTCACCTTCAAGATAGGTTACACCTCTGTGAAGCCTATTTATGATTTCTTCCCCCAGTTTTTCTTCCTTATCCGAAATAATCATAACTTGTTTTCTAATATCAAATCCTTCTTGTACTTTGTCCAAAACTCTAGAAGACACATACATTGCAATAAGTGTGTACATTGCAAGCTTTATTCCATATATTAGTGATGATATGGATACAATTATAAAGTTTATTATAAGTGAAGTGCTTCCAATATTAACAGAGAAATACTTTTTCATTATAACGGAAACAATATCAATACCACCCAATGAAGCCCTGTTTCTTAAAACTATACCCATACCAAATCCGTTTAGGATTCCACCATATATACTGGCTAACAATATATCTTCTATGAATAATTTATATTTAAAATAAGAAAAATAATCAAGGCAAAAGGAAAAGGATACCGTTCCTAATAAGCTCAGTAAAATAAATTCCCTATCAATAAATTTATATCCCAATATAAATACAGGAATATTAAGAATAAAAACCATTAATCCTGGTTTTATCCCAAAAACATAATTAAAAATTAAAGCAATACCGCCTAATCCCCCGCTTAGCATTTTATGAGGCATAATAAAGACATTGTAAGCAATACTGGAAATAAAGCCTCCCAAGATTATTATAAAAACCATAAAAAAGTATCTAAAATTACTATCATATAATTTTTTCTTTAATTTCATTGTTTACCCCCTGCACGTGTTATCGTAGTGTATTTTAAATTTCTTCATCGTTTTCCTTGTTATAGCTAATATTTTCTTTTTCTATATCCACAAGCTCCATTTTAGAAATGGATATCTCATAGGCGGTCCTGGTTATCACTTCTTCTTCAGAAATTTTTTTCTGATAATCCCTACTTTGTATTCTACCCCACACCTTAATTCTATCACCAACTTCTAAGTTTTCCGAGTATCTAGCATTTCTTCCCCAGGCTATACTAGGAATATAATCGGATTTATTATAGGGTCTATTTACTGCAATCAACATATCTGTTATTTCCCGCCCAAAAGGTGTAGTTCTATAAATAGGCTTTTTGCAAATAAAACCATCGAGAAAAATTTGATTGGGATTCTTTGCTTTTTCGTCTGATAATGAAATATTCCTAGCAAAAACAGTAAGTATTAATCTATTTCCACCATCTAAATATTTATTGTAGGATCTTAATTGTCCTTCGATTAATAGTTTTGTGCCTTTTTCGATATTTGCCCCTATAAACAGCCTTTCTGAAATCGTAACAGGCAAGATGTCTGATACATCAGATAACCTGGTCACTATTAACTTTGTATTATAAAATTTTTCTCCATACATCTCATGACTTAATATGGGGTTTTCTTCCACCATACCATAAACTTGCACCACATTATTCGACACATTACCATTTCCCATATATGACCCCCACCCTTTCTTGTTCTCTTGTTATTGGACTTAATCTACACTATAAATATTCAATAGCAATAAGTTATATGATTATTTTATAACAAGTTTTATAAGGGTTTTATTATATTAAAATCTAATTATAGAAATACGATATGCTTTTCAATGATTTATTTATAATACTTAGGTCTATGTCGTAATAAAGGGCACACGATATTGAAGCCAACGCCGCGTAAATACTATTAATACCTAAGCCACCAATAAAAAATGGCATTTCGAAGGGCTCTATTTTTTTTCCTCTTTGGCTATAAAATACTCGTTGTAAACAATAATTAAAACCTGTATATTCCCCATAGTCTATACTAGTAGCAGTTACTGCAGCTGTTTTTTTTAAGCCGTATGTTATAACAGTATAACAATCTATATCTTGCATCATTGATAAGGTATAAGGCATATCAATGTTTACTAGTATTAATTTATCAATAGATTTATTAGACTTAAACATGTTAAAGAAAGTACAATCTTCAATTATTATACAAGTAAGATTTTTTTGTATAATAGGACTTATATGTGGTGATTGTGAGTCGTAATACAATGGAATAATTCCCATATTCGAATCTTTGTCAAAAATTGAATCTAAAATTTTAATAATATGTCTGTTTTGATTGCTCCCAAATACAAGTATGAAACTTACTTGATTTGATTTGCAACTGCTATTTTGCATGGTGTGCTTTATCTCTGTTACGTTTTTATACATATTACCAGCTCCAAAATATATTGTATTAGTATATATTTAGCTGCCATAATAAATTTATGTATTTAAAGCTGAGAACACTTTTATATTATTATAACATTAGAAAGTAGAATTTAATATATTTACTTTTACAAGCAGTAGCATACAATGACTGTACTACAGCTTAAAGCTTATTGTGAATTAGTCCTATCTTGTTTTCTTTTTTTTATTCTTTTTTTTAAGCACCCCTTCTATCTCGTTTAAACCATCATATGTGTCATCTATAGCCTTTGTCATCAACATTGCTTTGTCAAGAATATTTGAAATGAATAGAGCTTTCCGGAGTCTTTTAAAAAATAGTCGCCCATTCAAAATAATTCTTCCCTTCTTTACTTTTTTTATTTTAATTTAAAAGTTTCTGTTTTCCCGTATGATCAACATAGTATTTCTCTTTATATATAAGCTGGGATATAGGTACAATTTCATACCCTTCTTGCTGTAATTTATTAAGAATAATAGGTAAAGCCGTCTTTGTATATGTTGCATTATTATGAAACAAAACTATTGAACCGTTTGTAACATTATTTAGCACCCTGTTTACTATTGCATCAGTACCGTAATCTTTATAATCTAAAGAATCTACATCCCACTGTATAACATAATAGCCTAAGCTTTTAGCAGTTTTCATAAGCCTATTATTGTAATCACCAAAAGGTGGTCTAAAAAGTGTCACATCTTTACCTGTTATCTCTTCAATTTTTGTTGAGGTCTTAGTAAGCTCCTCAACAATTTTTATTTCACTCAGTTGTGACATTTTAGGATGGGTTGCCGAGTGATTACCTATTTCATGCCCTTTTTCATCTATTTTTCTAAGCATATCCGGATATTTTTCTATCCAAAAAGCAACTAAAAAGAAAGTGGTTTTCACATTATGCTTATCCAATATTGAAAGTAAATCTTCTGTATAATCCGCACCCCAGGCAGCATCAAAACTAATTGATATTTTTTTTTCGCTCGTATCAACACTATATATAGGAATGATTCGCCCATTGTCCATAAATGTATTTAAAACATTGGAATTAACAAAAACTGAATACAACATTAATAAAAAAATAGAGGAAAGTAAAAATAAGATAGCCTTAATTTTATTTTTTTCAAAAATAAAAATTTTAATAATATCACCTTCTAATAAAAAACCTTTTTACTAATCTATTATATTAAGTTTGTACATATGCCTAAATATGCATTTCAAAAAAAAGCAACTTCACAGCAATAAAAATAATTATTATTAATTTTTTTAAAGCTAGTGTAAAAGCTACTTTTATCTCTATACATTATTTTAAAGAAAAAATGATGACGTGCACATAATGAGTATAATTCTAATTTGTTTCTAAATCATAAATTATTAATTCCTTATGGTCAATACTATCCATATTAATATTATCAAGTTCATTTTTCGGTATAGTAATGGTATCCTTATTTCCATCGCTTATATATTTTTTGCCCGGGTTTTTTTCAAAGTATTCTAGATAATCATACAGGCCAGTACCATTTACAAATATCTCGCTGGCTCTGACCCTAGGCAATCTTGATGGGTCAAAATTGATATGATTAGGTGCTGGGGCCGGGTTACTTCCAACTTTTAAAACAGCCCTATTTTTATAGATAAAACCTCTATGTTCACCAGATACAACATGTTTATAATTTTCTCCTTTTGGTGCGGCACCATAAGGCAATGCCAGAGATTCAACTACATAATCGTTTAAAATATTTTTTGTACTTTCAGCATTTTTTGCTAAGGATTCTTGAACTTCTTTAGTTGAAATCTTCCCAAGGTTTTCATGGTTATAGCCATGATTTCCTATATCATAACCGTTACTAACTAAAAATGTTAACTTTTCTAATAAAAAATCTTTTTGTCTAAAAGGAACCGGATAATATATATAAAAGGTTGCCGCCTTACCAAAGTCTAAATTTTTATTGCAGTAATCCTCTAATATTCCAACAGCACATTTCGGATCAATAATATAGGTGCCCTTGTCATCAATATAGTTAAACTGGTTTTGCAAACCATCATCAAAAGTCAATATTATGGGTGTAAAGCCAGCTTCTACATCTATATCATTGTTTATATAATCAAGTAAGCTAATCAGCCTATAATTGTTTTTGTACAATGTCTCCAAATCCTTTTTAAAATTACTAACAGTTCTTACCCATTCAGATTCTTCATTGCCAATACCATGATACATCAAAATCATAATTTGTCCGTTTTCATTGGGCTTTATAAGATTTAAATCTATTTCTTCATTTGGTAATTCCGAGTTTTCTGGAATTTCTTCATCCAAATTATCAGGATACTCTTCTTCACTAATCACATTAGCTTCATTAACTTTATTAAAACTATTACAAGCTGATATTATAATTATAATTAATAATAGCATTATTATTGTTTTCTTTTTCATAATAATCTCCCATTCTTTTAGCATGTAATATCATGTTAGAATAAATATTATTCTATAGTTATTATATCATTTTTTTCTACTTCAATCGACAAAATTCACAGGTGTTTATTGTGTAAATAATTGGTAAGTTGCAGTATTGAATTCGAAATTACGAAGAAAAAGTAATAAAATCCCTTATTTGTGAATAGCAATTTAGGTTGTTAGCTCCATATGATCCACAATATATTAAATGTATATAGGTTTAAAATTAATAGAATTAATTCCAGCATATTTTTTTTATTAGCGGGAAAATTATAATTAGAACTTATAAAAGGAGATGTTACAATGGCAGCAGGAAGTGGTAAATATAATAAAGGACTTGAAGTACCTAAAGCACATAAAGCTTTAGATAATATGAAATATGAAATTGCTGCAGAGCTTAATCTCCCGGTTCAACAAGGTTCGGAAGATTATTGGGGAAACCTTACTGCTAGTGAATGTGGTAGAGTTGGCGGCGAAATAACTAAAAGATTAATTGCTATGGCTCAGAATCAAATAAAAAACCAATAAATTTCAATTTTTAAATAATAAGGCCGAAATCTTCGGCCTTATTATTTTTATAGCAACTCCATTATAATCATTATTATATTAATAAAATTCTATTTGTTTCAGTTCACACATTGTTCAATAAGACGCTATATTTCAACTCTAGTATATATGAAAGCATATAATTATGTTATAATTTAACGAAGAAGGTGATAAGTTTTGAATCGACATGAAAAAAGAATTGCTAGTAATAAACTAATTATACTATTAATACTTGAAGAAATTGGTTTTCCTTTAACAAAAGAACAGATTACTGATATTGTATTGCAAAATAATCTTATTAACTATTTCGACATGCAACAATGTCTTATTGAACTAGAAAAATCAAAAATGATAGAAAAAGTTAAAAATAAGGACCAATATACAAATACAAGTTTAGGACTTCAAACACTATCAGCTTTGTTAGCTAAAATACCCAAAAGTATAGTGGAACTTATAAAAAAATATGCAATAAAAAATAAGGATATCATCAAACTCGAGACCCAGGTTTTCGCAAGCTATATCAAAAAAAGTAATACTGAGTATATTGTTATACTTAAAGTTGTTGAAAATGATATTATCCTTATTGATTTAAAGTTAAATGTTGTTTCTGCTAACCAAGCTAAACAAATTTGCGCAAAATGGAAGCAATCCTATTTTCAAGTATATGATAAAGTTATGAACATATTAATTAAGTAATTTATAGGCCTGACCTATAAGATAAAGTGAGCCAGCTATACAAATAACGGATTCTTCTGTATATTTAGAAGTTGCAATTTTTAGAGCATTTTCTAAAGATAAAGTAAACGTCGCATTTGAGGAGTATTTTTTCGCTTCCAAATATAAATCCTTTGCCTTTAATGCTCTTTCGCTTTCAACTTCTGTTGCAATAAAAAGCTTCGCCATCGGTGCAATAATTTGCAGGCTTTTTTTATGATCTTTGTCTTTTAACATAGCCATTATTAAAATCAAATCTCTATTCTTAAAATATTTTTTCAACGCTAGTGCAAGTCCTTGTACTCCACTTTCATTATGAGCACCATCCAAAACTATTAAAGGATTTTTTGATATAATGCTTAAGCGACCTGACCACAATACTTTTTCTAATCCCTTTTTAATATGATTATCACTTATATTAAAAGCAAAATCTTTGAGTATAACAACAGATGTTATTGCAACTGCAGCATTTACTAATTGATGGTCCCCGAGTAAAGGTAATTTTAAATCCTTGTATTCTTTACCATCATAGTGGTAACTAAATAATTGACCTGACAAACTAAAATCTTTGGCATGAATATTTTCTTTTTTAATTCTTATTATTTTATTATTCAGTTCTTTAGAAATTGATTCAATAATTTTTTCCGATTCATTATATTTTTGAGGATATAAAACTGTAATACCATTTTTTTTAATAATACCCGCTTTTTCATAAGAAATTTGTTCTATGGCTTCCCCCAAAACTCCCATATGATCGTAATCTATGGAAGTGATTATAGATACCATAGGCTCTTCAATAACATTTGTTGCATCATATCTTCCACCTAAACCTACTTCTATTACGCCTATATCTATTTTTTCGTCTCTAAAGTACATATAAGCTAAGGCCGTTAGTACTTCAAATTGTGTCGGTATTTCTTCCCCTACCCTTTTTAAAAATTCAATTTTTTCTTTTAAAATTTTCACATACTTAATAAAATTGTTTTCACTGATAGCTTTATTATTAATTAAAAACCTTTCCCTAATGCTTACAAGATGTGGTGAATTATAGGTGCCAACTTTATAGCCGGCTTTTGCTACTATGGCGGTAACCATAGCAGATACCGAACCTTTGCCATTAGTACCTGCTATATGAACTATTTTTATTACTCTTTGGGGGTTACCAATTAAATCCAAAAGCCTGTAAATGCGCTTTAATCCAGGATTACAACCAGAATTTAATTCATTATCAATATAATTTACTGCTTCTTTATAATTCATGTTTATTACCTCATTTACTAATATCTTCTAGTCTCTTAATAACCTTTTCCATCAGCTCGGTGTACTTTGATTTTTTTTCCTTTTCTTCGTCAACTATGTTTTTCGGTGCTTTTTCTAAGAAATTCTTATTTTTTAATTTTGAGTCCACCCTTTCCAGTTCCTTTATAAGTTTTTCTTTCTCCTTATTTAACCTTTCAATTTCTTTATCCTTATCAATTAATTCAAAAAGAGGCAAGTAAATTTCAACATCTTCTATTATTGCAGACACAGAATCTTTTGCTATGTTTAACTTGCTATTTTCTATAATCAGCTCTGACGAAAAACCTAGTTCTTCAATGTAAATTTTATCCTCCTTTATCATAGTTCTTATTTCCTCATTGTCGGAATAGATTATGGTTTTCGTCTTTCTTGATGGAATAACTTTCATTTCAGAACGTATATTTCTGATGGATTTTATTATATTCATTATGATTTCCATCCTTTTTTCTTCCAATGGTGCATCTAAGTCTTTATTATATATAGGCCATTTACTAATAACTATAGATTCATCCTTTTTCTGTATATATTGATATATCTCTTCAGTTATAAAAGGCATATAGGGATGCAGTAGTTTCAGCATGGTAGAAAGAGTATATACTAAAGTAGATTGGGCAGCTCTTTTTGAAAATATATCCTTACCATAAAGCCTATGCTTAACCAGTTCAATATACCAATCACAAAACTCAAACCAAATAAAATCATATATTTTTTGTGCTGCAATACCTAATTCAAACTTTTCCAAATTATCCGTTACTTCCAAAACCAACCCATTAAGCTTACTTACTATCCATTTGTCCGATACAGTATTATATTCATTAAATCCATCAAAACTTATTTCACAAAGGTCTATGTCTTCAATATTCATTAATACAAACCTGGAAGCATTCCAAATTTTGTTTGCAAAATTACTAAATGCCTCTACCCTTTCCCAAAAAAACCTCATGTCATTGCCAGGAGAATTACCAAAAACTAAATTAAATCTTAAAGCATCTGCGCCGTACTTTTCTATAACATCAAGGGGGTCAATGCCATTTCCTAAAGACTTACTCATTTTTCTTCCTTGGGCGTCTCTTATTATGCCATGTATATATACATGTTTAAAAGGTTCTTTGCCAGTGTTTTCAATGGAGGAAAAAATCATTCTTGCTACCCAAAAGAAAATAATATCATAACCTGTTACTAAAACACTAGTAGGAAAAAAGTAATTATAATCATCTGTTTCCTCAGGCCAACCTAAGGTAGAAAAAGGCCAAAGCGCAGAACTAAACCAAGTGTCTAAGGTATCTTCATCTTGCTTTACAGTACCACCACATTTATTACAGCTTTTTATTTCTTCTTCTGATACAATAATCTCCTCACAATCCAAGCAATAATAAGCTGGTATTCTGTGCCCCCACCAAAGTTGTCTTGAAATGCACCAGTCTTGAATATTTTCCATCCAATTATAATATATCTTAGAAAACCTATCTGGAACAAATTCTACTATACCTTTTTTTACAATATCAATTGCCGGCTGGGCTAAGGGTTTCATGCTCACAAACCATTGCTTAGAAAGAATGGGTTCTATGGTAGAATTACATCTTTGGCAATGGCCTACGCTGTGTTTATGATCTTTAATCTTTACAATCAATCCTTGCTTAGTTAAGTCATTAACTATTTTTTTCCTAGCTTCCATGCGATCTAAGCCACAATACTTACCGCCTAGCTCATTTATTGTTCCATCATCACTGATAACTCTAGGCATTGGCAAATCATGCCTCAAGCCTATCTCAAAATCATTGGGGTCATGGGCTGGAGTTATCTTTACCGCACCTGTACCAAACTCCATATCCACGTATTCATCTGCTATGATAGGTATTTCTTTATTCATAAGGGGCAGAATTACAATACTACCAATCAAATGCTTATATCTTTCATCTTTCGGGTGTACTGCAACAGCTGTATCACCAAGCATTGTTTCTGGTCTTGTCGTAGCTATTTCCAAATAATTAGTTTTATCTTTTAAAGGATATTTAATATGCCAAAAATATCCTTCTTCTTCATCATAGATGGTCTCAATATCAGAAATTGAAGTTTTACAATTTGTGCACCAGTTAATTATTCTTTCGCCTTTATAGATTAAATCTTTATTATAAAGATCTACAAAAACTTTCTTCACTGCCCTTGAACAAACATCATCAAGGGTAAATCTTTCTCTTGTCCAGTCACAAGAAGTACCAAGTTTTTTTAATTGGTTAACTATCCTGCCACCATATTCCTCTTTCCATTCCCATGCCCTTTTTAAAAAATCATCCCTGCCTAATTCTTTTTTACTTATACCCTCTTTATTTAGCATATCCACTATTTTTGCCTCTGTAGCAATGCTAGCATGGTCTGAACCCGGTAACCATAATGCGGAAAAGCCTTGCATACGTCTCCACCTTACTAAAATATCTTGTATAGTATTATCAAGAGCATGCCCTAAATGGAGCTCACCAGTAATATTAGGTGGGGGAATGACTATTGTATAAGGCTTCTTTTCTTTATCTATTTTTGGGGTAAAATAGCCTTTGTCAATCCAGGTTTTATATAATCTTTCTTCAACCTGTCCAGGATTATATGCTTTATCAATAACATTTTTTTTGTTCATTCTTTACACCTCATTTAAATATAATAAACCCTCCATCCAAAGGACGAAGGGTAAATCCGCGGTACCACCTTAATTCCGACTAACACCGGCTCTTTAACTATAACGGATAAGACCCGCCTGCATCTACTCTATTCAACACAGGAGCTACAAAGCTACCTTCAATGCCACCTATAACCTAGGTACCTTACAGCCTACGAATACCATTCTCTTAAAGTTGGCTGACATTTACTCCTCTTTATCATCGCTTTTGTATATAATAATATTTAATCATCAGATTTGTCTTTTGTCAACACTTTTAGTAAGAACACTCTAAGCCTCTCCACAAAATTCTTACTGTTCACAACTAGTTAAATTAACTAATATAGTTATTGTATATAATTTTTATCAAGTATTAATAAGTCTTAAAAAAATAAAATCGTACAATATCTGAACTGTAACAATCGTAAGCTAAATAGCTAAATAGTAATATATTTAATAAAATAAAAAAACATAGATAAAATGCTCATTAATATAAATATATTTATTAGTGAAGAACCCAATGAAAAGTCAACTATAATAAATATACTTGCTATATAGAATATTACAGTGGATGCCTTACCTAAAACATTAGATGGAATTACTTCTCCTTTTTTATTAAAAAGATTATATGCAAATAATATCATAGAAAGCTCTTTAAAAAATAAAATTGCTAATATCCATAACTCTATTTTCTCTTTCAAGGTAAAAACCGTTAGTACTGCAATTAAAAGCATTTTGTCGGCTAAAGGGTCTAGCATTGTCCCTATTTTAGTTACTTGGTTATGTTTCCTTGCATAATACCCATCAAGGACGTCTGTGATTCCCGTAAAAATAAAAATCAACAACGCAATAAATTCTCCATATTTTGGAACAAAAAGATAAAAGTATAAAAAAGGAGCTATAGCTGCTATTCTTATTAATGTTAGTATATTTGGTATGTTCAACGATTCCACCTCTTAATATGACTAATGATAACAGCTACGCTGCATAACTATAATCATTGCTGTTACAATTATTTTTAAATCTATAGAATAATTAAGGTATAATTTAGCCCCCTAATATCTATAACGCATATGCAAAACTTAAAAATTAGGAAAGCTATGGTATTTCGTGTAAATTAACTGCCTAGTCTTAGATTCCTAAGTATATCTTAACCTTTATTCTTTAATTATATCTGTAGCTGTGATATTAATCAATTTATACCTTTATACAAGCACCATAAGCATATAGGTGAATACATTGTAAATGATAGAATATTTTTTAAGGGGTGTAAGCGTGGAAAAATATAAAAGACTACTTTGTATAGTTATGGCTGTTTTAATGATTATTGGATTAATGAGTGGCTGTAAAAAAAATGAGCTGACAAAAATAAGGTTAAACGAAGTTGTACGTTCAATATTTTATACTCCACAATACGTAGCAATTAATAAAGGTTTTTTTGAAGAAGAAGGCTTTGAAATTGATTTAACTACAGGTCAAGGTGCAGATAAAACTATGACAGCTTTACTTTCTGGACAATGTGATATTGGGTTTGCTGGTCCTGAAGCTTGTATTTATGTTTATGAGCAGGGTAAAGAGGATTATGCGGTAATTTTTGCACAATTAACACAAAGAGATGGTTCTTTTTTAGTTGCCAGAGAAGCAGATCCAAATTTCAATTGGGAAAAAACCAGGGGAAAGACTATTATTGGAGGCAGGCCGGGTGGTGTCCCAGAAATGACTCTTGAGTATATTTTAAAGAAAAACAATATTATACCCGGTGAAGATGTAGAACTAATAACTAACCTACAATTCACTGCAACCGCTGGCGCCTTTAAAGGCGGTGTAGGTGATTATGTAGCATTATTTGAACCAACGGGTTCAATGTTAGAAAAAGAAAATGCTGGCAGCGTAGTCGCATCCATAGGTAAAGATAGTGGGCTTATTGCCTATACATCTTTTTTTGCTGCTAAAAGTTATATAGAAAAAAACCCCGAAATTATTCAAGGTTTGACAAATGCAATTTATAAAGGACAGCTCTGGGTAAGAGATCATACTGCTGAGGATATTGCCAAGGAAATAAAGCCCTTCTTTTTGGATGCTGATGATGAAATTTTATTAGCTGTAGTAAACCGTTATAAGGAAGTCGGCACTTGGAAAGAAGATCCTTTATCAATAGTTGATAACTATGATTTATTGCAAGAAGTAATGATTACCGCTGGGGAACTCAATGAAAAAATAGATATCAATAAAATTATTGACAATAGCTTTGCAAAAAAGGCAATGAATAAATAATTATTGTAATTCTTATGCTTTTCCAAATGCCTGTCACTTTTATCACCCCATTGAATATTATGAAACTGATAGAAGTTTTCTGGGGGTGCTAAAATGAAAAAGATTGTAGAGTTACAAAATGTTTCAATGAACTACCATGCTCTTAGTGGTGAAACTAAGGCCATTGAAAATTTATCCTTAGAAGTATTAAATGGTGAATTTGTGAGCATAGTTGGTCCTAGTGGATGCGGAAAGTCAACATTATTATCTTTAGTTGCTGGTATTTTAAAACCATCAAAAGGTAAAATACTAATAAAAAATAGAGAAGTGAAGGAGCCATCAAAAAATATAGCTTATATGCTACAGAAAGATCATCTTTTTGAATGGAGAACAATTATAAAAAATATTGTCATTGGATTAGAAATACAGGGAACATTGAATAAGGAATCCTTAGAGCGTGCTGAGTTACTACTTAAAGAATACGGGCTATATGAGTTTAAAAATCATTATCCAAAACAACTATCCGGTGGTATGAGACAAAGGGCGGCTCTGATTAGAACCTTAGCAGTTGATCCTGATATACTTTTATTAGACGAACCTTTTTCCGCCCTTGATTATCAAACTCGATTAGCAATTTCCGAAGAAATATGGTTAATAATAAAAAAAGAGAAAAAAACAGCAATACTTGTAACTCATGATATAGCCGAGGCCATATCAATGTCCGATAGAGTATTCGTTCTAACAAAGCGACCTGCAGAAGTAAAATCCATTTATAATATAAAATTAACTTGTGATAATAAAACACCTATTACTTGCCGTGAAGCCCCGGAATTCAGAGTGTATTTTAATGACATTTGGAAGGAGTTGGATGTACATGTATAAGAGTTCAGGTATGTCTCAAGAACATCTTAACTTTTTAAAAAACCATAAATCTTTAAAAAAGGCAGTAGTAATTTCCCAAATACTGATTCTTATTGCCATCTTCTCTGCTTGGGAAATAGCCGCTCACTTTCAATGGATTGATCCATTTATTATGAGCCAGCCTACAAGGATTTTAAAGATTGTGACTAATCTATCTAAAGATGGTTCATTATTCCTTCATACGGGGGTAACGATTTATGAAACTATAATAGGTTTTGTATCTGGTACCATAGTTGGTACTATAATAGCCATAGTATTATGGTGGTCTAATTTTACTGCTAAAGTATTAGATCCTTATTTAGTAGTTTTGAATGCCCTACCAAAAACTGCACTTGGCCCTGTTATACTAGTATGGATAGGTGGTACTACAAAATCTATAATTATAATGGCATTGCTTGTTTCGGTTATTGTAACTATAATAAGTGTATATTCAAGTTTTAGTAATTGTGATGAAGATAAAATAAAGCTTTTAAAAACTTTTGGTGCAAATAAATGGCAGGTGCTTAAATTGGTTGTTTTGCCATCAAATATACCTTCAATCATTTCAGCTTTAAAAATCAATGTGGGATTATCTCTAGTGGGTGTTATAGTGGGTGAGTTTCTAGTTTCCAAATCCGGCCTAGGATTTTTGATTATCTACGGGGGACAGGTTTTTAAAATGGATATGGTAATGATGAGTGTGATTATATTAGCTCTAGCTGCAGCCCTCTTATATTTATCTGTATTGTGGATAGAAAAAAAAGTATCAAAAATGATGTGAGTGTCACTCACATCATTTTTTTCTATTACATTTTCTTAAATCCCTTATTAAAGTTCATTTTTTATATTTATATCATTATTATTATTTAGAGTGCTTTTTATATTGTCTGTAGTTTTAAAATGAATTTTTGCTACATAAGGTAATTTTTCAACTCCATGAATTTTACAAAATTCAATTGCTGAGTCGGTCACAAGGTTAGAAGCGCCTTTTGGAAAAATTGTTTCATATTCATTAGCTATAGCTAACAATTTTTTTAAAAAAACTGCTCTGGCCACTATAGATGCCGCAGCTACAGCTAAGTTATTTTCTGCTTTTATCTCTTGTATAAAAGTAGCTTCTATATCATCCTTTATATGCTTATAAACTTTATCTTGGTGTGTAAATTGATCTGTAATTATTTTATCTACATTTTTATGCTGTCTATATAAATTCAATATAACTTCCGAATGCAAATATCCTAATAAATCATTAAGGTTTTGGTCTTTTTTCCTGTAATTAAAAATTTTTTTGTTATATTCAAATGGCATAAGCACCTTATAACTAATGTTCTGGGGAAGTTTATCCCTTAATTGTTGATAAATTTTTTCAATTTTTTTATCAGAAATATTTTTACTATCTTTTACACCAATTGTGTTAAGAAGGCTTACATCAGATTTTTCCAAGCAAAACCCCGCAACTACTAAAGGGCCAAAGTAGTCTCCCTTGCCTGCCTCGTCTGTACCTATACATTTATTGTAGTCTGTTTTATAATTTAAGATTTCTTTTTTCTCTTGCTTGTAAATATCTAAATTAACAATAAGTTCCTCAAAGTCTGTTTGGCAAACATTTTGATCTTTTACTATACTTATACCTTTTTTATCAGAATAATAAATAGTAAAGGAAAGTATTAAAGTATCTTTTTGGAATTTATACCGGCTACCATAATTAATATTTTTATGTTCAAGCATTATATATCCTTTTTCATTTAGTGCTAAAATACTATTTTCTATTAAATTGTTTATTTCTTTTATATTTGAATATATGTTGTAATTTTTCAAAGGTTTTCCTCCAAAGTGTACAGTTGTTGCTTATTTTTTCATATTATTGCTTCTTTTTATGGAAAGGTCAATTATTGTATCTAGTAATTCAGAAAAACTTAGGCCATAAGACGCAGCACTTTTGGGAAAAAGGCTATTACGCGTCATTCCAGGAAGGGTGTTTATTTCAAGTACATATGGAATCCCTTCGGAAATTATCATATCTATCCTTGCATAAACACTGCATTTTAAACTTTTCCAGCATTTTATAGAAACACTTTCTACTACTTCTTTTAATGGTGAGTCTAAGTCTATAATAACTTCTTCTGCCCCACCATCATCATATTTAGAACTATAATCAAAAAAATGAGATTTTGGCTTAATACCTATTATAGGTAGGACCTTACCATCTATCATACAACAAGTTATCTCTTCTCCTTTAATATACTTCTCAATCATAATCTCTTTATCAAATTTTGAAGCATCAGTAACAGCTTTTTCTATTCCTTCTGGTGTCTTTACTATTGTTGTAGCAACACTTGAACCTCCGCTATTAGGTTTTACTACTACCGGATAGCCCAGTTCATCAATTAAATCCAATTCCAATTCATTGATACTAGCAAGAGTAAACCATTTTGCAGTATTTATATAATTTGCTTTTAGGATACTTTTTGTTATAGACTTATCCATGCAAATGCCACTACTAAATGAATCACAACCGGAATACGGCACGCATAGCGTTTCTAAAACTGATTGTACAATTCCATCTTCACCAAACTTACCATGTAAAGCAATAAATGCAAAATTCAAGCCCTTGGTTTTTTCAATTACATCAAGCTTTGTGTTTATTTCAATAGGAATTACTTCATATTTATTATTATCTAAATATTTTATTATCTCTTTGCCAGTTTTTAAAGATACTTCTCTTTCTGAAGAAATGCCTCCCATTAACACCCCAATTTTCATTCTAACACCACCATTCAACTGTTTTTATATATCTTTGCTCTCTTTATACAATTTTTTGCAATTATTTCAACAGGATCAACTTTATTTGGTATATTCATAGATTCAGTTAAAAAAGATAATTCCGTACATCCTATAACAATAGGTAGTTTTTCTTTCTCTGTGTATTTTTCAATTATAGATTTAAATATATCTTCTTTTACATATACGCCGGATTTGGCATTGTAAATCCATTTCATAATAGTTTCTTTATCCGCCTTATTAGGCTCGGTAATTTTCAACCCTTTTTCTTCAAAAATTTCTTTATAAATGCCTGAAGTATAAGTCCCTATTGTAGATAAAAGAAGAAATTTTGTATTATCAGGAAAATATTCCTTTAAAAAATCAATGGTCTCATAAATCATATGTATTACCTTTGATTTTGTGAATTTTATAAGGTCATTATAAAGAAAATGTGCTGTATTACACGGAATAAGTATTTCATCAGCACCCATCATCTCTAATTTAATGGCAGATCTAACCATCTCGACAATAGGGCTATCTCCCTTTCCCAAAATATATTCTGTTCTGTCCGGTATTTCTGTGTTATTATCTATAATAATATGCAAATGATCTTGATCATTAGTTGCATTTGTTAGAGAAATAAGTTTTCTAAACAAATAACTTGTAGCTTCAGGTCCCATACCGCCTATAATTCCAACTATCATACTTGCTCCTTTAAAAGCTTTTATATAAGCTTGTTTTTTTAGATTTTAGATTTTTAAATGGTTTCAATAATAGTTAATATCAATTCTATATATTCATTATATATTAAAAAATTCATTATTGTATATATTTTTATAATTAAACTTATTCCAAGGTCCATATTAATGTTATAGTTCGCACAGTGCCAGATTAACTGGTATAATCTTCTTAAACTAATACAAAATCGTATAATGCCTGAACAATACCAACGTGTGACTTGTAATACGTTAAAAAAGATTAAGTTATTGCAAAACTAAACAGCTAGTGTTAATATAATATTCGTTAACAATAATTTTCACTCCCGGTTTGTGTAATGGTAGCACAACTGACTCTGGATCAGTTTGTCGAGGTTCAAATCCTTGACCGGGAGCCATTTCTTTAAAATAAAGAAAGTTGGTTACTCTCTGGCAATTCCTCAAAACACTTATGATTCTTTAGTGTTTCTACAACGGTTTTAGAAAGTTTTGTTCGATTTTTTAAATCTTCTATGGATATAAAAGGACATTTCTTTCTTTCTTTTACAATATTAAAAGCTGCATTTACACCTAAACCCTGTATAGACATTAAGGGGGGTAATATGCCTTTTTCAGTAACAATAAATTTATCAGCTGCAGATTTATACAGGTCTACAGCTAATAATTTTATTCCTCTTAAATACATCTCATATACAACTTCCAATACCGTTAATAGCCCCTTTTCTTTCGCTGTAGCATTATTACCTTTATTATTTAACTCAGTCCACTTGTTTTTTAGATACCCTTTTCCTTTAATAAACAAGTCACTATCAAAATCATCTATCCTAACAGTGAAGTATGTAGCATAAAATGCTTCAGGATAATATACCTTGTAGTATGCAATTCTAAATGACATCATTACGTATGCAGTGGCATGAGCTTTTGGAAAAAGGTATTTTATGATTTTACATGAATCAATATACCAATTTGGCACATTGTTTTCTTTCATCTTTTTTTCGAACTTTTCACTTAGGCCATTACCTTTTCTTACACTTTCTGCAATCTCAAAAGCAGTTTTTGGACTCAAACCTTTTTGTATCATATAAAGCATAATATCATCTCTGGTTGAGATTACTTCTTTTAATGTTGCTATTTCCTTTTTAATCAAATCTTGTGCATTATTAAGCCAAACATCAGTGCCATGAGATAGTCCAGATATTCTTACAAGCTCTCCAAAAGTTGTGGGGTTCGTATCTATTAGCATTTGCCTAACAAACCTTGTTCCAAATTCAGGTATTCCAAGAGTTCCTGTGCAACATTCAATGTCGTTTAGCTCCACATTTAATGCTTTTGTTGATGTAAATAAGCTCATTATTGTTTTATTATCAAATTTTATTCTGCTTGCACTGTATTTGGTTATATCCTCCAGCATCCTAATTATAGTAGGCACATCATGTCCTAAAATATCTAATTTCAAAAGCCTGCCACTTATTGAGCGATAATCAAAATGTGTTGTGATTACAGAAGAACATAGATCATCGGCAGGTTTTTGAATGGGCGTAAATTCATAGATGTTATAACCCGATGGAATTATCATAATACCGCCAGGATGTTGCCCAGTAGTTCTTTTAACACCCTTGCAACCTTCAATTAGCCTTTTAATTTCTGCCTGATTTATATTTTTATTTTTCTTTTCATAATATTTTTTTACAAAACCATAAGATGTTTTTTCTTGCAAAGTCCCTATTGTTCCGGCTCTAAAAACATGGTCTTTACCGAAAATTTCTTCAGTGTATTTATGGGCTTCTGCTTGATACTCTCCGGCAAAATTCAAGTCTATGTCGGGTTCTTTATTTCCTTCCAGTCCTAGGAATACCTCAAATGGAATATCGTGTCCATCTTTTATCAATTTTGTCTCGCAATTTGGACACTTTTTTTCGTTTAAGTCAAATCCTGACCCTACACAGCTATTAAGGTAAAAATCAGAGTATTTACAATTGGGGCAAATATAATGAGGAGGCAAAGGATTTACTTCAGTAATATTACACATTGTTGCAACAAATGATGAGCCAACTGAGCCTCTAGATCCAACATAATAACCATCGTTTAGTGATTTTGTTACTAACTTATGGGCTATTAAGTACATTACTGCATATCCATTATTGATGATTGAGCCAAGCTCCTTATCCAGCCTTTCACTTACGATACTTGGAAGACTATCTCCATATATACTATGGGCTCTATTTAAGACTATTTTTTTTATTTGCTCTTCAGCCCCATCTATCTTGGGCGGAAAAGTCCCTAAGGGAATAGGAACAATGTCTTCAATGGCATCAGCCATTTCTATAGTATTATCTATTACAATACTGTATGCTAAGTCTTTATCTAAATAATTAAATTCACTTAACATCTCATCAGTAGTTTTAAAATACAATGGAGCTTGAGAGTCTGCATCACTATAACCTTGACCTGCCATAAGTATTCTTCTATACACTTCATCTACAGGTTCAAGAAAATGCACATCTCCTGTTGCTACTACAGGCTTATTCATTTTATTTGCCAATGCGATAATTTTTTTGTTTATTTCTATTAATAAATCTTGTGTTAAAGTTTCGTTATTAATTAAAAATTGATTATTGCCTAAGGGTTGTATTTCAAAGTAATCATAAAGCTTAGCACTCTTAAGTAATGTGTTTTCATCGGAATTATTTAAAATAAGACGAAATATTTCCCCTGCCTCACAAGCTGATCCAACAATAAGCCCTTCCTTATGCTCTTCTAACAAGCTTCGCAAGATTCTTGGTTTTTTATAAAAATGCTCAATATGTGAAAGAGAAATTAATTTATATAGGTTTAGAAGGCCTTTTGCATTCTTTACCAATATAATAACATGATATGTTTTTAAATACTTATTGTCTGCTTTTTTTATTATTTTATTTATTTCCGAAACATTATAAATTTCTTTTTCTTCTAGTAATTTAAGCATCTCAATAAATATTTTGGCTGTAGCCATGGCATCATTTAGCGCTCTATGATGGTTTAACAGCCTGATATTAAAGTAATCACATATATTATTGAGTTTATGCTTCTTAATTGATAGAATATTCCTGGAGAGTTCTAAGGTATCTATTACTGTGTTTTTAACACTAAATCCAAGGTTTTCAGACTTGTTTTTAATAAATCCCCAATCAAAATTGGCGTTATGGGCAACTACTGGTCTTTTTCCAATAAAGGCAAGGAACTCAGGTAATACTTCCTTGATTGTTCTTTCCTTTGAAACCATGTCATCTGTAATACCAGTCAATTTAACAATTTTTTTTGGTATTGGCGTTTCAGGGTTAACAAGGGTGCTATATTTCGAAACAATTTGCCTGTTTTTAATTATTACTGCTCCAATTTCCGTAATACTATCCTTTATGCTGGATAAACCCGTAGTTTCAATGTCAAAAACTACGAACTCTTCATCAAAAGTATATTCTCTACTATTGTATATTATTGGAACTTCATCATTTGCCAGATATCCTTCGACACCATAAATCACTTTAATACCATATTTTAAAGATGCCTCATAAGCCTCTGGAAAGGCTTGTACTACACCATGATCGGTTATAGCAATAGCTTTATGTCCCCACTCTTTTGCTCTTTTTATAAGTTCTGTAGCAGAAGTAATACCATCCATTGCACTCATATTCGTATGTGCATGTAGCTCTACTCTCTTTTCCTTCGCATTATCATTTCTTTCTTCTTTTAAAATTTTAATTATGCTTTTAGGATATAGTACAATGTCCTTAGTATATGAATCAAGTTGAACATTCCCTTTAACCTTTACTCGAATTCCTTCTACAAGGCCTTTTTCAATTTTTGAAGCTGCCGTAGGTTTAAGAAATAGTTTGCAATTCAATGAGTTATTATAGTCTGTTATATAAAAGCTGATTATTTTATTGCCATTGTTTAGCTCCTTGAAATCTAAATAAAAAATATCCCCTTCTACTACTACTAAACCTGACTCTTCATCTATGTCATCTAAGGAAACTGTAATTTTTTCATTTAGATCTTTGCCAAAAATTACACAGCTATTGTTTTTACTTTGCTTACTATTTTTAGCTTTTTCCGCTGACTTGAGAGCATTTTTAATTATCTGTCGTTCTTCACTTAAAAGACTTTCGTCAAACTCATCACTGCTATCTTGATTATGTGAAAACACTATTTTTCCTTCTATATTTACATTATAATGCTTAGTTAAAGTCTTCCTAAGTATTATGTCAATATTTTTATCTTTAAGAAAGTCCACATCATTTTTTGAATTTAATACAATTACTAAATTATTATTTTCATACTTTATAAGGCTATTGTTCAAAAATCCAATTAAACCCGGGTTCTCCAATAAAATAATAGCCAATATTTGTTCCCAACTGGACTTTATAATTTTTAATAGTTCTTTATTATCTATAGGAGCTTCATATAATAAATTTACACTATTTAAATTATATAAAGCTTTAAACTCTTTCCCCATATCATGAATTTCACCTATATTTAGTAGCTCTTTATAATTAAAATAAATATCCCACTGTTTTTTTTTGGGATATACAATAACTTTAATTACATTAATTTTATCAAATATAACTTTGTTTATTTCTAGCTTTTTTTGCATTTATATCACCATTGTTTAATAATAATTTTTATCTTTTCATTACTTTTGTAATATCCATTAGGTCATCGTTTGAACCATCATTTATTACGATAATATCATCAATTAAAGAAGCACTTTTTGCTATTCTTAAAGCAGTAGCAAAAGCCCCGCCTTCATTGTAGGCAGGCACAATAGCAGAAATAGATATCGTGCTCCTTCGCTAAAGTATTTTTTTCAATTCATGCATAAATACCGAAATTGCATCATTTTCGGGTATTTTTTTTACGGGTTTGCCTTTAATAAATATTAAAAATTCACCTCTACCTCCAGCAATACCTAAATCTGCATCTTTTGCCTCGCCAGGGCCATTAACTACACAGCCCATTATTGCAACTTTTATATTCTTTGTTGTGTTAAGTAAGTTGATTTTGTTTTCAATTTTATTTGCAATTTTTATTAAATCTACATTGCACCTTCCGCATGTAGGACAAGATATTATTTCAATTCCACCGGTAAGGAGTTTTAAGCTTTTTAGTATTTCTTTGGCAACAATGATTTCTTCTTTTGGATTTCCTGTAAGCGAAACTCTAATTGTATCACCTATTCCCTCATTTAGTAAAATCCCTATTCCGACTGCTGATCTTATTGTACCGCCTTTTACGGTTCCCGACTCAGTAATACCAATATGAAGTGGGTAATCAGTATATTTGGATAATTTTTTATAGCTATTAATCGTTTCAATTACGTCACTTGATTTTAAGGACAAAACTATTTTATAAAAACCCATAGATTCCAATAATTCGATGCTTGTTAAAGCGCTTTCTACCATAGCATCAGAACAAGGTGAACCGTACTTCTTTAACACTTCTTTGTCTAATGAACCACTGTTAATACCAATTCTAACGGGAATATCCTTTTCTCCAGCAACACTGATTATTTTTTTAATTTTATCCTTATCGCCTATATTTCCCGGATTTATTCTTATTTTATCAGCCCCATATAATATTGACTTAATTGCCAGCCTATGGTCAAAATGTATATCAGCCACTAGAGGAATTTTTATTTCCCTTTTAATTTTTTTTATGGCAAGAGCCGCCTCTATATTAGGCACAGCGACTCTTATAATGTTGCAATCCATCGTTTCTAATTCTTTTATCTGTTTTATTGTGTCATTTATATTTTCCGTTTTAGTATTTGTCATAGACTGTATGGCTATGTTTTCTTCTCCACCTATGAAAATGTTACCTATTTTTATTCTTCTTGTCATCTTTCTCATTTTTAACCTACCTAAAAATATTTATTATATTAAATTTGATTAAGTCCCTAAAAGTTACAATAACCACTAAGACCATTAACAAAACAAAGCTTACGAAATTAATAAAACCTTCTTTTTCTGCTTCAAGAGGTTTTTTTCTCAACCATTCAATAAATAAAAATAATAGTCTACCACCATCTAAAGCAGGTATCGGAAGCAAATTTATTATTGCTAAGTTTATGCTTAAAAAAGCAGTCAAATTTAAAACATACAGTAATCCATATTTAGCAGTTTCATTTATTACTACAAAAATCCCTATTATGCCTGAAACATCCTCTGTTGACTCTTTTCTCGTAAATAATTTAAACAAAAAGTCAAACATCAAAGCAGCAGTGGACACAGTTGCCTTTGCACCCTGTATTATTGATAGACCACCGATTTTGAGCTTTGATTTAATACCTATTATTGCTCCTTCATCAATATTTTCTATAATTGGTTCTACAACTACTTCTCTGATTTGATTTTTGTTTTCCAAGGTTATTTTTAATGGAGAGCCCTCCTTGTCCGATATCAAAGATTTTACTTCATCCCAATTGTTTATTTGCGTATCATTAATTTTTATTATTTTATCACCCTTAATGACCCCAGCATTGTAGGCTGGCATATTAGGCATTACCTCACTAATCGTAGTTGATTGAGTAATCACTAAGGAGAATATTACCATAGCCAGTAGCAAGTTCATTAATGGGCCAAAGAATATCACAGCCATTCTTGTGGATATAGGCTTTTGTGTAAAAGATTTACTATCGTTGGAATCACCATCTTCGCCCGTAAGTTTGCAAAAACCGCCTACTGGAATCATTCTCATAGAGTAGAGGGTTTCTCCTTTTTTTCTTCCTATTATTTTCGGGCCCATTCCCAAAGCAAATTCCTCAACCCTTATACCGGATAACTTTGCAATGATAAAATGCCCAAATTCATGTATAAATACTAAAATAAGAAAAACGAATATCGCAATCAATAGGTTTCCTAAAGACATAATTTATTCACACCTCTTTTTTAATTCCAGACTTTTTTTCCTGGACCACTTATCAATAAACTTCACATCTTCTATGCTTTTAACGGCCATAATTTTATGTGATTCTAAAACCGAATATATAAGCTTATATATATTTGTAAAAGGAATTTCTCCTTGCAAGAAACTACTAACTGCAATTTCATTAGCCCCGTTTAAAACAATACAAGCACTATCTCCCTGCTTTAATGCATCATACGCAAGACCTAGACAAGGAAATTTTTGATAATCGGGTTCTTCAAATTCCATGTGTCCCATTTTATATAAATTTAATCTTTCAATTGGTGCATTTCTTCTTTCAGGATAAGTAAGAGCATATTGGATGGGTAATCTCATATCTGCTACACCTAATTGAGCTATAATGCTTCCATCAATATATTCCACCATTGAATGTATTATGCTTTGAGGATGTACACATACTTTTATTCTTTCTGGTATCATGTCAAATAACCATTTAGCTTCTATTACCTCTAAACCTTTATTCATTAATGTAGCTGAGTCTATAGTAATCTTTTTCCCCATATTCCAATTTGGATGATTTAGCGCTTCTTCTATAGTCGCTTTTTTAATTTCTTTTAAAGTTTTTGTTCTAAAAGGGCCGCCAGAAGCGGTAAGTATTATTTTTTCAACATAGTGCCTATTAGCATCTAGACATTGAAAAATGGCGGAATGCTCACTGTCAACAGGAATTAATTGAACATTCTTTTGTTTTGCCTGGTCCAAAATAAGTCTTCCAGCTGTTACTAGTGTCTCTTTATTGGCTAACGCTATTTTTTTTCCTTTGGATATCGCAAAATACGTAGGTTCAAGTCCTGCAATTCCCACAATCGCAGATACTACCATATCTGATTCATCATAAGTAGCTACATCAATAACTCCATCATCGCCACATAAAACCATGGTATCAAAATCTTTTAACAATGATTTAAGTTCATGATAGTTTTCTTTATTTGCAATAGCTACAATATCAGGTTTAAATTCTTTTACTTGCTTATAAAGTAGCTCATGGTTCTGATTTGCAGTAAGACCCTTTACTTTAAAAAAATCTTCGTTTTCTCTTACAATGTCTAGGGTTTGTTTACCTATAGAGCCAGTTGATCCTAATATTGTTATATTTAACACGATACATCCCTCTCAAAAATTTTTTATAAAAACAATTTAAAATAAAAGTAAACTGTTGGTGCAGTAAATAGTATGCTATCAAATCTATCAAGTATCCCACCATGTCCCGGTAAAATATTACTAAAGTCTTTTATATTACAAAATCTTTTAATGTAAGACGCAAATAAATCCCCAGTTTGACCCATAATACTAGATAAGGCACCTATAATTATATAGTGATATAAGGAAATAGGAATGCTTAGTTTTATAAAAAACATACCAGCGGCTGTAGTAAATAAAATACTAGCTATAATACCACCCAAAGAACCCTCAATAGTTTTATTTGGACTTATTTTAGGACACAATTTATTTTTACCGAAACGAATCCCAATAAAGTATGCAAAAGTATCTGAAAGCCAAGCTGCTAAAAAAGGTAAAAATACTAAATGTCTACCGTAACTTCCTCTTTCTAAAAAAAGTATATTACTAAACATAAAAGGGATGTATAACAAACTTAAAATTGTTATGGCTGCATCAATTATACTCTTATCTTTTTTCATTATATCAAAAAATAGGAGTATTAATATTAAAAAAATTAATAATGAAATAAAAAAAACTAGGTTTTTGTTTGCAAGAATTATAAAGTAGTATGCTATTGTTGATATGTACCCGATTGTAGTTTCCGGCTTAGATCCCACGTTTTTAAAAGCCTTATAGTATTCGTACAATCCTGCAATGGAAAGCATAAACACTAAAGCTGCTAATAGGTTGCCGCCTATATATAGGGGCAAAATTATTATTGGAACACTTATAATAGCACTAATTACCCTTGTTTTTAACATGCTTTTCCTCCACATTTATACCACCAAAGCGCCTATTTCTTTGTTGATAATCCCTAATTGCTTCAGCAAAATCTTCTTTTCTAAAATCCGGCCATAGTATATCAGTAAAATAAAGTTCGGCATAGGCACTTTGCCAGATTAAAAAGTTGCTAATTCTTTTTTCACCACCGGTTCTAATTATTAAGTCAGGATCACAGTCACCAGAAGTATATAAATAATTGGATATGAGTTCCTCGTTAATATCCTCCCAAGATAAAACTTTTTTAAGAATTAAATTAGAAATTTCCTTAAAAGCATTTATTAATTCATCTTTTCCACCATAATTAAGCGCTATATTAAGTAAAAGACCATTATTATTCTTTGTCAATTCAGTGGCTTTAAGTATCTCACTTTTAGGCAGTTTGGGTAAAGGCTCTATATCACCTAAGATTTTAATCTTTACATTGTTTTTATAAATATTTTTTAATTCTTTTCTTAAAAATTCAACTAAAAGATGGTTTATTAAATATTCTACTTCTCCAATGGGTCTAGACCAGTTTTCAGTGGAAAAAGCATAAACAGTAAGCACCTCTATATTTATTTCATTGGCGTATTTTATAATTTCTTTTAATGCTTTTACACCTTCTCTATGTCCTAGGCTCCTTGCTAGCCCCTTTTTTTTTGCCCATCTGCCGTTACCATCCATAATAATTGCTATATGCTTTGGCATTTTAGCTTTTATATCTATGTCCATAGCAATATCCTCCATACTAATTATAATTATATTATAGACTTATAAGAATTTACCCAAAAATTAATATTTTAAATAAATACCCCTTTTTATTGGGGTATTTATTTAAAATATGATACTGTTAAAACAACCCTATTATTATCCTCTATATGTTTAAGAATTATTGCTTCTGTCTTAAGCCTTTCCTCTTTTTTGTTTTTTAGTGGAGTCATAGTTGTCTGAATTATAAGCTCTTTGCTATTATTGATTTTTCCCAATACTGCATTTAAGCTATAGCCTATAAACAGAGATTCATAACTTTGCATTATACCTCCATAATCTCTTTTTCTTTTTGCTCTACAATAGAATCAATTTCATCTGTATGTTTATCAGTTATTTTTTGAACACTTTCTTCAGCTTTTTTCCATTCATCTTCAGCTATTTTACCATCTTTTTTATATTTTTTCAAACTATCGTTTGATTCCCGTCTTGTATTTCTAATAGCAATTTTTGCATCCTCCCCCATTTTTTTAATGACCCTTACTAATTCTTTTCTTCTTTCTTCAGTCAATTGAGGAATATTGAGCCTTATTATTTTCCCATCATTCGTAGGGTTAATACTCAAATCGGATTTTAAAATAGCTTTTTCGATTGAGCCAATTGCTTTAGCATCCCAGGGCTGTATAAAAATAGATCTAGGATCCGGGGTAGAAATATTGGCTAATTGTTGTAATGGTGTTTCAGTTCCGTAATAATCTACAGTAATACGATCTAACATAGCAGGATTAGCACGACCTGCCCTCAGTGAGGCCAAATCTCTTTTTAATATACTTATGGTTTTACTCATTTTACTTTCAGAATTATTTTCAATATCGTTAATCAATTTTAATCCTCCCTTATTATTGTCCCAATATTATAACCTTTAATTACTTTAATTATATTGTCCGGCTCCTTTAATGCAAATACCATTATTGGAATTTTATTATCTCTACATAAAATAGCTGCAGTAGAATCCATCACACCTAGATTTTTATTTATTATGTCTTTATAAGATAGATTGTCATACTTCTTAGCATTGCTATTTATAGCAGGATCTGAATTATAAACGCCATCTACCTTTTTTGCCAATAAAACAACATCTGCATTAATTTCTGCCGCTCTTAATGCCGCTGTAGTATCTGTGGAAAAGAAAGGATTGCCCGTGCCACATGCAAATATTACTAGCCTCCCTTTTTCTAAATATTCGACAGCCTTTCTCTTATTATACAACTCTGCCATTTGTCCAATTTCAATTGATGTCTGGACTATTGTTTTAATTCCTACTTCTTCCAATATATCTTGTACAGCCAAAGAATTCATAACTGTAGCAAGCATCCCTATGTAATCGGCGGTTGTTCTATCTATGACCTTACTACTCCTACCCCTCCAGAAATTCCCACCCCCTACTACTATTGATATCTGCACTCCCAGTTCTTTCAGCATTTTTATTCTCTCGGCAATATTACGAATAATGTCTTCATTGATTCCAAAACCAACATCTCCAGCTAGGGCTTCTCCGCTAAGTTTTAAAACTATTCGTTTATATTTTATTTTTTCCACTGCTAATACCTCCGATTAAAATAAATTTTCTACATATATTCATAAATTCCTTCTTAATTTTAAAAAAGAGAACAAATTGTTCTCTTTTAAGCACTGTAATAAACCTTTAAAGCAGCAAATATAACCTCTGAATATACAAATTATTTTCCCATTTGATTCATAACTTCTTCTGCAAAATTATCTTGTCTTTTTTCTAGGCCCTCACCAAGCTCGTATCTAACAAATCTTCTTATTGATATATTTTCACCCATACGAGCAATTAAATCCATTAAGATATCATTAACGGTTTTATCGGTATCTTTTATAAAGGGCTGCTCCAATATACAGATCTCCTTATAAAACTTTTCAATTCTACCTTCTACCATTCTATCAATTATCTTTTCCGGTTTACCTTCATTTATGGCTTGAGCTCTATATATTTCCTTTTCCTTTTTAATTAATTCCGGATCAACTTCTTCTCGTGAAACATACATCGGTTGAGAAGCGGCAACTTGCATAGCCATATCTCTTACAAATGTTCTAAATATATCATTTTTTGCTACAAAATCAGTTTCTGAATTAACTTCAATTAGTACTCCAATTCTACCGCCGCCATGTATATATGATTCGACAATACCTTCGGAAGCAATCCGCCCAGCTTTTTTAGCAGCAGCAGCCAAACCTTTTTCTCTCAATAGTTCAATTGCTTTCTCCATATCGCCCTTTGTTTCCACTAAGGTCCTTTTGCAGTCCATCATGCCTGCGCCCGTTCTTTCTCTAAGCTCCTTCACAGCTGAAGCACTGACCATTTTATCTCCTCCTTGTACAATTAATATTAAAGGTAAGGGTGTTATTTGTAGACCCTTACCATATTTTTATTATTCAGATAGCTGTTCACCCTGTTTTGCTTCGATAACCGCATCCGCAATTTTTGATGTTAATAACTTTACAGCTCTTATAGCATCATCATTGCCGGGAATAGGGTAGTCTATTTCGTCTGGATCACAATTTGTGTCAACAATGGCTACAATTGGTATGCCCAGAATTCGAGCCTCTTGTATGGCTATTCTTTCCTTTCTTGGATCTACTATAAAAATAGCCCCTGGCAATTCTTCCATATCCTTTATGCCTTTTAAGTTTTTTTCAAGTTTTTCCTTTTCTGCCCTTAATTTCATAACTTCTTTTTTAGGCAATACTTCAAAGGTTCCGTCTTCCTCCATTTTTTCTAGATCATTAAGTCTTTCAATACGTTTCCTTATAGTTTTAAAGTTTGTGAGCATTCCCCCAAGCCATCTTTGATTAACATAAAACATGTCGCATCTAGTAGCTTCCATTTCAATAGATTCTTGGGCTTGTTTTTTTGTACCGACGAAAAGAACATGTTTACCTGAATCAGCAACTTTTTTAATAAAATCATAGGCTTCTTCAACTTTTTTAACTGTTTTTTGCAGGTCAATAATATAAATGCCATTTCTTTCAGTAAAAATAAACTCCGCCATTTTGGGGTTCCAGCGTCTTGTTTGGTGCCCGAAATGAACACCGGCTTCTAATAATTGTTTCATAGATATCACTGACATCTAATAACACCTCCTGGTTTTTCCTCCATAATCATCATTTTGTCTAAAGACAATATGCACCCTTTAAACAATCAAATTATGTGTGAATTTTTCACAATTTGTAGTATAGCATAGATACTATCTATTGGCAATTAAATTTTTCTTATGGATTTTCTACCCTAGTTGTTAAGTAAAGTGACTGAGGGGTTCCCAGTATTCTCCATATAAGTAATTCGTCTTAGTTTGTTATAATATTTACTATTTCCTCCATATTGGCACCTTTCTTTATATAGAATACACCATGTTGCAGACTTTTATTTAAGTTTTTCATAAAATCCATAAATTCTTCTTTATTATCAATTAACTCTTTATTTAATAGAAGGTCTGCAGTATCAAAAATATTAGATTTCTCTTCTATAATTATTTCAACATTAATTTCATCTTTATTAATACTTTCTACACTCACCAGTTCAGAGTTTTTATTAATCAGTTCTTTTGGATCTATGACAACCAAGCCTTTTTTTATGGCTTCTTTTATTATAATGTCCTCGGTTAAATGTTTGTTTTGTACATTTATATTAATAAGTGATGCAAGAACCAACCCTAAACCTAATCCTAATATAATATTTTTAAATTTATATATCCCCATTTTTCGCATCTCCGTTATACAATGATAATATAAGAGAAACTTCTCCTTTTCCAATTCCTAAAGATTTGGCAATTTCTTCACTATTCATGCCTTGACTATAATACTCATATATACGATTTATTTTACTACTAGTATCTTCTTCCTTTACGGCCTCATTAATACTGTTTTTCAAAACTACATTATTTGACTTTGCTAAATTAACTTCCTTTTCTTTAACTTCATTTAAGTAGTTTCTTAAAATGTTAATATTCTGCTCTATCTCATCTATTAAAGTTTCCGATGTGTATTTTAGCTCATCAATTATTTCATCTGCATCTGATATTGCCTTTTTAATTTCTTGTTCTTTTACATATAAATCAAAATATAAGCCTTCACCTTTTAATTTATCAGAAAAAATCAAAAATAAAGACACTATTATCATACCCAATCCAATTAGAGTAAGAAAATAATTTGCATAATTAATCATTTTGCACCCCGATTATATCCTAATATCAATCCTACTAGTTCGATTTCTGGCATTGACTATTTGATCTTTCTTTTTTCTTCTTTTACTCTTTCTTTTATCATTGTTATCATTAAAACTATTTGTGTTTTCTCTTTGTCCGTCCTTGTCAATTTTAGTTTTATAAGGCTTATGGGATTTATTAACTTGTTTTAGCGCCTTATTTTGAATTTCATTGCTTTTTATAATTGCAGCTTGTGCTGTATTTTTTTCGCTATTTATTTCCGACTGCCTTATTTTATGAATTTCCGGGGTCTTTGGTATAAGAATTTGAAAGTCAATTGATTTTATTGACATACTATCTCCACCTTATCATTTATAGGGTGCGATTTTTATCTCGCCACCGAATCTATAAAAAGTAGAATTTTGCACTTGGTCCTTGATATATAATGAACTACTTCCTATGGTAATCTTAGTACCGGGATAAACAATTTCCTGTACTTTTACCTTTCCATTTGAAATCTCTTCGATATAAGTTTCTAATTCTACAACTTCTCTTTTTAGCTTATCTAACTTATCCTTTGTTTTTAGCTTCATAATTATAGATTTATTTAATAGTTCTTTTTTATCTTCTGCCAATTCCGTTTTTCTACTAAGTTTTGTAAGAAGATTAACAGCTTGTGATAATTTTCTATGATTATCCGCTGTTTGTTCTATTTCAGATTTAATTTTCTCGTATTTTGCTCTAATTTCTGGGCTTGTGCCTACTTCAATTTTCGTAGTTGTTGCCATTGGCGAACCAACTACCTTTGCTTTTATTTCTTCACAGGCTCTAATTTCTCCGCCGACTAATAAGCCCTTCCTTCCCTTTAATTCAAGCTTCTTCCCACAATAGATTGTACTGTGCATAATAGCTTCTGATTCAATATTACCTTTTGCAAATATTGTGCTATTCTCTATAAACCTGGCAATAAGATCTCCTTCACAGTGTAGCTCGCCTTTGTTCATACCTTGCATGCCCCTATGCAATATAATATTACCACCTGAAATAATTTTTGCACCCTCCACTACACCATATACTTCCACGTCTTCATCAGCTTCTATAACAAAGCCAGTGAGAACATTAGCTTTGACGACAACCCTGCCAAAAAATCTTATATTCCCGGTTGAATTGTCTACGTTAGCAGGCACTTCATAAACCGGGAGAACATGAACTTTATTGTCAATTATCTTTACTTCTCCCTTAATCGCAGATAATAATCTAAGTCCATCTTCAGTCTCTTTTACATTCTTACCCTTTGGTAAATTTATCTTCTTGCCATCCTTAGCAGGCAATTCATCACCGTAAACATTATAACCACTTATACCCTCAGTATGTGGAATCATTGTAAGTAATAACTCATCTTCAATTACGTTTTTTATAAGTGATAGCTCCCTAAAATCCACTTTTCCATCTTCCAATATACTTACTTTGCTTTTTGTAGATATATCAAAATGATATTCTAAAAACGCATCTTTGCCATTTATAGGTGCGGTACCTTTTGCAATTAGAATTCTTTTATTATAAATTTTATTATTTATAATATTCTCAATCGTAGAATTATTTAGTCCATAATTGATACCATAAGAATTTATTTCCTTAAAAATATCGCCTAAATCCGCTTCTTTTCCTCCTTTAGCTGGTAAAATATTAATATATGCCTCCATTTTATCTTTACTAACCTCAAGTTCATAGATACAATCAATTATTTCTTCTTCTGTTGTATCTTCTATTATATTTTCTTGCATATTATCAACTTCTGGTACATTCCTATTCTCTAAATTATTTAAGCTCAAAGAAGCTTCAATATTCTCGATTTCTTTTTTCAGCACATTAACACCAACTCTCTTATTCAAAAAAATTCTTTAAATTTTTTTTCAACCTGATTATTGCTTTTGTGTGTAATTGTGAAACGCGGGATTCCGATATTTTGAGAATTAAACCGATTTCTTTATATGTAAGTTCATCAAAATAGTATAGCGTAATAATCTTACTCTCTTTTTCAGGTAGCTTGTCTATAAATTCTATAATGATCTTTTTTAGTTCTTCTTTTTCTACTTTTTTATCAGGGCTGCTACTCACATCTTCCGTTTTTAATGTTATACCTCTATTTTGTTCCAAGTATTCATCTAAAGAAACAAGTGTATAAGAAGAAACACTGTTAATTCTTTTATGAAACTCGTCCAAAGTAATGCCGAGTTTCTTTGAAACTTCTTCATCAGTTGCACTTTCGCCTTTTTTAGCTTCAATTTTATCATAAGCAAGTTCAATTTCTTTTGCTTTTTGCCTTACTGAGCGGGGAATCCAATCTGCTTCTCTAAGAAAGTCAATAATGGCCCCTCTTATTCTTATCTGAGCATAGGTATCAAACTTGACTCCTCTAGAATAATCATATTTGTCTATTGCATCTATTAAACCAAATATACCGTAGCTTATCAGATCATCGTATTCTACTGAACTTTTATAGTTTACGAATAATCTTCCAGCTATATACTTAACTAAATAAAGGTAATGTAATATTAATTTTTCTCGTATTTTATTTTCTTTTTTTATTGAATATTCTTCCCATAATAAATTAATATCCATATGCTTACCTCCATTTGAGATAATAACTGTTATTTGTTATATAAGTCAGCTGGGTTAATTTCATAAAATTCTTCTTCCTTATTCAACTCTTTTAGCTCTTCATTTGTAATTGATGGTATATCAACTTGAAACGAGCTTTTAATCATGCTCTTTCTGTTTTTTAATATCATTTTGGTAAGAATATTAAAAAATAAAAATATAACGGAGAAAATTATGTTTATCACCATTATCGTTTCCAGGTCCGTTTTATATATATACCCGGAAGTAATATTTATAATTGTACCTGCAAAAATCAGAATATAAGTTGTTAAATCTACAAGTTTCATTTTTTTACCTATTTATATTTGTTTGATTCCAAAGCCAATTGTTTTGATTAATAACTTGCCAGTGTCGGAAAATAGTTCTATAGTTCTTCCATAAGTACCACCGGTATCTTCAGCAATTAAAGGAATGTTATGTTTTTTTAATACTTCCTTGGTGGCAGCAATATTTCTTGCCCCTATTCTCATTATATCAGATGTATCATTAAAATTAAACATTTGTGCACCTCCTGCGATTTTGCTCGTTATCCTTAAACGATTGGCACCAAGATCAATCATATCGTTTATAAGTTTCTCCACCCCTGTATCGGCAAATTTAGCCGGGTTATTATTGTTTTTTATTTGGGTGCTATAAGGTAGCATTATATGTGCCATACCAGAAATCTTGCTAGATTTATCATATAAACATATGCCTACACAAGAACCAAGGCCCAAAGTTGTCAATATAGTAGGGGGATATACGCAATTCAAATCAGCCATTCCAACCTTTACCACATCTGCCATATCATACTACTCCTAAGCTTCTTAGTAATACTTCGAAAGAGTTGCCATCAGGTATCAAAAAGAAATTCCCTTTGACAAGGTTTGTGCCTTCGATAAATTCGGTTTCTATTAACAAAACATGATCCCCAACTTGCCCAAAAAGTGCTATAGGAACACTCATTATAGCACCTGCCATATCTATAGCAAGGCTAGGTACTGATACACTAATTTTTAAACCCGTAAGTGAAGATAAGGATGACAAATAAGAGCCAGCCAATATGTTTCCAACTTCTTTCAGGGCCGATCGTTCCATTTCATCTAGCTCTGGATTTGTATCGTCTTTTCCCATCAGTAGATTTGTTAATAATTTTGAAGATGTTTTATCAATTATAAACATTATACTACCTGTTATATCTCCGAATACCTGAAAATATATCCCGGACACTAAAACTTCCGCTCCGCCGACCAATTCTGGAACATCTTTGAATTCCAAGATATTAACTTTAGGTACCTTCATATCTATTTTCTTCGATACCATTTTAGAAAGTGCCGTTACTGCATTCCCTGCTCCTATATTACCAATTTCCTTGAGTACATCGATTTGCATAACATTTAATTCATTAATTCTAAAAGACATAATATCACTTCCCTTGTATTTAAATTAAATATTTAATATCTTGAATACATCAAGCAAAATTATTATCCTGCCATCTAATTTTCCTATACCAAAGATATTGCTTGCTTCAATATTTCCGATATTTTCTGGTGGTTCTTCTATTGAATTATTATCTATATCAATTACTTCTGTTGCGGAATCCACTATTAACCCTACAGTAACATCATCAACATAAACAATTACAATTCTTGTATTATAATCAGCTATTGTTTCTTTAAGACTAAACCTCGATTTTAAATCAATTATCGGTACTATCTCTCCTCTTAGATTTATTACTCCTTTAACATAAGATGGTGTTTTAGGTACCCTTGTTATGCTTGACATCTTTTCAATAGTCTTTACCCGTAATATATCTAAGCCGTATTCTTCATTATCCAATTTAAAAACAACATATTGCTTCGCTATTCCTTTGCTACTCATCGAACCCCCCCTATATCAAAGTATTCGTATCAATTATCAAAGCAACCTGACCATCTCCCAAAATAGTTGCCCCCGCCATGATTCTAATATTTCCTAAATACCTTCCTAATGGTTTAATTACTATTTCCTGTTGGCCTATTAAGCTATCAACAACAAATCCGGAATCCTTATCACCTTTTTTCACAATAACTACTGTCAGATGTTCTTCTTCATCATTAGAGTCCTTTATATCTAAAACCTTGTGCAGTCTTATAATAGGAAGTACATTTTCTCTGTAGAGAAGGACCTCTTTTCCCTGAATATTTTTAATATCTTGTGTTTTAATCGATGTAATTTCTTTAATCGAATTTAGTGGAATAGCATACTTTTCTTTGCCGATGTTTACTAATAATGTTTGGATAATTGCCAAAGTCAAAGGTAATCTAATAATAAATTTGCTTCCCAGATTGGTCATGGTTTCGATCTCAACATTGCCACCTAAAGATTCTATCTTTGTCTTAACAACATCAAGCCCCACACCTCTTCCCGATAAATCAGAAATACTTTTTGACGTGCTAAAACCCGGATGAAAAAGAAAGTCAATTATTTCGCTGTTGTCTAAATCTGCAGAATCATTTGCATTTATGAGCCCTGTGTCTATAGCTTTTTCTCTTATTTTTTCTATATCAATTCCCTTTCCATCATCTTCTACCTCGATAACTACACTATTACCATCTTGATATGCCCTAAGTATCACTTTTCCATCAGCTGGCTTATTATTTTTAATACGTATGTCCCTACTTTCAATTCCATGGTCTATGGAATTTCTAATCAAATGTATCAAAGGGTCACCTATTTCATCAATTACAGTTCTATCAAGTTCGGTTTCTTCCCCTGACATATCTAATATAATTCCTTTATCAAGTTCCCTTGATAAATCTCTTACCATCCGTGGAAATCTATTAAACACTCTTTCAATAGGCACCATTCTCACTTTCATTACTGCATCATGTAAATTGGTGGTTATTCTCTCTAGATACTCAACAGCCTCTGTCATATTTTGATCCTTAGATTGTGCATCTATTCCTTCTAGCCTGGTTTTTATTATTATTAGCTCGCTAACAAGATTCATTAAATTATCTAATCTGTCGATATCAACTCTTACGGTTTTCCCAATCTTTGCTTTACCCATTGTAGAGTCTATATGATTTACGGCCTTTCTAGTAAGATCATTGTTTTCTGAACCCGTTAAAGCTAATTTGTTATGTAACTCGTTATCTTCTTCTATCTTTGTAATGTCTTCAAAAATAACTTGTTCAATTTCAGATATTGACTCAATATTTTTCTTGATCTTTTTTTTGCTTTCTACTGTGATAATGGCAAGTTTGAATTCATTATCAAACTTTTCATCTTCTATATCTTCTACTTTCGGAGAAGATTTGAATATATCTGCATATTTTTCTATAGTTTTAAATACTATAAAGGCCCTAGCCGATTTCAACATACATCCTTTAGATAATACCACTTTCAATTTGTAAACCTTCATTTTTTGTGCTATTGCTTTTCTTGCAAGTTCAACATCATATTGATTAAAAGGAAAATCCTCAATTTTTTCATTATCTTCAAAATGCGTATCAGCTTTTACAGTATCAATCCCTTCTTTTCCGGTGCTTTCTTCGTACAATGATAATAATTTGTTTTTTATTTGCGCAGTATCGCCTTGGGATTCTTTTCCGCTATTCGAAATGCTATCAATTGAAGACTCTAAATAATCAAGACATTCAAATAGTATGTCCACTATGTGAGAATTAACTTCTAGCTTTTCATTTCTTATGGCATCAAGGACATTTTCCATTTCATGCGTAAGATCCATCATAATTGAAAATCCCATAGTAGCAGACATTCCTTTTATAGTATGAGCAACCCTAAATATTTCATTTAGCAATTTAGTATCTTTAGGATTCGTCTCCAAGCCCAATAAACTTTGATTAAGGCTTTGCAAATGTTCTTGCGACTCTTCGATAAATATCTCTAAATATTGGCTTATATCCATTCACTTCACCCCCATATATTCTAATAACTGCTTTGAAATATCTTGTAAAGGTAGGACGATATCAATAGCATTAGCTTCTATAGCAGACCTTGGCATCCCAAAAACAACACTGGTTTTTTCATCTTGGGCAATTGTTTTACCACCTAAACTCTTTATTTTTTTCATTCCATCAGCACCATCTGAGCCCATACCTGTCATTATGACTGCTAAAAGATTTTTTGTGCTTATGTTTGCTAATGACTCCATTAATACATTTGCAGACGGCCTATGACCTTTCACCGGAGGCTTTTTGTTGGTCATTATTTCGTATTCTCCCTTCACTTCCTTTACTTCCATATGAAATTCACCGGGTGCAATATAAGCATAACCCCTTTTGACAGTCTCTCCATTTTCAGCTTCCTTTACGTGTATCTGTGATATACTATCAAGCCTTTCAGCTAACGGTTTTGTAAAACCTGCCGGCATGTGTTGTACAATAAATATCGAAGCCGGTATATCATAGGGCATAAGGGTTATTATGCTTTGCAAGGCTTTTGGTCCGCCCGTAGAGCTAGCTATGCCAACTAAATAGTCTATGTTTTTTGTTTTGAAAAAATAATTATTCCTTTTAATGGGGCCCTCTTGGGTCATTATTTCCTTGCCCGGTTTATAAACAAAACCCGAATTTTGAAGACTTCTTATTTTAGATAGAAGCTCACTTTTTAAATAATTTATATTTTCTTTTAAAAATACCCCTTTGGGTTTTGTAATAAAATCAACAGCCCCTAATTCTAGCGCTTTTAAAGTAGATTCTGCTCCGGCCGTAGATAGATTTGATAGTATCAATACCATAGGAAAGGGTTTTATTTTTTTTAGTTCCTTTAATGTATCAATACCGTCCATTATTGGCATTTCAATATCTAAAGTAATAATATCGGGATTTAGTATTTGTACTTTTCTTATACATTCCTCTCCATTCTTTGCAGTACCTACCAACTCAATAAGCTTATCAGATTTCAAAATATCTGTGATAATTTTTCTTGTAAGCGCCGAATCATCTACGACTAGGACTTTAATTTTTTTATTTAAAATCATCTGTTTCATTTAGATCAGTCCTCTTTTAAGCAATTTCCTTTGTTCATCATATATAAATTTTATTAAAATATCTCTATCGATTCTTTTCATATTTTTAAATTCGGCACCATATTCATATAAGAATGATTTTTCAATATTAAATTCTTTTCTTTTTATAATACCATTAAGCTCAAAGGTTTTATTTTCATCTAATGATATTTTTAGTTTTATTAAGTCATTTAGGTTTAATTCAAGCTTTGAAAAGAAAAGAACACCACCACCGCTAATATCAGCCAAAATACCTTCATAGTAACCATTGTTTTCTTCTTCTTTTTTGTTTGTATTTATCTTTTTTAATTCTATTGTTCTTGTAATTTTCAGCCTATAATAATCACGTCTTTGCACCCTATTAAGCTCGGAAAGAATTTTCAGCCTTAAAAGAGACACCTTCCCGAAACTTCTCTCGGTTACCTTAGATTTAAACTCATAAACTGCTTCTTTTTTCGGTATAACAACACTTAACAATTCATCATTTCTAAAGTAAACTAAACTACTTTTATATATAGGATTTAGCACATCCATATAGCCATCATAAATGCCAGCTATTTGACTTATATACTCGTGTTTTTTTTCTCTGTTTTTGGGAACAATCTGAATCCTATCTCCTATTTTAAAATATTTATTTAAATCCAATATGATACCTCCCATTGGAATTAAGAATTAATCAAAAAACCTTTTTAATTTGTTAACAAATAATTTTATACCAAATTGACTTCCCTGCTCCTTATAAAAATTATTTAAAAGGTTTTCGGCAATATCTGAAATATTTTTTGATGCCAAGCTTTTCTCATTCATTAGAATAAAAGGTTGTTGTCTTTTAACGGCTAGTGAAACATTTTTATCATTTAGTATAAAACCTAACTTGTTTACCTTAATTCCCAAAAACTTTTTTGATGCTTTTATAAGCTTATTGAGCAAATTTTCCGCTTCTTCTACACTTTCTGCTCTATTCACTAGCAATTTTATTTCCTTTGTAATATCTTTTTGTGCAATAACTTTAATAAGTGCATAAGCATCAGTAATTGCAGTTGGCTCAGGTGTAGTGACTAGTATTATTTCCTTAGCGGCATATATAAAACTTAAAACATTATTTGAAAGTCCCGCACCAGTGTCTATAAAAACTATATCCGCCTGTTCATCTAATTTCCCAAGTTCCAATAGAAGGTTGGCTAGCTGGTTTTTGTTTATTTTTATCAAATCTTGTATGCCTGAACCACCTGAAATAAATTCAATGCCTTCTGGTCCTTCTTCAATAATCTCCAATATCCCCCTTCTGTAATTTATTACATCTGAAATACTATATTTTGGGGACTTTCCGAGCACAATATCAATATTTGATAAGCCTAAATCAGCGTCAATTATTATTATTTTCAATCCGAGTTGAGACAATTTGATACCTAGATTAATCGCCAAGTTCGTTTTTCCTACGCCACCTTTACCACTGGTAATGGTGATTACCCTTGCTGATTTTCTTTTGTTATTTTCGTAGCGTCCCTGTTTTATACTATTATAATCTAAATTATCAAATATTTCTCGTAATTTTTCAGCTTGATCTTTCATAAGCCCTATCACCTAACAATGAATTTATTATTTTATTAATATCAGCTACTTCAATATCTTCAGGAACATTCTGACCTATAGTGACATAAGACAAATGTTTTTTTGTTAAATATGTAGTATTTAGTATTATTCCATAAGATGATGTCTCGTCAAGTTTTGTAAAGAGTAATTTATAGTCCTTTAAAAAGCTATAACTTTCTATTATTTCCATGCAATCTTTCATTTTTGTTGTTGCGCTGATCACCAAGTAAACTTGACTATCAATGTCTTCGTTTAAAAGCGGCTTTAACTCCATTAGTTGGTATCTATCTTTATGGCTTCTACCTGCAGTATCAACCATAACAATATCTTTTTCTTTGTAATCTTTAACTGCATCAATAAACTCAAGTGGTGAATATATTACAGTTAAAGGTACATTGATTATTTCACTATAAGTCCTAAGTTGCTCTACTGCTGCTATTCTGTATGTATCTGATGTGATAAAACCAACTTTTTTCTTCTCCGTCAATGAATAAGTGGCGGCTAATTTCGCTAAGGTAGTGGTTTTACCAACGCCAGTAGGTCCAACAAATATCCTTACCTTTTTATTGTTTTCAAAATCCCCTTGCCCCTTAGGGAAAAACTCTAGTAAAATATTATATATGAAGTTTCTAACAATGTTTTCGTCTTCTTGTATTTGCAATGTTAAGTCAGCACTGATTCTTTCTTTTATTTCATAGATAATCTCATCCACTACTTCATTTTCTCGTAATTTATTTAAATAGTTTTTTACTAATTCGGAAAACTTATCATCATCATTTTGAATAGTGCTATAAACTTTATTAATCATGCTTTTTAATTCACTAAATTCAGATTCCATATTTTTTATCATAGTATTAGGCTGATTATACTCCTGTGTATTTGTTTTGATTATGGTCTCTGGTTTTTTATAAGTCTTGTCCGTAACTTTAACATAATCATCAATAGTTGCTACAACCTCAATCAGGGGTCTTGTAAAAAAACCCATAAAACCTTTTTTCCTAACTTTTCTCGTACTTAGAATTATAGCATCTCTACCAAGATCCATTTTAACTTTTTGCATGGCTTCTTGTATTGTTCCACCCATATATCTTTTTACTTTCATCAAATACTCACCATCCCGACAGATTGAACTTCTATTGCAGGATCAATCTCATTATACGATAATACCGTTAATCCGGGTATTACACCTTCCGCAATTCGTTTAAAGTATAATCTAACCATAGGTGAAGTCAAAATAAGAGGTTGTTCACCTAAAGACATTACATTTTGTACTTCTTTCATTAAGCTAGCCGCTATACGGTCTGTTATATCTGGAGCTACTGACAAGTAAGTGCCATAATCTGTTTGTTGAATAGAATCAATTATTGTTTGCTCCACCCTTTGGTCTAGGGTAATTACTTTAGACTTTTTTCCACTAATAAAGCGTTTAGTAATCGCACGAGACATAGATTGTCTCACATACTCTGTTAGCATATCCGTATCTTTTGTCATTGTAGCATAATCAGCTAGTGTTTCAAGTATTGTTACCATATCCCTTATAGATATATCTTCTCTTAGTAAATTTGATAAAACCTTATGCACCTCACCTAAGGATAGAGCTTTAGGAACTACTTCATCTACTAAAGCAGGATATGTTTCTTTAATGTTATCCAAAAGTTTTTGCACATCTTGTCTGCCTAATAGTTCTGCTGAATGTTTTTTTATGATTTCTGTTAAATGCGTAGCAATAATAGAAGGTGAATCAACAACTGTATAACCCATCATTTCTGCTTTTTCCTTCTGATTTTCTCCAATCCAAACAGCCGGTAGCCCAAAAGCCGGCTCGGTAGTTGCTATGCCCTCCAGTTCACCTTCTGCAGTACCCGGATTCATTGCTAAAAAATTATCAAACATAATTTCACCATTTGCAACTTCTATAGCTTTTATTTTGATTATATATTCGTTTGGTTTTAATTGAATATTATCCCTTAGACGTATTATGGGAACTACAATTCCCAAATCTAAAGCACACTGTCTTCTTATCATAACGACCCTATCAAGTAAATCGCCGCCCTGGTTTGAATCAGCCAATGGAATAATTCCATAACCAAATTCTAATTCAATTGGATCAACTTGTAATAAAGACATTACATTCTCGGGTTTTCGTATCTCGTCCACTTCAATATCTTGATCAGCAATTTCTTGTTTTAATTCTGCTTCCTTAAGCTCTTTTTGTAATGTATAGGCCATAAATGCCATCAGAGCCGATAAAATTATATTAGGTATCGCAGGTAATCCGGTAAAAGCTAATAAGAATACCACTCCAGAAACTATATAAAGGGATTTTGGCTGTCCCAATAGCTGTGTCAATATATCGTCACCTAGATTAGAATCGGAAGCAGCCCTTGTAACAATTATACCTGTAGCAGTGGAAATTAATAAAGCCGGTATCTGACTTACCAAGCCATCTCCTACTGTAAGGTTAGTATAAACCGAAGCTGCTCCAGAAAAATCCATGCCCCTTTGTAATATACCAATTGCAAAACCTGCAGTAATATTTATTATTGTGATAATAATACCCGCTATAGCATCCCCTTTAACAAACTTACTTGCTCCATCCATTGCGCCATAGAAATCTGCTTCTCTCTGTATCTTTACTCTACGCTCTCTTGCTTCTCCTTCACTGATTAAGCCGGAATTTAAGTCGGCATCTATGGCCATTTGTTTGCCTGGCATTGCATCAAGGGTAAATCTAGCTGATACTTCAGCAACTCGCTCGGCACCTTTAGTTATTACCATAAATTGTATTATAACTATAATAAGAAAAATAATTACCCCAACTATAGGATTATTACCAATAACAAAATGTCCAAAGGATTCTATTACTTTACCTGCGTTAGCTTGGCCTAATATCAATTTTGTTGAAGAAATATTAAGGCAAAGTCGAAATAAAGTTGTTACCAGAAGCAATGATGGAAATATTGAAAACTGCAAAGCTTCTTTAGTATACATAGAAATTAACAATATTACTAAGGATAAGGAGATATTAAACGTTAAAAGTATATCCATTAAAAAAACAGGAATTGGTATAACAATAAGTAATACTATTCCAATAACAGCTATGGATACTACAATATCACCAAATTTAAACATGTTTCCCATCCTATCTGTCTTTTAAGCTATAGACATAAGCCAGTACTTCCGCAACAGCTTGATACAATTCTTCGGGTATTTGCTGGCCAATATCAACACTATTAAACAAAATTTGAGCCAAGCTCTTGTCTTCAACTATAGGTATTGTATTTTTATTTGCTGTTTCTCTAATCCTGTGCGCTATTAAATCTTTGCCCTTTGCTAGCACAAATGGAGCTTCAGCTATTGTAAGATCATATTTTATAGCAATTGCTAAATGTGTTGGGTTTGTAATTATTACATCTGCTTTTGGCACTTCAGCCATCATCCTTCTTAGTGCCAGTTGTCTTTGTTTTTCTTTTATTTTTGATTTTACTTGCGGGCTTCCTTCTGTTTGTTTGTATTCCTCTTTAATTTCTTGTTTAGTCATTTTTAAATTTTTTTCATATTCCCAAATTTGAAAACCATAATCAAATAGTGATAATATCAATAGTATTATTGAAACCCTAAAACCTATGGAAATTATAGAATTACCTATAAAAGAAATAGAGTTATTTATATCCATATCCAACAATTTTGGTATGGAATGATAATTCTTTTTAAAAAAGTCAAATATAAAATAAGCAATTAGTAGTATTTTAGCTAAGGCCTTTATTAACTCTACCATAGAATTTTTTGAAAAGAGCCTTTTAAAACCTTCTATGGGATTCAGCTTGTTAAAATTAGGTGCAAGTGGCTTTAGTGTGAATAAGAAACCTACTTGTAAATAATTAGCCAATATAGATGCTAAGGCTGAAACAAACAATAAGGGTATTACCAATCTCATATAAAGTTCAATTGAATAATAAAAAGCACTCTTTAGGCCCCCTGTTTTATCTAAATCCCCTAAATAGTAATAAAAGGTAAAAAATCTATTAAGAGCAATACTAAAATTTTGATATAAATACTTTGATAATAGCTTTATTGCCCAAAACATAGATAATAATAATACCGCTGAAATAATTTCTCTGCTTTTTGCAACTTGCCCTTTTTCTCTAGCCTCTCTCCTTCGCTTTGGTGTAGCCCTTTCTGTTTTTTCTTCTGAAAAGAGCTGTAGATTTATATTTATTTCAAACAAATCAATCATCCTTTAGTCATACTTCGAAGTACAATACCTATAAATGCATATAATTTGTCAAAAACATAGTCCAAGGTGTTTACAAATCCCGGCATTATAAAAATCAAAGATAGAAGCCCAACTATTATCCTAAGAGGCAGGCCGACGATAAAAACATTCATCTGAGGAACAGTTCTCGCCAAAATGCCCAGGGCAACTTCTGCTAATAGAACTGCTGCAATTATTGGTAATCCAATTTTAAAACCTATAATAAAGGATTCCGTAAACACATTTATAATATTATTAATCAAAGTGCCTGTAATCTTTAAACCATCTATAGGAACAAATACATAACTTTCTACCAATGATGATATGAAAATATGGTGACCATTTGTAATTAATAAAATATTAAGTGCCAGTAAATAAAGGAAGTTACCGAAAAGTGGAACTTGGATATTATTAATCGGATCCACTATATTTACCATACCAAAACCTACCTGCACGTCAATAATTTGACCGGCAACTAAAAGGGAAGAAAAAACTAAATATGATACAAATCCAAGAATAATACCAATTAAAAGTTCCTTAAAAACCAATATCAGGAAGTATAGAATACTATAGTATTCTATATTGCTATTCACCAACATTGGACTAATAATAAAAGTACAAAACAGTGCCAGCCCAATTTTTAAATAGGAAGGCATGTTTTGCCTCGAAAATATGGGGCTTATTACAAAAATCGAGGCCATCCTAACAAGCACAAGTAGAAATATTAAAAATCTATGGATAAAAATATTTGTCACATCATACATCTCTTTACCTTATATATCTATATATATTTTCATACAAATCTATAGTAAATTCAGTTATTATATTACCCATCCAAGGTCCAAAAATCAGCAGGGTCAGAAATATTGTAATAATCTTGGGAATAAAGGATAAAGTAGGCTCTTGAATCTGAGTTGTAGCCTGTATAATACTGACCATTAACCCTACTAGTAAGGATAAACCAAGCAAGGGTGCACTTACCATCAAAGCTACGGTAATAGCCCTTTGTGCTAAATCTATTATAATGCTTTGGTCCACTTTATCACCTCATTTATTTAAAGCCTAACAATATTGATTTTATTATTAAATTCCACCCATCTACCATTACAAATAATAATATTTTAAATGGTAAGGAAATCATAACAGGAGGTAGCATCATCATACCCATTGACATTAAAGTACTTGCAACAACCATATCAATTATTAAAAAAGGTATGTATAGAAAGAAACCCATCTCAAAAGCTGTTTTCATTTCCGATATAATAAACGCAGGAATCAAAGAGGTTGTTGGAATATCACTGAAATCCAAGGCATTATCTATTTGCCCTAACTTTAAAAATAAGGCCAAATCTTTTTCTCTTGTGTATTTAAACATAAAACGCCTTATTGGTTCCAAGCCTTTTTCCATTGCTGCTGCCTGGTCTATCTCTTGATTCATATAAGGCTGTATTGCTAATTCATTTACTTCTGAAATTACAGGTGTCATAATAAAAAAAGTCATAAATAATGCTAAGCCTATCAATGCCTGATTTGGTGGCATTTGTTGGATTCCTACCGCACTTCTTGTAAAACTTAGTACAATAATTATTCTTGTAAAGGAGGTAAGCATTATTAGTATAGCCGGTGCTAGGGAAAGAATGGTTAGAATAAACAATACCTGTAAACTTAATGCCACTTCTTCCGGTGATTCTGCAGCTTTTATATTCAAATCAATATTTGGTAAAGGAAAAGTCGGTTGCGCAACTACAGGACTTGTTATTGTAATTAAAAGTATTATGGTTAACAACATAAGTAAAACTAATTTTTTAATCATTTATATTCCTACCTCTAAAACCATCTAAGATTCTCGTTATAATACTAGCTTTTTTTACTTTTAGTTCCTTCCAATGATTTTTGTAGCCTTCGTCACTTTTATTTAATTCTAAGTTTTTTAGTTCATCTCCTGATAGTTTGTCCAACAAACATATATTTTTTTGTGTTGAAGATATTAAAAAATATTCTTCACCTACTTTAATTATATAAATATTTTTATCGTAACCTAAAGATAAGGTTTCTATATGCTTTATTATTTTATTTTTCCCCAGGTTTCTTCTCGCAATAAACTTTGAAAAATAATGAGATACAGCTAATATTAGCAAAAAAATAATTACAAGATATATTAGCTTAAGTAGGCTCATAAATAGGTTTGTATTTGTATGTAAGCTGACATTATTTATGCTACACAAACTATGTCTAACCATGTACTATCCCAACACCTTTTTTACAGCCTCTACAACTCTTTCAGGTTGAAAAGGCTTTACAATAAAATCCTTCGCTCCCGCTTGTATAGCCTCGATTACCATGGCTTGTTGGCCCATAGCGGAACACATTATTATTTTTGCGGCATCATCTATTTTTTTTATTTCCCTTACTGCCTGTATCCCATCCATCTCCGGCATTGTAATATCCATTATTACTAAATCCGGATTGGTTTCCTTGAAAACTTCTATTGCTTTTACACCGTTTTCGGCTTCCCCCGCTATATTAAATCCATTCTTTGTTAATACATCTTTTATCATCATTCTCATAAATGCTGCATCATCAACTACAAGAATTCCGTTTGCCATTTTTTATCCTCCTTGAATATAGTTTTAGATACTATCCTTTGACAATTCTTTTATTTGGGCTAACAATATCCGTAATTCTGACACCAAAGCTTTCGTCTATTACAACAACTTCGCCCTTAGCAATAAATTTTCCATTTACTATAATATCAACGGGTTCTCCTGCCAGCCTATCAAGCTCCAGAACACTACCGGGCCCAAACTCTAATATTTCTTTGATTAGTTTTTTTGTTCTACCTAGTTCAACAGATATATCCAATGGCACGTCCATAATTAAATCAATGTTTTCTCTATCAGTCGTTATATCCTGCCTATCAAAGGATTGAAATTGAACGGGTTGAACATTAACGGGTGCCACATTCTTTTTTAAACTACTATCAATTTGCAGATCTTCATTTCCAAAATCTACTTTTATACTGTTCTCTTTTTTTATTCGACTTATATCTTCTTTTCCCTGCTTTTTAAAATCAATTTCTACTTTTTCTTCTGTTTTTTCCCCTTGCGTTAGTGTTCTTACCATATCCTTAGCAAATTCCAAAGGGATAAGCTGCATTATTTCACTATCAATAAAACCTTCAACTATCATTTCAAAAGCAATCTTTACTACCACATCTTCATTAACTATATCCGCTGGTAAGCCATCTTCAAATTTAATTATATATGCCTTGGGAGGTGAAATATTAATATTCTTATTAAACATTGTTGATAATGAAGTACAAGAGGAGCCTACCATCTGATTCATTGCCTCACTGATGGCAGATAAATGCAAATCCGTAATTTCCTCAGGAGTATCCTCTCCTGTACCACCCATCATTAAATCAGTTATTACTTTTACATCTTCTTCTTTTAGTACTAATAAGTTTGTGCCAGTTAATCCTTCTGTATATTTTACTACCACACCAACATAAGGTAGTGGATATTGGACAATTAATTCATCCCAAGTCAAGACTGTTACCCTTGGAGTGGTAATTCTAACTTTATTATTAAGTAGTGTAAAAAGTGTAGTTGCAGATGTACCCATGCTTATATTACCAATCTCACCTAAAGCATCAATTTCTTCCGATGTCAAATAGGAAACAACATCATCATCTTTTCCTGTTTCTTCTGAACTATCTCCTTTCAACAAAGCATCAATTTCTTCTTGGGATAACATTTCACTCATCTAATTCATCTCCCCTCTTTTCAACTTTTGTAATTTTTACTGCTAATTTATTTTTTCTTACACCCGGAATACCAAAAAATTTAAGCTTGTTACCGACTAATATTTGCATATCATCATTTATTGATTTATCCAAAAGCACTACATCACCTGTTTGAAGATTAACAATATCTTTTACTGTCAATTTACTATTGCCCAAAACAACAGAAATCGGTAGTGTAGTTGTTTCAATTCTTTTTTCTATATGTTTTATACTACCTTCAGTAATATCTTTTGAAATACCAGAAAACCAAAATTTTGTGCTTAACTTGGATATAATTGGCTCAATTACCAAATGAGGTATGCAAATATGCATAGTACCTTCTATGTTTCCTATATTTAAACTCAGTGTAATAAGTGCGATTGTTTCGTTAGGTGAAACTATTTGTGCAAATTGCGTATTCGTTTCTATTTTTGCTAATTTTGGTTTTATGTCAATGACATTTTTCCATGGATCCTTAAGGTATTCCAGAAATTGATAAAATACTTTTTCTATAAGTGTCAATTCTATTTCCGTAAAGCCTCTATTTCTTTCATAGGCATCACCAGCACCGCCCAAAACCCTTTCAATCATCGAAAAACTTATGCTAGGACTTATCTCAATTAAAATGGAGCCATTGAGGGGTAAAAAATCAACAATGCCCAGTGTAGATGGATTCGGCATAGAGTTACTAAATTCGTAATATGTAAGTTGATCAACGGATTCTACTTCAATTTGAACTAATGCTCTTAAAAAACCAGATAAATAGGTTTGCAAAAGACGAGAAAAGTTTTCATGAATCATTTGCAATGTTCTTAATTGATCTTTAGCAAATTTATTAGGTATTTTAAAATCATAATTTTTAACTTTTTTTTCTTCTTTCTTGTCTTTAATACCTTTTACATCTAGCTCTCCGGTATTCAACGCGTTTAATAGTGCATCAATTTCGCTTTGGGAAAGCACTTCAGACAAGGCATCCACCTACCTTATGATATAATAAATTCCAGAAAATAAACATTTAAAACTTTATCAGTTTTAAGAATCCTTTTAATAATATCCATGATTTCTTTTTGAAGATTAGTTTGGCCCTCTGCGCCTTCAAAATCTTCTTCCTTTTTAGATCTAAGAGTAAGGTAAATTTCATTTCTAATTTCTGCTTCTCTTGCTATTAAAAGATTTTCTGTTTTTCTATCAGCTACTTCTACTTCAATTACAGATTTTAATATCCTTTTACTTTCTTTTATGTTTGTAACAAAAGAATCAGCAAAAGTAAACATTACATGGCTTTTATTAATTTTTAGTGTCTCTTCTTTAGGTTTTGTAGTGTTTAATGATAGTACAACAAAGACAATAGCTAATGTAATTGCTATTAAAAGTATGACCGCAATTAAAATCAAAAGCATTTTTTTATTCATAGTATAACCTCCCAAAATTTTAATGAATACTAAGCCTATCTATTCTTTTTCGCTTTTTTTCCCGAGATATTCTTCCTATTCTTCCTCATCTTCTATACCTTTCTTTAAATTATTTCTCAGTCTGGGAGATAAAAATGCTTTTAATTTTTCTTCGATAATCCTTGGATTTTCTCCGGCTTGAATAGAAAGCATGCCCTCTAAAGTAACTTCTTTCATTAAAATTTCTTGTGAACTCCTGATTTTGAGTTTGTTCACTACTGGAATACAAAATAGGTTAGCAATCATGGAACCGTAAAATGTTGTAACTATAGCTACAGCCATATTAGGCCCAACAGACGAAGGATCCTTTAAATTTGCCAGCATATTAATCAAACCTATTAAAGTACCTATCATTCCAAAACCTGGGCCTAAAGTTCCCATAGTATCAAAAACATTTTGATTTCCACTATGTCTTTCTTCTATAAAGGCTAACTCTGTTTCAAGTATATTTCGTACTAATTCTGGGTCTGTTCCATCAACAATAAGCATAATACCTTTTTGTAAAAATTCATCCTTCAGCTCTAAAGCCGCTTCTTCTAACGCTAACAGCCCATCTTTTCTTGCCACATTAGCCAAATCAATAATCGTCTTTATCACATTTTCTGCATTAAATTCCCTATACAAAAACACATGTCTTAATGCCATCATGCCTTCCTTTAATCCACTTATTGGAAATGCAAAAGTGGTAGCTGCGAAAGTTCCCCCAAATGTAATTAACACAGAATGAAAATCAATATAGCCCATAATATTGCCACTGGCAGTAATGGAAAACATAATAAAGAAAATTCCTAATAACAAGCCGGCAACTGATGCAATGTCCAATTATGTCACCTCTTTTCAAGCATTATCTCTCATTTTTATTAGGTCCGAGTGATCAATCACTTTTCTTTTAAAGTCAATGATTCTTTTAATGACCTCATCAATAGATTCAGTAACTACAAACTTTTTCCCATCCCTTAGGGTAATTACTGTATCTGGTGTTTCTTCCATAGTTTCTATTAAGTCAAAATTAATATAGTATTCTTTATTATTAAGCCTTGTAACCTTAATCATTTAATCACTTCCTTTTTATTTAGCCCCCAGGCTACAGCCCAGGGGCTTTTAGGAATTATCGTTTCATATTGACCAGTTCTTGGAGCATTTCATCGGATGTGGTAATAATCCTGGAATTAGCCTGAAATCCTCTTTGGGTACTGATCATTTCGGTAAACTCTCTTGAAATATCTACATTTGACATTTCTAAGGTTCCTGGATTTAAAGCTCCTAAACCACTGCTTCCCGGTAGGCCATATATTGCGTCTCCTGAGTTTGGAGTAACTTGATACATATTTTCAGATGTTTTTTCCAAACCAGCAGGATTTTTAAACGCTGCTAATGCAATCTGCCCTATAACTCTACTTTGACCATTTGTAAATATGCCATAGATTTCCCCCGTAGGACCTATGCTAAAGGTATCCAAATATCCTTGTTTATAACCATTTTTGCTTGAAACAGAAGCACTGGATTCATTGCTAAAGGCAGTTAGTTGAGATAAATCAACAGTGACATCAAAATTAGAAGAACCATTTTTACCTGGAATATTGAGTTCCAGCATTGCTGCAAAATCAGAAGCATTTGTAATCAGTTCACCATCGGGTCCAAACTTTATTTGAGTAACAAGGTTTTCCAAATCTGTCTCACTATCCATATCTATACTACCTTCTGTGCTAAAAAAAGTCCCTGTCTCTAAGTTTTGCACCATTATACCCCAAATGCTATTTTTATCATCTTCATCATTAGCCATGCCTTTACCATCTGTATCTAGGCCCCTTACAAAGATAAATTTAATATTATGCTGTCCACCAAGACTATCATAGAATGTTGATGTAGTTTCTCTATATTCAACTCCATCTGGAAATTCTATTGTTGCAAAATCTTCATTACCTTTTTGTGTATAAGTAAGAGAACTACCTCCATCTATCATTGCCAAGTTATTATTTAAATTACCATCAAATCTAGCTTTATCTGTCTCCTTAGCAGGAAAGGATTTAGATTTAGAAATTTGTATTCCTTCCATAATGCCTTTAAGTACAGGCTTGTCTCCTGTGTTTTTATCTTCATCTTCCATATATCCAAGAACTCTATAGCCATTTGAGGCAACTAAATTACCTTCTTCGTCTAAAGAAAAATTTCCAGCTCTTGTATAAGCCCTACTTAAAAAATCGTCACTATTGGACAATATAAAAAATCCATCTCCATTTATAGCCATATCTGTATTATTATCTGTCCTTTGTACAGCCCCTCTTTCATGAAATGTATCTATAGAGGATAAGGATATACCAAGGCCTATTTGTTGTGGATTAGTACCGCCCCTACCAAGCTGAGGTGAACCTGCACCTTTAATGGTCTGGCTGAATACCTCCTGAAAGTTAGCTCTTCCACCTTTGTAACCTACTGTATTAACATTGGCAATATTATTGCCTATAACATCCATTTTCAACTGGTGGGCTCTAAGCCCTGAAACCCCTGAAAACATTGATCTCATCATATTAAATCGACCTCCATTTATTTGCTATCTATCCCTTCATCAGTCATTCAGAAGGGTAAGCCTCCTATAAAAGGTCCGGCTTAAATTATTATAGCTCCATCAATATTTGTAAAAACATTATCCCTTAAGGATTCTTCAGTAGTAGCTGTGACTATCACATGATTTTTCACATTAGCAATGAGGGCTGTATTTCCCATAATTATTAGTGTGTCTTTTATACCTTTTTCTGCTGCTTTTTTAACTGCTGTATTTATATTGGTCAAATCCTGTGAAGAAAATTTTATATTTCTTTTTAGTAGCCTTTCCTGAGCATGTTTAGAGAACTTTATATTTTCCTCTTTTTCAATGACTCTTCCCAATACTGCCTCAAAGCTTTTTTCTTTACTGCTATCATGCCTGTCTTGTATATTGCTAGTAGTTTTACCTTTGCTAACGGGAATAATATTCCTATTTATTTGTATATTAAAGTCACTCATTATATCACCTCTAAGCAATATATCACTTTATTTCGATTATTTCATCTAATGTTATATGTTTTTCTCCAATTTTTAATTGAATACTACCATTTTTACTTCTAATTGATTCAACGATGCCCTCGATTTCCGTTTCGCCTTGTATAGCTTTAATAAATTTACCTAGCATAGAATATCCGATATTAAGTCTTAGGCTTTGATTTAATATCTCTGTCTGCTCTATAGGAGAAATCAAGTCTGTTACTTCTTTTACATCTTCATATGGCACATCTTTTCCTTTAACAGATAGGTATATATTATTGCCGTCTACCCTAACCTTTTCTACTATTCCTACAATATCCATTGTGTCCCCTGACTCATCCTTGATTGTTGCGGATATCATTTTATTTACCATATTATATGCCGAGTTCATTTTTGTTATCTGTGTTGTGTTTTGTGCTTGTTCAAGGCTGCTAAACTGCGCCATTTGTGCTATAAATTCCTTGTCTTCCATAGGTTGTAATGGATTTTGATATCTAAGCTGTGTTACCAGTAGATTCAAAAATGCATCCTTGTCCAATGTATTCTTGAATTCTTTAGTTGTGTTTGTTTTTGCTATATATGTTCCAGCAGAATTTATACTTTCTATAGCCAAAGTTTCACCTCCTACGCTTTAATATCTATAGTCCCTTCCCTTATGAAATATGGGTTGTTGCTTTCTATTCCAATGTCAACTTCATCCATATCTAGCTTTTTAATATTTAAGCCTTTACTTAGGTTCCTTTTTTCTTTATTCCTTTCATTATAGGGCCTATGTTCATTACCAACAGATACGCTTAAATTTTGAACATTTATTCCTTTTTCCTGCAATGAACCTTTCAGCTCTAAAAAATTCGATTCAATTATTTCCTTTATATGATTGTTTTCTGCTATAAATTTTGCTGTAATCTCTCCTTTTTCCAATGCTATCTTCAATATCAGTTTACCTAAATTCTCCGGTTTTAATTGAATTTTTAATTGAGAAAATCTGTCTGTGCTAATGAATTTAATTTTTTTAATTATTTGATCCATTATTAAGTTCTTTTCTACATTTTCCGGCTTTTTACTAATATAAACCTTTTGATTTTTTATCTCTGTTACAGTATCTTGTTCTATATTGCTTATTAAAAAATTCTCTTCAATTTCTTTTGTATTTAAAGCTTTATTTGTGTTTTCTCCTATGGTATCAAATTTCTTATAGCTTTCTCCAGGGAATGGCTCTGATTTTTCATTGGCATTGCTCCTGATTTCATCCTTCTGTAAGTCTTCTGTGCTTTTATATTTTTCTTCTGCGTTTGGATATTTTAATTTATTTATCAGGTCATCTGACTTATTATCCAAGTTTGTGTTTTTTTCTAAAATCAATGATTTGTTTTCAAAAATTTTTTTTAATTTTTCTTTTAGTTCTTCTATATCTTTTGTCTCCGATATTTTATTAAATTGTATTGGAACATTATTTTCTTTAGCCGCTTCTCTTATTCGGCTGATATACTCCATTAATCCTTCAATACCATCGGTGCTTTCACCATTGCTTAAGAATACACTTTCATCTGCATTTGTATTAAACAAATCCCCGCCTTCAAAGACCTTATTTATGGATGCATCTTGTAATTCAATTAATTGCTGCAATACATCATGTCCGAAAACAGTCTGTTCATTTTGTAGGAAGCCATATATATCTTCTAATTCTTCTATATCTAATAGTTCATCTTTTCTATCAGATTTCTTTATATCTTTATCCCCTCCCCTAAGTACTTCCTTTTCTTTGGCCTCCTCTGTCTTTTTTATTTCTTTCTTAGCATTATAATTAATTTTGTCAAACCTGGAATTATAATCAAAATCTACTTGCTTTTTTTCTGTAGTATCTGTATTTTTTTCTCTAAGACTTAAGTTTTTTTCTTTTTTGATTTTTAAAATTGAATTCAGGGCATTGTTAAAGCTTGCCCCATTTTCACTCCTAGAATTATTAACTTTGTTGCCAGCAAAGGCCCTTGGGCTTTCAAGCTTTAGGTTCATCACTTCTATAAAATCCACCTTCTCACCTCCTTTTAAATCTTTAGCCTTTATTATTGATCACTTAAAATATCCAACCTATCCGACTCTCTTATATCTTCTAAAATTTGAGCCGCCTGTAAAGGATCCATAAGCGATAATATTTTGCTGCTTTTACTTTTATCCATATTCCTAAGTATTTGTGTAACCGTCCCCTTGCTATCCATATTGGATAATATTTGGCTTGCATTTGCCGGATTCATCTTTTCAAAATACTCTACTTGTTCATATATACTGTTTAATCTTTCATTTAGCTGTTCATATTTTTCATTAATATCTTTTTCTTTTTCTTTTAACCACTCTTCTTGTTTGGTTATATCTTTTTCCCTTGCTTGCAATTCCTTTTCTTTTTCCTCTAAGACTTTATTTTGAAGTGCAATTTCATCTCTTTTTAACTGTAATTCTTCTTCCTCTATCTCTTCTGGGGTCTTATTTTCTATAATAGGCTTTACTATGTTTCCTATTAGTGGAACTTTAGAAATTGCCTTTGCAATAATGGGTTTTCCGCCTCCAATATTAAAAAAGAAAATACTGGCCATTAATATAGCGCTAGTTAATATTAAAATAATAAATATTAAAAAAAGATTTTGCAGCCAAGACCCGTTCTTCTCATTTTTTCCTTCTTTCTTTCTTCGCCCTGCTGGTTTATTAAGTTTATGTTCCTTCTTTTGCTGCATAAAGTTCCCTCCACTACTTGGAATTATATTTAAAACCTATTATTTCATCTAGTTCTTTTTCTGCTTTTCTTTCTTCTTCGTATTTGTAATTTGCAAAATCTATCTCTTTTAGTCTTTCTAAAATCTTTTTGTCCTGCATCGCACTAATAAGTTCAATACGTTTTTCTTTTACATTTTTATCAGCTTTTTTTACATCAATGGTTTTACTTTTAATACCCTCTCTATAGTAGTTTTGGCTTTCTGCAATTTTTACTAAGTCTTCTGCTTTTATTCCTTTTTCAATGCTTTCTTTAACATTTTCATAAGAACTTTCCAAGTCTTTGTTCATGTTTACAAGTATATTTTTTTCTTCAATATATTTCCTCATGGAAGTATTTAGTTGGTTTCTTTTCTCTTTTTCCATGCTTTCTCTATAGGATAAAATTCTATCAAATCTATATTTATATATTGTCATTAAATCACCTTATTCAATAATTTTCCCCATTTTTTCTATTGTTTCTGGAAAACTAACTGTTTCATATGTACCTTGCTTTAGAAAATCATTTATTTGTTCAATTTTGTCAATGGCAATATCAATCTCATGGTTGCTCCCTTTTTGATAAGCACCTATATTTATTAAATCCTCCGCATCTTTATAGGCGGATAAAATTGTCTTTATAGTATTGGCAATTTTTTTATGGTCCTCTGTTATAATATTCGGCATTAATCTGCTAATACTTGATAATATATCTATAGCTGGATAATGATTTTTATTTGCTAAGTTTCTACTTAATACTATATGGCCATCTAATATTCCTCTTACAGAATCTGTAATAGGCTCATTCATATCATCTCCGTCTACCAAAACAGTATAGACTGCAGTTATGGAACCTTCACTTGAAGCACCTGTTCTTTCTAATAATTTTGGTAAAACAGAAAAAACTGAAGGTGTATAACCTCGCGAAACAGGAGGTTCTCCAATGGAAAGCCCCACTTCTCTTTGGGCCATGGCAAATCTCGTAAGAGAATCCATCATAAATAGCACATCCTTACCCTTATCCCTAAAATATTCTGCAATAGAGGTTGCTACATAGGCTGCTTTTAGCCTAATTAAAGCCGGCTGGTCTGATGTTGCCACTATAAGAACAGATCTACTTAAACCTTCTTCTTTTAAATCATTTTCTATAAACTCCCTAACTTCCCGCCCTCTTTCGCCTATAAGCCCTATTACATTTACATGGGCATCGGTATTTCTTGCTATCATTCCCATTAAAGTGCTTTTACCTACTCCGCTTCCTGAGAAAATACCAATTCTTTGTCCTCGACCAATTGTGAGTAGCCCATCAATGGCTCTGATTCCCAGAGATAAGGATGTCTTAATTACTCTTCTCTTTAAAGGATCTGGGGGCTCATTATATATTGGGTATAATTCCTCTCCTTCTATTTGATTGCCCTTGTCCATAGGTCTGCCTAAACCATCTAGTATTCTCCCTATTAAATTCCAACCGACAGGAACATGCATCCTTTTTCCAGTTGCAATAACATAACTACCTGGTCCTATCCCTTCTAAAGAACCAAGGGGCATTAAACTAACAATATTATCTTTAAAGCCTATTACTTCTGCAAGTATAGGCCTATCATCTTTTATGCTATATATTTCACATAATTCATTTAAGTTAACGGCAGGTCCCATAGATTCAACTGTTAATCCAATTATTCGAGAAACTTTACCGCTATATTGAATAAAGTTCTTTTTGCTAAGTATATTTTTGTATCTATCAAAATTTAATTTTTCCAAATAAATCACTCATTTCCTAATGCGTATATAAATGCAGCCTCCAGCTCTTTTATTTGCAACTGTATACTCGTATTTATTTGTCCGCCCGGTGTGTCTAGTATGCAATCTCCCTTTTTTAGAAATTTATCTTCTATGATATCTATATCTGAAACACCTTCTACCAAAGATTTGATCAAGTCTTTATTATTTAAAACATAAATATAATCCTCGGTACTTACCCTAATTGAAATGCTATTTTTATATGTGGATTTTTCTAGTGACTTTTTTATTAAAGAAATTATTATTTCATTATTTAGCGAAAGTTCTTGTCCTACTAGTTTCTTCACACTATCTATTACTAAGTGAATTATTTCTTTTTCGGATTCTTTAAAGATTTCTTCCTTTCTTTTTTCCAAAAAATCTTTAATTGTTATAGCTTGTTCTATAATTGAATTGGCTTTTTCTTTGCCATCTTTATATCCACTTTCCAATCCTTCTTTATACGCCCTATTAAACTCTTCTTTTTTCTTTTTTTCTATATCCTTATTTGCAACTTCTATTAACTTTATAGCTTCGTTATTTGCTTCATTAATAATATCGGCGTATAGCAATTTTGCTTGCTCAATAATATCATCTGCCATCTCATTTCTGCTTTTATCTTCTTTTTTAAGTTCTCTTTTATCACCCATACTGCTAATTAATTTAATATTTGCATGTTTAATAGGTTTAGGTTCACCTAAATTAACTTTCTCCGCCTTATATATCTTAAACAATTATTTCATCGCCTCCGCCTCTTGAAATAACGATTTCACCTGAATCTTCCAATTTCCTAATAATATTTACTACTTTTTGTTGAGCCTCTTCAACATCTCTTAACCTAACAGGGCCCATATATTCCATATCTTCTTTTATCATTTCAGCTAGACGTTTTGACATATTGGTAAAAATAGTTTTAGATACTTCTTCACTTGAACTTTTAAGGGCAAGAGCCCAATCATTGTTTTCAACTTCTCTAACTACTCTTTGTATTGATCGATTATCTAAGGTGACGATATCTTCAAATACAAACATCTTCTTCTTTATTTCTTCAGCTAAATCAATATCTTGCAACTCTAAGGTTTCCATAATATTTTTTTCCGTACCCCTATCAACGGAATTCAATATATCCACAACGGCTTCAATCCCACCGGCAAGTGTATAATCTTGGCTTATCATAGAAGAAAGCTTTCTTTCCAAAACCTTTTCTATTTCCTTTATTATTTCGGGTGAAGTTCTATCCATTAGCGCTATTCTTCTTGCAACGTCCGCTTGCTTATCTTGTGGTAATGACGATAATATTACTGAAGATTGCTGCGGTCTTAAGTATGATAAAATAAGTGCAATTGTCTGTGGGTGTTCACCTTGTATAAAATTCAATAGTTGAGCAGGATCTGCTTTTCTAACAAAGTCAAACGGCCTTACTTGTAGTGATGCCGTAAGCCTATTTATCACATCAAGAGCTTGTTGATTACCTAGAGCTCTTTCCAAAATTTCTTTTGCATAAGCTATGCCGCCCTCGGAGATATATTCTTGTGCAAGACAAATCTGATAAAATTCATCTAATACCTCTTCTTTTTCTTCAGGTGTTACAGTCCTCATATTTGCTATTTCCAAGGTCAACTGCTCTATATCTTCTTCTTTTAGGTGTTTAAAAACCAAAGCTGACTTATCCGGTCCAATAGCAATTAGTAAAATCGCAGCTTTTTGTAAGCCCGTTATTTGACCTCTGCCAAATCTATTCATTTGCTCACCTCTATTCCTCACTAAGCCATGTTTTTAATAATTGGGCCACTTGTTCCGGTTTTTGTGTTACAAAGTTTTCAATCTTTTTCTTTATTTCATTTTTGTCATCTAAATCAATATCTTCAACATCCGACAGCTCTTCCATCATACTAATGGCTACTTCAGCTTGAGAGCCTTCTAAGACACTTTTTCTATTTCTTAGTAGCATAAGACCTGGTATAGCTAATATTAACAAGGCAGCCAAGGCTAAGCCCGCTGTTTTAAACAGTTTGTTTCTATTATCTATAGCCTCTTGTTCTCTAGCCATTTCTATTTGTTCTTGTAAGGATGTATCATAATCCATGGCCTTAACGATAATTCTATCTTCTATATTAGCTCCACCTTTTATCAAACCTTTAATTGCAGTAGCAACTAATTCCTTAGCTTGGTCTATTTCCATTTCAGTGATATTATATTTGCCGTTCTCTTTAATATCATTTAAAATATATGTATAGCTTTTATTTTTATATTGGGTATCCCATTCCGGATCCTTTTCTTTTTGCCTGTTTATTCTTTCTGCCACTTTTTTCATTTTATAGGTAGAATCTATTAGCACTGATAAAGAAAAATCTTCAATATGACCTTGTTCCTTTATTAACTGGGTCTCAGTCTCGCTTATTTCGTAATTAAATATCTCTCTTTCTTCCTTGTATTCCGATTTAGAGCCATCCAATTCGGGATAGGCGGGTATATCTTCAATATTGCTATCCGTTCCGGGGATACCCCCTTCGTCTTCGCTTTCCCAAGTTTTTTCATATTTTTCACTGCTTCTTATAACACCCGTATTCTCTTCATCATCCGTTGGAAGAAATACTCTTTCATTTGTTACTTCACTGTCAAAATCTAACTTTACTGTAGCCATAACATTAACATTGTTAAAACCAAAAACCGGTTCTAATAGCTTTTTAACACTATTTTGTATTCCAAGTCTAACTGATTCTTGTATCTCATGTTGTCTGCCTATTTGCGCATTAAATGCAAGACCTTCATCGGGCTTTAGTGACCTTCCCGTATCATCGATTATTGAAATATTATCTCTTTCAAGACCTTTAACGCTTTTGGAGACATGTTGTACAATCCCATTTACTTGATTAGGATCTAAAGGCTGATAAGCTGGCTTCATTTTAATAATAATGCTTGCACTGGAATCAACTTTATTTGATTCTAAAACGAATACATTATCCTCCGGTACAAATAAATTTACTTGAGCCCATTCAACACCTTCCAGGGACTTTATACCATTTGCAATGCTACTTTGCGTATATAATAACCATTTTTGCCTTTTGTCTTCCGATGTTTCATTAAATGAAGACTTTAGCATTTCCGGGAAAACAAAGTCGTTGGCAGGTAGCCCTTCCATAGCCAACATTATCCTGGATTCATCAATCTTGTCTTTAGGAACTTTTATTGTAGTTCCATCTACTTTTACGGGTATATTAAATTCTTTTAATTTATCTCGTATTAATCCTGCATCTTTTGCATCTAGATTTGGGTATAGTATTTCATATCTTTGCACAGCCGAAAATAAGCCGATGGCAATAATAAGCAATATGGATATTGTAGAGATAATGGTAATTGTTATTTTTTGGTTTTTCTCTAAACCTTTCCATAATTCTTTTATACTATTTTTAAATCTATTGAAAAGTTCCACCATTTAAACACCCCATATATTAAACAGTCATACGCATAATCTCATTATAAGCATCTAAAATTTTATTTCTTATTTGCATGGTAAATTGCATGGCTAATTCAGCTTTTTGTGCTGCTAGTACTACTTGGTGCACATTTTCTATTTGGCCTAAAGCCAGTTTTTCGTTTAAATCCTGTGATTCAATCAGAAATTGATTAACTTCATTTATATTTTTACTTAGTATATCACTAAAAGATATTTTTTTAGCTTCATGTTCTTTATATATGGGCTTGTTTGCAATATTGATAGTATTATTGTTATCAAAAAATTCTAATCTCAATATTCTCCCCCCCTACTATATCCTTCCAATGTCCAAGGCTTTCATTATCATGTTTTTAGTCGAGTTAATAGATGTAATATTTGCTTCATAGGCCCTTGTTGCCGAAATCATATTGACCATTTCCGTCATTATATCCACATTTGGCATTTTTACATAGCCATCTTCATTTGCATCAGGATGTCCTGGATTATATAGCATTTTAAATTCAGACTTGTCCTCAATAACGGCAGTAACTTTTACCCCACCTTTATTGTATTTGCTTATTTCATTTGTAAGAAAACTACTAAAGGGCGTCATTTTATTTTCCTGAAAAACCACTACTTGTCTCCTGTAAGGCGTACCATTAGCAGTTCTCGTTGTGTTTGCATTTGCAATATTCTTTGAGATTATATCCATTCTCAAGGTTTCGGCAGTTAATGCAGATGCACTTGTATTTATGGAGTCAAAATAACTCATAATTACCTTCTCCCTTCATTAATAGCTTGCTTGATAATGCTTAGCTCCTTTGTAATCTGGTTTACCATTACATTGTAACTTATGGTGTTTTTAGCTAGCTCTGCATTTTCTATGTTAATATCCACGTTATTACCATCTCTTCTCATAGATGTACTGTTATCTTTAATAAGCAAAGGAGCAAGGGTTTCTTTTTTTTCATTTCCAATAGCTATGAATTTTTTATTACTCGCTTGAGTATTTATAATGAGCTTGGTCTTCTCTTTATTTAAATACTCGTCAAATTTGATATCATATCTTTTGTAACCCGGTGTGTTTACATTTGCAATATTTTTTGATAAAAGCTCATTTTTAAGCCATAAACAATCCAAGGACCTTTCCATTAAATGTATTGAATTACTAAGTTTAAAAGACATATTTTATCAACACCTTTTATAATTTTCTTTAAAAATATATTATTCGACACACAATACGTATATCCTCTTAATTATACTATATTTAAGCTTATTTGCCTATTTTTCCGCATTTATCATATTAATTTTATAATATAATCCAAAATGCAAATATGTATTACTTTTTATAAATTAAAAAAGTAAAAAGTTATTGCACCTTTTACTTTTTTATCAGCTTTTTTCAATAAATAAGTTTTGAGTTTTAACTCAATTTTTTTAACTCTTCTAATAATTTATCATTTAGTATCTTTATATGTGTACCTTTCATTCCTAATGATCTTGATTCAACTACGCCTGCACTTTCAAATTTTCTTAAAGCATTGACTATTACAGATCTGGTAATACCGGCTTTATCTGCAACTTTACTTGCAACAAGAAGACCTTCGCTGCCGTCTAGTTCTTTTAAAATATGTTCTATTGCTTCTAACTCTGAGTATGATAAGGTTCCTATAGCCATTTGCACTACCGCCTTTTTACGTGCTTCTTCTTCGATTTCTTCGTGCCTTGCCCTTAATATTTCCATGCCGACAACAGTAGCGCAGTACTCGAGCAATACCAAATCCTCTTCAATAAATCCTTCATCAAATTTTCCTATCATCATAGTTCCGAGCCTTTCCCCACTTCCATATATGGGTACGATAGTTGAGTACTTGTAATCCATTTCACATATTATATCATTATCTACTACACAATACTTGTCTTTCTTTTCTATATTAGCTTGTGTCTCTTTTATTGAAAGAATTGATTCATTATAGTTCTTAGGAAATCTTTTGTTTATTATAACTCCATTTTTTATAACATCACATTCCATTGGCCTACATAGTCCGTAAGCTATCACTTTCCCTTTTTTACTTACGATGTATACATTTGCATTTAATACTTTACTGATAATACTACATAATTCGTTAAAGGGAACAGGTTGATAACCGGATTTTTGTAATACTTTATTTACTTTTCTAACTCTTTCCAACAATGTTAAACCCATGTATACCCTCCTTAATCAAATAATATATTTGTTTATATCTTTATCTTTAATGCTATTAGCTAACATTTTATTTACGTAGTCTTTATCAATAATAAATTTACCTTTTAATGTTTCTCCTGCGTTAAATGATAGTTCTTCAAAAAGCTTTTCCATAACCGTGTATAATCTTCTAGCACCAATGTCTTCGGATTCTTCGTTCATAAAAGTAGCTATTTCAGCTATTTCGGAAATAGCACTATCTTCAAAAATAATATCTATACCTTCCGTTGATAATAATGCCTTATATTGTTTAGTAATAGCATTTTTAGGTTTTGTCAGTATTTCTACAAAATTATCCTTTGAGAGACTACTTAATTCAATTCTTATGGGGAATCTCCCCTGCAATTCAGGAATTAAATCAGCTACTTTTGATATATGAAATGCTCCAGCGGCTATAAAAAGCATATGATCTGTTTTAACGGGCCCATATTTTGTCATAACAGTGCTTCCCTCTACGATAGGTAATATGTCTCTTTGTACGCCTTCTCTTGAAACGTCAGGTCCACCAGAGTGCCCTCTTCCGGCAATTTTATCAATCTCATCTATAAAAACAATTCCTCTCTCTTCGGCTTTTGCTATAGACTCTTCTATTATATTGTCCATATCAATTAATTTCTGTGCTTCTATTTGTGTTAATATTTTAATCCCTTCATTAACAGTAAGTTTTCTTTTTTTAGTTTTTTTCGGAAATATATTGCCAAACATATCCTGAAAATTTATATTCATCTGTTCAAAACCTAAACCAGACAACATGTCAATTGTCGAATATGAACTATCATCAACTTCAATTTCTATTATTTCGTCATTTAATTCCCCATTTTTTATTTTTTCCTTAATAAAAAACCTATTAGATTTTATACTGTCATCTATCTTTTTTCTTTCTTCTGTATCCTTATCCCCTTTTTCCTCGTAAGTAAAGAAAGCTTCAAAAGGGTTCTTATTGCTAGCTTTTTTACTTGGGTGGGGTAAAAGAATTTCTGCCATCCTATCTAAGGCCATATCATATGCTGTATCCTTTACATCCTCTATTTTTTTTGTTTTTACCATTCTAATGGAAATCTCTGTTATATCTCTTACTATGGAGTCAACATCCCTCCCTACATATCCAACTTCTGTAAACTTTGTTGCCTCAACTTTTACAAAGGGTGCATTTACTAATTTAGCTAATCTTCTTGCAATTTCAGTTTTACCTACACCTGTTGGTCCAACCATAAGTATATTTTTAGGAACTATCTCATTTTTTATTTCCTCAGGAAGTAAACTTCTTCTATACCTGTTTCTCAATGCAACAGCAACAGATTTTTTAGCACCATCTTGACCTATAATATATTTGTTCAATTCATCTATTATTTGGTTTGGTGTCAGTTCAACCATAATATCCTCCTATAATTCCTCAACTAAAATATTGTTATTGGTATAAACGCATATAGAAGCTGCAATCTTAAGAGATTCCTCAACTATTTCTTTTGGGCTTAATTTTGTATTATGATAAAGTGCCTTAGCCGCGGCTATGGCATAGTTGCCACCTGAGCCAACTGCCACAACTCCCTCATCTGGCTCAATAACTTCACCGTTACCGGAAACTAAAAGCATAGCTTCATTATTAACTGCAATAAGCATAGCCTCGAGATTTTTAAGTATTTTATCTCTTCTCCATTCTTTTGCTAATTCTACTGCTGCCCTTTTTAAATTTCCACTATATTGTTCTAATTTTTCTTCAAACTTTTCCGATAGTGTAAACGCATCAGCTACAGAACCGGCAAAACCTATTAACACTTTGCCTCCATATACTTTCCTGATTTTCCTAGCCGTGGTTTTTATAATGGTATTCTTACCCAGAGTTACTTGCCCATCTCCAGCAATGGCACTTTTCCCGTCTTTAGTAACTGCTACTATGGTTGTGCCGTAAAACATAAAACTCCTCCAATTTACGTCTTTATTAATATTTTTAAAATTCACAATAGTCTAAATGTTTCAGTAAAATCTTAACATAATAGTTTTTTTTATTCAAGTGGATCACAAAGCTTATATGATATTTATAAACTCTTTTAATACTGTTAATGCATAATTTGAATAGTGCTCATTCTTCTCTTGCTTCGATTTGAATTTTCCAGGCAGCTGTTGGAACAAACCATAATTAACATTCATAGGCTGAAAATTTTTTATGGTTTTATCAGTAATATATGCACAAAGACCGCCATGTGCTGTGTTCGCTGGAAATATAAGGGGTTCTAGACCTTTTATTAAGCGTGAGGCATTTATACCTGCAATTAAGCCTGATGAGGTTGACTCAACATAGCCCTCTACACCTGTTATTTGTCCTGCAAAAAATAGGTTTTTATTTTCAACAGTTTGTAAGGTCGGCTTTAACACTTTAGGCGAGTTAATAAAAGTGTTTTTATGCATAACCCCGTATCTAACAAATTCTGCTTTTTCCAAAGCCGGTATTAAAGAAAATATTCTTTTTTGCTCATCCCATTTAATATTGGTTTGAAAACCAACCATATTGAATAATGTAGCTTCTTTATTGTCCTGCCTTAGCTGAACAACAGCATATGGTTCTTTGCCATCTTTAGGGTTTATAAGTCCTTTTGGCTTTAGGGGCCCAAAGAGTAAAGTCTTTATGCCCCTAAGGGCCATAACTTCAATAGGTATACAACCTTCAAAAACAATTTCTTTTTCGAAGCTCTTCAAAGCTACCCTTTCGGCTTTTATTAGTTCATTATAGAAAGCTTCATATTGTTCTTTATTAAAAGGGCAATTAATGTAATCATCGCTTCCCTTTCCATATCTCGATGCTTTAAAGGCAATATTCATATCTATTGAATCATATGCCACAATAGGCGATGCTGCATCATAAAAATATAAATATTCTTGACCTAAATATTTTTTTATACTGGAAGATAAGTCATCAGATGTTAATGGCCCCGTAGCGATAATAACACATTCATCCTTTGGTATATCAATTATTTCTTTATTTATAGTCCTTATCATAGGGTTTGTTTTTATTTTTTCTGTTATCTCTTTTGAGAATTTATTTCTATCAACGGCAAGTGCTCCGCCAGCGGGCAAAGCATTATTATCTGCAGATTTAACAATCAATGAGTCTAGCATTCTCATTTCTTCTTTCAGTAGGCCTACGGCATTGCTTAGATTGTTTGACCTTAGAGAGTTACTGCATACTAATTCAGCAAAAAAACCTGTATGGTGAGCCGGTGTCATTTTTTTTGGTCTCATTTCATATAATTCCACTTTTACACCAGCTTTGGCTATTTGCCAAGCAGCTTCACAGCCAGCTAGCCCCGCACCGATAACTTTTATAGATTTCAAAATTCAAACACCTACTTATTATCTTATTTTCTTTCATAGTCACAATTTTCATTTATACATTTGAAAACTGGGTTTTTACCTTTCTTTTTTAATAGCATGCTAGCACAATTAGGGCATTTTTCTTTTGTGGGCTCATCCCAAGCTACAAAATCGCATTTAGGATAATTACTACAACCGTAAAACTTTCTTCCTTTTTTTGTCTTCCGTACTATTAAATCTCCCTTGCATTTAGGACATTTAATGCCTATGGTTTCTAATATAGCCTTAGTGTTTTTGCATTCTGGAAAACCTGGGCAAGCTAAAAACTTTCCAAACCGTCCCATCTTATAAACCATATTTTTGCCACATAGTTCACAAATTTCATCGCTTATTTCATCTTGTAATTCTATTTTTCCTATTGTTTCTTCTGCTTTTTTTAAGACTATCTCAAAAGGCTCATAAAAATTCCTTATTAAATCAACCCAAGCTTTATTTCCTTCTGCTATATTGTCCAATTCTTTCTCCAGATTGGCTGTGAATTCAATATCTACTATATCTTTAAAATGTTCAACTAATATAGATGTAACAGTTTCGCCTAACTCTGTAGGAACTAAGTACCTTTTTTCCTTTACGATATAACCTCTTGCCAAAATAGTGGAAATAGTAGGAGCATAGGTACTTGGTCTGCCAATACCTTGCTCTTCTAGGGTTTTTACTAATGTTGCCTCTGTATATCTAAAAGGAGGTTCAGTAAAATGTTGCGTAGGAGTTAGTTTTTTTAAATCCAAAAATTGTCCTTCTTCTATTTCTGGTAAAGGTAGGTCTTTTTCCTTTTCATCTTTATCTTCTTTATATACGGATAAAAATCCCTGGAATTTCAAGACACTACCGGAGGCTCTAAAAACATAATCCCCGGCAATAATTTCAACGGCTATAGTATCATATAATGCAGCTTGCATTTGACTAGCAACAAATCTATTCCAAATTAAAAGGTATAATTTTAATTGATCTTTTGTTAAAGAAGCACTAATTGAATCCGGTGTTCTAAATACTGATGTAGGCCGTATTCCCTCATGGGCATCTTGCACCTTACCTTTTGTTTTTTTAGGGCTATAGCTTCTTTTATAATTGTTTTCTCCATATTTATCAATAATAAATCTTTTTGCCTCATTTTTAGCTTCTTCGGAAATTCTTATTGAATCAGTTCTGATATAGCTTATTAACCCAACATCGCCTTCTCCTTTAATGTTTATACCTTCATATAGTTGTTGGGCTATCATCATTGTTTTTTTTGTGGAAAATCTGAGTTTTCTATAAGCATCTATTTGTAAACTGCTTGTTGTAAAAGGAAATGGTGGGTTTTTCTTTTTTTCGCCTTTCTTAACACTATCTACCTTATATTTTTTTCCTTCTAAGTTTTTGAGTATTTCTTGCATTTGTTCATTATTGTTTATTTCAATTTTTTTCTTGTCAGAACCATAAAATTTAGCGTCTAAGGTTTTTTTACTTTTACTGTCTAATAGTTTCGCCATCAAACTCCAGTATTCCTTAGGAATAAAGCTTCTTATCTCCTCTTCTCGGTCACATATCAGTTTAACTGATACAGATTGAACCCTGCCGGCACTTAAACCTTTTCTTACCTTTCTCCATAGAAGAGGACTAATTTTATAACCTACCAGTCTATCTAAAACTCTTCTTGCTTGTTGTGCATCAACCAAGTCCATATCAATTTCCCTTGGGTTTTTTATTGCGTTTTGTACAGCAGTTTTGGTAATTTCATTAAACTCTATCCTATAAATATTATTTTCTTTCATATTTAAAGATTTTAATAAGTGCCATGATATGGCTTCACCTTCCCTATCCGGGTCAGTGGCTAGAAATATCTTATCACTGCCTTTGGCTTCTTTTTTTATTTTTTCTAAGGTTTTTCCTTTCCCTCGTATTGTAATGTATTTTGGCTCAAAATTATTTTTTGTGTCAATTCCAAGCTGACTTTTTGGTAAATCTCTAATATGTCCCATAGTAGCTTCTACTTTATATTTAGAACTTAAAAATTTTTTTATAGTTTTAACCTTTGTAGGTGATTCCACTATTATTAAAGATGTTTTCACTTACTTCACCTCTTTTTTTATTAAATCCTTTATCTTAGGTTTTATATATAATTAATTTCTTAAAATGTGCTGGTGCTTTATGGTTATTACTAAGGCGTATAAAATTATACGATAAGTTATATTAATAACAATTCTATGTTTTATAAAACACACCATCAATTTGCTTCACAATACCTCTAATTTCCAATAGTGCCATAGATGATATTATCTTTGATGGTTTTATCGTAGACAATTCATCAATTACTTCATCTATTGTTTTTCCTATATTTAAAAGTGTATCAATAATTTTAGTCTCAGTTTCGTCATAAGCAATTTTAGCCTCACCTGGCTTGATATTACCATAACCATAGTATTCTTCCAAAATACCTTCTACTGAATCAATTAGTTTTGCACCATTTTTTATTAATTCATTAGTACCTTTACTGTTTGGTGAGTTAATATTACCTGGAACAGCAAAAACATCTCTACCTTGTTCTAAGGCAAAATCTGCTGTTATAAGTGAGCCACTTTTTTTATTAGCTTCCACTATCAATGCTCCTTTTGACAAACCACTTATTATTCTGTTTCTCGCAGGAAAATTTGAAGGCAAAGCTTTAAAACCTATAGGGTACTCGGATACTATTGCCCCATTTTTCAGTATTTCTCTTGCTAGGTTAAGTCCGCTGCTTGGATATACATTATTTAAGCCACAAGCAAATACAGCTATAGTTCTCCCTCCAGCTTTTAGTGCACCCCGATGTGCTGCCGAATCTATTCCCAAGGCCATACCACTTACAACCGTTAGTCCGGATTCTGCTACTTCTTTAGCTAATTGATAAGCAGTTTTTAATCCATATTCTGTGGCTTTCCTTGATCCTACAATAGCTAAGGAGTTTACGTCATTTTCACTTAATTCGCCCTTGACATACAAAACTGGCGGTGGATCGTATATGTTTTTCAGGTTGAAAGGGTATTCAGCATCATCCTTAGTATAAGCTTTAATATTATTTTTTTTCAATTTTTTAATATATCTATCTATTTTTCCGATATCTCGTTTTGATATCATTAAACTTATTGTTTCTGAGTTTAATATATTGGATTCAATTAATTCTTCTTTTGTACTTTTAAATACTGCTTCTGCACTTCCAAAGTAGTCTACTAACCTAGTGTATTTCCTAACACCTATTTTAGGAAGCCCAAATAACCAAATAGAGTATTTTTTGTTTTCCATCAATCTTACTCCTGTTTTAAATAAATATTTTAAAATTCTTACTTTGAAATAGCACCACATATATTATATTAATGTAAAAATTTTAAAAGTCAAAATATCTTTATCAAATTTATCAAATTTTTGTATAATTTTAAAGGTTAAATAATATTCTTATGGAATACTTATTTATTAACTATTAAAATTTAGGAGCGATTTAATGATATATAAAGTATACTCTTGTTCCACATATGGTATTAACGGATATATAGTTAATGTGGAAATTGATTTGTCAAATGGCCTTCCGGGTTTTGATATAGTAGGCTTACCTGATGCCACTGTAAAGGAATCCAAAGAAAGAGTAAGAGCAGCCATTAAAAATTCAAACTTTCAATTCCCTGGTAAGCGTATAACCATTAATCTTGCGCCTGCAGATATAAAAAAAGAAGGCTCTGTATTTGACTTGGCAATAGCAGCCGGAATTTTAGGAGCTAGCCTGTTTTTTACAAATGATACCATAGATAAAACTATTTTTTTAGGAGAGCTGTCTTTGGATGGCACAATAAAAGGAATTAAGGGTATTTTGCCCATGTGCATGGAGGCGGCAAAAAAAGGTTTTACAAAAATTATCACATCTGTTGAAAACTCCGATGAGGCTGCTTTAGTAAAAGGATTATCTGTATTTCCAGTAAGGAATCTAAAGGAAATGGTTAGTTTTTTAAATAAAAATATAGTTATTGAACAAGCAAGCTGTAATATTAACAATCTTTTAAAAAATACTGATATTGATATGGATTTTAAAGATGTAAAAGGCCAACACACTGTTAAAAGAGCACTTGAAATTGCAGCTGCCGGAGCCCACAATATCATGATGCTCGGACCACCTGGTTCCGGTAAAACTATGCTTGCAAGACGACTCCCCTCCATACTTCCTGATATGACTTTTGAGGAAAGCCTTGAAGTAACAAAGATTTACAGTGTAGCAGGTCTTTTAAAAGAAAGTGAAAATTTAATTATTTCTAGGCCTTTTAGGTCACCGCACCATACAATATCAGCGGCTTCATTAACTGGTGGAGGCAGAATACCAAAGCCAGGGGAGGTCTCTCTTTCACATCATGGTGTTTTGTTTCTTGATGAAATGCCAGAGTTTCCAAAGCATGTGTTAGAGGTCTTAAGACAGCCACTGGAAGATGAATGTGTTACTATTTCCAGAGTAAACGGTAGTGTAACTTTTCCTTCAAAGTTTATGATGATTTCCTCTATTAACCCTTGTCCTTGCGGATTTTTCGGAGATGAGAGTGGTCGTTGTAGTTGCACTGCTTCTCAAATTAAAAATTATTTGGGGAAAATTTCAGGACCTTTAATGGATCGTATAGATTTGCAAGTAGAGGTAAAAGCATTGAAATTTCAAGATTTAAGTACAGAATATAAATCTGAAAGTTCAAAAGTAATAAAAGAAAGGGTGAATAAAGCAAGACAAGTTCAACTTAAAAGATATAAGAATCAAGGGATCTTTTCTAATTCCCAACTAAAGCCTAAACATATGAAAAAGTTTTGTAATATAGGGAAAGGTGAAAAAAGTATATTAAAAGATGCTTTTGATAAGTATAATCTAAGTGCTAGAGCCTATAATAGAATTTTGAAAGTAGCTAGAACCATCGCGGATTTAGAAGGCGAGGAAAATATTAATATTAATCATATCGCTGAAGCTATACAGCATAGAACATTGGATAAGAAATACTATTTATAGATAGTTTATTTTATCTTTTCTATACATACTGCAATTGGAGGATAGTTTATCCAGTTTAAAAAGTCCATTGCAAGAACTGTATACCTGTTATAATTAAGCTTACCTAGGTATTCCATAATAGCATCCTTTTCTGTAAAACCACTATGGCCACCTTGGTAAATTACCATCATTATAATACCCCCTAACTGGAGTAAATTTAGTGAGATTTTTAAAGCTTTAATAGTGCTATCAGCTTTAGTTGCTATTTGATGATTGCCGCCGGGCAAATAACCAAGATTAAACATAACAAGACTAATATTTTCACTAATGTATCTGTCCATATACTGGTGTCCATCATTAATTAGTCTTACACGGCATTCCAATCCATGGCTTCTTAATTTTTCTTTAGTATTTATAATAGCTGCCTTCTGAATATCAAAAGCATAAACTTTCCCCTTATCTCCGACGAGCTTCGCTAGGAGCAGTGTATCATTCCCATTACCAGCAGTAGCATCAATAACTATATCTCCAATTTTTATGTGTTTTCTAGCTATTTCATGGGCTATGCCCAATGCATTTTTCACAGTATTCCCCCTAATCGATTAGTAACCATACCTGCCGCTATATTCAAAGGCATTTTTTATTAGTTTAATATTACTTATTGTATTATCGGATTCTACAAATACTTCAATTATATCGAACCTACTCATATAGTCTGTTAAGCTCCTTTGAGTAATGAAGTATAAAGCAGTTTTGATAATTTTCTGCTGCTTATTATAGTTTACAGATTCACACGGTTGTCCAAATTTTTCGGAGCTTCTGGTTTTAACTTCTATAAATGCAATAGTATCGTCATCAATAGCTATAATATCAATTTCCCCCATCCTCAATCGGTAATTTGTTTCCAATATATTATAGCCAAGTTTTCTTATATAGTTAACAGCTGCTTGCTCACCATATGTACCCAGCCCTTTGTTATTTAACATTTTGCCCCCCTCTTTTCTTATCTATATGACAAATAAATACAAGTATTTCAGCAATAATTTCATATATATCTGGTGGTATTTCTGAGCCTAACTCCATATTTAGCAATGTGTCCACTAAAGAATCATCCTTGTAAAACGGAATATTGTTTTGTTTTGCCGTGTTAATAATCCTTTCTGCAATTATTCCTTTGCCCAAAGCAGTTACTTTTGGTGCGGGGTCGCCTTCTGAATAAGTTATTGCAGCTGCCTTTTTTATTTTACTATCATTTCTCATAATTACAACCTCACATCTATTCCGTATTTATATGTTTTTCCAACGTTTTGAATATCTTCAAAAAGCATAGGATTTGTTTTTTTTCCTATTCTCTCACAAACTGAAATATTTACATTAAAACCTATAGATAATAATGATTCTTTTAAAATTTTTAAATTACTACTAATAATATTTGTAATATCTTTATTATCAGTTTTAAATGTAATATTCAAAGATTTATTTATTATTTGTATTAAACTTTCAATATGTCCCAAGTTTTTTAGGTCAAGTGAAATTAGAATAGTAGTATCCAATTCTTCAATTGTTTTATTACCATCTTTATAGGTATAAATATTTATAGATGTTTTTTCATCGTTAAGAAATAGAGGAATGTTTAATAAATTAATATGTTGATTTATAAGCTTTAGCAAATTTATGGTGGTTTTTAAATTGTATATGTTATCCTTTAAGCCATATTCGTTAATATTTTTTCTTTTTAAGGCCTCCTCAATATTTTCTATGACACTTGTTAATTTGTTGATTTGTTTATTATAAGATTCACTATTTATTTCATTATCTTTTAAAAATAATTTTAACAGCTTTTTTGAAAAGAAACTTAGCTCTTCATCTGTATTTTTATTCAATATATTTATTATATTGCTGAGATAAAAATCCAATGCTTTTCCCTGTGATATAAAATTGTTAAAAACAAATACATTTTGTGCTGTAATTTTTATGTTTTTTGATAAGAAGTATATGATAGTATCTAAATCAATTGTATCAATAATATTCATTGTTTTATTTAGCTGATAAACCAATCCTTCCAATTCAATTTCACTAGCTCGTTTTAAATCTGCTAATTCTGCAATTTTATTTATAAAACTCTCAATATTATTTTCTTTTAAAGAAACTAATAAAAGATTTAAAAATTTATCTTCTTTTTCATTAATAACTTGTTTGCCTAAAGTTTCAATGGGTGATTCTAGTATGTTTTCTTCCGATAGTAGCAAGTTTTTAAGCACTTCATCCTTATCCTGTTTTGCATTTTCTACTGTTTTTAAAAGAAAACTTATATACTCTATTTTATCTTTACTAATGTGTTGCAAGTTTTTTATTAGCTTTAAAATAATGTCTTTGTTTATATGGTTTTTGCTTAAAGCTAATTCATCCATTATATTTAAAATTCTTCTATCTAGTGCATTAGGCATTATTTCTGTTTTAAAAATTTTTGCATATATTTTATCTCCATTTATTTCATTTATAATAAAAGAAAGTCTAGAACCTTCTTCCAATTTTTCATCCGAAACTAATAAGACTGATAGCATTTGTTCATCAGTGGTTTTCATAGTGATTATTCCATTTTCATTATTAACAATTCTTCCTCTAACAATATCTCCTGCCTTGTAGTTCTTCGAATTTACATTGTCTGACAATTTACTATCTAATCTAACGCTAGAAATAATTTTCATAATATCACCTATATATTTTTAGTAAAAGTCTTTCTATGGATGGGAAGGAGGCCATACTTTCTAATATTTTCAAAATGTTGTTTTGTCCCATAACCTTTGTGTTTGGCAAATCCATATCCCGGATAAATTTTATCATAAGACGAAATTATTCTATCCCTTTCCACCTTCGCTATTATTGAAGCAGCGGCAATGGATATACTTAAAGTGTCGCCTTTTATTATTGAACTTTGGGGGATACTTATATTATATAGGCTTTCTGCATCTATTAGGAGAAAATCAGGCCTTATAGATAATTCTTCTACAGCTTTTTTCATAGCTAAATGAGTTGCATTTTTTATATTTATTGTATCTATTATTGATTCATCGACTATACCCACACCTACTGATAAAGAGTTTTTTATGATTTCTTTATATATACTTTCTCTTTTTTTCTCAGATAGTTTTTTGGAATCTCTAATACCAGATATCACCTTATTTTTATCTAGTATAACTGCAGCAGCAACTACAGGACCAGCTAGTGGGCCTCGTCCTGCTTCATCTATCCCAGCGATTTTTGTATATCCCTTTTTAAAAAATAATTCTTCGTACTCCCAGGATGGTTGTAAATTGATGTTTTTTTCTACTTTGTTTTTAGTCTTATCCTTCATTATTTCCACCTTCTTTGTATTCCGGTTTCTCCAAGGAAATCTCTCCCAACTTTCCCGTTCTAAATTCATCTAGAATCAATGCGGAAACTCTATTAATATCTATTTCACCACCTGATAATATACATCCTCTTTTTTTAGCTATAAATTCAATTATACTTTCTGCTTTATCTGTTTTCGTCACGATTTTATATCTATCGTACAATTTATCTGGAAAATCCTCTAGGGCCTTTATTATAAATTTTTGAGCTAATTGATTGACATCCATAATTTCATCTTTTATAGCCCCGGTAAATGCAAGATTTTGAGCTATTATTTCGTCACCAAATTTCGGCCACAATATTCCCGGAGTATCAAGGAGTTCAAAATCTTTGTTTATTTTAATCCATTGTTTTATTTTCGTAATACCTGGTATACCTCCAGTCTTTGCAACATTTTTTTTAGCAAGTTTGTTAATAAAAGAGGATTTTCCAACATTTGGTATCCCAATAATAACAGCTCTTATAGTTTTATGTATTACACCTCTTTTTTTTAACCTTTCTAAATCAGCTAGCATAATTTTTTTGCATTCTGATAAGACTTCTTTTATTCCCATACCTTTTATTGAGTTAACAAATACTGCTGAAATACCTAGATCTGCAAAAAAATATTTCCATTGCTTATTAGTTTCTTTATCTGCTAAGTCACTTTTATTTAATACTATTATCCTTTTCTTATTTCCCACAATAGCATCTATTTCAGGATTTCTACTACTAATGGGTATTCTTGCATCTAACATTTCAATCACTATATCCACCAGTTTCAGTTCATTGATTATATTTTTTTGAGCCTTTACCATATGACCTGGGTACCATTGAATATTCATTAAATCATCCCTTTAAAATATAACTTTACTATCGGACAAGAAAATCAGCTTTGATTTACTGATTAATGCCTTTAAATTTCCTAAAAGGTATTGATACATTAGTTTATAATATAAGAAGCGAAAAGTGAAATAAGGATTAACAATAAAGTATGCAAAAGGGCTGAAACCAGCCCTTTTATTTTAACACACTTTTAATTTTTGCGGCTTTGCCGACTCTCTTTCTCATATAGTTTAATTTCGCTCTTCTTACTTTACCTCTTCTTATTATTTCAATTCTATCAATTCTAGGTGAGTGTATAGGAAATGTCCTTTCTACACCTACTCCATAGGCCACTCTACGAACTGTAAATGTTTTTGAAAGACCACCGCCTTGTATTTTCAAGACAAATCCTTCAAAAGCCTGCAACCTTTCTCTTGCCCCTTCTACAACTTTGGCATATACTCTTACTGTATCCCCAACATTAAAGTCAGGTATATCACTTTTTAATTGTTCATTTTCAATCATTGTAATTAAATCCATTGCTCATCCTCCTTCCACGTAAGCATTCATATCCTTATATTTGATAGCGGAACACCCTTATAACATCGCAATTATATCACAGGAATAATTATCTTGCAAGAAAAAAACTTTCCTAGTATTTAGGACTAAATCATAACATTTTTTATCCCTTTTCTTTTTTATTCTTTATTTCCTTTAATATTTCTATATCATTTTCATTTAATAAAGCGGTTTTGATTAAGTCTGGCCTTTTTATATAGGTTCTTTTTATGGATTCTTTCCTTCTCCACTCTTCTATATTCTTATGATGACCCGAAAGCAAAATATCAGGCACATTTAGGCCCATATAATTAGATGGTCTTGTGTATTGAGGGTATTCTAATAAACCTTCAGCAAAAGATTCATTGGAATGAGACTCTTCATCCTTTAGCACTCCAGGTAATAGCCTAGCAACAGAATCAATTATGGCCATAGCAGGTATCTCTCCTCCGGTTAATATAAAATTTCCTAAGGATATTTCTTCATCTATTAATTCCGTTATTATTCTCTCATCTACACCTTCATAATGGCCGCATACTATGGCAATATTATCGTAATTACATAACTCTTGGGCCTTTTTTTGATTAAACACCTTACCTTGAGGGCTCATTAATATAATGTGAGGAGCTTTCCCAATTTCTTTTTTAACAAAATCCATAGCAGAAAAAATTGGTTGACACTGCATAATCATACCAAGACCGCCACCATAAGGGTAATCATCAACACGTCTATGTTTATCATTGGAAAAATCTCGTATATTATGTATGTTTATTCTTATAATATCTTTTTTTTGGGCTCTACCGATAATACTCTCACCTAAAACTTTTTCGAACATTTCAGGAAATAGAGAAAGAATATCAAATCTCATTTAAATCAAACCTTCCGGTAAATCGACAATTATTTTTCCTTTATAAATATTAATTTCTTTGAATATGCTTTTTAAGCCTGGGATTAAGATCTCATTATCCTCGTTTTTTACAATAAATACATCATTGCTAGCTGTCTGGATTATATCTTTAACTTTACCTAAATATATGTCTTCTATAGTGTGTACCGTTGAGCCGATCATATCACAAACAAAATAAGAATCATCAGCTAGCTTCACTGCATTTTTTCTATGAACTTTAATATATTTATTTTGAAATTTCATTACAGATTCTACATCATCAATTCCTTCTATCTTTAGTATAACTAAGTTCTTAACATATTTAATAGCCAAAACATTATATTTTAGCAATTGTTTATTGTTCTCTATATAAATATATTCTAAAGTATCATACCTGTAAATATTATCAGTCAGGGGATAAACTTTTACTTCTCCCTTAATACCAAAAGCACCGATTATTTGCCCTATAGAAATATATTCAATCATACAATCACCTATGCAATCTATAATATAGGGGTTAGCCCCCTAACCCCTATAACCTATACTATCTCCATTATAACTTTTTTATCTGTTTTAGCAGCAGCAGATTTTACCACGGTTCTTATGGCTTTCGCAATCCTGCCTTGTCTGCCTATTACTTTTCCCATATCTTCCGCTGCCACAGTTAATTCATATATAACTGATTTATCTCCCTCAATTTCCTTGACCTGAACTTCATCAGGCTTATCCACAAGTGCTTTTGCAATTATCTCAATTAATTCTTTCATAAAAAACACTCCAATCAGAACTATTCTATAATTCCTTGCTTCTTAAATAGGGCTTTCACCGTATCAGAAGGCTTAGCACCAATTTCCAGCCATTTCTTCGCTTTTTCCTCATCAATTTTTATTTCTATAGGTTCTTTTATTGGGTTATAATATCCTATTTCTTCGATAAACTTACCATCTCTTGGTGATCTTGAGTCTGCTACAACTAACCTGTAAAATGGTGATTTTTTTGCTCCCATTCTTCTTAGTCTAATTTTTACTGCCATTTTTTCACCTCCTTATACAATTAATATAGTTTCAAACATTATTTATAAAATTCCTTTGACTTTAATTAGCTGGCCTATTTGTTTTTTAATTTATCTTAACTAAAGAAAGGTAATTTATTTCTACCTTTTTTATAGTCTTTTCCCATCTCCGAAAATTGTTTAAACATTTTCTTTGTTTGTTCAAAATTTCTAATTACTTTATTAACATCTTGTATGCTGCTACCACTACCAAGTGCAATTCTTTTTCTCCTGCTTCCTTTAATAATGGTCGGATCTTGCCTCTCTTTTTTAGTCATGGAATTTATAATGGCTTCAATTTTAACCAATTCTTTATCATCAACTTCTAAATTCTTTAGTTTACCAGTCTTAAAACCAGGTATCATATCTACTAACTGATTAAGTGGCCCCATATTCTTCATTTGTTGCAATTGTTCTAAAAAATCTTCAAAAGTAAATTGTTGGCTTCTGATCTTCTTTTCTAGTTCAAAGGCCTTTTTTTCATCTATCGATGATTGAGCCTTTTCTATTAAGCTTAATATATCACCCATACCCAAAATTCTTGAAGCCATTCTCTCTGGATGAAATACTTCAAAATCAGTAAGTTTTTCTCCGATTCCTGCATATTTAATAGGCTTACCTGTAACTGACTTTACAGATATAGCTGCACCACCTCTAGTATCCCCATCTAGTTTTGTAAGAATAACGCCATCAATTCCTATTTTGTCATTAAAGCTTTTTGCTACATTTACTGCATCTTGTCCTGTCATAGAGTCTACTACCAGCAAAATTTCATTTGGTTCAATTTTCTCTTTGATATTTACTAGCTCAAACATAAGTTCTTCATCTATATGGAGTCTACCGGCAGTATCAATAATCATTAGGTCATTAGCGTTTTTTATAGCATATTCCCGTGCTGCCTTGCTTATAGCCACAGGATCTAGTTTATCTCCCAGTGTAAAAACATCAACTCCTGCCTGTTCTCCTACGACTTGAAGCTGCTTAATAGCCGCAGGTCTATATATATCGCAAGCAACCAGTAAAGGTTTTTTGCCTTGTTTTTTTAAGCTTAAGCCCAGTTTTGCACAGGTTGTAGTTTTACCTGAGCCTTGTAAACCAATTATCATTAGAATAGTAGGTCCTTTTGAGGAATACTCTATTTTGCTATAAGTAGAGCCCATTAGTTTTGTTAATTCCTCGTTAACAATTTTTATAACATGCTGGCCTGGAGTCAAGCTTTCTAGAACCTCTTGGCCAATTGCCCTATCAGTAGTCTTATTGATGAAATCCTTTACTACTTTAAAATTAACATCAGCTTCAAGCAAGGCAATTCTAACTTCCCTCATTGCATCTTTTACATCTTTTTCATTTAACTTGCCTCTTCCCCTAAGCTTCTTAAAAGTTTCTTGAAGTTTATTGGATAAACCTTCAAAGGCCATTTAAATACCTCCATAAAAAATTAAATTATTTTTTTAATAATATTTTTAATTTCAATTAGTTTGCACTTTATATCATTAGAAATGTTATAATCACCGTTTAATATATTATCTAGTTCTAAATTTATTTTTTTAAAAAGTGCATCGTGACTAATAAATCTTTCTACCATTTTTAATTTGTTTTCATACTCTGCTAATGTACTTTCGGCTCTTTTCAATGTATCGTATACACCCTGTCTTGTCACACTAATGTTTTCTGAAATCTCGCTGAGAGCGAGGTCTTGATTATAGTACATATCCATGATTCTTTTTTGGTTTTTAGTCAATAGTTCTCCATAAAAATCATAGAGTAAGGTCTTAAAAAATACATCATCCAAAATAATACCTCATTATTGTTTCTTGTATAATAAAAATACTTATGTAAAGGTCCTGACCTTTACATAAGTATTGTATATTATTTATTACTATTATGTCAACAACTATTCTAAAGTTATCTGTTCACACGTTTCAAAATCAGCAGATATAATTAAAATAATGCATCTACAAAGTCTTTTGCTACAAAATCTTGTAAGTCATTTATCCCTTCTCCTACCCCTATCAGCTTAACCGGAATACCAAGTTCAGCTTTAATAGCTATAACGATTCCACCTTTTGCTGTTCCATCTAGTTTTGTCAATACAATGCCATTAATATTGGCGGCTTCGCCAAATGCTTTTGCCTGAGCTATGGCGTTCTGACCTGTTGTAGCATCCAAAACCAAAAGGACTTCCATATAAGCTTCGGGGTATTCCCTATGGGCCACTCGTATTATCTTTTTTAGCTCTTCCATTAAATTTTTCTTATTGTGCAGCCTACCAGCCGTATCACAAATTATTACATCGGTCTTTTTTGATTTCGCTGAGTTAATTGCATCATACACAACTGCTGCAGGGTCAGAACCTTCCTGGTGTTTAATAATATCTACATTAGTTTTCTTGCTCCACACTTCTAATTGTTCGATAGCTGCTGCCCTAAAAGTATCGGCTGCTGCTATAAGCACTTTTTTATTAGCTTTTTTATATCTATATGCAATTTTCCCTATTGATGTGGTCTTCCCCACTCCGTTAACTCCCACCATAATAATTATTTTAGGATATATATCCTCAAGGGTATTTATTTCTTCTCCCATAATACTAGTTATTTCTTCTTTCAAAATATCAATCATAGAAGATAAATCATTTATTTTTGCCTTTTTTAATCTTTCCTTAATTTCTTCGATTATTTTTATAGAAGTTTCAACTCCAATATCCGAAGTTATAAGTATCTCTTCTAGTTCATCCAATGCTTCGGAATCTATAGCTTTAAAACTATTAAATATATTGCTAAGCTTTGAACTTACATTCTCTCTCGTCTTAGCTAATCCTAATCTTAGTTTTTTTATAAAAGTTTGATTATTCTCTGTTATACTCATCTTATAGCCTTCTTTCTTAGCTTACTTTATCCTCAAACCTTACTGATAATAATGTTGATGCCCCTGTGTCTTCCATACTCACACCATATAAGTAGTCTGCCATTTCCATACTACCTTTTCTATGTGTTATAATAATAAACTGCAAATAATTAGAAAGTTCTTTTAAATATGCAGCGTATCTTTTTACATTTGCATCGTCTAGTGCCGAATCTATTTCATCGAGAACACAAAATGGCACAGGCTTCATCAACAAAATGCCAAATAGTAAAGCAATGGCCGTAAGAGCCCTTTCTCCACCTGACATAAGCATAAGGTTTTGTGTTTTTTTATTAGGAGGTTTCACAATAATATCTATGCCTGATTCAAGAATATTTTCTTTTTCAGATAAAACTAGCTCTGCCCTGCCTCCACCAAACAACTTAACAAAGACATCATTAAAATTCTTATTGATTTTTTGAAACTCTTCCATAAACTGTTTTTTCATATAAGCGGTAATATCTTTTATAACAGTATTTAAAGATTCTTTTGCAGTTTCTAAATCCTTCAATTGACTTAAAAGGAAATTATATCTTTTGTTTAATCTTTCATGTTCTTCAATTGCATTGACATTTACAGAACCTAATCCTTTAATGTTTTCCTTTAATTCATCAACCCTTTTGGTTGATTTACTTATAACAAAATCGTCTACTTTATAAGCTAGGGCCTTATTATAATTTAAATCATAAGAATCTAATAGTTTTAGTAGATAGTTCTCGATTTCCATTTCGCTTTTCGTCTTTTGTAAATCTATTTTATATAAATTATCTTTTATTTTAGATATCTCATTTTGACATTCTTTTATTTGTTTTTCCATGGTTTCCTGTGCTTCCAATAGTTTTACTTTTTCTTCCTTTGACTCATCAAATTCTTTTTGCTTTACCCCTAGCCTATTCTCTAATTGTCCTATTTTATCATTTATTTCATTCACTTTACCTTCTATAATAGATAGTGTATTTTTGTTATCTTCTATCATTTCAAGATTGATATTAATTTTTGAATTAATATTATGCATATTATTAAGTAAATCTAATGTTCTTTTTTTTAAAGAATTTTCTTTTTGTTTTAGCTCAGCCTCTTTAATCTTCAAATCTGTAAGCCCTTTAATAAAAATATCTCTTTCGCCTATGGTTTTTTTTACATTTTCCTCTAGTGTTTTTAATATTTCCAATAATTCATTCTTGTTTATAGCGATTGAAGTCAACCTTTTATTGCTTTCGTCTATTAATAATTGATTTCTTTCTTTTTCTTTATCCAATTCTTCAATATCTTTATTATTGATTACTAATTTTGATTTAATTAGCTCTAATTCGCTATTAATATATTTTAATTGGTTTTCAGCATTTGCATAATTCATTTCTAAGCTATGTATCTCCTCCGTTGTACTTGAAATATTTTTGTCTAATTCGTAGATATTTGTTTTTTTTGCATATAAAATTTTATCTAGTTCTTCTAATTTTTTTGAAATTATCTTGTATTTTTTTTTGAGTTCTAAAATTTGACTTTTCCTAGATAAAATACTTCCCACAAGCGGTGATTTGCTACCACCTGTAATGGCTCCTCCAACGCTTATTATATCTCCTTCAATAGTAACAATTTTTATTTCATTGTTAAATATCCTATTTAGCTTAATAGCAGTATCTAAGCTGTCCACTATAGCAATGCGTCCAAGTAAATAATAAATTATATTTTTATATTTATTTTCATATTTGATTAAATCTGCACCTATTCCTATAAAACCTGGTATTTTCAATCTTTTTAATTCATTAGGAAAAATTGATTTAGGCTTAATAGAGCTAATGGGTAAAAACGTAGCTCTTCCCATTTTGTTTTTCTTTAAAAATTCTATAAGTCTTTTAGCGTCTTCTTCGCTGTCTGTAACTATATTTTGCATTGTAAAACCTAAAGCGGCTTCTATAGCTATTGCATACTCTTCTGGCACTGTAATTAGTTCCCCTATAACTCCTCTAAAACCACTAACCATATTTTTTATAGTATCGCGTTTAGTTAAAATGTTCTTAATAGTTTTATTGTATCCGCCATATTCTCTTTCCATTTCTTCCAAGAGTCCTAATCTGGAAAGTATATTATCACTATTTGATCTTTTTTCTATTAAAGTTTTTTCAATTTGTAATACTTGATCCTTTATATCATTTTTCTTTTTAACAAGCTCTTTTTCTTTATTTCTTTTTTCCGCTAGTTTTGCGGATATTGTAGTCAAGTCATTTTCCAATTGGCCTTTTAAGATATCTTTTTCATTATTTTGATTTAATAATAAATTATTATTAAATTTTATTTCTTTAATTCTAATATCTATATTTTTTAAAATTTCATTTAATGCCGATACTTTACTTTTAATTTCTGATTCTTCATTTATATAGCGTATTTCTTCTTCCTTGTTTTCTTTTATTTTACTTTCCATTTCAATAATTGTAGAGTATTTTTCATTATACTCCAGTTCAATATTTTTTATTTCATTATCCACTTCTTGAAGATTGTTATTTAATACTTTTTGCGCTTTTTCGTTTATCTCTATGTCTATCTCTACGTTATTTTTATCTTTTATAAGTGTCTCATTTTCGTTTTTCATTCTTTCAAGTGTAGTATTTGTATATATGGACTTTTCTTTGTTGATACGTAATTCTCCATCTAGCTTATCTCTATAATTAATAGTTTCATGTATCTCTTCGCCGGAGTCTACAATTTTGCAATCAATTTTTTTTAGATTAATTTTATTTTTTTCTAAACTATTTTCTAAGTCTAATAAGGATTCTTTTTTTTCATTATGAATTCTATTTGACAGCTCAATATCATTTTTTAACCTATCTAGTTTATTATTATTTCTATCAATATTAATTATAAGCAAATTTACTTCCAAGGTTTTTAACTCATGCAACATTTTTTTGTAGCTTCTGGTAATATCAGCTTGTTCTTTTATGGGTAATAATTGATTTTCTACTTCTTTAGCTATATCTTGAATTCTTACTATGTTTTCCTCCGTTTGTTCCATTTTCTTCTCAGATTCCAGCTTTCTGTATTTATATTTTGATATACCTGCAGCTTCTTCAAAAATTGCCCTTCTGTCCTCAGATTTATTACTTAGTATTTCATCTATTTTACCTTGTCCGATAATTGTATAACCGTCTCTCCCTACTCCTGTATCCATAAACATTTCTGTTATATCCTTAAGCCTGCACTGACTCTTGTTAATATAGTATTCACTTTCCCCGGAACGATACATTCTTCTAGTAATGCTAATTTCATTAAATTCCAAATCAATACCTTTATCAGTGTTATCCAAAATAAGAGTAACTTCAGCATATCCGGCTGCCTTCATTTTTTCGCTACCGGCAAAAATCACATCTTCCATTTTATTACCCCTTAAAGTTTTTACACTTTGTTCACCGATAACCCATCTTATAGCATCGGCAATATTGCTTTTGCCACTTCCATTAGGTCCTACAATGGCATTGATTCCCTTAGTAAAGCTAATTTCACTTTTTCCTAAAAATGATTTAAAACCATTTATTTCGAGTTGTTTAAGAAACATGTTGACTCCTTTATATACTTCATAAATTTAAATGCAAATATAGTTTCATGTTTTTAGACTTTATGATTTTCATAATACTCTTTTTTTGTTAAAAAATAATTCTCCTCATTCACACTAACACATATTTGATCTTTTTTTATATCGCTAATGGTAAAGTCTATTTTTGAGTCTGGATATTTATTATTCAAATATACTAAATTGGATTTTCTTTGTCCTAAAACATTTGAAAAATCAACTGTATTAGTTTTAATGCAGATTTTTCTAGGTCTGCCTTTAAATTTTGATTCTAAAAGAAAAGTAATCATATCTTTATATATTTCTGATTCCACCAATTGTCTAAATGAGGGATGGTATGGACCGGCTATTATATTCTTTCCCATCTGCATTTCATCTGTTGCTTGCAAGCCTATGCGTATAACATTTATCCTATTGCTCTCTAGCAAAACCAACATTTCTTTGCATGTGTCTACTGCATCACTTAAGGTCAAAGGCTTATATTCCCCTGACCTATACATAAACTCCATTTGTGTATCTTTAATTACAAGTGAAGGATAAATCCTAGCAAAATCTGGATTAAGATCTATAACTTTTTTAACTGTATCTATGCATTTGTTTTTGCTGTCACCTGGTAAACCCAGCATTAATTGTATACCAACAATGAAGTTTTCGTTTTTTAAAAGCTTAACGGCATTTACTACATCTTTTGCAGAGTGCCCTCTTTGACTTGTTTGAAGCACACCCTCATTCATAGATTGAACTCCTAATTCAACTATAGAAACGCCATGTTTTTTTAAGTTGGATAATATTTTTTTATCTATATAATCTGGCCTTGTTGATAGTCTTATGGTATTTATGGCTCCGCTATTTAGGTATTTCTTTGCAACTGACAAATAAATATTTTGCTCTTCCATGGGTATAGCAGTGAAGCTTCCACCGAAAAAGGCCACTTCTATATTTGCATTGTTTCCTTTTATGGAATCCCTATATTTATATATTGTATCATTCACATACTTTGATGTGACATATTCTGTTTGACCTGTAATTCTTTTTTGATTGCAAAAAATACAATTATGGGGACAGCCTTTGTGAGGTACGAATATTGGTATAATATAATTCTTCTTACTCATTTATTAACCTCATAGTTTCCATAGCGTTTCTTGCTGCAGACTGCTGTGCATCTTTTTTGCTATTTCCTTTGCCTATGCCTACAGTTTTATTATCAAGTAGCAATGCCATGGAAAATATTTTTAGATGATCCGGTCCTTTTTCTGAAAGCATTTTGTATTCTATTAAACCCAAATTATTTTTTTGTACATATTCCTGAAAAAAAGACTTATAATCATTAAATATTTTATTATCAATTGATGATTTTATAATATCGCCCATTATTGAAAGTACAAAGAGTTCAGCTTTGTTAAAACCACTATCTAGGTATATTGCAGCAATTAAAGCTTCTAAAGTATCTGCTAAAATTGATGGTCTTTTTCTGCCTCCTGTGCTTTCCTCACCTTTGCTCATATGAATATATTTACCTAAATTCATTTCACGCGCTACATTATATAAAGATTGCTCACATACAATATTTGCTCTAGTTCTAGTAAGCTGGCCTTCAGGCATATTCTTATTATGTCTAAATAAATATAAGGAAATAATCATACTCAATATAGAATCTCCTAAAAATTCTAATCTTTCATTGTGGATACAGTTTAAACCCTTCTCGTTAGCAAAAGAGCTATGAGTAAGTGCAGTATTTAATATATCTGTATCTTTAAAATTATAATCTATCAATTTTTCTAGTTCAGCCTTATTCTTACTATATTCCTCATACATTTTTCAGATTTTCCTTTCATTTACCCAAAGTGTCTTTTCTATAATTAGTATACCAATTAAATGTATTTTTTCAATACTATAGAGGCATTATGCCCCCCAAATCCAAATGAGTTTGAAAGCGCATAATTCACTTTGGATTCTCTTGCCTTATTTGCTACATAATCCAAATCACAGTTTTCATCGAAAGTAGAATAGTTAATAGTTGGGTGAATAATCCCCTCAGATATTGACATTAAACAGGAAATCGCTTCAACCGCTCCAGCTGCTCCTAGTAAATGACCTGTCATAGATTTTGTAGAGCTAATAGGAACACTATTTGCGTGGCCCCCCAGAAGCTTTTTTATTGCTATGGTTTCATATTCATCATTTAGCTTTGTAGACGTACCGTGAGCATTTATGTAATCCAATTGAACAGCGGCAATTTTAGCATCAGATAATGCCAACTTCATTGACATATAGGCACCTTCCCCGTCTGGAGCCGGAGCTGTTATATGATAGGCATCTGATGTAGCGCCATAGCCTATTATTTCCCCGTAAATCTTCGCATTTCGTTTTAATGCGTGGTCCAATTCTTCTAGTATAAGAATTCCTGATCCTTCACCCATTACAAAACCGTCTCTGTTTTTATCAAAGGGTCTTGAAGCTTTTTGGGGCTCATGGTTTCTTTCAGATAATGCTTTCATAGAGCAAAATCCAGCTAAAGACAGTGGTGTGATAGAAGCTTCGGTGCCTCCCGCAATCATAATATCTGCATCTCCTCTTTGTATTGTTCTAAAAGCTTCTCCAATTGAATTTGTAGACGATGCGCAAGCAGTTACAATGGTAATACTTGGACCCTTGGCTTTAAAAATCATGGAAATATACCCTGCTGCTATATTTGATATCATAGTAGGAATAAAAAAGGGACTTGCTCTGGAATAACCTTTATCAAGCATTATACTGTGCTGGTTTTCAAGCGTACTTATTCCTCCTATCCCAGTGCCAATACAAACACCTATTCTATATCTATCAATGCCTTCAAATTTTGGATCTAGGTCTTCATAAGCTAATTTTGCAGATGCAATGGCAAATTGTGTAAATCTATCTGTTCTTTTTACTTCTTTTCTATCAAGATAGTCCAAGGGTTCAAAATCCTTTACCCATGCTGCTATTTTTGTAGAAAGATTTTCCGTATCAAAGCTGTTTATCAAGTCAACTCCTGATTTTCCATTTATTAAACTATTAAAAAAAATATCTTTGCCAATGCCAATAGGTGATACAACACCAATGCCTACTATAACAACCCTTTTTTTATACATTATTTCTATCTCCTGTCTTTATTAAGATTTTATAAACCATTATTTCGTTAGTTTTTAGAAATTTCAATTCAAAATAACTAAAGATAACAGCAAACAAGGTATGATCAATTTGATCACATCGCTTAAAGCCCATTAAGTTCCCCAAATATATTGATATAATAAAATAGCAAGAAAAATAATAGATAAAATAGCAATTCTATAGCTGACTACCATTTTTAAATAATACAAATAGATAATAACAAGCAAAAAAATGCCCCATTATTGGGACATTTTATAAATGTATATTATTTACTTTCTTAGCCGTTAATTACTTTTTATGTAATCAACTACATCACTCACAGTTACAAGTTTTTCGGCTTCTTCATCAGGTATCTCTATATCGAATTCTTCTTCAAGAGCCATAAGAAGCTCAACTATGTCAAGGGAATCTGCCCCTAAATCATCAATAAAAGAAGATTCCATTGTTACTTCCTCAATATCTATTCCTAGTTGTTCGGATATCTTTTCTTGAACCTTTTCAAAAATCATAAGTCTCACCTCCCCTAAAAGTTTATATCATGATAATATTACATTACCATTCCTCCGTCAATATTAATTACTTGACCTGTTATATAATCTGAATTTTCCCCCGCTAGAAACACAACTGCATTAGCAACATCCTTAGCCTTGCCGGGTTTTCTAAGGGGAATCAATTCTTTCATATTTTCGCGGATCTTTTCCGGAATAGCAGCTGTCATATCTGTTTCTATATAACCCGGGGCAACAGCATTAACATTTATATTTCTAGAAGCCAGTTCTTTTGCTATTGATTTTGTAAAACCTATTACTGCTGATTTTGATGCAGCATAATTGGACTGTCCCGCATTTCCACTTATGCCAACAACAGATGATATATTTATAATCTTTCCCTTTCTTTGTTTAATCATTATTTTAGATACGTGTTTTGTAAAATTAAAAACTCCCTTCAAATTTATTGATATAACTTGGTCAAATTCAACTTCAGACATTCTGATTAAAAGATTGTCTTTGTTTATACCTGCATTATTTACTAATATATCTATGCCTTTGAATTCTTTAAATACTATATTAGTAAAATTTTTGACCTCTTCTGATTTTGAAACATCAGCTTTTAATGCTATGGCTTTAACTCCTATTTTTTTAGCTTCTTCCAAAACTTCCAAAGCCGCTCTTTCATTTCTAGCATAATTAATGGCTATATTAGCGCCAGACTCTGCTAAGGCCAATGCTATTGCCCTGCCGATGCCCCTTGAAGCTCCGGTGATTATGGCAGTTTTCCCCATTAGTGACATTCTAATCTCTCCCTCAAACAATCAATGGTATTTTCTAAGGACTTAATGTTTTCAACGTTATATATTTTAAGATTTTTATTAATTTTTTTAATAAAAGCTGATAAAGTTTTGCCGGGGCCTACTTCGATAAAGGTATCAACACCTAGCTTTATCATGTTTTTTATACTGTCTTCCCAAAGAACCGACGAGCTAACTTGATCTGTTAAAAGTTTTTTTATCTCATATTTATCTTTAATAATTTGTGCATGTACATTAGCTACTACGGGTATATCCATATCATTAAATTTGACTTTTTCCAATTCCATTGAAAGCTTTTCCCCAGCACCTTTTAACATGCTTGAATGGAAAGGTGCGCTTACAGGCAGTTTTATAACCTTTCTTGCGCCTTTAGCTTTAAGGGCGTTGGAAGCCCTTTCAACCGCTTTTACTTGTCCTGCAATAACAATTTGCCCGGGACAATTGAAATTTACTGCTTCTACAATTCCGTAACCTGAGGCCATTTTCAAACACTCTACAACATCTTCTTTCTTTAGGCCTAATACAGCAGCCATGATGCCTTCACCTTGCGGTACCGCTTCTTGCATATATCTGCCTCTTTTTTTTACTATTTCGACTGCATCTTCAAAATTAATAGCATTTGAAGCAACTAAGGCAGAGTATTCACCTAGACTCAAGCCAGCTGTTATATGAGGTTTAACTCCCTTTAATCTTAGTACTTCTAGTAAAGCTATGCTTGTAGTTAAAATAGAAGGTTGTGTGTTTTCTGTTTTCTTTAGTTCTTCCTTATCCCCACTAAAGCATAAGCTTTTCATATTGATACCCAGCTTTTCACCAGCTCTTTTAAATATATCCATTGCTATTTCATAATTCTCTGCAATTTCTTTACCCATTCCTATATATTGAGAACCTTGCCCGGGAAATATACATGCTATTTTTAGCATCTACTCTTTACCTCCTACTGCTTGGCTTGCATTTCTTATTATTTCATTACTTTTTTGCATAATACCATTAATTATATCTTTAACTGGTTTTATTTCTTTTACCAAGCCGCTTATTTGCCCTGCCATAACAGTACCCATACTTATATCTCCATCTATACAAGCATTTTTAAGGCTACCTATCCCTAGCTTCTCAATTTCTTCAATAGAGGCCTTATTTTTTTCCAGTTTAATTATTTCCCTGAATAATTTATTTTTTATCATTCTAACCGGATGATTAACAGTTTTTCCTGATATTGAAGTGCTTCTATCACCTGCCTTAATTATTGCATTTTTATAGTTATTATGAACAGTACACTCTTTGGAGCATACGAAAACGGTTCCCATCTGTACTCCTTGGGCACCTAATATCAGGGAAGATACAAATCCCCTAGCATCTGCTATGCCACCTGCTGCAATTACAGGTATATTTACTGCATCTACCACTTGTGGTATTAAAGCCATTGTAGTAGTTTCTCCAATATGTCCTCCTGCTTCAGTACCTTCGGCAATTATTGCATCTGCACCAGCAGCCTCCATTCGTTTTGCCAAAGCAACGGAAGGCACGATAGGAATGACCTTTATATTTTCGTCTTTTAGTTGCCTAATATATTTCCCGGGGCTCCCGGCGCCAAAAGTAACTATTGCCACCTTCTCTTCAACTACTAACTGAACAATATCTTCTACAAAAGGAGATAACAACATGATATTTACAGCAAATGGTTTATCTGTGCCCTTCTTGACCTTTTGTATTTCTTTTCTTATTATATCTGGGGGAGCATTGCCAGCCCCAATTATCCCTAGTCCGCCTTCATTAGATACCGCCAAAGCTAACTCTCCTGTAGCAATCCAAGCCATACCACCTTGAAAAATAGGATATTTTATTCCTAGTAAATCACAAATACTTGTTTTAATCATATTTAACCCCCGCTTTAACTCCATCTTATTACTGACGAGCCCCAAGTTAACCCGCCGCCAAAGGCAACTAAAACTATAATATCACCGCTTGTGATTCGTCCTTCTTTATAAGCTTCATCAAGAGCAACGGCTATAGAAGCGGAGGACATATTACCGTACTTATCAACATTTATATATATCTTATCTTTAGGTAGATTTAATCTCCTTGAAGCACTTTCTATTATTCTTATATTTGCTTGATGAGGTATTAAAAGGCTAATATTTTCAGTTTTTAAATTGCATGATTCTAATACTTGTTTCGTAGCTGATTCCATTATCCTGACTGCGAATTTAAAAACTTCAGAGCCTTCCATTCTTATGTAATGTAGGGATTTGTTAATTGTATCAATAGAAGCAGGAGTTTTTGATCCACCACCTGGCAGGTACAATAAATCACACCCCTTGCCATCAGAACCCAAATAATTTGATAATATTCTATGCCCTTTCTTATCCGAAAGAATTACGGCTCCAGCACCATCACCAAACAAAACGCAAGTATTTCTATCGCTATAATCTGTTATTCTTGTAAGGACTTCGGCACCAATAATTAGTATATTCTTGGCAGAACCGGATTTAATAAAACTTTCTCCAATGGACAAGCCATATATAAACCCTGAACATGCTGCTTCTATATCAAAGGCGGTAGCATTTTTTGCACCGATATTCTTTTGTACCAAACAAGCTGTTGACGGGAAAGGCATATCCGGCGTTACAGTTGCAACTATTATTATATCCAATTCCAATGGAGATATATTAGCACTTTCTATGGCTCTTTCGGCCGCTTTTGTTGCTATATCAGATGTAGCAATTTCTATATTTGCCCTTCTTCTTTCCTTGATCCCCGTTCTCGAAACAATCCATTTATCGCTTGTATCCACTATTCCCTCAAAATAGCTGTTATTTAGAATTGTATCAGGTACATAACTTCCTGTAGCAATGATGTTTGCCGCCTTTTGAATCAAATTATACAACCCCTGTCTTACTAATATTATTTTTTATAAGATCAATACACTTATTATCAAACAGGAGTTTCCCTTGTCTGATAGCGTTTTTAATTGCTAGCCTATCCGAACTCCCATGGGCTTTTATCATAATTCCATCAATGCCCAAAAAAGGTGCTCCACCATACTCCTTATAATCAAAGCGCTTTTTTAATCTTACGAAACTGTTTTTCATTAACAATGCACCAGCTTTTGATATAGTGGATTTGTTAACTTCTTCTTTTATCATACTCATTAGACCGGAGGCCATCCCCTCAGTATTTTTTAATACAATATTTCCAACAAAACCATCGCAAACACATACATCACATATGCCATATATAATATCTCTAGCTTCTACATTACCAATGAAATTAAGCCCACTATTTTTTAAAAGCTTATAACTTTCTCTTGTTAATTCATTACCCTTACTTTCCTCTAAGCCATTGTTTAACAAACCCACCTTGGGAGTAGAAACCCCTTCAACTTTTTCCATATATATTGATCCCATTAATGCAAATTGTAAAATATTATTTGGCTTGCAATCTACATTTGCACCTGCATCTATTAACATAAAATTACCTTTTGTTGAGGGTATTATAGGTGCCAATGCCGGCCTGTCAATTCCTTTTATCCTGCCAACTCTCAAAAGAGAACCGGCAAGAAAAGCACCTGTATTACCTGCAGAAAGAAAAGCATCACAGACTTTATCCTTAACTAGTTTTAATCCTATAACCATTGAGGAATCTTTTTTTCTTTTTATAGCACTTACAGGCATTTCATCGTTTCCTATAACTTGCTTTGCTTCTACTATGTGTAACTTAGATTTTTTACTGTTTTCTTTTAAATGTTTTTCTATTTCTTCTTTAAGACCAACTAAAAATATATCAATATCATATTCTGAAACAGCATCAATACAACCTTCAATAATTGCTCTTGGGGCATTATCCCCACCCATAACATCAATAGCCAGTCTCATAGTTTTCCCTCCTTTTGCTTAAATGAAACAAGTATAAATTTGCCTCTAAAAACCTCAAGTCCTTTTATACTAATAAAAACCCAAACAAAATATTTATTACCTCTAACCCTTACTACTTCTGCTTTTGCTACGAGTTTATCCCCTGCAAAAACAGGATTCTTATACTTTATATTGGCAACGCCAATTAAAGCAACATTTGCATCAATTACGGCAATAGCCAGTGATTCAGCTTGAGCAAATATATGGCTACCCCTGACTACATCAGTTCTTTCAAACGCCATAGACTGATCTGTCTCCAATATAGATATACCACTTTCACCAAGCTTTAAGTCAACTAATTCGCCCACTATCTCCTTACCTGCTAGGGATTTTACCTTTAAATAGTTTTCTTCAGCGACATTCCTAATTCTATCCCTAAGCTCTCGAATACCTAATTCAAGACGATCTAGCCTAATAGTTTGTATGCTTACACTAAAGTATTCGGCTAATTCTTCATCGGTTAAAAAGGGATCAAGCCCTATTTTTTTAAGAAGAGCTTTTTGCCTTTGCCTTTTATTTAATCCTTTTTTCATATGAGCACCTCCTACTAGCATCTATATATAGTATCAGGTACTATGATATAGTATACATTATTATAAATAAAAATCAACTACTAAATTTAAATTAGTAATTAACTTACGATATTGTTAAAATTTTAGGGTATTTACTATTAAGCGAAAAAAAACAGCGCCTCTACGCTGTTAGTTTTTAATCTTCTACTTTTATAACTGATCTATCTTTATAATATCCGCAAGACCTACATACTCTATGAGGCATTCTAGGTTCATGACACTGGGGGCATTCTACTAGATTCGGTAGCCTTAATTTCCAGTTAGCCCTTCTTTTATCTCTTCTTGCTTTTGATTGTCTCCTTTTAGGTACAGCCAATATAAGCACCTCCTTATTCCTTTAAAGTAAATTTTTTTAATATTTCTAGTCTGGGATCAAGTTGTTCTAATACGCAATTACAATCTGCAAAATTTTTATTGCTCCCACAAATAGGGCATAATCCTTTGCAACTTTCTTTACACAATGGTTTCATAGACATTTGTGCTATAATTTCCTCTAGCAGCAATTCGAAGATATCAATAGTATCACCACTAAAGATAATTACATCTTCATCAGAATCTTTTCTTTCTTTGCTAAAAACATAATCAGACTCAATATTTATTTCTTCTGTATATTTGTTTAGGCACCTAGAACAAATTCGTTGAATTCCTGTTTTAGTCTTTATTTTTACATTGATTTTCCCTTCATAATTAACCATATTCCCGGAAACAAGAATAGGCTTAACTATTTTTACTTTTTCGCCACAAAACTTTATTTCTTTACTTTTAACTTCTCTGCTAAGGCTAAAGCTCTTTTTTACCCCTTCGTTTTTTATAAGCTCTATTAAATTAATTTTCATCTAATCACCCTATCGTTATTGACGAATTAAATTATACAAATCAAAATATCTTTTGTCAAGAATAACGGCTAGATATTGTTCGCACCTTGCCAAATCAGAAGATATAATGTTTACTATAATCAGATTATTATATTTACTAGGATTAAAAATTTTATGGCTAAGGGTCTGTAAAATAACAGACCTTTAGCCTGATAGATATATTATTTTTGCTCATTAACAAGTTTCATAGTGTCTTTGGCTATCATTAACTCCTCATTGGTTGGTATTAAAAGTGCCCTTACCGTTGAGTCGTCTGTAGATATAATAGCTTCTTTGCCCCTTATATTGTTTTTATTTTTATCTATGTTTATCCCTAAAAACTCTAGTCCAGCACAAATGCTTTCCCTCATTGTAGACGAATTCTCTCCTAATCCTGCGGTAAACACTACTGCATCTATGCCACCCATTGCTGCTGCATAGGATCCTATGTATTTCCTTACCATATGAGCATATACTTCTAAAGCTAAGGTCGCCCGTTCATTACCGGCTTTTGAAGCTTCCTCAATATCTCTAAAGTCACTACTAACTCCTGAAATACCAAGAACTCCTGATTTTTTATTTAAAACATTATTCATATCCACAATATCCAATTTTTCCTTTTCCATTAAAAATCCACAAATCGCAGGATCTATGTCCCCGCATCTTGTTCCCATAGCTAAACCTTCTAATGGAGTAAATCCCATACTCGTATCAATGGATTTTCCATTCTTTACTGCAGTGATACTTGCACCATTACCTAAATGACAGGTTACAATTTTTAGCTCCTCAATATTTTTTTCCAAAATATCTGCTGCCCTTTCGGCTACATACATATGAGATGTTCCGTGGAATCCATATCTTCTGACACCATATTTAGTATAGTATTCGTACGGAAGTGCGTAAATATAAGCATAGGGTTGCATTGATTGATGAAATGCAGTATCAAATACCCCAACCATAGGTACACCAGGCATTAATTCCTGACAAGCTTCAATGCCGAGAATATTTGGCGGATTATGTAAAGGAGCTAAATCAATACATTCTTTAAGTGCATTCATAACCTCATCATTAATAACTACTGAAAACGCAAACTTTTCTCCTGCATGCACAACTCTGTGCCCAACTGCATTTATCTCGTCCATGCTGCTAATTATACCATAATCTTTATGCATTAAAGCATCTATAACATTTTTTAAAGCTTCCCTATGGCTAGGCATATTATCTTCAATTATGATATCTTTACCATTATTAGCTTGGTGTTTTAATACTGAACCTTCTATACCGATTCTTTCTACCAAACCTTTGGCTATAACCTCCTGATTCTCCATATTTATCAGTTGATATTTTAGCGATGAGCTACCACAATTTACAACAAAAATTTTCATAGTTTAATCTCCTCCTAAAGTAATTTTACAAGAAAATATTAGTATTATCTTATACTTGTACTTTACAGTAATATTTCTAAATTGCAAAGTACTAGTATATTTTTCTATACAAAAATATTTTATCCTTCTTTTTATTAAAAATTTCAATAAGCTTTTAATAAACTTTGATATACTATACTTAAAGATTATAAAATATATTTAATTGATTAGCTAGGGAGTATTAATAATGAAAGTAACTGCAATTATTTCCGAATATAACCCATTCCATAACGGTCATAAATACAATTTAAATGTGGCCAAAGAAATAACAACTAGCGAATACATCATTTCAATAATGAGTGGAAGTTTCCTTCAAAGAGGTGAACCTGCACTTTTTGATAAATGGTCCAGAGCGAAAATGGCCATACATGGGGGTGTTGACTTAGTAATCGAATTACCTGTTTTATTTTCTTGTCAACCAGCAGAGAATTTTGCTTATGGTGCAATTAAGATATTAGATGCCCTGGGTATAGTTGATTATTTGTGTTTTGGTAGTGAAAACGGAAACACCGATAATCTAACGAAAATTGCCCACATGCTATTAAAGGAATCTAAGGGACAAAAGGAAAGAATTAATATTGAACTATCTAAGGGCGTATCTTATCCTAAGGCGGTAGGAAAAATAATAAACAATTCATTAGGAAATAAGTTTACATACCCCAATAATATATTAGGAATTGAATATATCAAGTCTATACTTACGCTAAAAAGCAATATTAAACCATTAGCAATAAAAAGGATCAAAAACTATTATGATGATTTATATTTTACCGGCGCAATTTCAAGTGCCACAGCAATAAGAAACGAAATTAAGACAAAGGGACTTAGTGAAAATGTAGCTGCCTCTGTTCCTGAAAGTACTTTTTCTATAATGGCAAATAATATAAATAATAAAAAAGGCCCTGTCTTTTTCGAAGATTTTTCAGATTTAATATTGTATGAGTTAAGAAAAACTACTCTTAATGAATTGAGAAATCTACCATTTGTAAAAGAAGGTATAGAACATAGAATTAAAAAGAAAAGCAGTTCATCGTCTACATTAGAAGAATTAATAGATTTAATTAAAACTAAGCGTTATACGAGGACATTTATACAGCGAACTTTATGTCATGCCTTATTAAATATAAATAAAAATGATGTAATTTGCTCCAAACATACTAATTCAGCAGCTTATATTAGGGTCCTAGCCTTTAATAATAAGGGAAGAGAATTATTAAAGGAAATAAAAACCACTTCCTTGTATCCAATAATCATTAAGACAGCCAATTTTACTAGCGAAAATAGTTTTTTAAACAGAATGTTTCAATTAGATACATTATCCACAGATATTTACAATTTGGCGATAAAAAACCGTAAATACAAAAAAGCTAAGCAAGATTATTTTACTTCTCCGTACTATACTTATAATATTTAATAATGAATAAATAAGCATTTAAGAAATATAATGTATTAAAACTAACTTTTGAGTGATAATATGAAAAAAAACAAAGCTTATTTATTTATTAATTCCATTATGTTTTTAATGATAATTTTAGGCATTATAATATACCCTGAAAATGCTTATAATGCATCTTTAAATGGCTTAAACTTATGGTTCAATGTAGTATGCCCCTCCTTGCTTCCTTTTTTTATATGTTTGGATATATTGATAAAATTAGGCCTGATGAATTTTCTCGCTATCGCTTTCCAACCAGTTATGTCTTTTCTGTTTAACATGCCTGGCGAGGGAGCTTTTGCTTTTATTATGAGTATATCATCGGGATATCCCGTTGGGGCTAAAATAATCGCTAAGCTTAGAAAAGAAAAAATATGTTCTAAAATTGAATGCCAAAGAATGATTAATTTTTGCAGCACATCCGGCCCTCTTTTTATAATTGGAGCAGTTTCTATTGGAATACTAAAAAATCCTTCTATCGCCTCTACATTGTTAATAGCCCATTATTTATCAGCCATAATTATAGGGTTTTTAATGAGATTCTATAATAAAGATAAGGCAAGCCACAAAAGTTCAATTAAAAATAATTTTTTAATTGAATTATCAAAATATAAAAATAAAAGTTCAATTCCTTTAGGCCAAATCATAGCAGAATCCATCATAAATTCTATAAATTTAATTTTGCTTATAGGAGGGTATATAATACTCTTTTCTGTTATTTCAAATACTATACAAGAAACTGGCCTAATAAAAACAATAGCACATGCATTAAATTCGCTTTTTAATAAAGACATTGTATCATCAAATATATGTCATGTTTTATTTACAGGAATATTGGAAGTTGTAAATGGGGTAAAAGAAGCAGCTTCGCTAAATATACCTTATCTTATTAAAATTGCAATGATTAGTTTTTTTATAGGCTTTGGCGGACTCTCAGTTAATGCCCAAGTATCAGGAATAATATATGAAACAGATATAAATTTTCCCCTATATCTTATAATAAAAGTTATTCAAGGTGTAATTGCAGCCGCCCTTACATTGCTCTTACTGTACTTGCCCTTTAATATTACTGTATTTAACAATTACCTCCATAGCAGTCTTTTTAACAATCTAACATGGTATTGTTCTTTAAAATTCTCTTTAATTCTTTTAGCATTATTACTTGTTTTTTTAATTATATTTTTTTGTCTTGCTTTACTAATTTATCTTTTATGATTTTTTAATTCTTCTCTATTATTTTTTATAATTATACCGATATTTTCCACGCGGGTGCTAAGTTCGCCCAGTAAGTCATCTGCGTAAGCTTTTGCTCCTAGTCTAATTTTTTTTGCATCTAATTGAGCCGATTGGATAATCTCTTTTGCCTGTTCATTAGCCTTTTTTGTTATTTCACTTTCATCTATCATCTCTTTTATCTTCCTATCGGCTTCTATCTTATACATCTCAGCTTCTCTTTGACCCTCAGCTAAAATTCTTTTTCTTTCTTCTATGCTATTATGTATACGTTCATCGCATTCTTTTCTAAGACTATCTGCTTCCTTTTTTGCTTCGATTAATATTTTTTGTCTTTCCTCCTTAATCCATTGCGCTTGTTTTAACTCATCAGGAAGTTTTATTCTTACATCTTTTATTATATCTAGTAATTCTTCTTTATTGACCATTACCCTTGCGGATAGAGGTATATTGGACGCCTTATCGACAATATCTTCCAATGCGTCTAATAACAAAAGAACCTCCATGTTATTACCTCCCTTTAAACTTTTTAAAAATTTCTTTTTCGACTATATGGGGAATAAGACCTTTAATACAGCCGCCAAACCTGGCAACTTCTTTAACTAAACTAGAACTTAAATATGAATATTCGCTATTAGTCATCATAAAAATAGTTTCAATCTTTGGGTTAAGCTTCTTGTTCATAAGAGCCATTTGAAATTCATACTCAAAGTCCGAAACAGCCCTTAACCCTTTTACAATAGTCGAGGCATTTTTATATTTCATAAAATCAACTAGTAAGCCTTCGAAGCTTTCTACTTCTACATTATCTAAATGTGTACAGCTTTCTTGTATAAACATAATTCTTTCTTCAGCAGAAAACAAAGGTTCTTTACTAGCATTTATTAAGACCCCGACAATAAGTTTATCAAATAAAGTAGAAGCCCTTTCAATAATATCCAAATGTCCATTTGTTATAGGATCAAAGCTACCCGGATACACACAAGTTCTCATTTAATTCCCCCTAAATTTTGCTTAAGTGTAAAAAAGAAGCTGAGTATTACCATATGTCTTTTTTTTAAATAATTTATATTCTACAATTTCTTCTTCTAGACTCTCTTTTATACTATGTTCAAGTATTATAATACCATATTCGGCTAAAATATTGTCTTTAAAAATTCTTTTTAAGGCATTATGTGAAAAATTGCTCTTGTAGGGAGGGTCAACATATATTATATCAAGTTGTTTTTTTCTTAAAGATAGTTTATTAATTCCATTGGTATAAGAAGTGTTATAAACTTCAGCTTTATCTTCAAGGCCAATGTTTTTAAGATTATTTTTCAATATTTTTATACTATCCCAGCTGGAGTCTATAAAAATTACTTCCTCAGCCCCCCTGCTCATCGCTTCAATGCCTATGCCCCCGCTCCCAGCAAACAAGTCCAAAAACCTGCAATTAATAATTTTTTCCCCCAAAATGCTGAACAAGGCTTCTTTAACTCTATCTGAAGTCGGTCTAATACTATCATTTTGTATTCTTTCAAGTCTTCTACCCTTGTAAAAGCCGGCAATAACTCTCACTTATTGTCCTCCTTAAATAAAATTTTTAGCTTCTTGCAAATAATTTACAGCATAAAAAACAATTAATTGTAAAGGCTATAATCAGGGATAATAGTAATACACTATAATTCCCCATAGAGCTCTTCCTTCAATTTCTCCTCTCCCTATACCGGTGACAAGTTCACCGGTATTTACTATATAGGTTAATTTAAAGCTATATCTTCAATCTTCTTTTCAAACCTTTTTCCAAGGCACTTAAACATTTCTTTATATTCTTTTTTTGCCATTAAATCTCCTTCATATAAATAGTTAATTGCGTTTTTAGAATCCCTTATAATGCTATGGTCTCTAAATAAATCTAATATTTTAAAATCTGGCAAGCCATGCTGCCGTATCCCAGTAATTTCTCCACCGCCCCTTAATTCCAAATCTTTTTCGGCAATTTCAAATCCATCTGTTGTCTTAGTCATGAGTTTTAATCTCTTTCGTGCTATATCAGATGTTGTATCTGATATTAATATGCAATATGATTGCTGTTCTCCTCTACCGACTCTTCCCCTTAATTGATGAAGCTGTGCCAAGCCAAATCTTTCTGCATTTTCAATTACCATAATTGTTGCATTGGGAATATTAATGCCGACTTCAATAACAGTAGTAGAAACTATAATATCAGTTTTGCCTTTTTTAAAGTTTAACATAACTTTATCCTTTTCCTCATTTTTCATTCTTCCATGAATAAGTCCAATATTATAGTCTTTAAAATCTTTTGTTTTCAAATCTTCAAAGTATTCTTTGGCAGATATTAACTCAAGTTTTTCGGATTCTTCAACTAAAGGGCATACAAAAAAAGCTTGTCTGCCATCATTAATTAGTTTTTTAACAAATTTAAATAATCGCTTCTTTTTATCTGTACCTATATGATATGTTTCAATCTTTCTTCTATTTGGTGGCAATTCATCTATTAAAGAAATATCTAAGTCACCATATAGCACCAGGGAAAGTGTCCTAGGTATTGGTGTGGCTGACATTACTATCATATCCGGGTTTTCTCCTTTTAACTCTAGTAATCCCCTTTGCCTCACTCCGAACCTATGTTGTTCATCAGTAATAATTAGGCCCAAGTTTTTAAATTCTACACTTTTGCTCAGTAGCGCATGTGTGCCTATTATAATATCAATTGAACCGTCTTTTATGCCTTCGAGAACTTTAGTTTTCTCTTTTATCTTTTGCTTTCCAGTAATCATTTCTATCCTTATGTTTTTTAGTCCCATCTGTTTCATAAAGTTACTAATAGTAGCATAATGCTGAGATACTAAAATCTCCGTGGGTGCCATCATTGCCCCTTGATATCCGGATTTTACACAATTTAATAAAGCCAAAAACCCGATTACTGTCTTGCCTGAACCTACATCACCTTGAAGGAGTCTATTCATGGGTTTTGGCTTGTTCATATCATTAAGTATATCATCTAGCACTTTTTTTTGAGCGTTAGTCAATACAAACGGCAGTCTGTTTAAAAATTTATATATACATTCTTTTTGTTTAAATGTTATTCCATCTTCATTTTCCCTTAGGCTCTTAATATGTAAAAGCGTGCTATGTATCATAAATATTTCTTCAAATTTAAGCCTTTTTTTTGCTCTTTCAAGATCTGAAAATGTGTTGGGAAAATGAATATTTTTTATTGAAAAGCCGTAACTTGCAAGATCATATTTTCTCCTAAAGTCTTCTGTAAACAATTCAACTAGCTGCTTCTCCACCATATTTAGGGCTTTATGCACCGTATTTCTCATTTCTTTTTGGCTTATGCCTCTTGTTAAGGGGTATTCTGGTACAATCCCCATTGTGTGTATATTGCTTGTGCCGTATTTTTCATGCTCGGGAACTTCTACTACAATCCTATTGTACATATATGTGGCTTTACCGTAAAAAACTATTTTATCTCCAATGTTAAAAAGTTTTTTAGCAAATCTGTTATTATAAAAAATAATTTCTATTTCGCCGCTTTCATCCGAAATGGTATAGCTGGTTATTATAATGCCTTTTTTGCTTCTTATTTCTCTGGGTTTTGAGATAATCGTGCCTATAAATCCGTATGAATGCCCTGGTTTAATTGTATTTAATTTTACTCTAAAACTTTTATCCTTATACTCTTTGGGAAAATGATAAAGAATATCCTCAATTGTCCTAATATTTAAGTTGGCTAATAATTTTGCCTTCTTTGCTCCAATCCCCTTAAGCACTTGTACATCCTTAGATAAAATATCCATTTCATAACATCCTTGAAATCTATTCAACTGACAAAATATAATAGTATAATGGCTGACCGCCAAAGTGTAATTCAATATCACAATCTGAGTATTCAATTTCCAAATCTTTTGCCAGCAATTCAGCTTCTTCTGCCTTTACTTTTTCACCATAATAGATTGTTATAAGAGAAGATTCATCGTCCACCATTAAAGCCATAACTTCTTTTATAACTTTCATAGTGTTGTCCCCCACTGTTTTAATTTCATTTTCTACCAATCCTATAATATTTCCTTCCTCAATATCAACATCATTATAGTTTGAATTCCTAACAGCAAAAGTAATAAGACCGGTTTTCACATCGCTTATAGCATTTTCAATCTTTTTTATATTTTCCTCTGGTCCCTTGTTTTCATCAACGGCCATAATTGCAGCTATACCTTGTGGTATAGTTTTTGTTTTAGCTACTAATATATTTTTATCCGTTAAGTATGTAGCCTGATTTGCTGCGAGTATTATATTTCCATTATTCGGCAAAATTATAATGTTATCTGCCTTCACATTTTTTATACTTTTTAATATATCTTCCGTACTTGGGTTCATGGTTTGTCCACCTTCAATTACTTCATCGGCTCCTAAATCTCTAAAAATATTAGAAATTCCTGTGCCTGCTGCAACGGTTACAATCCCGTATTTTTTGTTGGACAAAACAGCAGACTTATCTTCCTCACTAATTAAAAGTTCTTGGTGCTGCTCCCTCATATTATCTATCTTAATATTGGATAGATTGCCAATCTCAATTCCCTTTTCTATAACCAAGCCAGGGTTATTGGTATGGATATGAACCTTTATGAGATTTTCATCCCCCACAACTATTAAAGAGTCACCTATTCCTGCGATTTCTCTCTTATATGATTCCAGGTTCATGGATTTGCCCTTAATAAAGAATTCAGTGCAGTAACCGAATTTTATATCCCCATCTTCAAATGTTTTATTTTCTTTCTCATTTTTTACATCTATTTGCTCGTCTGATACTTCTATTATTTTTTTTGTAGTAAGATAGTATAACATCCCAATTAGTATATCCATTAAGCCTTTACCCCCGGCATCCACAACATTAGCTTGTTTTAATACAGGGAGCATTTCTGGTGTTCTTTCCAAGGTTTCATTGGCTTGGCTAACTATTTCTTCAAAAAAACTGATTAAATCCATATCTTCATTAGATATTTTCATTCCGTGCTCGGCACTTTCTCTAATTACGGTTAAAATGGTGCCTTCAGTTGGCTTCATTACCGCCTTATATGCTGTATTTGAACCTTCAATCAAGGCATGCGCTAAAGTCTTCGGATTGATTTGTTTTTCTTCTTTCAGTGCTTTGGCAAATCCTCTTAAAATTTGCGACAATATAACACCCGAATTACCTCTAGCACCCATCAGGGAACCATTAGCAGCTAATTCCGCAATTGTATATACATTATCATCTTTGGCGTTATTTATCTCTTTAACTGCAGAATTCATTGTTAATGCCATATTAGTCCCTGTATCTCCGTCAGGAACTGGAAATACGTTCAATGAATTAACATAGATTTTATTGTTTTCTAAATTATTTGCACCTGATATAAACATATTCTTTAAATGCAAACCTTCTATAGTTTTCATTTGCTGATTAGACAAATTGCGAACCTCCTTAACAGAGCTATACTCTAACTCCATGTACATTTATATTAACTTTTTTCACTTTCAAACCGGTTAAGCTTTCTAAGGTGTACTTAACTTTACTGATTATATTATCAGCAACGACTGATATTCTTGTTCCGAATTCTACTATAACATATAAATCTATAACTATTTCTTCAGAACCTGAAGAAACTTTAACACCTCTGCTAAGGTTTTCCCTTTTTAGCAATTCAACTATTCCATCTTTGGCGTTCTTGGAAGCCATTCCTACAATTCCATAGCACTCCATAGCAGCTAAACCGGCCAAGGAGGCTAAAACATCATCGGCTATATTAATTTCACCATATTGAGTCATAGTTTTACCAGGCATTATATCCCCTCCACTTTTTAAGTATATTTTATAGCATTTGCAAGTTTTCTTCAACAAGTATTATATTATCAGTAAGTCTTTTTGAAATCAAATTATTTGCATACATAGTGTTGCTAATTGTATAATATATGTGATAGAATTATAATGTTTTATTTGATAGTTATTCAACCTAAAGGAGGTGTGTATATATGGCAAGACAATGTGAAGTTTGTGGCAAGGGTGTAATTTCCGGTAATAAAGTAAGCCACTCCCTTAGGCATAGTAGAAGAAAATGGTTACCCAATTTGAGAACGGTAAAGGCAATGGTTAATGGTAGCCCTAAAAGAATTAGAGTTTGCACAAGGTGTTTAAGATCCGGTAAGGTAGAAAGAGCTTTATAATGCGGTTAAGCCGCATTATAAGTCTTTTTTTATTTTATTATATTAATTTACTTAAAATAATTGATGGCTGAGGATACGAAAGGTATATTTTAAAATTAACATTTATATAAATATATCCCTGCTGTAATTAAAGCCAAAGCGGATATGAAAACCCATCCAGTAATAGGTAGCATAACAGCTAATAATACACCTACGCCCACAGAAAGCACTAGCAATCCGAAAACTTTTTTCTTTTTATGGCTCATTTAATATACCCCCGATCAACTATAAAATAAGTTGAATAATAAAAAGCAGATAATTGTTGCAAATATAGTTATAATAACGCAGTATGCCCAAACTGGTAATATCCTAATTATTATTGCAGTCGCTAAACATATAAGCAAGCATCCCGCATATTTTCTATAGGAATACCCCATAATTAATCCTCCACTTATAATTTCTTTTTCTTAAAAAATAAATTTAAATAGTTATAATGTAGATATAAAAAACCGTTACACTATATAATACTCGTGTAACGGTATTTTTGATACATTAATTAATCTCTTGATTTTATAACAATAAGTAAACCATTCTTTATTTTTATATCTACTTCTTTATTTATAAAGACATTGCTTATGCCATAAGTATCGCTAAGCTTTATTTCTGCATTTTTCAATAAGTATTTAGCCCCACTCACAGTAAGTCCCCCAACCTTATTGCTTAAAGGTAATAGGGAGAAAGTATCTCCTGGTTCTCCTTGCAGTTTTATACTTTCGCTAAGTAAATGAACTTGATTATGATAATCATCAATATAGATTCGGATACCATGTTTTATACCTAGCTTTAATAGCGAAATATTAGCAAAAGAATGATCAAATCGGCTACCTAGCGCTCCTAAAAGAACAATATCTTTTGAAAATTCCATGGCCTTAAGAACACATAAATGTGTATCGGTTTTATCCTTATCCTTAGGATGCTTAATTAACTCAACTCCTTGTTTTTGATAATAGGAAACAAATTGTTTATTTAATGAATCAAGATCACCAATAATCAAATCAGGCTTTATTCCCATATTATAGGCATGTCTAGCTCCACCATCTGCACAAATAATATAAGCACCTTTATTTATAGCACCCTTAGAATACTCATAATCCGTTATATCTCCATTTGAAATTATAAATGTCCTCATTTTATTCACCATTTAGTGTTTTCATTAAATGTATTGTTTTTTTAATATCTTGAGAATTAAAAATAGCCGAGCCAGCAACAAAAATTTCAGCCCCGCAATCATGCAGTTTTTTTATATTGTTTAGGTTTATACCTCCATCTACTTGTATAGGGATATCTTTTCCTGCCTTTATCAATAATTCTTTTAATGAAAGTATCTTTTTATACATATTTTCAATAAAACTCTGACCACCAAAACCGGGATTTACGGTCATTATAAGTACCATGTCCAAATGCTCAATTAAATGTTCTATTGTACATAGAGGAGTAGCAGGGTTTAATGCGATACCTACCTTGACTCCATAGCTCTTGATGGTTTGTATAAGCCTATGCAAATGTTTGGATGCTTCTACATGAACCGTAATAATATCAGAGCCTGCCTCTGCAAAATCTTCTATAAATACTTCTGGGTTTTCAATCATTAAATGAACATCAAATGTAAGATTGCTTATCTTTCTTAGACATTTAACTACTGGCGCTCCAATGGTTATATTAGGTACAAAATGACCATCCATAACATCTATGTGTAGCATATCAGCTCCTGCCTTTTCTACTATTTTGATGTCTTCTTCAAGCTTTGAAAAGTCTGCAGATAAGATTGAAGGTGCAATTTTTCTCAATACTAAAACCCCCTAGTCATTTGTATTTCATTCAATATTTGTATATAACTATTATACCTTTCTTTATGTATATATCCATTTTTCACAGCTTCTTTAATCCCGCATTCCGGCTCCTTATCATGTATACAAGAAACAAATTTACAATCCCTATATTTACAGAATTCAGGAAAATACAGTTGAAGATCTCTTTTGTTAATTCCAGACAAATTAAAAGAAGTAAATCCCGGAGTATCCACTACCATTCCGCCAAAATCCAGCTTTATTAGCTCTGTATGCCTGGTAGTATGGGTTCCTCTTTTTGTTTTATGGCTCAGTTGACCTGTTCTTAGTTGTAGCTTGGGATTAATTGAGTTGAGCAAAGATGACTTTCCCGTGCCCGATGGTCCAGCAAATACTGAAATCTTATTTGAAAGGAGTTTAGTTAAATCATCTATACCGTTTTTTAAAATAGCACTTGTTAACAAAACTTTATATGGTATAGAATTTATCATTTCCAAAATTGATTGATATTCTTTTTTCGGATCAAGATCAATCTTATTTATTACTACAATAATATCTATAGCTATATGCTCAGCATAAAGCAAAATTTTTTGTAGCAAAAGCATATTTGTCTCCGGTTTTTTTGCAGCAATTACTATTACTACTTGTTCTACATTAGCTACCTCAGGCCGCATCATCTCAGACTTTCTTTCTTCTATATCAACTATAAATCCTTGGCCAGTTTTCTTTTCTACTTCAATTTTTACATAATCACCAACCATGGGTTTAATGCTTTTTAGCCTAAATAAACCTCTGGCTCGACATTCATAAACCTTATCGCCTGTATCTACATAATAAAAACCACCTACACCTTTTGTGATAATACCTGAAATCATATTTCGCCCCCATTAAAATTTGTAAGGAGTACTCTCATGAAAGCTATTATTTATATATACTTCAAATAAAACATCACCTTTACCAGATATTTCTATTTTTAGTGGGCTATCAGATGGTGAATGTGTATTTTCATATATTAAAATACTTTTATCGCCTTCAATTTTAAATACTGTAACTTTCATTCTATCTAAATTTTTAGGTAAATCTATATTAAGATAATATAGCTTATCATCGGCTTTTTCTTCAGCACCTTTGCTAATAACAAAATCAACAACGGATTTTTTGCTTATTTCCGTACCTGCAGCAATATTTTGGTCTATAACTGTTCCTTTGGGATGCTCATCACTAAAATTCTCCGTAATATTGCCCCTTATCAAATCAAGAATTATCAATTCTGTTTCCACGTCTTCAATATTCATACCGATAAAGCTTTTCATAAAAATTTTTTCAGGCCCACCGCTGATGACATAATCAATCTTTGTGCCTTCATCTACATTCACACCGGGAGCTATTTTTTGTTCTATAACAACACCACTAGGATAATGACTATATTCCTGAGTAACTTCACCTTCATCCAGTCCAGCACTTTCTAGAATAATATCTACTTCATCGTAATTTTTTCCAACTATTGGTGGAACCGGTACCTTCCTAGGTCCCTTGCTAACAAATACGGCAACAGGATTGGTAATTTTATTTGATTGGTGTGGTTTTGGGTCCTGTTTAATAATCTCCCCTTCAGGAATATCCTTATTATGAACCCTTTCTACAACGTCCATAATAAACCCTAGTTTTTTCAGTTCTTCCTCCGCTTCTTCTTCTTGCATGCCCATTAAATCAGGCACGGGCTTTATCTCCACATTAAATAAATCTTTAAATAAAAAATAAGTCCCAGTAAATAAAAAAGCAAGTACTAAGCCAGATATAATAGCCCAGGTAATAATCTTTTTATTTTTCTCTTTTGTTATAATAGGCTTTTTATTAAGGTCATTCTCTTTTATCGTAGGTTTTTTCTCCGGATCAATATCTTTTATCGGTTCAATTTTTATTGTGTTTTCGCTTACTTTACTGTTTATCTTTACAAAATCCCCATTAGGCATTATCAATGATTGTTTCAAATCACTAATAATCTCAGTAACGGAAGAGTACCTATTTGCTATTTCTTTGCTCATACATTTTAAAATAATATTTTCCAAACTTTTGGGAATTTTATTATTAATTTTGCTTGGGTTCAGAGGTTTTTCTTGTATATGTTTGTATGCAATAGAAATAGGTGTTTCTCCTTCGAAGGGTAATTGGCCGGTTACCAGCTCATATAGTACAACACCTAAAGAATATATATCTGATTTTTCGTCCGCATAGCCACCCCGGGCTTGTTCTGGTGAAAAGTAATGGACGGAACCAATAATATTACCCGTGTTCGTAATTGTACTAGATGACACAGCTCTGGCAATACCAAAATCTGTTACCTTAACGGTTCTGTCTTCTCTTAACATAATATTATGAGACTTAATATCTCTATGAACTATATGGTTGCTATGGGCATTTTCCAAAGCTGATGCTATTTGAATGGCAACATCTGTTGCAAATTCACAATTTAGAGCCCCTTTTTCCTTAATCAATTCTTTTAGGGTTTGCCCTTTTATATATTCCATTACTATATAATGTATATCATCTTCGATTCCTACATCATAAATTCCCACAATATTTGGATGAGAAAGGCTTGCTGCAGCTTGAGACTCCCTTTTAAATTTTTTTAAAAAATCCTCGTCACTTGTAAATTCTGAACGTAAAATTTTTATTGCTACAAATCTATTTAGCAGACGACATTTGGCTTTGTATACAAGAGCCATACCGCCACCGCCTATTTTTTCAATTACTTCATACCTTTCTCCTAGGACCTTACCTATCATGGCTTAGACCTCCTTTTTCAACTTCTATTATTATTACTGTAGCATTATCATGTCCACCTTTTTCATTAGCTGTTTTAATTAGAATATTACATTTATCCTCTAAGCCTTTGTCCAATAGCACTGTATTTATTATTTCCTCTTCCTTAATCATATTAGATAACCCATCAGTACACATTAATATATAATCACCATTTTTTAAGTCCAATGTATTAATATCTACTTTTATCTCTTGCTCCGTTCCAACAGCTCTTGTGATTAAATTTTTCTGAGGATGACTATTGGCTTCTTCTGGTTTGATTGTCCCATTTTTAACTAATTCTGCAACATAAGAATGATCAGTAGTTATTTTTTTAATATTTCCATCTCTAATAAAATAAACTCTGCTATCCCCCACATGGCCAACAATCATTGTCTTATCAATTATTAATGTTACAATTAAAGTGGTACCCATTCCAGAATACTTTTTATTACAGGCAGATTCTATAAAGATATTTTTATTTACACTAGCAAATCCTTCATTAATCAATGATATATATCTATTTATACTGCAATTTATATTAATCATCTCATTCTTGTAAAACTCCACCATTTGGGTAACAGCCATTCTACTAGCTATTTCACCAGCATTATGCCCCCCCATACCGTCAGCTATAACGCAAATAAAAGGTTTTCCTTTTACTGATTGTTTCTGAAAATATAGGGCATCCTCATTTATTTTTCTCATTAATCCAATATCGGAAACACCAAACGCTTTCATTTAAACACCTCTTGCAATAGAGTTTTACAATATTATACTCTTTATTATTAAATGCTATGCTAAATGTATTTATTTCGACATTTTTATAAAAAAACCTTTTATTTATAAAAGTTGTAATAATTTTATAAAACTTATCAATTTACTGTATGTCATTCCTTTTAGCCATTCTTAATTGACCACAGGCTCCATCAACATCCTGTCCCAATTGTCTCCTAACTGTCGTATGAATGCCTTTTTCCATTAACACATTTTTAAAAACTTCAATACTATTGTCGTCCGATTTAATCAAGCCTTTTTTTCTAACTTGATTCAAGGGAATAAGATTCACATAGCAAAGCATATTTCTTAATAAATTGCTTAATGCAACTGCATCAGCCTTATTGTCATTAATCCCCTGTATAAGCACATATTCAAAAGAAATTCTTCTGTTGGTTTTTTCTATATAATATTTGCAAGCTTTTATTAATTCTTCAATATTATACTTTTTATTAATAGGCATTATCTCACTTCTTGTACTACTTATTGAACTGTGTAAAGATACTGCCAAGTTACATTGTAATTTTTCATCTGCAAATTTATAAATTTTCGGAACTAAACCTGAAGTAGAAATAGTAATATGCCTCATGCCTAGATTGAAAGCATCTTTATGATTTGCTTTTTTTAGAAACTTCATCACTTCTTCATAATTATCAAAAGGTTCCCCAATACCCATTAAAACAATATTAGAAACTATTATGCCAGTACTACGAACTACCGCCATTACTTGTTCTACCATTTCTCCTGATTTCAAATTTCTAATAAGTCCGCCAACCGTTGAAGCACAAAACTTACAGCCCATCCTACAACCTACTTGGCTTGATATGCATACAGAATACCCAAATCTATATTTCATCAATACACATTCTATTGCATTCTTATCTTCTAATTCCAATAAAAATTTAATGGTTCCATCTTTTGAAATCTGCTTTTCTATTATAAATGCTCTAAAAATATAAAACTTTTCATTCAGAAATTTTACTAAATCTCCTGGTAAATTGGTCATTTCCTCAAATCTTTCAACGTCTTTATATACCCATTTAAAGACTTGCATTGCCCTATATCTAGGAAATCCTTTAGTCCTTAAAATATCCTCCAATTTTTCTAAAGTAAAATTTTTTATATTATATTTTTTTAGCATTTTATCTCCTTTTTGTTGCTGCTCATTCATAATCTTATTGTTTTCTCACCATCCTTGCAATAAAGAAGCCATCTGTAGCATGAATATTAGGATATAACTCTACATAGCCTTCTTGCTTATTAGGAGCTTCAAGATTTTTAGGTAAAAATTTGCTAATATCGTCTAAAACAAAAAGATTATTACCCCTTAAAAATTTTTTGATTAGGTCAATATTTTCTTTTTTGCTTAAGGTACAAGTACAATATACTAAGGTACCATATTTTTTTACATATAAAGATGCATTGTTTAAAATTTTCAACTGTATTTTAGAAAGCTTGCTTATGTCTTCTAAAGTTTTTTTCCATCTTAAATCTGGTTTTCTTCTAACTAGGCCTAAACCACTACAAGGCGCATCAACCAACACTGCATCTGCCTTAGCAATTAGACTTTTGTCTATATTGTTTGCGTTAAATAATTCAGCTTTGATAGAAGTCGAGCCCAGCCTTCGCGCATTTTCTTTAATAAGTTTTAACTTATGACTATATATATCTCTTGCAATTATTACCCCATCATCTAATATGATTTCTGCAATATGGGTAGCTTTGCCTCCTGGTCCACTACAGACATCTATCACTACATCACCAGGTTTTGGATCCAAAATCTTACTAGCTAGCATAGAACTTTCATCTTGTATTTGAAAATAACCTTTTTTGAATAAATCCAAATTTTCAAGGGAGGATATACCTTTAATACTAATAGCTTCATTGTTATAAAGTCCCATATTCCAGCTAATATTACTTAAATCTAAAAGATTTAATAAGTCTTCTTTGCTAGTTTTTAATTTATTAACCCGTATAGTTAAAGGTGGTACTTTATTATTTGATTTCAAAAGTTCTTTTGTAAATTCAGCACCATAACTGTTTAGCCATAAATCTACTAGCCATAATGGATGTGAATACTTTATAGATAGATATTCCAATAAATTATCTTCCTTTGGAAATCCTATATTATCTTTATTTCTTATAATATTTCTCAAAACTCCGTTAACAAAATTTGCAGTTCTTTGATTTGCATACTTTTTTGTAAGTTTGACACTTTCGTTACATATTGCGGAATCTGGAACTCTATCTAAAAAAAGTATTTGGTATATTGCTGTTCTTAATACACCCTTTACAATATTTGATAATTCACTTGTTTTAATTTTACTAAATTTACTAATTACCCAATCAATCTTAGTTAAATTTCTTAGTGTGCCATTAACAATTTCTGTTACCAAGGCCTTATCAATTCTTATTAAGTCAGTGCGGCTTAATTTTTTTCTAATTTCTATATCAGAAAAAGCTCCTTCGTTTATAACAGAATTAAGTATTAATAAAGCTTCTTCCCTGGCACAGCTTTTTTTCATCAAATCACTCCATATTGCTTATATAATCATACGCCATTCTTAAACAGGATGAGAATATATATGGCATATAAACTTACTAAAAGACTGATAGATAGACTATCAGTCTCTACGCCCTCTTATTAATAGTAGCCTTAATAGCTGTGATATTGCCATAACTGAGGCAGCTACATAAGTTAAGGCTGCAGCTGAAAGCACCTTTTTGGCACCCTTTTCTTCACCTGGTGCAATTAGGTCATAGTTTCCCAAAGCAGTAATCGCTCTACTACTTGCATTATATTCAACGGGCAAAGTAATAATCTGAAATATCACTGCTGCGCTAAAAAGATAAATACCCAAAGTAAACAATTGCATCTTGTTCAGTATAATGGCAATTATTATAAAAAAGAAAGCAGTTTGCGATCCTATAGAAGCCAGTGGTGCTATTGCATTTCTAATAGATAAAGGAATATAATTTTCGCTATGTTGCAATGCATGGCCACATTCATGGGCAGCCACACCTGCAGATGCTATGGAGGAACCTTCATATACTTCCCTGGAAAGCCTTAAAATTCTTTTTCTTGGATCATAATGGTCAGTTAGATGACCTCTTACAAGCTCAATTGGAATATCACTTAAACCATTAGAGTCCAAAATTCTTCTGGCTATTTCGTATCCTTTGTAACCATAGCTTCCATGTATCTTCAAATATTTATTGAAGGTTGTATTTATCCTGCCTTGGGCATACATAGCAAATAACATAGCGGGTATTAAAATAATAAATGTAGGATCATAAAACATATGCTCATACCTCCTTAAGACAATTTTTCACCTTTTTTAATCATATTACCTCTTAAATACGCCTCAACACTCATTCTTTTTTTATTTTGAAATTGTACTTCTTTTACTTTTAAAAAACCCCTCTTACATTTAACTATAAAACAATCTTCTAGCACTTCACAGATAATCCCATACTCTTCATTAAAACTATTATTTTCTAGGACTTCAGCTATAAATATTTTAAACATATTCCCATTATAAAAAGAGTAGGCGCCAGGCCATGGGTAGGTACCCCTGATTAAATTCTTTATCGTTTTTGCATCTAAAGACCAATCTATTTTACCTGTTTCTTTTGCCATCATTGGTGCATAGCTAGCATTATCATGATTTTGCTTGATCCTTTCAATTTTATTTTCTTCTACAAGGTTAATAGTCTCAATCAAAACCTCTGCACCCAAGGCCGCAAGGCGCTTAAAAAGCTCCCCTGCTGTTTCATCCGCCCCTATTTCTATTTCTTTTTGCAAGATTATATCACCTGTATCAAGACCTTCATCCATAAACATGGTAGTTACGCCTGTAGTACTATCCCCATTTATAATGCTCCAATTAATGGGGGCTGCACCTCTTAGTTTCGGTAGCAATGACGCATGAACATTTATACAACCATGTTTGGGTATATTTAGTATCTCCTTAGGTAATATCTGTCCAAAAGCTATTACAATTATTATATCTGGATTAATATCTTTTAATATATTAATAAATTCTAAATTCTTAACATCAAATGGTTGTAATATATCTATACCATGTTCCTCGGCTTTTAATTTAACTGCAGATGCCATTAGTTTTTTACCTCTACCTTTAGGTTTATCGGGTTGGGTAACAACCGCATTTATATAAAAACCTTTTTTGTATAATGCTTCTAAAGTAGGTACGGCAAAATCTGGCGTTCCCATAAATACTATTTTCATTTTCAATCGCTCTCCTGTATATCTATACTAACTGCCTTATCAATGAATAAAATACCATCCAAATGATCTATTTCGTGACATAAAGCAACTGCCAACAAACCTTCTCCTTTTACTTCAATTAGCTCTCCATCACGGTTTCGTGCTCTAACAACAACTTCCTTAGGTCTTTTTACTGTGCCGGATTTACCGGGAACACTTAGACAGCCTTCCTTGTTAAGTTGTTCTCCATCCTTATTAACAATAAGCGGGTTGATTAATTCTATTAAGCCATCGCCTATATCTATTATTATAACTCTTCTTAATACCCCTACTTGAGGAGCAGCTAGGCCAACCCCTTCCGCCTTATACATTGTCTGCTTCATATCATCTAATAAAGTAATGATTCTATCATCTATATTGTCTACTTTTCTAGAGACTTTTCTTAATATTTCGTCCCCATCTATCCGAATATTCCTTATGGCCATTAACACCCTCCTATTCACCATTCTAATATTACTATAGCATATTTATTGGGTTAATATCCATACCAACTAACACAGTTTTGCCAAAGTCCAATTCATTAAATTTTTTAAGAACACTCATTAGTTGAATTTCGTCTTTGCTTTTTAAAATAATCTGCCATCTATACTTATTTCTTATCTTTGATAAGGGAGCTTTTGTTGGTTTCCAAACTTCAATATTATTATTGACATTTTTTATATAAGCTTTTAAAATTTCTCCTCCTCTAATCGCTGCCTTTCTTACAAGTTGTTCGTTAAATCCACTAAAAATTATATTTCCAATATATGAAAATGGAGGATAAAACATTTCTTCTCTTAATTTGATTTCATCATTATAAAATCCTACATAATCATGGGACTTGGCATGTATAAGGCTATAGTGATCAGGTGTATATGTCTGAATAACAACCTGCCCGGGCAAAGCTGCCCTTCCTGCCCGGCCTCCTGCCTGTGTAAGCATTTGGAAAGTCTTTTCTGCTGCCCGGAAATCCGGCATATTAAGATAAGTATCTGATGAAATAATCCCTACTAGTGTTACATTTGGGAAATCATGTCCCTTGCCTATCATTTGAGTCCCTATTAATACGTTAGATTCAAGGTTTCCAAACTTATCCAGTATTTTCTTGTGTGAGTTTTTTCTTGTGGTAGTATCTGCATCCATTCTTAGTACATCTATATTTCCAAAATTACTTTTAAATTCGTTTTCCACTTTTTGAGTACCGATTCCAAAATATTTTATATATTTACTTCCGCAGTTTGGACAAAGTTTTGGGTTGTCAGCAGAGTGTCCACAATAATGACATGATAAGTAGTTGCCTTTAGAATGATAGGTGAGTGAAATATTACAATGGGGGCATTTAACTACATAACCACAATTTCTACATGAAACAAAAGTTGAATATCCTCGCCTATTTAAAAATAAAATAATTTGCTCATTAGCTTCAAGTTTTTCTAAAATATTTTTTTGCAGCTTACTACTGAATATACTTCTATTACCTTTTTTTAACTCCTTCCTCATATCAACTATTTCTATTTCAGGCATTGGCCTATAATTAACCCTATTTTTCAATGATACAAGCCTAAAATTATCAATCCTATTTTCTGCTTTATAAAAAGTTTCTATTGATGGGGTCGCTGAACCAAGTAGTAAATTGCAACCTTCATTAAAACATCGTCTTATAGCTATTTCTCTAGCATCATATTTGGGCCTAATTTCAGATTTATAAGTATGTTCATGCTCTTCGTCAATAATTATTATTCCCAAATTCCTAAAAGGTGCAAATATCGCAGACCGTGCCCCTACAACAACACTAGCTTTATTTTCCCTTATTCTTCGCCATTCGTCATATTTTTCGCCATCGGAGAGGCCACTATGTATGACCGCCACTACATCTCCAAATCTCGCTAGAAACCTTCTTATCATTTGAGGTGTTAAAGAAATTTCCGGCACTAAAACTATACCTTGTCTTCCTTGGGAAATCTCTTTCTCAATAAGTTTAAGATATATCTCTGTTTTCCCGCTTCCCGTTACACCATGTAAAAGTACATGACAATTAGACTCAAAGTTTTCACTTATTGCTTTAATAGCATATACTTGTTCTTGGGTTAAAGTATTAATTTGCTCTTTAGATGGTTTTTCTTGAGAAAGCCTATATACCTCGACCTCCTCAATCTTTATAGCCCTTTTACTTAATAAACTATTTATAACGTAAGTGCTAATATTGTATTCTTTTAAAATTTTTGATGCACTGATGCCGGGATTGTTTTTTATTATTTCTAAGGCTAAAAGTTGTTTTTTTGCATTTGGTGCAATTTTTATATTTTTGTAAATATCAGTATTTAAATATATTAATTTTTCATATTTCTTACTTTCCTTTTTCTTTATGCTTTGTTTTCTGCGCAATATTTTACACTTTATCAGTTTCCTTAGGGAATTATCAAGAAAATTATCATTAAAACAATCTCTCAATTCTTCTTTTGTGGCAATTCCGCCTTTTGATTCTATAAACTCTAATATATCAATTACAGGTTCAATATGTCCCTGCTCAAGAAGTTCCTTCTTGCTATCACTTATCATCTCATAATAGTATGTAGTCTTTATTCTTACATTAGCAGGCAAAGCAGCATGTATCGCCTCTATATAGTAGCATAGGTATTTTTCCCTTATCCATTTAGCAAGCTCAATAATGTATGGTGGTAAAAGTGGCTCTGATTCTGCTAGCTTAATAATGTTCTTTAACTTGTTTTCATCAAAGTCTATAGTATTTGTCAAGCCAATAACATATCCACCCATTTTCTTATTTCCTCTGCCAAAAGGGACTATTACCCTATGGCCAATTTCTACTGATACTCCCCTCGGTATTGCATAACTATATATTCTATCTGTTTCCTTACATTTATTGTCTACTATAAGCTTTGCAATCCGGTATTTACTCAATTTAACACACCACCCTGCTAGTATATAGATATATTAAAAGCGTACATTGTACGCTTCCTAAATATCCATTTTCCAATAATATGAATTCTTTTTTATAACTATTTTTTATCTAGTATTGTAACAACCTTATCAAGAATTATATCAGCTAGCTCAAGTTTTGTCATCTTTGGCAAACTTTCAATATTACCATCTTTATCAATAATCTTTACAATATTTGTATCATAGGCAAAACCGGCACCTTCAATATTTAAATCGTTGGCAACAATGAAATCTAAATTCTTTTTTGCTAACTTGTATTTTGCATTATCCTCCAAATCCTGTGTTTCCATAGCAAATCCTATAAGTATTTTATTAGCCTTGGATTTACCTAGTTCATATAATATATCAGTATTTTTTTCAAGTATTAACTCTAGTTTTTCTCCCTTTTTAATTTTTTCTTGGCTTATATTCTTTGGCCTATAATCTGAAACCGCAGCACTTTTAATAACTATATCCGCTTTAAAGTAATGATCCATAATAGCGGAATACATTTCATTAGCAGTAGTAATTTTTATTAGGTTAACATCTTTAGGTGCTATCAAATTCGTAGGGCCTGAAATAAGGTAAACAAGGGCTCCCCTTTTAGCTGCTTTTTCTGCAATTGCATAACCCATTTTCCCGGTAGAATGATTAGAAATAAATCTAACTGGGTCTATTGCTTCTCGCGTAGGTCCTGCCGTCACTATTATAGTTCTTCCCTTTAAATCAAGGGTAGATTTAAATAAATTGTTGATAAAACATTCAATATCCTCTGGCTCAGCCAATTTTCCTTTTCCTGTATCACCACATGCCAATCTGCCTTCTACTGGTTCAATGAAAATATAATTATTTTTCTTAAGAATTGATATGTTATCCTGAAGTATTGTATTATCATACATTGCACTATTCATGGCTGGTGCTATTATTACCGGTGATTTTGCTGCCATTACTGTAGTAGTAAGCATATCATCTGCAATCCCATTAGCTATCTTGCCAATTATATTCGCTGTAGCAGGTGCGATTAAAACAATATCGGCTTTTTTAGCTAAAGAAATATGTTCTATTTCTGTTTTCAAAGGTTTTTCAAACATATCTATTACAACTTTATTTGCAGATAAAGATTGAAAAGTCAAAGGGTTTATAAAGTGAGTGGCTGCTTTTGTCATAATAATGTTAATATTAGCACCCCTCTTTTTTAGTCTGCTTACCAAGTCACATATTTTATAAGCTGCTATACCTCCGCAAACCCCTACTAGTATATTCTTTTCGTTAATCATTCAGTTCACCTTTTTGTTCATCTATTATACTCTTAACACAAAGAATTTTTCCTTCAGATATTTCCTTTATGGCAATTGAAACTGGTTTGTTGGATTCCATTTCAACAAGGCTATTTTGCCCATCCACAATCTGTCTAGCTCTTTTCGCAACAGCAACTACCAACGAATATTTGCTATCAGCCTTGTCTAATAACGATGATAATGTAGTATTAATCATAGAATTCCTCCTTGAATTTTAAAAAGTCAATATTATACCGTTTTGTTCTATGCATTTCAGCATTTAAAATGCAAATAATCTCTTCTGCTGCCTTATTAATATCATCATTGATTATTATATAATCATAATTTTTAATTTCTTGTATTTCTTCAAATACTGATCCCATTCTTTTTTTTATATCTTTTTGGGATTCGGTTGCTCTGTTTATTAGCCTTTTTTTAAGTTCTGCAAAAGAAGGTGGCATTATAAAGATAAATATAGCTTCTTTAAAATTGCTTTTAACTTGCTTTGCACCGTTTGTATCAATTTCCAATATAACGCTAAAACCTTTTTCTAGCCTATTTATAACATGTTCTTTAGGCGTGCCGTAATAATTATCATATACTTTTGCATACTCTATAAACTCCTTACGCTCAATCATTTTTTTAAATTGCAGCAAATTTTTAAAATAATAATTAATACCCTCTATTTCGCCATTTCTTGGTTTTCTTGTAGTAGCGGATATGGATAATTCGATATTGTTTAATCTTTTTATTATTTCATTACAAATTGTACCTTTACCTACTCCGGATGGACCAGATATAACGATTAGCATTCCTTTATTATTAATCATTTTACACACCTAAGTTTTTTATTTTATATTATCATCGTCTTTATCAATAAGCCTATGGGCAACCGTCTCAGGTTGCACTGCTGAAAGAATTATATGATCACTATCTGTAATAACCACTGCTCTTGTTCTTCTTCCATAAGTTGCGTCAATCAGCATGCCTCTATCCCTAGCCTCTTGGATAATTCTCCTAATAGGCGCAGATTCTGGGCTAACAATAGCAATCAGCCTATTGGCTGAAACAATATTTCCAAATCCGATATTGATTAGCTTTATAGCCAATTTTTATCCCTCCCACTACTCTATATTTTGCACTTGTTCTCTTATCTTTTCTATTTCCGCTTTAATATTAACCACGTTATTAATTATGCCCAATTCATTTGCTTTAGCAGCTATGGTATTTACTTCCCTATTCATTTCCTGAATTATAAAATCCAGTTTTTTGCCGGAAGATACCTTGCCATTAATAGTTTTGATAAATTCCTCAATATGACTTTTAAATCTTACGATTTCTTCGTCAATACTGCTTTTATCTGCTAAAATTACAACTTCAGCTATTAGTCGGTTTTCATCTAAACTTACATCTCCTGCCAGATCTTTAATCCTTTTGTAAAACTTATCTTTATTGGATTCTTCTGAGTTTTTTGTAATAGACTCTATTTCATATATCATTTTATCTATAAGCTTTATTTTATTTGATATATCCCTATACAGCCTAGCGCCCTCTCTTTCTCTCATTTGTGAAAAAAGTTCCAAGGCATCTTTTAATGCTATTTTTAAAACATTCCATATTATATCATCTTCTATTTCAGCCTTTTCAACCCTTAAAATATCAGGAAATCTAGTAATTAAACTTAATCTAATATCATCCTCAACGGAGAACTCTTCCTTGATTGTGTTGAAACACTCAATATATGACTTTACTAGGCCCCTATCTATTTCTATTTTTACATCCTGGTCAAATGTATGGTAGTTAATATATATATCAACCTTGCCTCTTCTTGTATAGCTGGATGCCAGTTCTCTGATTCTTTCTTCTAAAGATGATAATAAACGTGGAGCCCTGATGCTTAAGTCATTATATCTATGATTGACGGACTTAACTTCCACTATAAACTTTATACCGTTTTCCTCGTGCTCCCCTTTGCCATATCCTGTCATACTTCTTATCAATTGATACACCCTTTCAGGTTAATAATTTAAAACCTTATGACCCTTATACTTCTATAAGTTCTATATAATTCTATATAATTTTAGTACAAAAAACAATAGGATAAGCATACTAGGTATATTTTATGGAGTTTTAATATAACACTTTTATAATACTATATCTTGTGAATAAATGATAGTACATAGACTTACTTGCAGTATTTTATATTGTATAACTTAGTATCATCCATTCCAAAAAGAAAAAGATACTTTTAAGCGCATTTATAGTTACCTGGAGAAATTTGAAGGATATTGTGGCATATTTATTATTTTTAGATTAACAGTATTATTATGATATAATTTAGTAGTATAGCTAAAAAAATTAACATTCTTAATATTTTACATTATAGGAGGAAAATTTATGCCTTTTGATGGTATAACTATTAATGCATTGGTAGCAGAGCTTAATAATACAATACTAGGTGGAAAAGTTGAAAAAATATATCAACCTGAAAAGGATGAGCTATCTTTATTTATTAGAAAAGATAAGAACAGCTATAAGCTTTTAATATCTGCTAATTCCACATTCCCCAAATTTCACCTATCAACAGAAAAAAAGAGTAATCCTATGACTGCACCAGCTTTTTGTATGCTTTTGAGAAAACATTTATTAGGCAGTAGGATTAGAAAAATAACACAAATCAGCTTAGAAAGGATAGTAGAAATACTTTTTGATTCTATGGATGAAATGGGTAATATTTCTCAGAAGTCCCTTATAATTGAAACAATGGGGCGTCATAGCAATATTATTTTTATAAATACAGAGGATTCCACTGTTTTTGATAGCATTAAGAGAGTAAACTCTTATATGAGCAGTATTAGAGTGGTTTTACCAGGAGTAAAGTACGTATACCCGCCATCTAATGAAAAAATAGATACTTTTTCAATAAAAGAAGACTCTTTTATTAATGATATAGAAAATTTAAATAAAAGTACTAAGGCTTATAAGTATTTAGTAAAAAGATACTATGGTATAAGCCCCATAGTATCTCAGGAAATATGTGTGGGCTCAGGTATTGATCCGGACCATGATATATTTGTTTTTGATAAAGACATTGCACTAAATTTATTTAAGGAATTTAAAAAAATAGTTGATAAAGTTCTAGGTAAAAAATATAAGCCCAATATTGTATTAGAAAACCAAAGAAATTATGATTTTTCTGCTATTGAATTAAGTATATATAGTTCTTTGAAAAAAGTGACTTTTAATAGTATCAGTGAAGCTGTAGAAAGCTTTTACGCTGAAAAAGATAAGCAAAATAGATTAAAGCAAAAAACAGCTGATCTAAAGAAGACTGTTACAAATAGAATTGATCGTAGCATTAGAAAACTAGATATACTAGAAGAGGAATACAATAGCGCAAAAAAAGCAGAATATTTCAAGCTTTGTGGTGATTTGATAATGACAAATCTATACAATATTGAAAAAGGAAAGACTGATGTCAACCTTATCAATTATTTTAATAAAGACTTTGAGGTATTAAAAGTGAGGCTCAATATTAATTTAACTCCTATCCAAAATGCCCAAAATTATTATAAAAAGTATAATAAATCGAAAACTGCAATAAGTTTACTAACAAAACAAATTAGAAATACAAAAAGAGAAGTACAATACTTGGAAGGTGTTTTGGACAATATTGAAAAATGCTATGAAGAAGAAGAAATAAGTGAAATAAAATACGAATTACAGCAAGAAGGCTATTTTAAAAAGAACAATAAAAATAAAAAATCAAAAAACAAGAGTAAACCTTCCAAGCCTATGAGGTTTAGGTCGTCTACAGGCTTTGATATTTATGTAGGTAAAAACAATATACAAAATGATAATCTAACTCTAAAATTTGCGGAAGCAACTGATTTATGGCTACATACAAAAGATATTCCAGGGTCTCATGTGATAATAAAAACAAAAAGTGAAAACATTGATGAAACAACATTATCTGAAGCCGCAAATTTAGCAGCCTATTATAGCAAGGGGAAACTATCATCCAATGTACCCGTTGATTATACTCTTAAAAAATATGTAAAGAAGCCCTCTAAAGCTAGGCCTGGATATGTAATATATAAAAACCACAAAACAATTTATATTAATCCTGATGAAAATTTAATAAAAGAGTTGTAACAAAAGCAGCTTTTATAGCCATTTGCCATTTTCGGATGAAATAAAAAAATATTGGCAAAGCATATAAGCAATAATAAAGGTGGGGCAAGGCCCCACCTTTATTATTTTTATAGCTTTTTGGAGAATATTGCAAGAACTACAATAATTCCAATACCAAAAAGCATAAGTCCCATTTGATCTACTAGTGAAAAAATTCCTACTGCAGCTACTATTCCTACTAATACAGGAATAACATACTTTACCACATTATACCATACTTCAAACAGCCCGAATTGTATCGTTCCGCCATTTGTAAGTTCATCCTTAAGGTCTTCTTTCTTTAGGAACCATCCTGCAAATATAGCCAATAGTGCACCACCGATAGCTAAGAATATCTTATCTGTAAGTATATCAAAGAAATCAAAGGCACCAACGCCTAGGAATGTAACATCTGACATAACACCCATGGATAGTGACGATAAAGTACAAAGTATTGCCATTACTACTCCTGTTCCGTAAGTAGCCTTTCTTCTCTCTACTTTCTTTTCATCAATCAAATAAGCAACACATACTTCGAGTAATGATACCGATGAAGTAAGAGCAGCTATAAATAGGGCTACAAAGAAAATCGCTGAGAATAATGGTCCAATGCCGCCCATTTGTGCAAATATTTGAGGTACTACAACAAAAACAAGACCGGGACCTGCTGCAGGCTCCATGCCAAATGCAAATAATGCCGGGAACATAGCAACACCTGCTAATAGAGCAACACTAGTATCCATGGAAACAACTATTAAAGCGTTATTAGGCAACTTTTCTTCTTTATTAAGGTAGCTTCCATAGGTTATCATACAGCCCATCCCCAAGCTCAATGAGAAGAATGCCTGACCTAGGGCTGCTAAGAATGTACCTCCGTTTACTACCGACCAATCAGGTACAAATAAATACCTAAGTCCTTCCGATGCACCGGGTATGGTAAGTCCTTTTAAAGTAACAATAATAAGTAATACATAAAGAATCGGCATCAATATCTTACCGGCCAATTCTATACCTGCTTGCACTCCTCTTGCAACTATAAGTAAGTTAACAATCAAATAAACAAGCATCCATGCAACTGGGGCAACTGGGGCACTAATAAAAGTACCAAATACATCACCTATTGCCTCAGGAACCGCCAATAATCCCGTAAGTGATTTCACAATATAATACATTGACCAACCACCTACTACCGGATAAAAACCCATAATGAAAAATCCACTGAGAACTCCTAAGACTCCCGCAAAACTCCATTTCTTGCTATAAGTCTTATAAGCTCCTACTGCTGCCAGTTGCGTTCTCCTGCCTACTGCGAATTCAGCAATCATAATACTAAGGCCAACTAATATAACACATCCTAAATAGATTACAATAAATGCGCCGCCACCGCTCATACCGGTTAAATACGGGAATCTCCAAATGTTACCAAGACCTACTGCTGAACCTGCTGCCGCCATAAGAAAACCAAAGCGAGAACCCCAATTTTCTCTACCTTTTTGTTCCATTCTTACACCTTCCTTTCTAATTTTTATAGAACTTTGATAGAATTTTGAAAAATCACCCCTTTCAAAAAAATATTATAGTATTACTTCTACAAAAAATCTTTTTTTCCTTCTATAATTACCATAATTTTTTAACTTTTCTAAATATACAGTATAAGGTCAATTATAATTTATTGTATTTTAATATATAAATTAATTTTTTTGCTCCATTTTTTTGCTTCCGGGTTTATAGGGAATTGAACCTGTTGCACACAAAGGACACTCATCCTTTTCATAGGTATCTATATTAATTTGTAAAACGGATTCATAAGGATATTTAAAATTTGCTTTTCCTTTACTTCTATCTACAATGGAGCCTATTGCTCTTATATCTCCGCCGCAGTTTTCAACCAATTCAATTACTTCCTTTACCGATCCGCCGGTAGTAACTACATCCTCAACCACTAAAACCTTTGTTCCTTTCTTAATATGAAAACCTCTTCTTAATTCCATCTTTCCATTTTCTCTTTCTGCAAATATTGATTTAATATTTAACTGTCTTCCAACTTCATAAGATAATATTATTCCACCTATTGCAGGAGCAATTACCATTTGAGCCTCATATTTTTTTAGCTTTTCTGAAAGGATATTTACAATTTCCGCTGCATATTTAGGTTCTTGGAATAATCTTGCACATTGTAAATATTTTTCACTATGCTTTCCTGAAGTCAATAAAAAATGTCCCTCCATTAACACTCCACATTTAATAAATATTTCAATAATCTCTTGTTTATTCATAAATATCCTTCTCCCTTTAAACTAATTTCATTGCCTTAAGATTTTGTATTCTGTTTTTTTGCATAAAATCCTTTAATCCTTCAAGTATTTCCAAAGGCGCATAAGGATTAATAAGATTTGCTGTACCTATCGCAATTGCATCCGCCCCAGCCATTATAAATTCAACGGCATCTTGCCAAGTAAAAATGCCTCCCATGCCAATAATAGGTATCTTTACACTTCTAGCCGTCTGCCAAACCATCCTAAGTGCAATTGGCTTAATTGCCGGGCCCGATAAACCAGCTACTATATTATCAAAAAAAGTTTTTCTATTTTCAATATCTATTTTCATACCAGTAACAGTATTTATAAGAGATATACAATCTGCCCCGCCGGCTTCCGCTGCTATAGCTATCTCCGTTATATCCGTTACATTTGGGGATAGTTTGACTATAACCGGTGCCTTTGATATTTTTTTTGCACCTTCTGTTATTTGATAAACGGATTCGGCCTTAATACCAAAGGCTAGACCGCCTTCTTTTATATTGGGACAAGAAACATTTAATTCGATAAACTCTACCTTATTGCCAAGTATTTCAACCATCCTTATATATTCATCCAATGTATTGCCTGATATATTTGCGATAATCGGAACATTATATTTTTTTAAATTGGGAAGTTCATTGTCAATAAAAGATTTTATCCCGGGGTTTTCCAGACCTACGCTATTTAATATGCCTGCCGCTGTTTCTGCAATCCGAGGGGGTTTATTACCACCTCTTGACTTAATAGTAAGACCTTTTACTGCGATACACCCAAGCAAATTCAAATCATATAATTCTCCATATTCTCTTCCAAAACCAAAGGTACCTGAGGCTGTTATTATTGGGTTTTTTAGTTTTACTCCGGAAATATCAATAGATAAATCAAACATCAAAAATCACCTCTTTGCTATTAAATACGGGACCATCTGTACATACTCTTTTATATTTGCCTTTTGTACTGGTTTTACAAGAGCAAGTAAGGCATGCCCCTATACCGCATCCCATATTTTCTTCCATAGAAATATAGCATTCAATGTCATTGTCTTCACAAATATTCTTTACTGCTTTTATCATAGCAATAGGTCCGCATGTATAAACAATATGATAATTCTTTATATTATTTAAAAAAACTTGTGTAGGAAATCCCCTTATTCCAGTGCTTCCATCCTCTGTACATATATAAAAGGATTTTGCAAGGCTTGAAAACTCATCTAATAAGTAGACATCATTTTTAAATCCTAAGTAAATATCTGGTTTATCCAATTGCCTTGATAGTTCCAATAATGGAGCTATTCCTATGCCACCGCCTATAATTGCAGACCTTTTCCCCTTAAATATGGGAAAACCCTTACCCAATGGGCCTATGATATTTAGCATATCACCAGTATTTTTTTTTGATAATAATTCTGTTCCCTTACCCACAATTTTATACAATATGCTTATATTGTTTTTTGCATCATCTATGCTGCATATGCTTAAGGGCCTTCTAAGCAAAGGATCATATAAATCAGAAATCTTAATATGTAAAAATTGCCCCGCTTTAGCTGTTGACGCCATATTAGTACTAGCTATTTTCATCCTATAAATACTATCACATTCTTTAATGTTTGATATAATGCGACAATCTTCTATAAACATGCCTACCTCCTACCAAGGAACCTTTCCTATTTTTATTAACTCCTTATTAATTTCGTTCCTCATATCTATTGCAGCAATCCTTGCAGCAGTTGCATAATCATTCTTATTATACTTATTTTTATACTTATCCAAAGCGTAAGCCCCTATTATAGCCCTCGAAGAATTTATTACTGCACCTAAGCCATCCTTGTTAAAAAAACCAGCTAAATCGGAAGCTTTTGCCCCTTGAGCTCCATAGCCAGGTACTAAAAAGTATGTATTTTTCATCTTTTCTCTTAAGTATTCTCCTTCTTCTACATGTGTTGCCCCGACTACAGCCCCTATTGAACTATATTCTTTTTCTCCTATACAATTTATAGCTAAGTCCATGACTAAACTTCCCACTATTTCGTATATTCTCTTATTATCACATATTCTGTTTTGTATATCTTCAGAAGAAGGATTGGAGGTTTTTGTTAATACAAAGATTCCTTTCTTATTCTTTTTACAATCGTTAACAAAGGGCTCCATGGAATCCTTCCCCATGTACGGATTAATTGTTATGGCATCAACTGATATAGACGAATCCTTTCCTCCCAGATAATAATTGGAATATGCTTTGGCAGTACTACCTATATCGCCTCTTTTTACATCAGCAATTACTATTAGTTCTTTTTCTTTTGCATAGTTACAAACCTCTTCATAAGCTCTTATACCATAGCTACCATATCTTTCAAAAAACGCTATTTGTGGTTTAATACCCGCTACGATATCATAAATATTATCAATTATATCTTTACTAAATTGTAATAGAACTTTACCCATTATTTCATTTTTCGATATTGACGATTCATAGTATCTTTCTTTTATATGAACAGGGATTATTTCCTCATGAGGATCAATTCCTACAATGCAATGATTTTTCATACTTAATATTCTATTTATCAGCCTATCTATAAACACTACAATCCGCCCTTCCTCATATAAACTATATTTCCGTTTGAAATTGTCGCTAAAACTTGCCCCCAAAGTTTTTTACCGTTAAATGGTGTGTTTTTACCTTTTGAAACCATTTCCTCCTTATTCACTGTAAATTCTTTATATAAATCAATAACAGCCAAGTCAGCTACAGCACCTACACAAATTCTACCCTTGTCAATTTTTAAAATATTTGCTGGATTTAAACACATTAGTTTTATTAATTCCTTAATAGTTAAAAGCCCTGTACGCACTAAATAAGTAAAACAAATAGAAAAGGCTAGCTCTATACCAGAAATACCATTGGCTGCTTTATAAAAATCCTTTGGTTTATCAGAATCACTATGGGGTGCATGGTCAGTAGCTATTACATCAATTATACTATCTTTTAATCCTTCTTGTAATGCTTTCACATCTTTAATACCTCTTAATGGTGGATTCACTTTAAAATCCGTATTGTCTTTGATAATATCTTCATCACATAAGGATATATGATGGGGAGTAACTTCACAGCTTACTTTAATTCCTTTTTCCTTTGCTTCTTTAATGGCCTCTAAAGATTCAAAAGTGCTAATATGTGCTATATGAATCGAAGCATCAAGTTTTTCTGCTAATTGAATATTTCTTATTACCGGCAGTGACTCTGATACATTTGATATACCTTTAAATCCAAATTTTCTTGATACATTCCCTTTGTTTATAACACCACCTGAAACTAAGCTTAAATCCTCACAATGATCGATTATTAATATATCATTTTCTTTTGATGCTGTTAAACTTTCCTTCATAATATCATCATTCCAAATAGGATTACCATCATCGGAAAATAATCTAACCCCATTGGCTATCATTTCTTTAAAGCTCACCAATTCTCTTCCTTCTTGCCCAATTGTAACTGCAGCAATGGGTATTACTTCAATTATAGAATCACGCTTAATTATGTTTTGTAGATCTTTCAAGGCATATATATTATCTATAATAGGCTTTGTATTAGGCATACAACATATTGTTGTAAAACCGCCTTTGGCAGCAGCTTCGCTACCAGTTTTTATTGTTTCTTTATGCTCAAAACCCGGTTGGCGTAAATGACAATGCATATCAATAAATCCCGGTACTAAGATCATACCACTTATATCCCACACCTTATCAGCATCTTCATTTATTTCCTTTGCTATCTTCACAATCCTACTGCCCTCTATCAATATATCATGCTTGCCACTGTAATTCTCTAAAGCATCAATAATATTGCAATTCTTTAACAAAGTGATCATGTTTACATCCTCCATTATCAATTAGCTTTAAACACTTATTCTAATAAGTCAATTTGGATATTCTTTCTGAGCCACCCTGCCTTAGTTCCTCTATAGTTTCTTTAAAATAACTAGGCAAAGGTGCATTAAATTCCATAAATTCATTAGTAATGGGATGGAATAATCCCAGGCTATAAGCGTGAAGTAATTGGCCCTTTAAATTGAATTTCTGTCTCTTATATCCGTATAGTGAATCACCTACAATGGGAAAACCTAAGTACGACATATGAACCCTTATTTGATGGGTTCTCCCTGTTTCCAATCTTGCCTCAATTAAAGTATTATTATTAAAATATTCAAGGACTTTATAGTAGGTCACAGCTTCTTTGCAATTCTTGTATATTACTGCCATCCTCTTCCTATCTATGGGGTTTCTGCCAATGGGTTTATCTATTTTCCCATATTTATTATTAATTCTACCTTCTAATAAAGCTATATACCTTCTTTTTATTCTATACTCTTTTAACTGCTTCGATAAGGCATTATGGGCTTCGTTGGTTTTAGCAACCATAATTAATCCCGATGTATCCTTGTCAATTCTATGGACAATTCCCGGCCTTTTAATTCCGTTTATTCTAGAAAGACTTGTACAATAATACAATAATGCATTTACTAAAGTGCTGCTATAATTGCCATGTGCCGGATGAACTACCATTCCCTGAGGCTTATTTATAATTAGAATATTATCATCCTCATATATTATATTTAACTTAATGTTTTCCGCCTTTATTTCCGGTTCCACTAATTCGGGTATAATTACTTCTACCCTATCGTCTTTTTTTAATCTATAATTTGGTTTTAGCTCAGCACCCTTAATATTTACATAGCCATCATTAATAATCTTTTTGACATAAGATCTAGAAAGTTTTCCAACTTTTTGAGTAATAAAAACATCTAGCCTTATACCTATCTCTCCTTCTTTTACATCAAATAAATAAATACTCATAAAAACCTCAATTAAAAAGAAATGCTTTTATCAAAATATAAATATATACTTAATAAAAAAGCTCCACAAACAATAGCTGCATCAGCAAAGTTAAACACAGGAGGGAAAAATGTAAAATGCAAATAATCTATAACATAACCTAATCTTATTCTATCTAAAAGATTTCCCAAAGCCCCACCTACTATCATAGATAGGCAGCCATTTAAAAAAAAGCTGCTTCGAGTTATATATATAAAATAAAGTAGAATTAGTATAATAATCGAAGTTGTAAAAATAAAAAAAGTACCTTTATTTTTAAATAGCCCAAATGCAATACCATAGTTCTCCACATATGTAATTTGAAAAATCCCCTTGATAACTTTTATGCTATTATAGGGCATAACCTTTTTAACTATTTGAATTTTTAAAAATTGATCAAGAGTTATAATAATAGCAATGATTGCCATCGAAAACATAGAATACCCCCTTTATAAAAGTACTAAAAAATTTAAAAGAGTTTTATTCCAATTGTTTTTTATACTTTTCATTGCTAATTGATTCTACATCTTCTACTTGCCCCATGCTATCCTCCTTAGAATAGGCATTATCAGAAGTAATCACATTATATACATTTACTGCTTGCCAAGTATCTTCCCCGTCAAACTGGGTATCGTCTTCACCACAATCTTCATCTTTAAATGCTCTTACAAGTGTTGGCGCCAATACTTCCTCTTCAATAGGACGCTTTGTCTTTCTAACAAGTCCACTATGGTGCTTCTTTTGACACTCACTACATAATTCTGTATAAGGTATTAACTTCAACCTATCTAATTCAATATCCTTATTACAAACCATACATAATCCATATTTTCCATTGTTGATTCTCTCTATTGCGGAATCAATCAATTTGATAATAGTTTTATAGTTTTTTCTAAAAGAAATATTTTTTTCGGCTTCAAATGTTTCAGAAGCTAAATCCCCGGGGTGATTATCATAAGATGATAGTTCACTTATGCCATCCTTGATGGATGTATCTAAGCCTAGTTTGTCTTTGTGCATTAGTCTTTCTTTGTCTGTTTTTTCTTTCAATAGCAGCTCTTTGAAATACTCTTGTTCTTTTAACTCCATAAAAAACCTCCTATAAACGATCTTGTACAATTTTGACTATTTCTGCAATAAAATTTCCGAAAAAGGGTAGATTCAACACTACTAGTTTTTGCAAAATATAAAGTCCTATACCGCCAAGTACTGTGAAGCCAATAGCCATTCCAAATCCTCTAGCAAGCCCCGCCACAAAATTTCTCTTTATTACTACTTTAGGGTTGGACATCATTTCTATATATTCACCAAATCTTGATTCCCCTAGTAAAACAGCTATTTGTTCTTGTTTCGTACAGGAAGTATCACTTTCACCACCTGATTTCTTGGCCATTTTGTCTCCTCCAATACCAAATTAAACTCTCCCAATTTTTCAAAAAAGAAAAAATTTAATACATTTCTTTAAAAAAAACTTCTAAGCTTTCCAGTTCGGATTCTAAAAATGTCCTATATCTGGTTTTAAATATTTGTAGTTGCTTTTTAAGCTCTTCTATATCTTTATTTAAATCAATTACATCTTCATTAGCTTGTTCCATAATGCTTTTTCTTTTCTCTTCAGCTTCTTTAATTATTAGGTCTGCTTCTTTCCTGGCGTTTGCCACAACATCTTCCGAAGTTCTTTGGGCAACAATTAAAGTACTTTGAAGCGTCTTTTCCATTTCAGAATAACTATCTAATCTATCATTAAAGATGCTAACCTTATCCTTTAATTCAATATTTTCTTTATATATTTTCTCGAAATCCGATACGATTTTATCCATAAATATATCTACTTCATCTTCATTATAGCCACGAAATCCTTTTTTGAATTCTTTGTTTCGTATATCCATAGGAGTTAACATTTGTTTACCTCCTTTTCTCTAGCATTGTAAATCCTATTAATATATATTTTATTCATCTATATAATATTTCACATAATAACTCTTTTATTCCGACGTTTAACATTTTTAAAAAAATATACTGTTACAGTAATAACCAAACAATTCTTCTCAATGCATTTTCAATTAATTGCAGTACAAAATAGGCAATAATAGGTGCTAAATCAATCATACCTGTATCAATACCCAATTTACCCATTAGATTTTTAATAGGATCCAAAATAATATCCGTGAGTTGAAATATAAGTGCCACATATTTATTATAGGAATTTACCCTAACCCATGAAAGAATAACCCTGATAAGTATAAGCAAATAGACGATGGAGAAGAACTTATTTATTGACCAAATCAACATGCTTTTCAATTTTTTCACCTACAGTCTCTTATTTTAGCCAGTCCATAAACTTTTCAAAATCAAAGGCCTCTGTGCCAATTTCACCCATACTTCCTAAAATATCTACATTTGGAGGTGCTGCTATAACTATACCATTTGATACTTTTTGTATTGTGCCATCAATAGCATAAACTGCACCGGATACAAAATCCACCATTCTCCTAGCTATATCCTTATCTAGGTTTTCAAAATTTATTATTATAGGTTTTTTGTTTTTAAGATTATCGCATATATCCTGTACATCTTCATAATCAGTGGGTTCAATTAAAACAACTTTCATCTGGTTAGAACCCGAAGTCATGCTAACGATATTGCTTTTTTTAACTGGCTCCAATAAGGGTTTTTTCATCTCATCAGGAGCTTCCAAAAACTCTTCTTCCCCACCTTCCCCAATTCCCATGTAATATAGAATCTTGCTAAATATACCTCCTGCCATAATTAAACCTCCTTTATCTATTGTAAACTCTTTGACCAAATATTTTAGTACCTATCCTAAGCATATTGGAACCTTCTTCTAGTGCAATTTTATAATCATTCGTCATACCCATCGAAATATATTTCATCTCTACATTCTTATAGTTTTCAGTGGAAATTCTATCATATGTTTCTTTAAGAGCCCTAAATACAGGCCTGATAAGCTCGGGATTATCAACATGGGGAGCCATGGTCATTAACCCTTTTATCCTAACATTATCGTATTTTTCGGATTTCTTTAAAAAATCATCTATTTCTCCCAGCTTTATCCCATATTTAGTAGCCTCTCCTGATATGTTGATTTGTATAAGAACATTTGCTATAACTTTTGCTCTACGTCCTCTTTTATTTATTTCTTTCATTAAAGAAATACTATCCACTGAGTGTATAAGCTTTACTTTATCTATTATATATTTAACTTTATTTGATTGTAAGTGTCCTATCATATGAATATCTGAAATATCTTTGATATCTTCATACTTCTCCATTATTTCCTGGACTTTATTTTCTCCTATATCTTTAAGCCCTAAAGAAACAGCATCCTTAATCTTTTGTGTTTCCAAAGTTTTTGTAACCGCTATCAATGTAACTTCATCAAAATTTCTACCTTTACTTTCACATATATCCTTTATTTCATTCAAAATATTATTTACGTTGTCCTTTAAATTATTCAACGAGAATCCTCCTTTTTTATAGTATCCTTTGATTAACCTTTATATTTTTTGTATTTTTTATAACTTCATCATACACCTTTATAATATAACCACTGTTTTGGTTTTCCCCCTCGCTATAATCAATATTTTTTATAAGAGCCTTATTGGCCTCTAAAGCCAGTATTTCCACTGGCACAAATCTTATAATCCCTTTTTTTATAATATAAATTCCATTTTGTTTATCTTTTTCAACAATACAACTTTTTGATACCAAAAATCCTTCATATTCATTTCTTATTATAGTTATATTAGCAATTCTGCTATTATAGTGTTCCTCTAAATATTCATTTATTTGAAAGGTTACTATTCGCTCATTATCTCCCTGTTCCGAAATTTTATAGATCTTTGCTTTTATTATTTCCTTTTCCTTGTCATTGAAAGCTAAACTAATACTATTTCCTTCTTCCATGCCTTGCATTTCATCATCTTTAATTATGCAACTAATATACCATATATAGTCTTCAATAATTTTTACGCCTTCATATTCAGTTTTACCATTGTCTATTTCGTTTGAAGAAATTATTTGTCTTATATCGTTTATACTAATTTTATCCAAGCTAATTGGATTAAGTGATTGTTCCAAACCGTCAAGTTTATAGCTTACGATACCGCTGCTTTTAGCAAAGATTGCATCTATATTATTATTATATAAATCTAGGAGCTGATCCCTTTCCTTTATTAGTTGTTCTAGATTTTTACCGGAAAAACTGTCATTACCGTTAATTAACGATTTTTTATAAAGTTCATCAGAAAGCTCAGTTTTTATTTTATTAAGACTTTCTAAATTCCCTTCTTCGGAATACCTTTTTATTAGTTCAATTTTATTATTAATGCTATTATCTAACTTTTCTTTGTCTTTTTCAAATATGTCATAATCCTTCTCGTTATCTTCTATATCTTTTATTCTTTCTTCTAATTTATTAATCCTAAATAATAAGTCACCTTGAATTTCATCTTCTCCTTTTATTATTTCCACAATCTTTTTTCCGTTCGGAACCCTTTCACCTTCGGGAACTTTATTTTTTAATTTCAACTTTTCTGAAAACCCATAAGTATATTCATTTCTTATAATAAGACCCTTGCTTTCAAAGGAATTTTGTATTGACCCATATTTCACTATTTCTGTTTCAATCCTAAAATATATATATCTTAATAAATAAGAACATGCTATTAGAATAAGTAGCAAGGGAAATATAAAAAGAGATGAAAATTTTTTCTTTCTTTTCGCCATATCAAACACCCTTATATTAACGCATTTAGAACCTTTTATATATTTCTCCAAAAATACTCTATATCCTTCTTAAGGAATAGATTTTTACTATGTTTTTTCTTATTTGTCTTGTAAAATCCCATTCTATATGATATATTCAATTATGTAAAATAAACGTCTGGGTGTGGCGCAGTTTGGTAGCGTGCTTGAATGGGGTTCAAGAGGCCGGAGGTTCAAGTCCTCTCACCCAGACCATATTTATAAGGAAATTTAAACAAGTCCCAATCTAAAAGCATCCATCATTTCCCCCGTTAAACTAATTTTATTCTTGTCTGGCGGAATATCTTCTCTTTTAACCCAAACAGCAAGTGATAGCTCATCTTTTTGTAAAGTTATGATATTGTCACCATCTAGCTCTGCCCAAAACCCCGCTATCAAAGTATCTGTAAAAGGCCAAGGTTGGCTTTTGTAAAATTTTATATTCTTTACTTTCAATCCTACTTCTTCGTAAACTTCTCTTTTTACAGCCTGTTCCATGGATTCTCCTATTTCAACAAAGCCGGCAATAAGAGCAAAATTTTTAAACCTACGCCCTGCGTATTTTGTTAGTAGTAACTGCTCTTTATCATATACAGCAACAATAATGCATGGAGATATATTAGGGTATACACAAAAGCCACAATGCCTGCAAAGTAGCATTCTTTCCTTTTTTGAAGAGTTCATAGGGCTACCGCATTTACTACAAAACCTATGATTTTTATACCATCTGTTTAATTGCCATCCCAAGACTCCTGCAAAAGACCTCCAAAACTTTGATTCAGTTCTAAATCTTTTAGTATTTACATATATCCATCCATCAACGGAACCCAAATCATCATTATTAATTAGATAGTAATTGAAATCGCCTATAGTAAATAAAAACTGAGATGATTCGGCTAGAGACGGATAATATTCTTTAAAATCGGAAAAAGAAGGATACCATAATTTATCCTTGTTTTCTTTTACCAAAACTGTATCTTCCTTATAGGAAAGGAATAGATCAAAAGGTTCTGCTGTCCTATTTTTATATTGGTTGTACAAAATTTTAGGTTTAATATCGTGTATCATTATATCCCTTCTTGTTTTATCTATTTCTTTTATTCTAACATTGTTTTAAAAAAAATATAATCCTAAACTTGGTTTAATATTGCAAATCTACAAAAAGCGTTACTGTTCACACCTAGCTACTATTTTTCTGTCATTCTATAAGGCCGCTTTTATAGCTATATGCCATTTCCGAATAAAATGAGGAAATATTGGCGCGGCATAAAAAAAAGCGGCTTTTTCGCCGCTTAGCTAACAATTATTAAATTTTAAAGATATTAACTCTTATTCAGATTCATATATCAATATATTATCCTTATTTTTTATCAAAAATACTTTTTCTACCTCATCATCAATTATTGTATCTATATTGTCTTCAAATTGAATTTTTGCACTAATGCTGCAATTAGAACTTAGCGCTCTTGGCACAGGCATTAGTTCGCATTGAATATTCTTCTTCTTGCATTTACGATTAAATTTTATAGCACCTGAATGAGTAAAGAATAGAATCATATACTCCATATCTTATTTCCTGGCCTCTATTAGAAAGTATTCGCCTTTATCTTCAGATAAAATTTTATAGTCAAAATTTTTTAAAAATCTCTCTACATTTTCCTTTGCCGTTTTATTATCAACAATTATATCTGCCCCTATGGGATTTTCTTCTAGTGCCTTTTTAACCATTAATACAGGTTGTGGACAGCTTGTGCCACTAGTATCTATCTTGTTCATATTGCTACTCCTTTCATTTTATTTTTCATCTTAAACAAATCCTCCGAATTAATATAAGAAACAACTGCAAGAACAACGATACATATAGCTACGGCTATTTTTCCGTTTATGGTCGCGCCTTCCGCACTGGAAGCCAGTCCAAAATTGTGGGCTATAGCAGCTCCTACAATCATTCCCATAATTGATACAACAGAATCACTATTGCCTTCTCCCGAAAGAATAAGTTGCCTTAGGGGACAACCTCCCAATAAAACTGATCCCCAGCCCACTAGAGCCATACCAAGAAAATTCCATAAACCATCATTGTGTGCTATAGGTTGGTCTAAAAATCCTAGTTTAAAGAAATCAAAAGCCATATTTGCAATAAAGCTAAAAACTATTATTGAAATAAAGCCCAGTAAAAGATATTTATCCTTAAAAAGAATCATATCTCTTGTTCCACCTACCATGCAAAGCCTTGTTTTTTGAGCCAACACCCCTACTACAAGGCCGGCAATTAGAGCAATATATATAGGGGCAGCTAAAGAACCAGGGCCGCTTTCACTAAAAAAGATAAAACTAGGTGCAGCTATAAGAAGAGCTAAAAATCCAATATTTAAAATTGGAAAAGTATATCCTTCAACTTTAGGCATATTGTAGCTTCGCTTTAAATTAAAGCCCAGATTTAAAAATTTAACACCTATAATAATTCCAAAAATAAATCCGGCAATACCAAATATAGCATTTAAATCTCCGCCGCCCAATCTTAATACCATTCTTAAGGGACATCCAAGAAATATCAAAGCTCCTGCCATTACTATTATACCAAGAATAAATCTAGTAAACGGAGATGAGCCGCCTCGAGAATTAAATTCTTTATTTTTTAATGATATTAAAAATGCACCCCATACCAAGCCGATAATCTCAGGCCTAATATATTGAACCACTGCTGCTCTATGTAGTCCTATGCCACCTGCAGTATCCCTTAAAAAGCAAGCTATGCAAAAGCCCATATTCGCCGGGTTCCCAAAATATACAAGTAATACGGACAATATTCCTATTAAACCGCCGGTAATAATAATCCCCTTATTTCCTTTCATCAACTATACCTCCTGAAATTTGTTTCATTGATAGTTTAACAAAGCAGATTTTTAAAGTAAAATAGAATATACCTATAGTATTTAGCTTATCCATAGAATAAACCAATACTTATTGTATTAGGGTTTTTTTTGAAATATAATTATTTTATGAGCTTATTGAATTATAAGTGAACGGCAATCTATGATAATTAACACTTTAGTTTTTATAAAAAAAGGAGAGTATTATGAAATATATTTATTTGGATAATGGTGCAACTTCCTATCCTAAAGCGCCGGGAGTAGCAGAGAAAATATCTGATTATATCTTAAATATAGGTACTAATATTAATCGGGGAACCTATGATTTATCTTATGAGGCAGGAGATACAGTATATGAAACTAGAGAGCTTATATGCCAGTTGTTTAACTTTGATAAACCTGAAAATGTTATATTTACAAAAAACATAACCGAAAGTATGAATATAATGATAAAAGGCTTATTAAAAGAAGGTGATCATGTTATAGTATCATCAATGGAGCACAACGCAGTAATGAGGCCTTTAAATTCTTTAAAGGATAAAGTTGATTATACAAAAGCTAAATGCAATGAATATGGGGAGCTATTAATTGAAGATATAACTAATTCGATTAAGTCAAATACAAAAGCCATAATAATGACGCATGCCTCAAATGTATGTGGTACTATATTGGATTTAGAAAAAGTGGGGGAAATTTGTAAGAAAAATAATTTGTTTTTTATAATTGATAGTGCCCAAACAGCAGGCTTTTTGGATATTGATTTTAACAAACTAAATGCGGATGCCCTTGGATTTACGGGACATAAGAGTTTACTGGGTCCCCAAGGAATAGGCGGCTTTATAATTAATGATAAAATGGCAAAAAAAATAAGCACCTTGATTGAGGGAGGCACAGGAAGTTTATCCGATACTGAAATACAACCTGACTATATGCCTGATAAATTTGAGGCAGGGACTTTGAATATTCCCGGCATCTATGGGTTAAATGCCTCTCTAAAGTATTTATTGAATTACGGAATAAATAATATTAGAGAAAAGGAAATTAAACTTTTGAGCAAATTTTTAAAAGGTCTGCTTAATGTGAAAAAAGTGATGATTATAGGTAAAAACTCTATTAATGAAAGAACGGGAATTATCTCTGTTGATTTCATTAACGGGGATAATGGAATCATTGCTCATGAATTAAGTAAAAAATACGGAATTATGACTAGAAGTGGCTTACACTGTGCACCTTCTGCACATAAAGCTTTAAATACCTTTCCTAAAGGCACTATCAGGTTTTCTTTAAGCCACTTTAATACTTTTAGCGAAATCGAATATGCAATAGATTGCATAAAAAGAACAGCTAACGAAATTTAAATAAAAAGGAGAGTTAAGTTTGGAATTTAACCAAATAGAAAGTTTTTTAAGCGTTGTAAAACATAAAAGTTTTTCAAAAGCTGCCAAAGAGCTGTATTTAACACAACCGACAATCAGCAATAGTATTCAAAGTCTTGAAAAAGAACTTAAAACAACCCTTTTAGATAGAAAAAGCAAGTACATAAGTCTAACGGATTCAGGAAAAACTTTTTATAAATACGCTGTAGAGCTTATTAATATGAGAGATCAAGCAAAATACAATATTTTAGAACACAAAATTGAAGGAGAAGTTGAACTAAATGCCAGTTCAATTCCGGAACAGTATATTCTTCCTTATGTAATAAAAGAATTTTTAAAAATATACCCAGATGTAACTTTTTCTATTACCCATAAAGATTCAAAAGAGATAATAGATGATATATTAAGGGGTAGGCTAATCTATGGAATAGTAGGTATAAGATACCACTCTAGAGTATTGGAATATATAGATTTTTGTAAAGATGAACTTGTTTTAGCTGCACCTAATATTAAAAAATACCAAAGGATTAAAGATGAAGCTCCCGGTTTGGATTTTCTTTTTTCTGAAAGATTCATCTTTAGAAAAGAAGGTTCAGGAACAAGGCTTTTTATAAAACAACGTCTTTTAGAAAAAGATATAAACATAGAAGATTTAAATATAGTATCCATAATTGACAGTAATGAAATGATTAAAAAAATGATTGAGCTAAACCTTGGTGTCAGCTTTGTTTCAAAATTTTCTATACAAAATGAAATTGATTTAAAATTAATTAAACCATTTAATATAAAGGATTTAAATTTAAATCGCAGCTTCTACTTTGTCTATAATAAAAATAGGACTTTGTCCCCGCTAATCCAAGTTTTTAAAGATTTTTTAATTAAAAATGCATTTATATAATAAAGTTACAAGAAAAAAATGATAAAAATGCTGCTTATACAGACATGCTCTATTTGTGAATAAAATGGAGAAATATTGGCATGTTATATAAAAAAGCGGCCTCACCGCATTATACTTTAGTCATCACTAGCAAAGAGCGGCAAAGTCGCTTTTGAATTACTTTACAATCTTTATATTATTATACAGATGATGCTTCCTTTGGTATCATTAACAATTTTCTGCAATGTTATTTGTATTTTTCCTTGAATATCCTCAGGCATTTTATATAGCTTTCCTTGGAGCTCTTCTTTTACCATATCGTATAGGGATTTTCCAAACACATTTGTATCCCATATCTTTTCAGGATTACTCTCAAATTCATCTAAAAAATATCTAATAAACTCTTCGCTTTGTTTTTCTGTTCCTACAATGGGAGATACTTCAGTTTCTATATTGGCTTTTACAAGATGCAATGATGGTGCGCTGGCACGAAGTTTTACACCAAATCTTCCGCCATGTTTTACTATCTCTGGTTCTTCCAATTGTATTTCATCTACTGATGGTGCTACAACACCGTATCCTACCTCTTTAACATCTTTTATTGCATCTTTTATTTTATCAAATTCCCTTTTTGAATAGGACAATTCTTTAAGTAATCCAATTAACTGATAGTCGCCCTCTATAGTATAACCTGATAATTCACCTAGTATTTTATAAAATAATCCTTCTTCAAACATAAAATGAATATCCGCGGAGCCTTGAGATAAATCTATATTTGTTAATTCACATTTATCAATATTCTCCAAACTAAGTAATGCTTCTACAGAGCCATCTATTTCTTTTAACTTATATATTTCATCAGTATTATCTCTTATGCCATCTATAATTTCTTTTCTAAGCCAATGTTCTTGGCTTAAAGAATCAATCCAACGCGGCATAAAATAGTTTATTTCTTTTATGGGAAACTCAAAAAGAATTTTGTCTAAGATATTTTCAATGTCACCTAGACCCATATTTAAACAATCAATCAAAAGCACAGGGGTTTCGTATTTTTCTTCCAGAGAATTTTTTAATTCTTTTGCTTCTTCGCTATCTGCTTTCGCTGAGTTTAAAACAATTATAAAAGGTTTGTTTATTTCTTTAAGTTCTTTTATTACCCTTTCTTCTGCTTCTATATAATTTCTTCTTGGTATATCTGTTATAGTTCCATCTGTAGTTATAACTAAACCAATTGTTGAATGATCATTGATTACTTTTTTTGTACCTATTTCAGCAGCTTCTACAAAGGGTATTTCTTTATCATACCAAGGTGTATTTACCATACGCGGGTGATTATCTTCTAGATGACCTATGGCTCCCTCTACTAAATATCCAACGCAATCAACCAGTCTTAATCTAAATTTTGCTTTTTCGCCTAGAGTCATTTCTATAGCCTCATTTGGAACGAATTTCGGCTCAGTTGTCATTATAGTTCTACCATCAGCACTTTGCGGAAGCTCGTCCTTTGTCCTTTCCCTTTTAAACTCATTATCAATATTAGGTATTACCAATAAATCCATAAACCTTTTTATAAAAGTAGACTTACCTGTCCTTACGGGACCAACTACGCCTATGTAAATGCTCCCTTCTGTTCTTTCGGCAATGCTTTGATATACATCATATCTTTCCAAATCCCTACCTCCTATCGCAGGATTATTAGCTTCAAATATGCATTATATATATATGTACAATAATAAAATTTATTACATAACAAAAATATCTTTGCTATATTTATAGCAAAACAAATTATTCTTTACGGGAAATGGATGCTTTCCTATTAAAAAAAAGATGCTATTAAGCATCTTTCCAACTAGACAATTCGATTTCGGGCAAGTCCTCCATTTCATGTGTTTTATTTCTAAGCATTAAATTTAAAACAGAATCCTTAACATTTGCCCCTTCAAATAACACTTTGTAAATTTCTTGGGTAATAGGCATTTCTATGCCCGTCCTTTCCGCCAATTTGAATGCGGATTTAGTAGTCCTTACACCTTCAACAACCATTTTTGTCGATTCTAGCACTTCCTCTAAGGTCTTTCCTTCACCGATGGCTATTCCCGCTCTTCGATTTCTGCTATGCATACTTGTGCATGTTACAATTAAATCGCCTATACCGGAAAGGCCGGAAAAGGTATTCTGCCTCGCTCCTAAAGCTACACCCAGTCTAGACAACTCAACTATACCTCTAGTCATAAGTGCTGCTTTTGTATTATCTCCAAATCCTAGTCCATCACAAATGCCCGCTCCAAGTGCTATTACATTTTTTATTGCACCGCCTAATTCCACTCCTATAATATCAGGATTCGTATAAACTCTAAATCTTGGTGTCATAAATGTATCCTGTACAAAATGAGCAACTTTTTTATTCTTTGATGAAATAACTGTAGCGGATGGAATATCTCTGGCTACTTCTTCAGCATGGTTAGGACCTGATAGTACAGCTATAGGATTATTGGGTAAAAATTCAGATATTACTTCAGACATTCTGTATAAAGAATTATTTTCTATACCTTTTGCCAAATTTACAATAAGCTGATCTTTTGTAATGAATTCTTTTATATTTGATACAGTTTCCCTAATAGCATGGGACGGCGTGCCCAACACTATTATACAGCTATTTTTACAACAAAACTCCAAATCATTTGATGCCTCAATATTTAAAGGCAATTTGACTCCTGGTAGGTATGTAGAATTCTCTCGCTCATTTTGTATTTGTTTTAGGAGGTCTTCATTTCTAATCCAAAGCTTTACTTTTATACCCTTCTTACTTAGGGATATTGCATTGGCAGTACCCCAGCTACCTGCACCTATAACAGCAATTCTATTCAAAACATATCACCTCTATCTATTTTTTGCCCTAACTTAGATTCCGTACCTGATATCAGCTTTTTAATATTTGACTTGTGCCTGTAAACTGACATCATTGATAAAATAAAACTAAATAAAACCAATTTTATCGGCTGTTTTAAAAAAAGCATAGTAATAGGGAAAATAATCATTCCCAATATAGATGCCAAGGAAACATATTTGGTCATTATAATTATTAATATACCAATGGGAACAATTCCTGCCACTATATACGGGTTTATAGCTGTCATAACCCCTATGGTAGTAGCTACGCCTTTTCCACCTTTAAACCCTAAAAAAACCGGCCAATTATGTCCAATAACAACAAATAAACCTGCAAATATTTGGCCATCTTCACCGAGGATAAACTTGCCAATTAAAACTGCTATAATACCTTTTAGTATGTCACCTATAAGAGCAAAGCTAGCTGCTTTTTTCCCAAGGATGCGCAAGGCGTTGGTTGCTCCGGCATTACCACTACCATAATTTCTTATATCAATATTGGCAAAGCACTTTGCAATAAAAAATGAAGTTGAAACGTTACCTAGTAAGTAAGAAAGAACACATATTGCTGCTACTTTATAAGCCATTCTTCTGTCCCCCCTATTCTTTACCTCTTATAATAATCCTAATTGGTGTACCCTCAAATCCAAAAGATTTTCTAATTTGATTTTCAAGATATCTTTCATAGGAAAAATGCATTAATTCTGGATTATTTACAAAGATTACAAAGGTAGGCGGTTTTATAGAAACCTGAGTACCATAGTAAATATTTAATCTTCTCCCGCCTGATATTGAAGGTTGATTCATAAGCACTGCTTCATTTATTATATCATTTAATACACCTGTTTGTACCCTAAGCGAATGCTGATTTGAAACATTATTAACTATATCCAATATTTTATTAATTCTTTGCCCTGTCAGTGCTGATACAAATATAACGGGTGCATAGGTCATAAAAGGTAGTAGCCTCATAATATCTTGCTTATATGAAATAACTGTTCTTTCATTCTTTTTGATTAAATCCCATTTGTTTACCACTATAATAGTTCCTTTACCTTGCTCATGAATATAACCTGATATCTTACTATCTTGCTCTGTAACGCCTGCTTCAGCATCAATTACAAGAAGGCAAACATCAGCACGCTCAATTGCTGTAAGGGCTCTTATAACACTATATTTTTCAATGGCTTCATTGATTCTGCCTTTCTTTCTCATTCCTGCAGTATCAATTAAAACATATTTATGCTTATCTTTTACAAAAAAAGTATCAATAGCATCTCTTGTGGTACCGGGAATGCTGCTCACAATTACTCTGTCCTCACCTAGTAAAAAATTAATTATTGAGGATTTGCCAACATTGGGTTTACCTACTACTGCTACCTTAATTGTTAGGTCATCCAAAGGCTCTTCATCTATTTTGGGAAAATATTTAACCACTTCATCTAGCAAATCACCTATTCCCAATGATTGCTCCGCTGATATAGCCATAGGTTCCCCAATACCTAAATTATAAAATTCATAAATATTATCCTTATATTTCTGGGCATCAATTTTGTTACATGCCAATACAATCGGTTTGTTTGCTTTCCTTAAAATATTTGTAACTTCAATATCAGTTGGATTTAGCCCCTCTTTTGCATCTACAACAAAAATAATAATATCTGAAGTCTCTATTGCTATTTCTGCTTGTCTTTTCATCTGCATCATAATTATATCTTCTGAATAAGGCTCAATACCTCCTGTATCAATAATTAAAAACGAGCTGCCAACCCATTCTGCTTCAGCAAATATCCTATCTCTTGTTATACCGGGAGTATCCTCTACTATGGAAATACGCCTTCCTGAAATCTTATTGAAAAGTGTAGATTTTCCAACATTAGGCCTACCAACTATTGCAACTATAGGCTTTGACATAATAGCACCTCCTAAAATCAACAAAGCCCTAAAAGCTTATTGACTAAATCATCTCCGTATTCACTGCAAACCGTTACTTTTACATCCAAGGCTTCTTCTATATCCTTCAGCGTTAAATCATCTAAAAATATATTTTCGTCTTTTTTTAACATATTACTTGGTATTAATAAACTATTTGAAATATTCTTGTTTTTTAGTTGATTTATTATATCTTTACCCGTTATAAGACCAGAAACTTTAACAGAAGTACCAAAGAATTCATTTTTAATTCCTATAACTTCTACTTTTATTCCTTTAAATCTCATTATTATTTTATTTATAGCTTCTTGTAGATATGATTTAGCATACTCTCCTGTTATTATTGTAGCATTTTTACTATAAGAGTCTTTATAAATATATCCGGTTAAGGATTTATCTATTTCTTTTTGAAATAGCCTAATAATGCCCACACCATTTTCTAGCTGATAAAAATCCTCATATTCCTCATAAGTAGGCAATTCTTTTAAAGCAATTATATAGAATTCATCGGAAAGAAAGACAAATCTTCTTCCTATTTCTTCTAGATATAAATCTTGCATCTTCTCAACAAGTTTTATAATATTTAATGCCTCACTATTGCTATATTGCTTAAGGGGATATAAACCTTGTCTCCATTTAGTAAGCCCAACGGGAACTACCGCTACACAACTTAATTCAGGATAGAGCTTATATAAATCATCTATTGTTTTTTTGAAGTGCTCGCCATCATTTATATCCGGACATAGAACAATTTGGGCTTTCATCTCAATGTTTCCTTCTTTTAATCGCTCTAAATATTCCAATAGCTTCCCAGCTTTTTTATTTCCTAGCATTTTGCATCTTAATTCCTTATTTGTTGTATGAATAGAAATATTGATAGGGCTTATTCTGTATCGTATTATTTTATCTATATCTTCATTGTTAAGATTTGTAAGTGTAACAAAGTTCCCTTGCAAAAAAGACAGCCTAGTATCATCATCCTTAAAATAAAGTGTTTTTCTCATACCTTTAGGCAATTGATCTATAAAGCAAAAAATACATTTATTACAACAGGTTTTTTGCTTATCAATTATTCCGGTGAAAACAAAACCTAAATCTTCGTAACAGTCCTTTTCAATTTCTAATTCCCATATTTCATTGTTTGGTTTTTCAATTTCAACAATTAATTTTTCTTCACAAATTAAAAACTTATACTCCAGTATATCTTCTATTTGCCTCCCATTTACACTTATTAATTTATCGCCTTTTTGCACCCCCAGTTCTTGGGCAATGCTATTAGCTACTATACTTTCTATAACTATCTTGTGGTTTCTCATTATGACCTCCGTAAAATTGTACTACTAATTAGTATAAGCCATTAATAGGAATATAGACAATAAGATTTTGTATTTATAAGAACATATTGCAATACAAGCGTTACTATTCACTCATTATCAAGTTTTGCAACTTCTTTTCCCTAGCTTGGAATTTATACAAAGCATGCAGAAAATGAATTCGCTGCTACTAAGCCAGTAGGTGGACAAATGCCACATCTAATACGATTTCTATATAACAAAGCTAAAGGCCTATATATATAGGCCTTTAGCTATAAATCCAAATAATTTTTATGCAATTTAACTAATTTGTGCATATTTATATAGTTCTTTTTCCAAATCCTTTATCCTATCTTCTAAGCCGTTTATTTTATCTAAAATCGGATCAGGTATATCAGTATGATTTAAATCAATATCAAAAGCAGATTTGCTTTTCAATTTGGTATGGGCTGGTACTCCTACTGCTGTCGTATTTGCCGGGACACAACGCACTACCACTGCTCCTGCTCCGATTTTTGAATTTTCTCTAACACAAATAGGGCCTAAAATTTTTGCCCCAGAACCAATAGTAACATTATTATATATTGTAGGATGTCTTTTGCCCGTATCTTTGCCTGTTCCTCCTAAGGTTACACCTTGATAAATTGTTACATTATCACCTATCTCAGCTGTTTCTCCTATTACTACTCCCATTCCATGATCAATAAATAGCCTTTTTCCAATTTTGGCACCAGGGTGTATTTCTATGCCTGTGAGAAAGCGCCCTAGATTGGATATAAGTCGAGCGATAAAAAATGCCTTCTTTTTATAAAAGAAATGAGAAACCCTATAAAATAACAAAGCGTGTATTCCTGGATAACAAAAAAACGCCTCTATTTTGGTCCTTACGGCAGGATCCCTTTCTATAACTGCATTTAAATCTTCTATCAATACTTTAAACACTAAATCACCTCTTTTTTTATTCAAATAAGCCTGTGCTTAAATATCTTTCTCCGGAATCCGGTGCAATTGTCACTATTGTTTTTCCTTTGCCAAGCAATTTAGCTTTCGTTAATGCTCCATAAACAGCAGCACCGCTTGAAATGCCACATAGTATACCTTCCATACATGCAAGTTTTTTTGTCGTTTCAAAGGCATCTTCATCTGATACTCTTATAACTTCGTCAATCAAACTTACATCAAGCACCGAAGGTATAAAGCCTGCGCCAATACCCTCAATCTTGTGGTTGCCAGCTTTACCCCCTGATATTACCGGTGATGCCTTTGGTTCTACAGCGATAACTTTTATAGAATTATTGTACTTTTTTAAACCTCTAGCCACTCCAGTTAAAGTACCACCGGAACCTACACCAGCAATAAAAATATCTATTTTCCCAGCCATTTGATTGATTATTTCTTTACTGGTTGCTCTAAAATGGATTTCCGGGTTTGCAGGGTTTTCAAATTGCATAGGTATATAATAATTATCTTTTAACGCAATCTTTTTTGCCTTGTCTATTGCCCCTTGCATTCCCAAATGTCCAGGAGTTAAAATTATTTCTGCCCCATATGCTTTTAAAAGTCTTCTCCTTTCCGCACTCATTGTTTCCGGCATTGTTATAATCAGTCTATATCCCTTAACTGCACAGGTTATTGCCAGCCCTATCCCCGTATTTCCGCTTGTTGCTTCTATAATTGTCGAGTCTTTTTTTATTAACCCATCATTCTCAGCTTTCTCTAGCATTGCATATGCAGCCCTATCTTTTATGCTTCCACCTGGATTAAAAGATTCAAGTTTAAGGAATATATCGGACATATCTTCTGTTACCATTTTGTTTATCTTTACTATGGGTGTTCTTCCTATTAATTCCAATATACTTTCCATTGTTTCCACACTCCTAATCTTCCAAAAAAATAAAAACTCTTTATGTTAAAAACACATAAAGAGGCAGACTTTTCTGCGGTTCCACTCTTAGAAATACTCATAAGGATACTATCATATCCCTGCATTTATAACGGTTGCTTCCGTAATGACCTACTTAATTCGGCCAAAAGCTCCAGGACGCACTTTCAGTTAATGCTAACGAGAATATTTACAGCTAATTTATTCCCTCTCTGAGAAAGCATTTACAACCTACACTTTCCTTTCATTGCCTTTATAATATTTAATTCCTAGTAAAATACTATGATTAAATTATAATAGCTTATAATTTAATTGTCAATGCTAAAATTTATAGTGTGTTACAGTTCACACCTTGCCAGAAGCTAGGGACCCGAAAAACTTATGTTTATACTTCTCTGTCGTTCATGAGCTTATTTAATTCTTCCATAAAAGTGTTAATATCCTTAAATTCTTTATAAACAGAAGCAAACCTTACATAAGCAACATCATCAAGCTTTCTTAATTTATTCATTACCATAGCCCCAATCTTTTTACTATCTATTTCTTTTTCCATAGTATTATAGAGCTCCTTTTCAACATGGCTTGCTATTTTTTCTATTTCCTGCAGGGAAATAGGTCTTTTCTGACATGCCCTTATAAGCCCATTTATGACTTTTTCCCTTTGAAAGGCTTCCCTCCTACCGTCTCTTTTCACAATAACAAGAGGTATTTCTTCTACTTTTTCATAGGTAGTGAATCTTTTAGAACATTTTTCGCATTCTCTCCTACGCCTGATCACTACGTAGTCTTCAGCTGGCCTTGAATCCACAACTTTGCTTTCATTCCATCCACAAAAAGGACATTTCATAATTATCCACCTCATCATATCAACTGACATATCAAAGACTAATATAAGTTTCAATATTATTATAAAAGAAAAAACTCTTTCAGTGAAGAGTTTTAATTGTTTATTTCTATAAGTATTATATCTGTACCTATTTTTTTAATTTTTTCCCATAAGATAATAATATCGCTTTCCTTAGAGAAGAAGCCTAGAAACCTATTTTGAGAAGGCAATATTATGGCTTCTATGTGCCCTGTTTCAATATTAATTTCTACATCTGTGGCAAAACCTAGTCTTTTTCCATCAGTTATACTAATCACTTCTTTTTGTCTAAGTTCAGAAGCTTTAAACATTATCAAACCCCCATCTGTATTTTACTTATAATTAAATATATAAGACTTGCTTAAAAAATAGAACTGATTATAAAAGATCTTGTGGCTACCAAATACTTCTTTGATATTTAAATATATTTTCTCATATGAATAAGCGCCGTTTTTTCCAAGCGTGATACCTGTGCTTGTGATATACCTATCTCCTCTGCTACTTCCATTTGTGTTCTTCCCTGAAAAAATCTTAAACTGAGTATAAGTTTCTCTCTGTCATTAAGCTTTCTAAGGGCTTCCTTTAACGCAATATTTTCAATCCAAGTTTCGTCTTGATTTTTTTCATCTGCTACTTGGTCCATAACATAAATTGCATCACCATTGTCATGATAAATCGGCTCAAACAATGAAAGAGGATCTTGTATAGCGTCCAAAGCAAAAACCACTTCTTCCACAGCTATATCTAATTCTTCAGCAATTTCTGTCACAGTTGGCTCCTTAGAATGTTTATTTATTAATTTATCCCTTACTTGTAGCGCCTTATAGGCAATATCTCTTAAGGATCTACTAACTCGAATTGAATTATTATCTCTTAGGTACCTTCTTATTTCACCTATTATCATGGGGACAGCATAAGTTGAAAATCTTACATTTTGTTTTATATCAAAATTATCTATTGCCTTTATCAAACCAATACAACCAACTTGAAACAAATCATCCACATATTCGCCTCTATTATTAAATCTTTGTATCACACTTAATACCAATCTTAAATTTCCCTTAATAAATTCCTCCCTGGCATTAATATCACCCTTATGAACTTTTTTTAATAGCTCCATCATTTTATCGCTTTTTATAACAGGTAATTTTGATGTGTTTACTCCGCATATTTCAACTTTATTTATCTTCATTACAGCCACCCTTTAATATATATTGACATTTAAATTATTGCCATTAGAGCTTTTTTTATTCATGGTTTTATATTAAAGGTGACATTACTAACTTAATTGTTGTCTTAAAAAATCTTTAAAAAGTAATACTATTTTTCGCAGTTTTCTTGCATTTCCCATAAACCTATCAAACCATCTTATTAATTTCTTTTTTTAATCTATTTATTATACGTTTTTCAAGTCTAGAAATATAGGACTGTGAAATGCCTAAAAGATCAGCTACCTCCTTTTGTGTCTTTTCAGAGCTGCCATTTAGACCAAACCGGAGCTCCATAATTCTTTTTTCCCTTTCGTTAAGTTTTGCTAGGGCTATCCCCAACAATTCCTTGTCGGTCTCATTTTCCAAATAACTATAAATCAAATCGTTTTCTGTCCCTAAAATATCTGATAGAAGTAATTCGTTTCCATCCCAATCGATGTTTAATGGTTCATCAAAAGATATTTCAGATTTCTGCTTAGTATTCCTGCGTAAATACATAAGAATTTCATTTTCAATGCATCTGGAAGCATACGTTGCAAGTTTGATCTTTTTTTCAGGATCAAAAGTATTTACTGCCTTAATCAACCCAATAGTACCGATAGAAACTAAATCTTCAATACCTGCACCAGTATTTTCAAACTTCCTTGCAATATAGACAACAAGCCTAAGGTTTCTTTCAATTAGTATTGTTCTTACAATTTTCTCTTCTTTCTTTAACTTTGATATAAGAAACAATTCCTCATCTGTTTCTAAAGGAGGTGGTAATGCTTCACTTCCTCCTATATAATGTATCCAATTATCATCTTCAGGTCTTAATTTTTGAAAAAATTTTAAATATAATATTTGTACTAAAATTACAACTTTTTTTATTAGTTTATGCATTTTTACTCCCCCTATTATAAACGTTCAAAATATCAGGATGCATTAGGGCACTGTACTCGCCATTATACGTAAGTTTTTTATTATATATACCAATTATCAATTCTTTTTTTGTTTGTACTTCATTGTCATATTCAATGCTTAGTTCGTCTGGTTTAAATCCTATCATTAGTGCATTTTCGTTCCCTAGCGATTTAAAAGGAATTATTCTAAATTTAGTTAACCAATCCGATTTTGCCATTATCGATGCAATTAAATTAATATTAGATTCCTTGTTTTCATCAAAAAGTTTTTGTAATTCATAAGGTATCATTTCTTTAATTGAGGAGTACTCAACTACTATTACTGGCAACTTACTTATAGGGTCGTTTAATGAATTTCCCGTATCTATCAGAGCCGATAAAGGTATCTTTTTATTATTGAATAAAATATTTATCTTGGAAATAATCTTTTCCCTTTTTACGCGACAAATTATATAATCCCAAGAATAACGGATAGTAAAGTAAGAAATTATAATAGATAAAAAAAGTAACTTTGAGGGAAAACTTTTTAAATAAAATATACCTTTATAAGAATCACTTATATCATTAATTAAATAATACAAACCAAATGCTGCTCCACCAAAGATAAATGATATTATATAAAATACTCCTATATATCTAAAAAGTTCATTTAATTTATATGGTGTAAAGCCTATTATTATTATAAAGAGAGAGAATAGTATTTTTAGAAAGCAAGTATATAAGTATTCATAACCGGGCAGATAATAAAAAACAGAATAAATAGCACCTATGGCAGATGCAAGTAAAAGCTTTATTTTCTTATACTCACTTTTTGTAAGTTTCGCTGTGCTAATTAAAATCAGATAGTTCATGGCAATATTCTCTATAAAAACTACATCACCATAAATATATTTAATCATTTTTATCTCGTCCCAACTTTATAATTCTTACGGTTTATTAAGTTCTTATTTTTAAGAATATTAGAAACTTATAATAATATTGAAATAGTTTTTTCATCAATATAATAATTATAAATAACTTAACTAAAAATATTTGTCATATTGGGAAGTCGAATAGAAAAAACTAGGCTCCATATTCTTACTTATTATGTCACCTTTTTTATTAATTTTTTTAATTGAAAATCTATTGTCTTTGTCTTTATATATATATTAAATTATTATCAAAAAATGCAAAAAAAAAAGCGACTTTTTGTCAAGCCACTTCTTATACTAATTATCTATTTAAATCTATTTCTAAGAAAAGGTGGTATATCAATATCGTCATCATTATATGTTGACTTTTCGATAAATCTTTTATCCAAGGCTACTTCATCTGTAGCTAAAAGGAAACTGGGTTTGATACCATCAAATCCGGTAGCTATAACCGTGATTCTTATTTCATCTTTCAACTTCTCATCTATTACAGCGCCAAAAATAATATTTGCATCTGGATCTGCTGACTGGAAAACTAATTCTGCCGCTTCATTAACTTCAAAAATACCTAAATCAGAACCACCAGTTATATTAAGTAAAACGCTTTTTGCACCTTCTATGGAAGTCTCTAATAAGGGACTATGTATAGCTTGTCTCACTGCATCTTCCCCTCTGTTTTCTCCACCACCTTTACCAATTCCCATATGGGCAAGGCCTTTCCCAAGCATTATGGTTTTTACATCTGCAAAATCAAGATTAACAAGTCCAGGAACCGCAATTAAATCTGAAATCCCTTGCACACCTTGTCGCAGAACATCATCGGCAATCCTAAAAGCCTCCATAATGGATGCTTTTTTATCCACTATTTCCAATAGTCTATCATTAGGTATTGTCACTAAAGTATCAACATTTTCTCTAAGTTCTAAAAGACCCTTTTCTGCCTGTATCTTTCTAACTTTTCCTTCAAAATTAAAGGGTTTCGTAACCACACCAACAGTAAGTATGCCAAGTTCTTTAGATATTTCAGCAACAATTGGTGCTGCACCAGTACCTGTTCCGCCGCCCATCCCGGCCGTAACAAATACCATATCCGCCCCTTCTAGTATGCTTTTAATATTTTCATAACTTTCTTCTGCAGCCTTTTTTCCTATATCGGGGTTTGCTCCAGCACCTAGCCCTTTTGTTAGTTTTTCTCCAATTTGAAGTTTATTTGTTGCTTGTGACATGTTCAGTGCTTGTAGATCTGTATTTATACTAAAGAATTCTATGCCCTTTAAACCGGCGGCGATCATCCTATTAACTGCGTTATTGCCTGCCCCCCCAACGCCTATTACCTTTATTGAAGCAACGGAATTAATATCTACGTCAAATTCGAGCACAATACGACCTCCTTATCTTATACATAAACTTCCATATTTAATATTATAATTTCTTATATTCATTATTTCTATATATTGTTCAACATTTATATCTGATTTCCTTTATTTTTAATTTATTTATTTCTTATTTTTTTTAATCCTAACTAATATGTATCTTCTTATTATAGCAAAGTTTTGGAATAAGCGAACACCAAATGCGAAAACTGCAGCATAATATATAGGCACACCTAATTGATCACCAATATATGTAAGTATTGCTGCTAGAACCGTATTAGCAAAAAAACCGGATATGAAGATTTCTATATCAAAAGTATTTTCTAGGCTTGATCTAAGACCACCAAAAACAGAGTCCAAAGCTGCTAGTATTGCAATTGACATATATGTAGAATATTGGATTGGCATTGTAACAGGAGCTAAAAATCCAATTAGTATTCCAATTAAAAGTCCCAGTAACGGTAAAATCATTTTTAAACACCTTCCTCAGCTATTTTTTGGTATTGTATTTTTGGTGTACCCCTATGCTTGTTTATTATAAGACGATCAACCTTTTTTATATCTATCCTTATACCACTATACTCCATCCAGTCTATATAGCCATCAGGCGCTAAAGCCGATGCTTCTAAAGCCTTTGCGTCACCTATCGCCTTAATAATAAAAGGAGTAGCATGCCTACTATCATTTATATTTATCGTAGGACCACCACATTTTATACTTGTAGTACTAGTGACTCTTACATCATTTATGGCAATGGCTTCTGCCCCTGCTGATTTCAAATCATTAACAATTTCCAATACATCTATATCGTGAATTAAATATAATTCTGGGTATGCGGTATCTTTTATATCGTCCAAACTGTCATTTAAAGTAATTATAATACCAGGGCCCTCAACAGCTACTAGCCCTCCATAATTTCTTATTTTCTCCAATTCGCTTTCCATGGATGCGTAAATACTTCCATCTTCACCTATATTCGTTTCATAATCAAATAATTTTTTTTTGGCTTCTATTACAGATTTCTCTAAATTATTTACTTCAACTAATACATTATTAAAATCATTTTCCATGTCCAAAAGCCTTTGAATAGTAATAATACCTTCAGATGTTATATTTGATTTTAACTGTATTGTTATTAAAAATCCAAAAATAAAAGCCATTGCAAGTAAGTAATATACAGGCTTTTTGTTTTTCATGTTAATTGCCTTCTCCTTCTTTTACAACTTTTGAATACTTTTTTTCAATTATACCATTGTACTTTGCTATTACAATTGACTGATGTTGAGTTATAGATATTGCGATGCCTTTGCTTTCTAACATCTCAACTACGCCACCCCTCATTCTTAGAGCAGCTTCTAAAGTTTTTGGCTCTCCTATTACTTTAATAGTAAATGGAGGAGCAAACTTAATAGTATTAATATTTATATGAAGTCCGGCTTGTCTTATTTCCGTTGTAGAAATAACTCTTTCATCATTTATGGATATAGCTTCTGCGCCTGCAGCATTTAATTCATTGATAAACTCCAATAAATCCGTATAATCTATAATATTATAATTATAGTTCTCAAAGAATTTTAAATCATCAAGAAGTATAGTTAATCCAGGACCTTCTACATCCACTATTCCTGCTACAATTCTGGCCTTTTCCAGTTCATCCTTTATTATTCTGGAAGAAAGGCTTACCTGGGCCTCGGCATCTTCATATTCGTTGATCTTCTTTTCATATTCATTTTTTAGTGTTATTAAGCCGTCTCTCTCTTCCCTTACCTTTTTAAGTTGGGAAGCTATTTCTCTGGCTCTGTATTCAGTAACAGGACCAATGCTTTGTTTAACTGTTCTGAATTGTACAGCAACCATAATTCCTAATACTAGGCATACAAAACCTATTGATATTTGCATTTTTGTATTTTTCATCAATTAACCTCCCAGTCATACTCTTTAAAAATTGGGTTGCCATCATGCCGCATATCAACTATTCCTCTTTTCTCATTTTTTAATAAGTCTTCTAGTATTGATTTTGCCATTTGTATTTTATAGTCTAACTTATTATCGCATAATACAATGCGGATATCCGTATCAGTTACTAGCTCAATATTTTCTATATCTTCTATATTTATTAACTTTATAGCTTTAAGCAAATTTGCATTAGCTAACTTCACCAAAATATCCATTGCTACCCGGAGTTGTTCTTTATTATCAATATCTATTGCCTCACCGATTTTAAAATCATTAAATGAAAATCCCTCTATTATCGGTATATCCACTTTCTCATCTAAGCCGCTTACAGATATTATCAAAGCTTCATCATCAATATTTAGGTAAGAGCCTAAGTATGGTATTATTGCCCTGGCTTCTCTTTCAATTAAATCTAATGAAACACCGGATGGAATAATTCTTTTTATTCTTACTGCTTTGATTTTTGGGCTAACTAATATATTCTTTACAATTTTCTTTTTGTTTAGCCTAAAGATATTTTGACCAAATTGTAATCCAGATAAGCTAATTATATCATTCTTTGTAATTGTTTTGTTTCCCGTTACGGAAATATTTTTTATACTAAATAGATCTGAAGATACTATAAATATAAAAGCGCTTATTAAAAATAGTATTAGTATAAAAATTTTAAAGCTATTCCTCATTTTTATCTCCCCAAGCTTGGCTACATTTATTGCAAAGTAATTATGCTTATTCTTCTACTTTAACTATATCAGCTCCGAGTTTTCTAAGTTTTATTTCAAAATCTTCGTAACCTCTTTCTATGTGGTTTTCAATATTATCAATATACGATTTTCCTTCTGCACCGAGACCAGCTAAAACCAAAGCAGCCCCACCACGTAAATCTTTGGCAGTTAAACGTGCCCCAGTCAGTTTTTTTACCCCACGAATAACAGCTGTTCTTCCATCAATTTTTATATTCGCACCCATTTTAACAAGCTCCTCAGCATGCTTATATCGGTTTTCAAATACTGTTTCCACTATAACGCTGGTACCTCTAGCGATAGTCATAAGTGACATAAACTGAGCTTGCATATCTGTAGGAAATCCAGGGTAAGGCAATGTTCTAACTAACTCAACAGCATTTGGTTTTTTAGGACTCCTAATTCTAATCTTTTTATCATATCTATCAATTATGCACCCACTCTCAGTAAGTTTAGATATAAGAAGCTTTAAATGATCTAGCTCTATATTTTCTACCACTATCGTTCCACCAGTAATAGCAGCAGCAACTAAATATGTTCCTGCAACTATTCTATCAGATATAACTGTATGTTCTGCGCTATAAAACTTCTCTGCACCTAAAATTTTTATTGTACTACTACCTGCTCCTGAAATACATGCCCCCAGCTTATTCAGAAAATCCTGCAGGTCCTTTATCTCAGGCTCTCTAGCTGCGTTTTGAATTATGGTTGTACCTATTGCAGAAACGGCCGCCAACATAATATTTTCTGTAGCACCTACGCTGGGATAATCCAGGTGGATTTCATTACCAATAAGTTTGTCATATCTACAGAAAATATAACCATGGGATTCTGTTATGCTAACCCCTAGCTTTCTTAGTCCTTTTAGATGTAAATCTATAGGGCGGGGTCCTATTTCGCAACCGCCCGGGTAGCTTATCCTAACATTTTTAAATCTACCTAATATTGCACCCATAAGAATTATTGACGAACGCATTTCTTTTACGGGTTTTTCTGGTATATTTGTATTTAAATCACCCTTTGAATCTATAATCATAGTATTATTATGATAGGAGACTTTACATCCTATGTTCTCCAGTACATTTGCTAATGTATATACATCCTTTAATCGCGGTATATTGTGAATTATTGATTCCTTACCATTTATCAGTGTCGCAGCTAGAATTGGTAATGCCGAATTTTTTGAACCATCAACCTTGATTTCCCCTTCTAATTTATTACCGCCATTAATAATATATCTGCTCAACCAAGGCCACCTCCAGGAAGCATATAATAATAATCATACTAATATTCTATGCTAAACCTTCTTAAGTGTTACCATGGCTTTCAGCAGTTCAAAACCCATAATATTATATCATAAATTTTGACTTATTTGTTATTCAATAGCTCTTCTATTATTTTTATAATATCCTTTGTTGCATTTGGCCTTCCTAATTCCTTGCTAAGCCTTGACATTTCTTCCATGTCACTTTGTTTTTCTAATAATTCCATTGCCTTTAACAGAAGAATTTTATTGTTTAGGTCCTTCTCAAGAATAACTATGGCTGCCCCCTGCTTTTCCAAGGCCCTGGCATTGGATTCTTGATGGTTACCTGAAGCATATGGATAGGGTATAAGTATTGAAGGCTTTCCTAAAGCTGTAATCTCTGAAATCAAACCCGCACCACAGCGGCTAATTATCAGATCAGCACCAGCCAAGGCATAGGGCATATTGTAAATATATGGGGCTACGTTGATATATTTACTAGTAGGATCTATACCTGTCTCTTTATACATTTCTATTGTATTTGTGTACTGAGTTTCTCCGGTCATATGCAAGACTTGAAACTTCTTCTTCTCAACTGACTCCTTTATTAGCATTTGTGAGCTTTCATTTAATTTCTTGGCTCCTCTACTGCCACCTACAATAAAAATAAGAGGAATATCTTCGCTAAATCCTAGTGTTTTTTTTCCTTCTTTATTAGCTATTTTTATTATATCATTTCTCAATGGATTACCTGTTACGCTGATTTTTCCTTTGTCTGGTAAGTGAACAATAGCCTCTTGAAAAGTCAAGGCAATTCTATCTACGAAACGTGATAGAATTCTATTAGTCACCCCCGGAAAAGCATTTTGCTCATGTATTAATGTAGGTATTTTCATTAATGATGCCATCATAAGCACTGATCCGCTTACATAACCACCGGTGCCTATAACAATATCTGGTTGGAAATCTTTTAAAATTTTTTGAACATAAAAAAAACTAAATATTAGCTCTTTTACAGCTACAATATTTTTGATACTATAGCTTCTTAAAAAACCTCTTATGCGGATCCGTTTTAATGTAAATCCTTCAGCAGGAACTATTTTATTTTCTAGTCCATTATAACTTCCTATAAAAAGAATACTTGCTTTTTTGTTCTTTTCAGTAATTTCTTTCGCAATTGAAATTGCCGGATATATATGACCCCCGGTTCCGCCGCCTGCAAAAACTATTTTCATTAAATCAACTCCCATCAGTTTTTATTTGTCTGGAGATATTTAATAAAATACCTAAATTAGCCATAACAAATAATAAAGATGATCCCCCAGAGCTTATTAATGGCAAATTCACTCCTGTAGTGGGCATTGAAACTGTAACAACGGCAATGTTTATCCCTACTTGTATTCCTATCATACTTGTAATACCTACTGCTAATAAACAACCAAATAAATCTGGTGCATAAAGGGAAATTCTTATTCCTCGCCAAATTAAAAATAAAAACAAAAAAACTACAGTTGCGGCACCAATAAAACCTAGTTCCTCACCGATTATCGAAAAAATGAAATCGTTTTGTGCCTCGGGGATATAAAAAAACTTTTGCCTGCTATTGCCTAAACCGAGACCAAATATGCCCCCTGAACCTAGTGCTAATAAGGATTGTATAGCTTGATATCCCGTTTTTAAAGGATCAGCCCATGGATCCCTATATGATAGCCAACGGTTCAATCTATAACTTTCATTTTTTATTAAATATGCAATACCTGGTATAATAGGGGCAAGGCAGGCTCCCAAGTGAAAAATTTTAGCTCCACCGGCAAACAACATTATAAAAGTTATAATAATTATGCTAGCAGCCATGCTAAAATTAGGTTGCAAAACTATCAGTAAAAAAAATAATCCCATTAATAACAAATATGGTATTACACCTTTTAAAAAGCTCTTAATCTTACTGTTCTTGCTAGCTAGGGTTTTAGCCATAAAAATTATTAATGCAGTTTTGGCGAATTCAGCAGGTTGCACAGTCCAGGGCCCTACTTGTAACCATCTAGTAGCACCCTTAGCCGTATGTCCTATTCCCGGAATAAAAATTATTACGAGAAGAATAATACTAATTACTAAAAATAGTAAGGCATATCTTCCCAAAACCCTATAATTTAATCTACTAAAAAATAGCATAGCGAGAATACTTATAATTGCAAAAAAACCTTGACTTTTAAGGTATTTATAACTGTCATTGTACTTTATATATGATGAAGCTGCACTAGCGCTAAATACCATAGTGATACCTACTGCAAGTAGTATCAAAATTGTAATTAGCAAGGCAAAATCTATATTATTTTTTGTTTTGACAGTCACCGGCATCCTCCCCTATCTTTTTTACTATACTTTTAAATAGATTGCCCCTTTCCTCAAAACTTTTAAACATATCCCAGCTAGCGCAAGCTGGAGAAAGAAGAACTACATCCCCAGAAAGAGATATATTCTTTGCTTTTAAAACAGCTTCTTCTAATTCCTTTGCTTTATATATATTCGTAAACCCTTGAGCTTTTGCTTGGTTTTCTATCTTAGCTGCAGTTTCTCCTATTAGAATCAATGCTTTTGCTTTTTTCTTGAAGGCTTTTACAAAAGACTCAAAACTCGAACCTTTATCAATTCCTCCGGCAATTAAAATAATAGGTTTATTAATTGCCTCTATAGCTTTTATTGATGAATCAGGATTTGTTCCTTTTGAGTCATTATAGTACTCTACCCCATTAATATCACAAACATATTCTAACCTATGGGGCACACCTTTGAATTCTTTTAAACCCTCCTTGATAAATTCGGCTTCAACTCCCAAACAATAGGCCATAAGAGAAGCAGCTAAAGCATTTTCGATATTATGTTTTCCTTGTATATAAATATCATTTGTTTTTATTATGGTCCTTTCTTTCCCTTCAAATGCAATTTTTAAGTAACCATCCTTTATAAAAGCACCTTCTTGTAAAACTTCGTTTCTACTAAATAATAAAACTTTGCTAGTGGGCTTACTTGCTAGTTTTAATGTTACCTTGTCATCCTTATTTAAAATGGTAAAGTCTGCTTCAGTTTGATTTTTAAAAACTTTGCATTTAGTATCTATGTAGTTTTCCATGGTTTTATGTCTGTTTAAATGGTCAGGTGTAATGTTCAATATTGCAGATATATGCGGCCTAAATAAAAAGGTTGATTCTAATTGAAAGCTGCTTACTTCAAGAACAAATATATCATTAGCTGTGGCATAATTTATTTTTCCTATCATGGGCTCCCCAATATTACCTACTACATAAACATTTCTTTCGCTTTTTTTTACTATATATCCTAATAATGATGTAGTAGTGGTTTTGCCATTAGTCCCTGTTATTGCTGCAATCTTACTTTTCGTAAGTCTATATGCCAATTCTATTTCGGAAATCACCTCTTTGCCCAGCTTTTTGGCTTCTTCTATTAGTGGCAAATCCAAAGGTATTCCAGGACTTATTACTATGTAATCACATTCCTCGGCTAAATACATAGGATGACTGCCAGTTACAATACTTACATTTTCATTCTTAAGTAATTCTCCGCACTCCCTTATAGATTCTAGGTTGTTTATATCATTTAAAATAATTTTATTTCCTCTTAAATAAAGCTCCTTAGCAACTGAAATACCAGTTGTGGCGAGGCCCATAATTAAAACTTTATCCGTTTTTTCATGCATAATTATCTACCTTTCATGTTAGGATATGCCTAAAACACCTATTAAGCATAATATTATAGATACAATTATAAATACTGATACTACTTTTGTTTCAGCCCAGCCGGAAAGCTCAAAATGATGATGCAAGGGTGCCATTTTAAACACACGCCTACCTGTCCTTTTAAAATGCACTACCTGTATAATATCTGATAGGGCTTCTGCTACATACACCCCACCAACTATTATTAAAAAAAGTGGCAATTTCAAAATAACTGCTAAAGATGCCAAAGCAGCTCCTAAAGAAAATGATCCCGTGTCACCCATAATCACTTGCGCAGGGTGAGAATTAAATCTTAAAAAACCTAGTATTGCACCAATAAAGGCACCGCAAAAAACAAGTAAGCCCAAATGCTTTATAGTTATGGATATGATGGCAAAAAAACCAAATACTATAACTGTTACTCCACCTGCCAAGCCATCCAAGCCATCTGTTAAGTTTACACTGTTTACAACACCCAAAATCATAAATATGGTAAAAGGAATATAAACCCTGCCCAGGTCTATATATTTTCCTGTAAAAGGTACTAATATCTCTGTACCTGTTTGGCTTACACCGCCAGCAATATATCCTAAAAATATTGCCGCAATTATTTGCGCTACTATCTTCTGCCAAACTCTTAATCCTAGGGAGCGTTTTTTTATTACTTTAATATAGTCATCAGTAAAACCAATTAAACCATAAAGTATAGTTGTTATAAGAGCCAGTAACATATCTTTATCCCTAGAAAAAGAAAGGGATACAATTATGGCGGGCACTAAAAATATAAGGCCCCCGATTGTCGGTGTCCCTTCTTTTTTTAAGTGGCTTTGTGGACCATCGTCCCTAACTCTTTGTCCAAATTTTAAATGTTTAAGCAATGGTATAAACAAGGGTCCTGCAATTAAAGCCAAGACAAATGATGAAATAATACATATTATAAATAGTTTATACTCACTGCTTATCAAATAGTTCATTTATGCCTATCTCCTCTCACGTAAAAAGTAAGCTATTTCCTCCATTTTTCCTGCTCTTGAACCTTTAATAAGTATAGTATCAAAAGGCCTTACTTCTTCATTAAGATAACCCAATGCACTTTGATTATTGTCAAAATGAAAGGCCTTTTTTATACCGTTATCAAGAGCGCCTTTTTGAATCAATTTTGATTTCTTTCCTATTGTAACTAAAATATCCATGTCATTTAAGGCTGCATAGGAGCCTACTTTATAGTGTTCATTATCAGCATAATCACCCAATTCAAGCATATCGCCTAGAACCAGTATCTTTCTAGATTTACTCCGAACACTACTAAGGGTTTCTATAGCAGCTTTCATAGATTCCGGATTGGCATTATAGGCATCATTTATTATTATTGTGCCATCTTTTGATGTGAAACTTTCCATCCTCATTTCCGGTGGTTTAAAATTGGAAAGCCCAAGCTTTATTTTTTCAATTTTTATACCCATTTGGATGCCGATAGCAATAGCACATAAGCTATTATATATATTATGGGAACCGATTAAAGGTATATAAAATAGTTGGGATTTATCCTCTATATTTACATAAAACTTTGTTCCTTCATTATTTATTTGAACACAGTCAAAGGCAAAAATATCATTATTTTTATTTAATCCAAAGCTCATAACAGCAAAATCTTTACTATTAATAGTTTTTAACATTTCATCATCCCCATTTATAATTAGGGTATTTTGAGCTGTAAAATTTTCAATAATTTCAAGTTTTGCTTTTAAAATATTCTTACGATTTCCTAGATATTCAATATGAGCAGTCCCTATATTTGTAATTACTGCTGTATCGGGTTTGACTATGCTAGTAAGTTTACTTATTTCTCCAAAGCTGTTCATACCCATTTCCATAACGCATATCTCATGATTTTTATCTAACTCCATTATTGTATGGGGTAAACCTATGGTATTGTTAAAGTTTCCTTTATTTTTTAATACATTAAAAGACTGGCTAAGCACTGCAGCAACCATTTCTTTTGTTGTTGTTTTGCCTGAACTTCCTGTTATTCCTATTGCAGGTATATTAAATTTTGATCTATAATGCTTAGCAATGTTAATAAAAGCCTCCTCTGTATTGCTAACTTTCACATATGGAATTGCTTTATTGTCCAAATATCTATCGGATAACACTGCTACAGCTCCTGCAGCTATGGCATTATTAATAAAGCTGTGTCCATCAAAATTTTCACCAATAATAGGAATAAATAATTCCCCAGGTTTTACTTTTCTGCTATCTGTGCTTATCCCTTCAATAAATACGTCATTTATGCAATTAATTGCATCTCCTTGAACAGCATAAACTAATTCAGAAAGATACATGGCTTCCATCACAATCACTCCCTTAGCAACTTTCTTACAATAGCTCTTTCGTCAAAATCTATTTTTGTATTTGCTAGTTCCTGATACCTTTCATGACCCTTACCTGCCAAAATTACTATATCACTGGGTTTTGCCAGCTCCAGGGCTTTTTTAATGGCTTCTTTTCTGTTTACTATGCAAATATAATTTTGGCTTGTTTCTTTAATGCCCTTTTCTATTTGGCTTATGATTAAGTAGGGATCCTCTGTTCTAGGATTATCAGATGTAAGTATAGAAAAATCAGAAAACTTCCCAGCTATTTTACCCATTAATGGCCGCTTTGCTTTATCCCTGTCTCCACCGCAGCCAAAAACGGTTATCACATCACCTTTAGCAAAAGCTCTAATAGATTTTAAAACATTTTTCAAACCGTCAGGTGTATGGGCATAATCTATTATTATCTTATAAGGAGTATTTACTTTAAGTATTTCCATTCTGCCTGGAACAAAAGGAATGTTTTTTATTCCTTGGCATATAGCTTTCTTGTCAACTTTCTCCGCATAAGCAATGGCTGCCGCCAAAAGACAATTATATACATTGTATTCACCGGGTATATTGCCTTCAATGGCAATTGAATACTCAGGTGTAACAAGGTCAAATTTAATTCCACTATCTTCTAACATAATATTCTTAGCCATTATATGGGCTTTTTCCTTTATTCCATATGTAAGCAAAGGAACCTTTATATATTTTATGTCATTAATTATTCTTTGTCCTTCTTTATCATCAATATTTATAATATTTGCATAATCAGTTAAATAAAATAAGTTTTTCTTTGCATTTCTATAATTATCCATAGTTATATGAAAATCAAGGTGATCCTGAGTTAAATTTGTAAAACCGCCTATGTGAAATCTAGTCGCCCCTACCCTATTATAGGCTAGTGAATGTGAAGAAACTTCCATAACACAATAATCAGCACTGGCTGTAAGCATATCTCTATATAATTTTTGCAAGTCGAGGGATTCAGGGGTGGTCCTTACAGAATCAAATTTTTTACCTCCTATTTCTACAGCTATAGTACCTATTAATCCAACCTTCTTATTCCAACACTCCAATATAGATTTGACCAGATATGTAGTGGTCGTTTTTCCATTAGTACCCGTTATTCCGATTAATTTTAACATATTTGTTGGGCTATTGTAAAACTTTGAAGATAAAATAGGTAAAACTACTCTAGCTGATTTCACTTGTATTATCGTTGCTTTTTCACTTAGATCTGGCCTCTCTGTCACTATTGCAACAGCACCGCGTTGTATTGCCTCTTTAATATATAAGCAACCATCCGTTGTTTTTCCTTTCATACAAACAAAAATAAAATTTTTAAAAACTTTTTTTGAGTCATATGCTATACCTTCTATTTCAATATTTAAATTTCCTTCGGTACTTAAAGGCTTTAATCCGCTAATGAGAGTAGAAAGCTTCAAAATACCACCTCAAACCCATTATTAACATTTTTTGAGCATTTTACACTCTATAAAATGCACTCGGTATTAAACTGTTTCCGATGCATTTTATAAATCACTTATATTTTTGGTTTAGCATATAATATAACTATTGTTCCTTCATCTACTTTAGAATCCGCCCGAGGAGTTTGATCTATTATTAATGAGTCATCAGTGGGCTCACCTTGTTCTTCCTCTAACCTATAGCGTAATTTACTTTGTGTTAGTACTTTTTTAGCCTCCCTTAAACTAATATTTCTTACCTCAGGCACAATAACTTTGTCTTTCATCAATAGTTTTGCTTCCTCTTCGGTATACTGTGGTTTAACATCCAAATATCTCAAGCTATCAGATAGTATACTTTTTACAACTGGAGATGCTATAACTCCCCCATAATAACTGCCCGCTGTAGGTTCATCAATTACAACTAAGACTACAAGCTTAGGATCGTTTGCCGGTGCAAAAGCCAAAAATGAAGAGACATACCTACCTTCTACATACCTACCACCTTCCGCTTTTTGAGCAGTCCCTGTTTTGCCCCCAACCTTATATCCAGGTAGATAGGCTCCTGCACCAGACCCATCATTCACAACTGATTCCAATATCTCCCTCATAAGCTTTGAAGTGTCTTTAGAAATTACTTGCCTGAGCATTCGCGGCTGAAAGTCATGTACAGTATTACCATCTTCGTCAATTAATTTTTTAGCTATCCTTGGTTCCATAAGATAACCATCATTTATAACTGCAGCAGCTGCAGTAACTAGCTGAATCGGGGTAATACTTATGCCTTGGCCAAAGGCGATATTTGCTAACTCAACAGGGCCAATAGCATTTATATTCCTTACTATTCCTGATGCTTCACCTAAAAGCTTAATATTTGTTGTAGTACCAAAACCAAAACCTTTAATATATTTGTAGAACTTTTCTTTTCCTAACCTTTGCGCTACTTCAATAAAAACGGGATTACAAGAATTCTGCACTCCCTCAACAAAGGTCTCGCTACCATGGGGTCTATAGTATCTCCAGCATTTCAATCTATGACCACCTACTTCAACAAAACCAGAACAAAAAAATTTATCATCAACTTTTACTACACCCTCTTCTAAACCTGCCGCAGATGTTATTATTTTAAATGTAGAACCAGGCTCGTAATTGTCTGATATAACAGGATTACGCCATGTTTTAAATAACAAATCATATTGCTCTTTAGAAGTAAGATTATTCCACTCATCTATATGTTCTTCTGGTATCTTTCTTGGATTATTATTATCGTAATCAGGTTTTATTGCCATAGATAAAATATCTCCAGTTTTAGGCTCCATAACTATTGCCATAGCATTTCTTGCTTTGTTTTCAATTAATGCATTTTCTATGGCCTTTTCGGTAAAATGTTGAATAACTTCATCAATAGTAAGAATAAGATTTAAACCATCTTGTGGTTCATAATATTTTCTGTCACTTCCTGGTAGTTCCCTTCCAAAAGAATCAGTCATTTTTATATCTCTTCCGGGAAAACCATTAAGGTATTTTTCAAATGTAATTTCAACTCCATCTTGACCTTGATTATCGTAATTCGTAAAACCTAATATATGAGAAGCAAAATTACTTTGTGTATAAAATCTTTTGCTTTCGTCTATATAAATTAAACCTTTTAAATCTTTTTCTCTTAATTCAGTAACTAAATCTGAATCTACTTTTTGCTTTATTAATATTGTATCTTTTTTTGTATTTAATTTTACTAGTAAACCATCCTTATCCATATCAAGCATTTCTGATAAGATATAGGCTGTTTCCTCTTTATCTAATACTTCTACAGGTCTGACATATATCTGATATGCTGGTGCGTTTGTGACTAACTCTTTACCATTTCTATCATATATGATTCCTCTTCGTGAAGGTACTGGAATATCACGGGTCCATTGATCCATCGCTTTTTGCTGATACTCCGGGCCACTTATTACTTGAATAAAAAATAGTTTTACAACAAGAAAAACAAACATAGCTGTAAAACCACATAAAAGAAAGACTACTCTCTTCCTTATTTTTTTTGCTATTCTTTTCATGCTAATACCCCCTCCTGGGAAATGTTAATCAAGTAAGGATAATACTAAGCTAATTGCTGATTTAACTTTAGTAATATATTTGTTTTCAATTACATCCTCTTTAAAAAGATATGCCCCATTCTTTATATTATTATTTACTTTAGTCTTTTCAACATTTATATATACTATTTGATCTGCACTGGGGTATTGCATATTTAAGTCCTCAAAAGCAATGGTTTCTAATGATTGTAAATTTATAGTTCGAGCTAACTCTACATTCAGTGAAGAATTAGCTTTTTTGAGTTCTTTTAATTCTCTTTCTAACATATTAATATTGAAATTTATTTCTGCAATATATGCATAATGTGCTATTATGATTATGCATATAGTAAAAACAAAAATTACTGAAAAAATATGAGATTTTGATTTGTATCCACTTTCTCTTTTTTTAACTCTCTTTTCAGAAACTTCAAGTTCCTCATGGTAAAAAGGAATATCATAAGCATATTCTTCATTTTCATATTTGTATGCACGGTTATCTGCTATTAACAATTTTATTCCCCCTTTTTACATATTAGAACTTAGTCTTTTTACTACCCTTAGTTTTGCGCTTCTTGAGCGGGGATTATCATTTATTTCGCTACTATCAGGTATAATAGGCTTTTTAGTAAGCACCTTTACTAGAGGGGTCTTGCCACATACGCACATGGGTATCTTTGGTGGACAAGTGCAGGGGTTTTCCAACCTTCTAAATGTAGACTTTACTATCCTGTCTTCTAAGGAGTGGAAAGTTATTATGGCAAGTCTTCCTTCGGGATTTAATATTTGTGAACTATCTTCGATAGTTTTTTCTAATATTTTTATTTCATCATTGACTGCTATCCTAATTGCCTGGAATGTTCTTTTAGCAGGATGAGGACCTTTTCTTCTAGCTGCTGCGGGTATTGCTGATTTTATTATATCAACAAGTTCATAAGTTGTTTCTATTCTCTTATTCAACCTATATTCGCATATAAATGTTGCAATTCTTTGTGCCCATTTTTCTTCGCCATATTCTTTAATTATTTTCCCTATTTCCTTCTGAGACCAATCGTTAACGATTATTTCAGCTGTTATACAATTGCTTTTATCCATCCTCATATCAAGCTTTCCATCCTTCATATAGCTAAATCCTCTATCAGCTTTATCTAGCTGGTAAGAAGATACACCTATATCCAAAAGGATTCCATCCACTTTACTAATCTTGATATCTTCTATGATTTTTTTTATATTTCTAAAATTGTCATTAATCAATATTAAGTTATTTCTGTATTGTTTTAGCCTATCATTAGCAGCCCTTATTGCACTGGGATCTTGGTCAATTCCTATTAATAGCCCATCAGGTTGCAAGTTTTTCATAATCTCATAAGCATGTCCTCCGCCTCCTATTGTTCCATCTATATATATTCCATTAGGCTTTATATTTAGCTTCTTTAATACTTCATCTACTAAAACAGGCTTATGAACAAATTCCAATACCTTCTCCCCCCACCTATATTCCAAGTTGAGACATTTTTTCTGCTACTTCTTCATATGTAATATTTGCATCGCTATTAAACTTATTCCACTCTTCTGCACTCCAAATTTCAACTCTTGTCGATACCCCTATAATAACTACATCTTTATCAATCTTTGCAAATTCCTTTAGATTACTAGGGATAAGTATTCTACCTTGTTTATCAATTTCACACTCGGTTGCACCGGCGAAAAAGAATCTAACAAAAGCTCTAGCATCCTTATTAGTCATAGGCAGCTTCTTAAGCTTATCTTCTATAATATTCCATTCATCTATGGCATAAATAAATAAGCAGTTGTCAAGACCTTTTGTCATTACAAAAGAACCTCCAAAACTATCTCTAAATTTCGCAGGCATGCTCACTCTATTTTTCTTGTCCAATGTATGTTTATACTCACCTATAAACATATTTAACACCACTTACATCTTTATTTCACTTTGATCCACTTCATACCACTATGTACCACTTTTATATTACTATTCTATATTTTTTCTTAAAATCCTTCTTATAAAAAAAAATAAAAATAATACTTTAAAATAACATTTTAAAGTATTATTTTTAAAACCTTAACTTACTCTTTATTATTCATAACTTTTTGCTTTCTTCCTGATTTTTAGCAATAGCACCAATCCTGTAAAAATCAATAGTAGGCTTATAAGCTGGGCTACTCTTAAACCCATAAACATTAAACTGTCTGTTCGCAAACCTTCTATCCAAAACCTTCCCACTGAGTATATTACTGCATATAGCAGAAATATTTCTCCATTGAACCTTTTATTTTTTTTATAAAATATTAAGAATAAAAATAATCCTAAGTCCCATAAAGATTCATAGAGAAAAGTAGGGTGGACCTTAATACCATTTATTATAATGCCCCAAGGCAGATTTGTGGGTCCACCATGTGCCTCACCGTTTATATAGTTTCCCCAGCGACCTATGGCTTGGCCTAAGGCTATACTCGGTGCCACTATATCCGCTGTTTTCCAGAAAGGCAAGTTCTTGTGTTTTGTGAAAAAATATCCTACCAGCACTGCGGCAATAAGTCCACCATGTATGGCTAATCCACCTTCTCTAATGTTGATAATCTTGAAAATGTTTCCTTTATAATATTCCCATTGAAATAATACATAATATATTCTTGCACCGATTAACGCTGCCGGTACACACCATAGCGCTAAATCAACAATATCATCAGGGTCAAATTTTTGCCTTTTCGCCTCATAATAGGCTATCACTAATCCAATAATTATTCCTGATGATATTAAGATTCCATACCATCTAATCTCTAGGCCAAATAATTCAAAAGCTATTGGGTTCATATTTTTCTCTCCAATTCGAATTTAGTCTATTACTGATTATAATTATAAACCCTTTTTAAAGTCAAGTTTTTAAAAATATAATTATTATTTATCTTTGATTATATAGAAAAGCCGCACTTTGTGCGGCCATTTCTACGCTTCCTTTTCTACTAATTCTTTTACTTTCATCAATCTTACTCGATTTCCTCTTTCATTTTCGTCCAATTTCATAGTTATATATTTTACCGTTTCCTGAAGTTGCGGTATCATAACATGCTCTAAAGCATTTACTCTTCTTCTAGTTTTTTCAATCTCATCTGCCATTAGCTGACAAGTCTTTTCAACTTGCGCCAACTCTATCATTCTGTCAAGAACTTCCTGAAGGTAATAGATAGCATTATCCAATTCTCCGGATGTATTAGCAAATCCGTAAGGATATATCCTTTCAGATGCCCGAGCATTTTCTTTATCCGTTATAATATCAAAAATTGGGGATATTACGGACATAATGTTTTTACTATCAACTTCCAAAGATATCTTTCTCGTAGGATACATAATAGATTCCTCGATTATCTCTGACGACATTACAGCCCTTGCTATTAAAAAGTTTTCAAATGCATTAATAAGTTCTTTCTCAACATTTTCTCTTAATTCTTTATTTTTCATAATTAAATCAATAAACTTTTTCATGAGCTCATCTTGTTTATCTTTTAGCAGTTTATGACCTCGTGTGGCTGTTGCTAAACGTTTTTTTAACCGAGTAAGCTCCATCCTAGTAGGGTTAACTCTTAAAATCGCCATATTCTAAGCATCCCCTTCAGGCATATATTTTTCAATAAATTCATCCTTTACTCTCTTTAGTTCCTGCGTAGGTAAAATGGATAGCAATTTCCATCCTAATGTGAGAGTTTCTTCTATGCTCCTGTCTTCATCTTCTCCCTGGGAGACATAGTGTTTTTCGAATTCATCTGCAAATTTTGCAAATTGTTTATCTATATCGGATAGGGCTCCTTCTCCTAATATTATTGCTAGCTCCTTAGCTTCCTTGCCACTTGCGTAAGCAGCAAATAATTGGTTCATAGTATCAGCATGGTCTTCTCTGGTCTTTCCTACGCCAATACCTTTATCTTTCAAACGAGACAAAGAGGGTAAAACATCAATAGGGGGCATAAGTCCTTTCCTATAAAGTTCCCTACTTAAAATAATTTGTCCCTCTGTAATATAACCGGTTAAATCCGGTATTGGATGGGTTTTATCATCTTCAGGCATAGACAGTATTGGAATTTGAGTTATCGAACCCTTTTTATCTCTTATTCTGCCTGCTCTTTCATACATAGAAGCTAAATCTGTATATAAATAACCCGGGTATCCTCTCCTGCCGGGAACTTCTTTTCTAGCAGCTGATATTTCACGTAAGGCATCGCAATAGTTAGTTAAGTCGGTTATTATAACCAAAACATGCATGTCTTTCTCGTAAGCCAAATATTCTGCTGCTGTTAAAGCCATACGAGGGGTTGCTATACGTTCTATTGCCGGGTCATCTGCCAAATTCATAAATAGTACTGCCCTATCTATAGCACCGGTTCTTTTAAAGTCTGCAACAAAATAATCTGCTTCTTCAAAAGTAATACCTACAGCAGCAAATACAACGGCAAACTTACTCTCTGTTCCAAGTACTTTTGCTTGTCTCGCTATCTGTGCAGCCAATCTTGAATGGGGTAAACCGGAGCCAGAAAATACAGGTAGTTTTTGTCCACGTACTAGAGTATTTAGTCCGTCTATAGCAGATATTCCTGTTTGTATAAATTCAGAAGGATAGTCCCTTGCTGCTGGATTTATAGGGTTACCGTTTATATCCAATCTCTTATCTGGAATTATTTTTGGTCCCCCGTCTTTTGGCCTTCCTAGTCCATCAAAAACTCTACCTAGGATATCCATAGATACTCCCAATTCAAGTCCGTGACCTAAAAATCTTACTTTGCTTTCTTGTATATTGAGACCTTGAGAACCTTCAAATAACTGTATAAGGGCTTTATCTTCGTTTACTTCTAATACTCTTCCACGCCTGATTTCACCGGATTTCATTTCTATTTCTACCAACTCATCAAACTTAACACCATCTACTTGTTCTACAAGCATAAGCGGCCCGGCAACTTCTCTTATGGTTTTATATTCTTTCAGCATCTATTACACTCCTCCATTCGAAACAATGGATGCCATTTGTTGTTTTATATCTTTTTCTATTGAATCAAAAGCATCCAAATTATTTTCAAGGATAAGCTTAGCTCTAGCAATATCTTCCTTAACCGGTAAATTAGTTATTTCCCTAAAAGAAGCTCCTGCATCTAATGCTTTTATACCCTCTTTGTGGAATACTAATATGGCCTTTAGCATTCGATATTGTTTATGAATAGATGTATATGTGTCTATATCATGGAATGCGTTTTGGTGCAGATAGTCTTCTCTAATTGACTTTGCTGATTCCAAGATCCATCTATCTCCTATTGAAAGGGCATCTATGCCTACTAATCTAACAATCTCTTGTAATCCCGATTCCTCCTGAAGTAGCTTCATTGCTTCTCTTACTAAGCCATTCCATTCAGGCGAAACTTCATTGGATAACCAATCTCCTAAACTATCCTCATATAAAGAATAGCTTTGAAGCCAATTAATGGCTGGGAAATGCCTTCGGTAAGCTAAATCCGCATCTAGGCCCCAGAAAACCTTTACAATTCTTAGGGTCCCCTGAGTAACAGGTTCTGACAGGTCACCACCAGGGGGCGAAACAGCACCTACAGCAGTTAACGCGCCTTCTCTCTCATCACTGCCGTAACATATTACCTTGCCGGCTCTTTCATAGAATTCAGCTAGTTTCGAGCCTAGATATGCAGGATAGCCTTCTTCACCAGGCATTTCTTCCAGACGTCCTGACATCTCTCTTAAAGCTTCTGCCCATCTGGATGTGGAGTCTGCCATTAATGCAACACTATAGCCCATGTCCCTGAAATATTCAGCAATGGTTATACCAGTATAGATACTAGCCTCCCTTGCAGCAACAGGCATATCCGATGTGTTTGCTATAAGAACAGTCCTTTTCATAAGGGGCTCTCCTGTTTTTGGGTCTTGTAATTCTGGAAATTCCATTAGAACGTCTGTCATTTCATTCCCACGTTCTCCACAACCTATATATACGACAATTTCAGCATCAGCCCATTTTGCCAATTGATGTTGAACTACTGTCTTACCACTACCAAAAGGTCCTGGAATACATGCAGTCCCGCCTTTAGCTACGGGAAAGAATGTATCTATAATTCTTTGACCGGTGCCCATAGGAGCATCAGGGGTTAGCTTTTCTACATAAGGTCTACCGCGCCTTACTGGCCATTTCTGCAACATCTGAATATCTTTTATCTTATCACCATTTTTAACTTTGGCAATAGTATCAATTACAGTGAATTCCCCTTCTTTTATATCTTCGATTATTCCTTCAACGCCATAAGGAACCATAATTTTGTGATCAATTAAAGAAGTTTCCTTAATAGTGCCGATTATATCACCAAATACAACCTTATCACCTTTTTTTACTGTTGGCTTAAAATTCCACTTCTTTTTCCTATCTATACTATCTACTTCCACACCTCTTGTAATATTATCGCCAACTTCGCTTCTTATAACATCTAGAGGCCTTTGAATACCGTCAAACATTGATTCTATTAACCCAGGGGCCAATTCTACGCTTAGTGGTTCGTTAGTTGTATATACTGGTTCCCCCGGTCCTAATCCAGATGTTTCTTCGTAAACCTGTACAGAAGCTCTATCGCCGTGAATTTCTATTATTTCACCGATTAGTCTTCTATCGCTTACACGAACAACATCATACATTTTTGCATTTTCCATGCCTTCTGCAATGACAAGAGGTCCGGAAACTTTTACAATTCTTCCTTCTATCAAGCTACCTACCTTCTTTCCCGAATAATATATCAGCGCCTATGGCTTTTTCTACTGATTTTTTAACGCCATCTATGCCTAAACCAAGCGTGCCTTGGTTGTTTGGAATTAATATGATGGCGGGCATCACAGATTGCTTATATTCATCTATTGTCTCTTCAATATCCTTAGCTAGTTGTTCTGTGATAAAAATTATGGCATACTTTTCTTGTGATAGTTTTTTAATAATCTTGGAGGCCTTTTTCCCATCGGTGGTCGGAAATACCGATATACCCAAGACCTTAAAACCAAGTATTGAATCTTTATCTCCAATAACTCCTATCTTATACATATACATCCCGCAGCCTTTCTCTTATCAATTCGTTATTGATGTTATTAATTTTCCCGACCATTATAATTCTGATTATTTTTACTTCATTTTCTTTAGCTATAATATAACCTACAATAGGCTCAATCCCAAAAGCTACATACTTACCTTTTTTAACATATTCCAATAGGAAATCATCGGATAATTTTTCAAACCTCATAAGTGATTTAGTCTTTGTATAGCTATCAATACCTTCTGTTATTACATTGCTATAGTCGCTTATCAATAATTTATCTTTTAATGAATCCACAGGCTCATCTATTGATTCACTAAAAAATTCATAGTCTAGTCTTCCATCCCCAATAAATGCTTTCTTCAAAAATTCTCTTCCATATCCCATTGCTTTGACTCTTATAAACATCCTTATATTAATTAAGTCAATTTGAAGCTTAACAAATTCTGTCATAAAGCTGTTTTTACTGTTTTCGGCTATTTGAATCATAACTGTATATAAACATCTATCCAGGATAATATCTATTATTTGAGGGTCAGGATCAATGCTAAAACTGTTAATAATTTCATCTAGGCCCCTTTTTATTTCCGGGTCTAAAAAAACAAAATTCTTTTCTCTAATCATTTCCTTTAGTTTAACAGGTTCAATAGTACCCACATTAGTCAATAAATCGTCGTTTTCTTCATTTAAAAAGCTACTTTTCATTAATACTTTAAGATTATGAATATCGTATTTTAGCAAAAGTATATCTATAAGCTCAGGTTCCGGTGCCATCTTCTTAACCATATCATAGGTGTTTTCAAGTTCTTTTGATAGCATTACTTCATAATCTTCAATACCATTGACTTCTGAAATTGAACCTGCATAGCTTGTTTCATAGAGAACCTTTATGACTTCTTCGGGATTTTTTGCTTCAACCATTCTGTCTATTTTCGGCTTATCAAGAAGCTTGTTCTCCAAGGCTCTAATCCTGGTTACCGCATAGATATAATTGTCTTCATTCATAAGGGTTTCCCTCCTTTCTTCCAGAAAACCATTTTCTAGAAGAGCATTTCAGCTACATCCGGTTCAATCTCATCTCTTTTCATATTAAGTATTGCAACAAAGGAATTGTTTATTTCAATTCCCTTACCTTTTATAATAAAACCTCCGCCAAAATCTACATCTTCCATAGTTAGTTTTATTTCCGTTGATTTCCCAGCCTGTTTAAACTCCTCTTTTACTTTAGAAACAAAATCAGGACTAATCCTATTAATATCTTTTTTCGACATAATTATTTCTTCGTTTCCTGATTCAATTGTTTGTAAAAGCATGGAAATCAATATTTTTTCATATTCTTCACCTGTTAATGCATTAATTCTGTTTTGTACTTCATCAAAAACCTTACATAGTACTTCTTGTTTGGCAGATAATATATCTTTTCTTATTCCTAGTTCAACCATGGAATGAATGATTCTTTTTCTCTCATTAGCCTCATATTCCGATTTTCCTTCAATTTCTTTAGCCTTATTTATAGCTGTTTCCTTAGCTTTTGCTACTATTTCTTCTGCCTTTTTTTCAGCTTCTTTTATTATTTTAGATGTCTTGGCCTCTGCATCGTTAAGAATCCTTCCCTTGATATTTTCTATTCCCGTCATTTATGCCACTCCCTTATAAGTTAATGGAATTCAGCATTAAGAAAGATGCCAACAATGACAATACAGCATAAGTTTCAACCATAGCTGCATAAACCATAGCCTTGGCTGTTTCTTCGGGCCTTTTAGCTACTATACTACATCCTGTAGCAGCAGCTTTACCTTGATATATGGCAGAGAAAAACCCTACTATTCCAACGGGTATACCAGCTGCCAAAAGCATCAAGCCCTGTTCAAAAGTAACATCAACAAATCCCCCAAATACGCCAACTTTTTGCCAAATAAGAAATCCTATTAATAGTCCGTATATACCTTGCGTACCGGGTAGAGCCTGCAAAACTAGGGTTCTACCAAATTTACTGGGGTCCTCGGTGATTACTCCACCTGCGGCCATACCAACAATACCAACGCCCATAGCTGAACCAGCTCCTGCCAGACCCGCTGCTATTGCAGATCCTAAAAATGCTAGGTATAAACCGGCATTTGATGTCATCATCTCCATTAGATCTAAATTCATTTATACTGCCTCCTTAAAACAACAAATATATTTTGTATTAATTTTTTTGTTCTACATATTTTGTATTTACCCTAAAGGGCTTATATGGCATACCATCGCCATCAAAAAACTTACCAAAAAATTCAACATACTGCAATCTACTAGAGTGAACATAGGCACCCAAAACATTAATTGCAATGTTAAATGTATGACCAAATAATAAAAATACAAGCATAAAAATGTTACCTATAAATGAGCCTTTCAACATAAGAGACATTTCATTTATTACGGTTCCAATTACACCTGTAGCCAAACCTAATGCAAATAACCTGGAATAGGAAAGTACATCTCCTAAAAAGCCGGTTACATCATAAAGACTCAATACCCCGGAAACAAGCTTGTTAAGAATCCCTTCTTTAGCCCTGCCTTGGGTTAATATTAATCCAACAGCTCCTGCTATGGCCATATACTTGCCTATAATGGGGTAAAATGCCATAAGCATTAATCCTATTAGAAAAACATACCATAGTCCCTGATCAAAAATTGCATCTAAAACCCTTCCATTTTTAATATCTATATACGCCTTCATTCCCATGCCTATAAATAACTGTGCTATTCCTAAGATTAAGCAAAATATAAGCATCTTGAAAGGGTCATCAGTGGGGTTAAACCATAATGGCTTAATCTGTATTAATCCTCCAAACCAGCCCCCGAATAGTGCACCCCAAATAACAGTAGAAAGTCCACCTAAACACATCAGGGCAACAAGTTTTTTTGCTCCTCCTTCAAGTTTAAGTTTCTTTAGTGCAACAAATGTTAAGACAGCAAGGATTATACCATATACTGCGTCACTTACCATCATTCCAAAAAACATTATATAAAATGGTGCCATAATCTTATTGGGATCAATAGTTCTAGGATTAGGTAAACTATATTGCTCTGTAATCATCTCAGCAGGTTGTACTAATTTCGGGTTATCTAAATAAACTGGAAAATCTTCATCTTCTTTAGGATCTTCAAAAGTTAAAATATAACTATCAGTAATGCCTTTAATTGATTCCTCTAGTTTTTGAATAATTGTCTCCGGTACCCATGCAAATATTGTAAAAGATTTATCAGTTTTACCAAAACTACTGATTATATCTTTTCTATCTTTTTCAATTGTAAGCACATCAAAAAGTGCCTCCAGATATGGGTTGTTAAACAATAATCCTTCAGCCTGCTTTATAAGCTCTGCCTTTTTTTCCTCAAGTTTTATCAATTTTTCTTGGATATCATTGATATTCTTTATAGGAGTACCTTCTAAATCAGTAAAGCTAACTTTAGTCCATCCGAATTGTTTTAAGATATTTTGTATAGACTCTTCATCTGATTTATGAAACATAATAAAATAAAATGTAGATTCATTATCAACTTTTACGGTCTGTACATAGTGTTCGGCATCGGAATCAGATAAAGCTTTGTCAAATTCCTGCGTTGACTTAGCCGGTATATATCCGATTGTGCTGATCGTATAATCTGTATCACCAATTTCCTCTAAGGGTATTTCCAGCCGCGTCCAAGGATTAAGTTGTATCAAAGTGTTATTAAGCTTAGTTTCCATGTTTCTATTTTCTGCAAGTTTTTCGTTAATAAGTTTACATTGATTATATATCTCTTCTGATTTTTTTGGATCTTTCAAGTATTCTTTATACTCAGACTCCGTTATAATTGCTTTAGGTGCAAACATTGGTTTTTTCTTATTATCATATTTTGATAAAAAGTCCAATGAATACTTAACTTGTGAAAGCAAACCTTCAAATCTGGCAGCTTCCTCGCGAGCACTATCTTGGGGTATACTTTTAAACTCATCATCAGCCATATCTTCTATGCTGATTATGTGGAGTCCACCAAAGGCTTGAAGGCTTTTAACTAGACTTTCCTTCTCTTCTTGGAGAGCAATTATAGTAGCTTTCTTCATATTAATTATCGCCATAAATATTCACTATCCTCTCCATAACCATATTTACTGCATCAGAAAACTTGGTTTCAGCAACATCCTTTAGCTTTTCGTTCTCTTTTTTACTCTGTTCTAATTTGTTATCAGCCTCTTCTTGAGCCACCTCAGCGGCTTTTTGAACCATAGCCTTTCCTTCCCTTGTTGCCTTATCAATAGCATCTTTTATTATACCATCGGCTTCATCTTCCGCCTTTTTGATAATTTCTTTTGCTCTTGCTTGAGCTTCTTTTATTCTGTCTTCGGCAACTTGTTCAGTACTTTTAATGTCTTTTATAATTTCTATCGACAAATAACTCACCACCTCTTTTCGGTATTAATTAATACTTAAACGAAGTCTTTATAAATTGAAGTCAAATATTTTATAAGAATAAAAACATGTAAACTAATAGTACAATATTACCATTCGGCAAAAATACGGAAAATCCTGCTAAAGTTATCACAAAGTTTAAAATCTTTATGCAAGTATTAAAATTTTTTCACTATTAAAATTATATCACTAACCATTTCAAAAAAACAACTAAATAAGATTGGAATAATAATCCCTGCTTTTTATAGTCCTATATTATAGCTCAATCTAGTTATATATAATATATTATCATTTTAATAAATTAATTCTCATTTGCATTACTTATAGTTAGCTTATAATCACATATCTCCTTGATAGTGCATATTTCACATTTAGGCTTCCGTGCATTACAGACCCTTCTTCCATGCCAAATTAAAAGATGGTGTGACAAAGACCACTTGCTTTTAGGAATAGCTTTCATTAACTGCTCTTCAACAGCAACCACCTTGCTACTATTGGCTATGCCTATTCTATTTGATACTCTAAAAACATGGGTATCTACAGCAATAGCCGGTATACCAAAGCCATTACTAAGAACAACATTTGCAGTTTTTCTCCCAACTCCTGGTAAGGATACTAAATCTTCAAAATTACTTGGTACCTTACTATTAAAATTCTTTATTAATATATCACAAGTTAATAATATATTCTTTGCTTTATTTCTATATAGCCCTATTTCTTTTATTTCCTTCTCCAGCTCTTTTGGGCTTAAAGATAAAAAATCTTCCGGAGTCCTATATTTCTTAAATAATTTAGCAGTAACTTTATTAACTGTTTTATCAGTGGATTGTGCGCTGAGTATTGTTGAAATCAGTAGTTCAAAAGTATTTGAGTGTACTAGCTCACATTTAGCATTAGGGTATTGCATTTTTAATCTATCTAGGACTTCTAAAACTTTGTTTTCCATAAAAACTCCTGTTCACTTTCATATTTAAAGATTTAAATATAAAATAAATATCAATATGTATTTATTTTATCAAATATGCTAAACAATGCAAAATAAATTTTTGACTATCTTTCTATCATTATATTTTAGTTAATTTATTGTTATAATTATTTATAGAAATAAAATTATTTAAATGAGGGTTACTAATGAAAAATAAATATACACTGCTTTCAGTAAATTCTAAGTTCATTCATTCAAATCTTGCCATACAATATATAAAAAATTTTTGCTATACGAAAAATATTATTATTAATACACTTGAATTTAGCATAAATGATAATATAAACAAAATAATCAGTGAGATATACTTATCTAATAGCAAGGTAATTGGTTTTTCTTGTTATATTTGGAATATTGAAATTATACTTAAGATTTGTGAAAGCCTAAAAGAAATACAAAGGGGCTTAATAATAGTACTAGGTGGCCCAGAGGTGTCATATGACAATAAGGCGCAATTGGCTAACTATATGTCTTATATTGATTATGTAGTATGCGGCGAAGGGGAAAAAACCTTTTATGAGCTTATTAAATATATTGAATGTAAACACACAAATATTAATTTGATACCTGGTTTGATACACAAAAACAATGATAAGATAATAGTTAACGAAAAAAGAAAATCCATAGCCAATTTAGATATAATTCCTTTCCCCTACACCAATATTTCAGATTATAAAAATAAAATTATTTATTATGAAACAAGCCGCGGCTGCCCTTTTCAATGTCAGTACTGCCTATCATCTATTGAAAAAGGCGTAAGATATTTCTCCTTAGATAGAGTTTTTAATGATTTAGATTTTTTTATTGAAAAAAAAGTAAAGCAAGTAAAACTTGTAGATAGAACGTTTAATTGTGATAAAAAAAGATGCTTAAAGATTATGGAATATATTATAAATAAAGGGGGAGTGACTAATTTTCATTTTGAAATATCTGCAAAATTAATAGATAAAGAGTTTATATCTTTAGTTAAAAATGCAGCAAAGGGTTTATTTCAGTTTGAAATTGGAATCCAATCCACTAACCCTTTAACGCTTAAATCGATTAAAAGAAACGAACCCTTTGAGGATATAAAAAATAATATTAAAGACTTGATTTTACTTAAGCTATTTCATGTGCATCTCGACCTTATTGCTGGCTTGCCTTATGAAGATATTAAAAGCTTTAAAAATTCTTTTGATGACGCATACTCTTTAAAGCCAGATATGCTGCAATTAGGATTTTTAAAGCTTTTAAAAGGCTCAGGACTTAGAGAAAATGTGGATAATTACAATATAAAGCATCATAAATACCCTCCTTATGAAGTTATATCCACGAATTCATTAAGATATGATGATATAATTCTTCTGAAAAATATTGAAAACCTACTGGATACATATTATAATTCCGGAAAGTTTAAAAGAAGTATTGAGCATATTGAAGATAAATACTTTAGCAGTCCTTATGACATGTATTTATCATTACTGGACTATTTTAAAAATAAGGGCTACTTGGGAAGAAGAATAAAAGACAAAGATTTATATTTAATCTTATATGACTTTATATCTGAGACTTATGGCATTAGTCTTATTTTTAATGAATTGTTGAAATATGATTATTTTATTAGCATGGGTCCGCCTTTACCAGAATTTTTAACTCGCCTAGTTAAAAAAGATATTAAAACAATAATAAATAAATTTTTAAGAAACGAAAAATGTATTGATATACATTTACCAAAATTTAAAACCATGAGCATTAGAGAAAGACATAGGCACATAAGCTTTGAAATGTTCAGAATTGATATAATGGGCGATTTAAGTGAAAAAGACATTGCCTTAATAAATGTAAAGAATTATGAACCCAATAAAGAAAACAAGGTTATTTCTTTTGAAATTAAAAAGTTAGAATCTTTGGTGGGCGGTATTGGAGTCGAACCAACGACCTCCTGCATGTCAAGCAGGCACTCTAACCAGCTGAGCTAACCGCCCATAAATTACTGATATTATTATAACATCACTAGGCCATCCTATTCAAGAAGAATTAAAATTTATGTAAAACCATCATTGCGCTAGTCTTACGGTTTAGGCATACTATTTTCATCAAATTAGATGCGATATTTGCTCATCCTTTAGCCTTGTTGCGGCAAGCCAAAACGCTTGTAGTATTTGACAAAAATTGCACTGTGGAAGATCTTAGGGTCTGTTAGAGAAATATAGAAAAAGCGATAAGTCCCAATTAGCATGTATCTATATCACGAATTAAGCCAGCATATCACATAAAGGCCCTAAGGGAATACCACAAGCATCTTAGTTTTTAATCTTGCTTAAATCAAATCTTTTCATCAATTCCGGTACCATATTTATTATTTTTTCCATATCTTGTTTTTGCCTTATTGGCAATATAGTTGCTTCACCATCTTTGATCACCATAATTGCATCGGGAGATATCTTTGCTCCAATTCCTATCCCGCCGCCAACACCGTCGCTTCCCTTTGGATCTACACTTTTACCCGAACCCCCGCTGCAACCAAAAGCGACTGTTATTATGGGAACCAAGTTTATGCCGCCTACTTCAATTGGTTCTCCTATTACTGTTTCGGTCTTTAAAAATTTTTCCAGTTTTCCAAAAGCTATATCTAAGCTGCTATCCATAAGTAATTTGTCTTCCATTTTTCATTTCTCCTTTCATATTTTTAATTATTATCAAACTATTTTTGTAAAACCTTTCATCTTTTAAAGCTAATTAGTCGATTATAAATTTTTTTATTAATATGTAGAATAAAACCAAAGTAGTGCCCCCTCGTATTAAGAACACCGTATAAACATACCACAGTAAAACTATGAAAATTATAACATTAAACCTAAGATTATTGCCATAGTTCACCTTATAACCGTTTGCTAAATTAAATTATCCCAATACTTGCTATTTTTAAGCCAAATTAAAGCCCCTAGCTACGAATGCTAAAATTAAATTACATATGCATAGAAAAAACCTTTTTTGGTTAAAATGTCTTTGTATGAGGTGTTTTAATGTTAATCGTATTTGTTAGAACTATAATACTCTATATATTAATTGTAACTTTAATGAGAATAATGGGTAAAAGGCAGATAGGCCAACTACAAGCATCAGAGCTTGTTGTTTCTCTTATAATCGCTGATCTTGCGGCTATACCCATGGGCAATGTGGGTATACCGTTACTTGCTGGTATAATACCCATTTTAACGCTCTTTATAGCCGAAGCCATCTTATCTTATGTTGCATTGAAAAGCCAATTTGCTCGAAGGATATTGTCTGGAAAACCAAGTATTATTGTGGCGAAAGGCAAAATAATAGAAAAAGAACTAAATAAACAAAGGTTTAGTGTAGATGACTTGATTGAGCAACTAAGAATAAAAAACATTTCTAGTATTGAAGATGTTGAGTATGCCATACTAGAGACCGGCGGTGATCTAAGCGTTATTTTAAAAACTCCAAAAAAACCAGTTATAAGGGAAGATTTAAAGGTCAACGCTAAATATGAGGGGCTACCCACAACTATAGTTATAGATGGAGCTTTGATTAAAGAAAACCTTTCTATAGCCGGAATAAATGAAAATTGGTTACAAAAACAATTGCGCAATAATAAAATAAGCTCTAAAAAAGATATTCTATTTGCATTTATTACATCTGATAAAACATTTAAATACCAATTGAAAGATAATGTCAAAAAAGGTGATAGGGTATGAAGCAATTAGTTTATTCAATAATTATTACAATAATTATAATATCTTTAGGCATATTCACTATAACAATGATAAAAAATGAAGCCGAAAACCTACATAGCCTATTTATTGAAATAGAAAAAAATATTATGGATGAAAAATGGGATGATGCCATAAGCATCATGGAAACTGCTCAGGGAGAATGGGAAAAATACAAAGAAGTTTGGCCCACTCTTATAGATCACTTTGAAATAGATAATGTGAATACAAATATGGCAAAGTTAAAATCTTATATATCAAATAAAGATAAAATTGAATCGTTATCAAATTTAGCGGCTCTAAAAATATTGATAAAACATATTCCCGAAAAAGAGTCTTTTTTAATTCAGAATATATTGTAATTATTATAAGCTAAAAATATTATACACCTCCTTTAAGGTCCTTTAAAAGCCTATGAAAATCCTTTGGCAAAGGCGATACTATATTAATGTGGTGGTTTTTAATAGGATGGAAAAAATCAAGCGATGTTGCGTGCAAGGCTTGCCTGTTTATTAGCGTAGACGGTTCTCCATAAAGACTATCACCAACTATCGGGTGACCTATGTTAGCCATATGCACTCTTATTTGATGTGTCCTTCCAGTTATTATTGTAAGCTCCAATAACGAAAACTTTTTATAGGCTTCTATTACTTTGTACCTTGTAATAGCTTTTTTACCTCCTCCAATAATTGTTCTCTTGCCGGCTTTGTTTGCTTTTTGACTTATAGGCTTAATAATGCAAGACTCTTTGGTCATTGGAACACCCATTACTATGGCCTTATATATTTTAGCTATATCGCTTGATGAGATGCGCATCAGTAGACTATGTGTCTGGCCATCTTTTGGCACCAACACAATTCCTGATGTATCCCTGTCCAGCCTATTATAAAATCTTACTGGCTCATTAATATCATTATTATCAAAATAATACCTTATCCCGTTAGCTAATGTAACTATATCATTTTTCGCCGAATAAACAGATAAAAAGGCTGGCTTATCAATTGCCATTAAAAATTCATCTTCATATAGTATGGATAAAGGCAGGTTTATTGGAATAATATTATCTATTTTTTTATCTTCTTCCAAAAAGCAAATAACGTCTCCTTTCTTAACTTTAGAATCACCATAGGCCTTTTTATCGTTAAGAACTACTAGTCCGTTTCTTAACAAACTTTTGGCTTTTCTACTTGAATAATTCATATTTTCTTTTAAGAAAGCAATCATGGTTTTGTTATAGCTTTTGTAAACAATTATATTCTTTTGCATAAATACCCCTCCCACCTATTTTTTTGTTATTTCCCCTATCAAGTAAAATCTTTATTATAGTAATTATGGGCATAGCATATCCTAAAAAAGTATAGGGTGCAAAATCTAAAACTGGAACCCCCATAAGTATGGAAGGTGTTAAGGCTGCAACATTCCAAGGTATCAATGAACAGGCCATTACACCTGAATCCGATAATATCAAAGGAAGAGTTTTTTTATCTACTTCCATTTCTTTAAATTTGTTTTTTAAAACAGCAGATGGAATAATTACAGACATTAACTGATTACATAATAAGGCCGTAGTGCCTATGCTAAATATTAGAGTGAAAATTTGCAGATCTTTATGATTTTTTATTTTTTCAATAAAAGGGTTAACCATAGTGGTAATTATTTCTGCTCCCTCAAATAATCCATTTAATGATGTTGCCAAAACAAGAACAATAAGCATGGATTTTAAAGATATTATGCCGCCGCCAGCCAAAACAACATTATACTGTTCTGATACGATGGGATTGTAGCCAAAAAATGAAACCTTAAGTAATTCAAAAAAAGAAATACTTTGATGATAAATGGAAAAAACACCGCTTAAGAAAATTGTTGATAGCAAAGTATATACAACAGGTATCCTAAAAAACGAAAAAATAATAAGCATTATTGGTGGTAGCATTAGCCAAGGTGAAACATTAAAAATCTCGGTAATAACTTGCTTATACTGTTGTGTTGAATCTACATCATAATTATATCCCTTTACTTGTAAGCCAATAATCAAATAAAATATTGATGCAGATATTATACCTATAGTCATAGTGCTCCATAAATGCTTAAAATTTTCATAGGTTTTTGTTCCTGTCGAAGAAGATACAACATTGAGCATACCGGATATAGGAGAAGACCTATCTCCGAAAAACGCGCCGGACATAACTGCTCCCGCAACAATTCCAGGTTTGAATCCTATAGAAGTGCCTAATCCTATAAGGACTATTCCTGCTGTGCTTACCGTACCTGATGATGTCCCCATAATTAAACCAATAACTGTAGAAATAGCAAATGAAGAAAATAAAAAAATATTTTTATTAATAACACCAAAGCTATAGTATAAAATACTAGGAGTAATTCCTCCTATTTTCCAGATACCTATTAAAATACCTATCATTGTATAAATCAATATGATTTTAAAATTTTCAGATAAACCTTTATACATCAGTCGGAAGATTTCCTTTATTGTAAATCCATTAATAAAAGAAATAGCAATGCTTATTATTACACCAATAAATAAACCTAAATAAATAGGTTTATTTAAAAATAAAACATTTATAATTAAAGTTAAGCTCATTAGTATTATAATAGTTAAGCATTGATAATATGGTATTTTCCTTTTCATATATGCACCGTCTTCTTTTTAAATTGTTCTATGCAAGGAACCATCAAGCTTTGAAAACAAATCATTAATAATCCTTATATATATATCAGGAACTTCGGAATGCACAATTTTATTTTTTAGATAATTAAGGGACTTTAAAGGGTTTTCAAAATATAGACTTAGTGCAATTAAAAACTGATGTTGTAATCCATATTTACCATAAAAATAATTGTTTACTAAGTTATCCCCATATTTTGCATCGCCTATTATCGGATTGCCTATACCGGATAAATGTACTCTTATTTGGTGGAACCTACCTGTTGCTAATTCTACTTTAAGCAGGGAATAATCACCATTATCAGCTAGTTTTATAAAATTTGTCCTTGAATACTTTCCATCTTTGCTAGTCTTGCTTTCAAAGTATGCAAGCCTTCTACTTTCATCTTTTCCTAAAAGGCTATCTATGCGACCTTTATCACTAATACTGCCTTTGACAACACATAAATAATATTTTATTAAGCCTCTTTTCCTAATGGTTTCATTTGCATCTTTTAATGCATTATAGTTTTTTGCTGCGATTACCAAGCCCGAAGTATTTCTATCCAAACGGTTACACAAGGCAGGCGTAAAAGTTAATGAATCTTTAATTTTATCCTCTTTATCAAGATATCCCAATACTCTATGAATCAGAGTATCATCATTTTTTTTTGAATCTGAATGGCAAAGAATCCCTATCGGCTTATCAACTATTAAAATATTTTTGTCTTCGTATACAATATCTAACTTTTTATAGCTTGTACTAAGCTTTTTTGATGCTTTTACATCTTTTATATAAATTGCTAGCCTATCGCCAACTTGAAGCATATAGCTTTCTTTTGTTTTTTTACCATTAACTTTTACAAATCCTTTTCTTATACTTTTGTATATTTCCCCCAAAGGAATTTGTTTCAGCAATTTTCTTAAAAAACGATCTAAACGTTGTCCTGATTCATTTTCAGTTATTATAATCTCTTCCACTTTTCTACCACCTAAATCCCCATAAATTTTATCCATTTTTATCTTTTCTCACCTTTAGTATGCCTAGTAATAAAAATACAAACAAAATTATAAAATAATAAATTATAATCTTTATAGCAGTATAAGCAAAAAACTCCTCTGGAAAGATATTTACCAGCCTATCTATTTTTGGATCTAATAACCACAAATCATTATCAAAAAAGATTTCATGGAATATTGTAAAGTATTTGTTAAAGTTCACTAACATTAAGGTAATTAATAATATAAAAGGCAGAGCTCCAATAATTGCTACTAGGGTCATAAGTCTTCCTTTATCAATAATAAGCTTTTTTGATCTTTTAATTACAATGATTATTATAATTAAAAAAACTATTAAATAATTTCTTAGTTTTTTAATAGAAACAAATATATTTTTTACATCTATCATGTGTAATTTATCCCTGTTACTGAAAAATTCCTCTTTTTCACCCTTAATAACAGATTCAAAATCTAAATTATCCCTATGACCTTTAATATAATCTAAAAGATTTGTTGTTGCTATCATCAATTCTTCTTTATCTATATTTATTTCCCTGGAAATATTAAATTTATCATATAGCTTATTATAATGGCTTAAACTATATGTTACCATATTGACACAATTAATTAATACTATTAAACACAAACAAATAACAATCAATAGCATCAAGACTCTGCTTATAAATTTATATGTCATAAAATAACTCCTAGCTTTTATTTGATTATATCTATATAGTTATCTTAACAAAAAAACAAAATAAAAAAAATATAATAATATTAATTTCATCATAGGTAAAAATACTATAGAGGTGACTAACTTGAATAAAAATAGAAACTGTGCTTTTAATTATATAATAATTATTTTTTTATTGGCTTTAGGATTTGTATTTTGCATTACTTCCTGTACTGCCTTTAAAAAGCCATCTATAGATAATGATAAAGAAAAAAAGGACAGCAAAGAAATACCTGCAGAACTAAATGATTTAAAAAAAGCTATAGAAGAAATTGAAAAAACCCTTCATTCCTTACAAAAGAAAGATAAAGAAAGCAATATAAGTGAAAATGGTGAAAGTAAAGGCGAAGAAAGCCAAGAGGAAAATAAAGATCAAAGTGGCGACAATAAAGATGAAGAAAACAATAAAAGTTCAAAAGAAGAATCTAAAAATGCTGAGAAAAAGGAACAACTACAAATCCAGTTAAAACCAGAAGAACTTACAGAATATAATAAGCAACAAAAATTAATAGAAGAACAAGATGAAGTGGAAAGGAGAGAAAAAGAAGCCTTAGAAAAGTTTGAAACCCTAAAAAAGGACATCGCTGAACTCCACAGTCTTTGGAATAATGTGGAACCAAACTTAATATCTGCCTTGGCCTCGCAAAACTCTATCAATGCCTTTGAAGATGCCCTAAATACTTTAACTATAAGTATTGAAATACCTGATGTTCATAGAAATTTATTATCCCTTATTGAATTAAACAAGGTTTTGCCAGATTTTTACGAGCTTTATGATACAAAAGAAAATCCAGATTTAGATAGATTAAGATACGCAATTAAAAAAATCATATTAGTATCTGAGAAAGAGGATTATGAAAAAATTGAATCAGTATTTGACTACTTAAATAGCCAATGGAGCAAAGTAAAACCTAAGCTCAAAGAAGATTCTTTATCCTATATTAATAAATTTGACTTTGCCTTAAGTGATTTAAAAACAGCAATAGATAAAAAGAACAAAATAATAATAAATACAAAGTCAATAGTAATAATTAAAATACTTGATGAATTAGAAGAAAGCCTTGAAAATAGCAAGAATCAATGATTATAATCCCTTTTATATAGTTTTAATATCCATTTGCTTATTTCTCCGGCAAATAAGGGAATTAGGCATAGCAATATTATTATAGTCCAATCTTTATAAGCTAGTGGATATGTCTTAAACACAATTTGTAAAGCCGGTATATATAACACTATTGCTAATAGAAAGAATGATAATATCGTTGCCCATATTAAGCTAGGGTTCCCAAGGACCCCCAGTTTGAATACTGAATATCTTTCAGATCTACTAGAGTGAACCCTTACCAGTTCTGCTAATATAATTGTAGTAAATGCCACTGTTCTTGATATTAACAAGTCTCCATTATAAGTTTTAAGGGCCCACCTATAAGCTAAAAGTACAGATATAGTTAGTGCTATGCTTTGCACGGCTATTCCTATAGACATTTTTTTATTCAATATCGGCTCCTTTGTATCTCTAGGCGGTAAATCCATTATATCTGGATCCCCCTTTTCCATACCTAAAGCTAATGCTGGAAAACTATCAGTAACTAAATTTAGCCATAATAGTTGTATTGGCAAAAATGGCACCGGGAGCTGGAATAAAATACTCAAAAACACAATAAGTATTTCCCCAACATTACAAGACAATAAGAAATATACAAACTTTCTTATATTACTATATATAATTCGTCCTTCTTTTACGGCAGTTACAATTGTGGCAAAATTATCGTCCATAAGAACTATATCCGCTGTACCCTTTGCCACATCTGTGCCGGTTATACCCATAGATACCCCGATATCAGCTTTTTTTAATGCCATAGCATCATTGACACCATCACCGGTCATAGCGGTAATATGTCCATTATTTTTCAAAGCTTCCACAATTCTCACTTTATGCTCCGGAGATACTCTTGCATACACACTTATTTTCTCTACCATGCTTTGAAGTTCCAGATCATTTATTCTATCAATTTCTGAACCAGTTAACACCCCGTTTTCTTTATCTATTAGACCTAAATCCATAGCTATTGCTACAGCAGTTTCTTTATAATCTCCTGTAATCATTATAGGCTTTATACCAGCTTTTTTGCATGTTTTAATAGCTTCTTTTGCTTCAGGCCTTGCAGGGTCTATTATACCTATAAGTCCTATAAAGATTAAATCCTTTTCAACCGACTCTGGGCTGATGTCATCGGGTAGGGATTGATATTCTTTATATGCTAAAGCTAATACTCTTAAGGCTTGCTTTGCAAAAGAAATGTTTTCTTCATTAATTTTATCTTTTATAGCAGAATTAATTTCTATAGCTCTACCATTCTTGTGTATTTTATTGCATCTGTTAATAATGATATCAGGAGCGCCTTTGGTAAAAGAAACTATACTATCATTAAAAAAGCCTTTATGAAACGTTGTCATCATTTTTCTTTCTGAATCAAATGGCATTTCTGCAATTCTTGGGTATTTCATTTGATAATCTTTTTTATTAATCCTTGCCTTAGATGCAGCAACTACAAGGGCGCCTTCCGTAGGATCACCTATTATACCCCAACCTTGATCTTCTTTTTTTTCTAAGTTTGAATCATTGCATAGTAAAGCAGAAGTAAGTAAGAAACTTAAACTTTTGTCTTCCAAAACATCAATCTTTGTGCTGTCTACTTTGAATTCACCCTCTGGTTCATAGCCGTTACCTGTTATATCATAGTTTTTATTATTTGTATATGCCTTTACTGCTGTCATTTCATTCTGTGTAAGGGTTCCGGTTTTATCGGAGCATATTACATTAACGCAACCTAAAGTTTCTACAGCCAGAAGTTTTCTTACTATTGCATTGCGAGTAGCCATCCTTTTCATTCCAAGAGCAAGAACAATAGTTACTACAGCTGGGAGTCCTTCTGGGATGGCTGCTACAGCTAAGCTTACGGCAACCATAAACATTTCCAATACTCCTTGCCCGCGGTATACTCCCATAGCAAATACTAGGGCACAAATAACAATACATATAATTCCTAACCATTTTCCTAGTTCATCTAGTTTTTTCTGCAGAGGAGTAACTTCTTCCTTGCTTTTTTGTATGGCATCCGCTATCTTTCCCACTTCTGTTTCAATCCCTGTGTTTGTAACTATTCCTTTACCCCTACCGTATGTAACAATAGTACTCATGTATGCCATGTTTAACCTATCAGCTATTTGTATTTCTTTATCTTCCAATATTTTAGCATCCTTATCCGTTGGTATTGATTCACCGGTTAAAGAGGCTTCTTCGACCTTTAAGTTATATGATTCAGTTAGCCTTATATCTGCCGGAACTATATCACCAGCCTCAATAATAACAATATCACCAGGTACAAGTTCTTTGGATTCTATTATTGTTATATTAGCATTTCTTATCACTTTTGCATGGGGAGATGACATTTTTTTTAAAGCTTCTAAAGCTTTTTCAGCTTTGCCCTCTTGAACTACACCCAAAATCCCATTAATCACTACAATAGCAATAATAACAAATGCATCAATTGTTTCTCCAGCTGCAGCAGATACCAGGCTTGCACCGATTAAGATAATAACTAAAAAATCCTTTAACTGATTTATAATTTTCTTAATTAAAGATTCTTTTTCTTTTTCTTTTAACTCGTTAAATCCATACTTTTCCAATCTAAGGATAACCTCTTCATTGCCCAAACCTTCTTCCAAAGTTACGGATAACTCCGAAGCTATTGTGCTTATATCCTTTTGAAACCAATCCACTAAAGAATTCACTCCTGTCCCAATTATTTAATTTCTTATAGTATATATCTTTGCATTTTTCTTAGGTAATTATTACTTTGCAAAATGTTAAACCAAATAGGGTCTTTACAAAAAAAGACTTTTAATATGTTATAACATATTAAAAGTCTTGCACATCCATTGGACCTATGTTACCAGAAAAAGATTATCTTTTCCGAGATTGTTGGCAACAAAGCTAAGCGCTACTCCCTTTTAAATATATAATTTTGTCCTTTTTTACATTCTAGTTAATATGTCCAAATATGTCAATAAGAAAGATATATTTCAACTTCTTTTTTATGCTTCTGCTGATTTTTTAACCCTAATTTTTTGCAAAAGATAAATTCCCACCAAGACAATTAAACCAAAGGCATCTGTCATAAAACCTGGTTTTAAAAGTAAAAAAGCTGATATGGCTAATAAAGCCCTTTCGTATATCTTTGTTTTTTCTATTAAGTAACCCTCAACTGCCCCTGCAAGGCAGATAATCCCCAGCATTGCAGATAGCATAATGGGTATTGCACTGTATACCGGTAAAAAAGTTACCGTTGAGCCACTTATTTCTTTAACCATTATTAAGGTGGAATCCATTGCAAATATATATGGCACTATAAAACCAGCCAATGCTAATTTTACTGCTTGGAATCCGGTTTTCATCGAGTTTGCACCAGCTATACCTGCTCCCGCGTAAGCTGCTAGTGCTACAGGAGGAGTTATATCGGCAATAACTCCAAAATATAAAATAAACAAATGAGCCGCCATTAAATTTACTTCAAGTTTTAATAATGCCGGCACCGCCATGGTTGCCAGTACAATGTATTTTGCTGTAGTTGGCAACCCCATACCAAGAATAATTGAGGCTACCATAGTAAAAAATAAAGTTAAAAGTAATTTCCCTTGCGCCAGCGTAACTATAATTTCTGCAATACGAAGGCCTAGTCCCGTTAATGTGACTACACCAACTATCATTCCCGCACAAGCACAAGCACAAGCAACGCCTACTGCACCTTTGGCACCAGATTCAAAGGCCCCGACTAATTCTTTAAAACCAAAGGATTTATCCTTTTTAATAAGCGATGCAAGAATTGCAATTAATATGGATATAACTATAGCACGAAATGCCGAGCCTAACGGAGTATAACCTTTTATTAAAAAATAAACAATAACTAATAAAGGAATTAATAAATAACCATTTTTCATTAGCAATGTACCAACCTTTGGCAGCTTTGCTCTAGGAAGACCTTTGATACCAAGCTTGCATGCCTTAAGATGGACCATTAGGCCGACTGCAAAATAATATAGCAAGGCAGGAATAGCTGCTGCAATAATAATTTTCACATAAGGTATTCCAGTAAACTCTGCCATAATAAATGCTGCAGCACCCATTACTGGGGGCATTATCTGGCCACCTGTGGATGCAGCAGCTTCTACAGCTCCTGCAAAATATGGTTTATATCCAGTCTTTTTCATAAGTGGTATAGTAAAGGCACCCGTCGTTACAGTATTTGCTACAGAACTACCTGAAATTGAACCCATAAATCCACTTGCTACAACTGCAGTCATTGCCGGGCCACTTCTTGTATGGCCAGTTAAAGCAAAGGCTAGATCTATAAAAAATTTCCCAACCCCGGTTTTATCCAATACGGCTCCAAATAAAATAAACATAAAGACAAAAGTCGCTGAAACACCTAAAGGTATACCTAGAATCCCTTCCAAACCTAAAAACATATGAGAAATTATTCTTTCAATGCTATAGCCTCTATGGGCTAAAAGTCCGGGTAAATGGGGTCCAAAAAAAGCATAGGCCAAAAATACAATAGCAACAATAGGTAATTCAGGACCTACTACTCTTCTTGTTATTTCAAGTGTTATCAATATAGCAAGTCCACCGAATAATAAGTCTATAGTATTAGCTTGCCCGGCCTTAAGGGCTATTTCTTTATTAAAAACAAATAAATATCCAAACACAAAAACTACAAGTATAATAAATATAAAATCCAAAATTGTCGCTCTGTCCTTAGGAGACTTTTCCCTTGCAGGATAAAATAAAAAACCCAAAGTAAAGGCAAATATTATATGTAATGCCCTTTGCTTTGCTGATAAAAGTGTGCCGAATCCAGCAGTGTAAAATTGAAATAACGACATGGCTATTGCTACAAACATAGCAATTATACCAACAGTTCCTTTTAGTTTTCTTAGTTTTCCGGTTTCCATATCATATTGTTCCATAAGCTCATCAACGTCTAATGCCACATCAGATTCAGTTATTAATATTTCGTCTTTCATCTAAAACACTCCCTTACAATGTATGACAATAACGAGACCTTACTGGCTTTGAATTCAACTCCCGTCCTGGGTTTACTAAAGTTAAGGAACTTATATGTTTTATTCTTATATATTAACTTATGGTTAGCACGCTCTGCGCCCGTCCTATAGACTAAATTATTCATTACTTCATTTATATTAAAAATCCTAAAGCCTTTATTTTTCATTTCAAATGTATAAGGTGTAGTAGCAGGAAGCCCAGCTCCATATGATTCAAAATATGTTTCAGTTAAAATAATTTTGTCATCTTTGATTAAATAGCTTTCTGTTACCGGACACAATTCAACGGAATGTGTATAAGCTATTATAAATGTCTCTCCATCCTTCATGTGCCAGGACTTTAAGTATCCGCCAGTAAAAAAATCCCTTGCTACCAAAGCGGGAATCTTATATAAATATAAAAATACTATAATCATTAACATCATTATAGCTATTATACTATAATTTTTGAAAAGGGCATTGAGTTTGTCAATGCCCTTTTCTTTTCTATTTCTACTTAATACCTTTTTCGTCATAATATTTCTTTGCACCTGAATGTAGTTCTATAGGCATTCCATCTAAAGCAGTTTCCAATTTAATATCATTACCCCTTGCATGGGTATCAACAATTACCTGTCTTTGTTCAAAGATTTGCTTAGTAAGATTGTAAACTAAATCCTCATCCAAATTTTCGGGTACTACCAGCATTGCCATAACTGCAGCAGCGGCTACATCATCATCATTTCCTTTATAGATTCCCCCATCAATTACAACCTCAGTATAAAAGGGGTATTTAGCAGCTAGCGCTTTTATTTTTTCACCATCTACTGGTACAAGCACTATATCCGCTGTTTGAGTTACTTCTGTAACTGCAGCTGTTGGAAGTGCTGCCGTTACAAATGCAGCATCAACTTGCTTATCTTTCAATTGGTCTGCCGCTTCGTTAAATGATAAGTAATCTGCCTTTCCTAAGTCAGCATATACTATGCCATGCTCTTCTAATATTTGTCTTGCATTAACCTCCGTACCGGATCCGGGAGCACCAACTGCTACTTTTTTCCCTTTAAGGTCTTCAACACTTTTAATACCGGATTCTTTTGTTGCGATTATTTGTATTACTTCAGGGTATAACATAGCCATTCCACGGATATTTGTGATCTTATCTTTATCTGCAAAAGTTTCAGTTCCTGTGAAAGCATAATAAGTAACGTCGTTTTGAACAAAAGCGATTTCCGTTTCTTCATTTGCAACTAGACCAATGTTTTCAACAGAAGCCCCTGTTGATTGTGCATTTGCAGTAACACCGGGAACATGCTCATTAAATATTTTTGCCATGGCTCCACCTAGTGGATAGTAAGCTCCTCCAGTACCCCCCGTAGCTATGGAGACAAAAACATCTTTTACCTCTACTTCAGCTTCTCCTTCTCCGTTACCCTCATCCGGTTCAGGTGCTTTCTGTGGCCCACAACCTACAAATAGTGCAGCTACCAAGAAAACAGCCAACATAATGGTCAATGTTCTTTTTAACATTACAATTCCTCCTTCTCATTTTATAAAATCCGTTTTAAAAACTTATAAATGCAAGTATTTAAAACGGTATTAATTAAATTATACAATAATAATATGTAATTATCTAGTATTTAAGTGAATTGTTTCATTAAAATGTAATTATTTTTACGCTATATATAGTTTTCTATTAACATGTTAAAAATTATTAATGCTTTATAAAAATTATCCTTATAACCTGTTATGCTTATTTAAAGTATATCATTATTTTTAATTATCTTAATTGTATTTTTTTAATATCTGTTATATTTTTTAATTTTAGTGCTGCCGCTGCATTTTTATATACTTTAATTTCTCCTGATGTAAAGATATTCAATAAGCCTTGATTCTTATTGTTCAGTAAATTGTTTTTACTTAAATAATCCTTAGTAGCTAAAGCTTGATGATATCCAGGATCTATAAAATTTATTTTTGGGCAATCTTCTAAGAACAAATTGTAAACTATTAAATAATGCGTGCATACTAGTATAATATTTTTAACATTTTTATTAGTAATACTTTTTAAATGATCCTTTATTATAATTTTTATTCTTTTAGAAGAGAATTCTCCCGAATCAATTATAGCTGCCAGGGTTTTACTGCTTTCTGTAACTATTTTAATTTGCTTATTTTTCTTTATCAAATGGCTTTGATATATTTGGGATCCTATGGTAAATTCTGTACCCAACAAAGCCAGGTTGTCCAATTTTAAACTATCTATATATTCAATAGTTGGATTTATTATATCAATTAGTGGATAGTTAAATCTAGTTTTGTATTTATTCACTAATGCCGAAATTGTATTGCAGGCAATTACAATGAGCTTTACATTTTTTTCACTTAAAAACTCAAATATTTTTGTTGTTAAATATAATATTTCTTTTTCATCTTTGTTTCCATAGGGAACATTCTTACTGTCTCCAAAGTATAGTATATCTTCATTAGGCAAAACTTTTTGTAGGCTCGATACTACGGATAAACCGCCAATACCTGAGTCCAAAACCCCAATACGCCTATTCATTCCCGTCCCCCCCATGTATTGAATATAATTCCTTGTTATCAATATTCTATATGCTTATGTATTATATTCCATATTAACACTTTTTAATCTAAATTATCAATAAAAAGCAAAAAATAAAAGCTCCTAATGCCAAATTATTATACAATTCACACCTAGTCAAATTAACTGATATAATTATATAATATAAGCAGATTATTAGTCGGTGTGTTTTTTAAGGCATTTTTACTTTATAAATGAAATCTTTTATCTAGCATTCTATATGATTAGTTATTTTTTGAACTAATAATCCTTTATCTTGTGGCAATGTACCTTTTACTTTAATTATATTTGTAGGATGTGTGGTATCAAATACCGTTGCCTTTTTTGGATCCAAGTACTCTAAAAGCGTCCCTATTTCCTTTAAACGTTCATTTCTATTAGCAGGAATAAACTCTCCTCTTTTAACCATGCTATTTAACTCAGTCACAAAAAATATCGTCAAGTTCATAGTAATAATCCTCTTTGTAGTAAATTGATTCATCATTGCAGCAGTTGCGATGGCATTCTTTTCTCCCTCATCTTTGCCAGCTATACCGTACATTAATATTGTATCAAATAATAAATTTGCTTTATTAAGCTTTTTTGCTTGCTCTATTGCCTCTGCAACACTATGACTTTTCTTCATTAGTTTTAATATATCATCTCTACCTGTTTCAAAACCGATATAAAGTAACCTTAATCCCTTATCATGAAGAATAGAAAGTTCTTCAACAGAATACCGGGAAATACTTCTTATAGAAGCATAGGATGCAACACAAGCGCAATAAGGTAGGTGTTTTTTTATAAGAAACAATAATTTTAACATTTTATCAAATCCTATAGATAATGGATCTGCACCTGTTAGGAATACCCTTTCTGTATATTTGTATCCATTTAATAGCTCCATTTCTATAGAATGAAAAGAAACTTCACAATACCTTACATCTTTAAACATGGGACAAAAAATACACTTATTGTATGAACACCCAGTTGTTACTGGCAATAAAAAAGTAGTCATTTCGTCTTGAGGATAATAAATAGTATAATCTTTATACATAAGAATTTCATCTCCTATGTAATTATACCATTATTATAAACTTAATCTATTCGTTTTTCATCCAAAAGTTCACTTACAGTACCTAATTTGTATCCCTTTTCTTTTATCTTTTTTATCATAGAATCCAAGCCTTCTGCAGTAGCTTTTGTTGGATGCATAAGAATCATAGAACCGTTTTCTATTGAACCTACTACTTTTTCAACCATTCCGTAGCTTTCAGGATTTTTCCAATCAATAGTATCCACTGTCCAAAGAATTGTTTTCATATTAAGTTGGTGCGCAATTTGAACTGTGTTTTTATTAAAGCTTCCGCTAGGTGGAGCAAACCATATTGGCTTTATGCCTAGTATTTCTTCTATAATATCATTAGTCTTCTTTAATTCTTCAATAGTCTGTTCCTTTGAGCAGCGACTAAGATCCGGGTGGCTATATGCATGATTTCCAGCCTCATGACCTGCTTCCTTAATTAGCTTTGCCAGTTCCGGATTTTTTTTAACCCAGCTACCATCAAAGAAAAAAGTCACTTTTAATTTATGCACATAAAGAGTTTCCAAAATTTTAGAAATATACTCGTTACCCCAGGCTACATTAATTAACGGAGCAACCATTGGCTTTTGTGGGTTTCCTCTATAAATAGGTTCAGCTTCCAAGTCTCCAAGGTGGATACGGGGAGGAGTCTCCATATAAACTATTTTACTTACATCAAACCTCCCAACCTTAGCCATCTTCTTGTAGCTTGCTTCAACATTAACTTTCTTACCATTATATCCGGGAATGGCTTTCCATACCCTATCAATCTTTGCATCAATTGCTTCAATCATATGTTGCTCCCCATACATTTGGATTTTCTTATAAAGTTCATTATTAACAACACTGGGTCGTGTATTGCTTTCTTTTATATTTGCGTTTGATGATAGGTTTCTTGACATATGTGAAGCACCTTCAAGAACAAGGAATGTTAGCACAGAAATTAATAAAAAACCTTTTATTTTTCTACTTCTTATATACATACATATACCCTCCTGTTGCATTTTCATAGCATTAATATCTCGTTTTTTACAAGTTTCTTTACACTATCAAAATTTAGTATCTACTTTGTATGGAAATTTTATTAGTATTCCATGTTCGTAATAATAAGAATATAGAATTTTAAAAAATTTTATAGTAAATTGTTTAAGAATATTTATGGACTTCCATCATGTTTGCTTGTTTTAAATAAAACTTGCCCTTTATTCTCTTTACTTCACAGTTAGCTGTTATGCATCTTACTGTTTTCATGCATGCAAATAGCCATACACATAAAAAATAATCAGCTCTTAAGCTGATATATTTTGGTGGAGATAAGGGGATTCGAACCCCTGTTCTCCTGACTGCCAGTCAGGCGCGATCCCAACTTCGCCATATCCCCAAGTCTTTTATGTTTTTTACCTAGCAATTAATATAATAGAATATTTAGCGCCATTTTTCAACCTTTATTTAAATATATTTGTATATCTTTAAATAATCCTTTAAAATTATAATATAATTTAATCTAAGTTCACTATAATTTATAATTAAAAGCTTTCTTAGAAAATTAATAAGGCAGGTGGCATTATGAAAATTCTAATTGTTGACGATGAACCAGCAATAGTTGATTTAATAAAACTGAACTTGGAACTAGAAGGATTTGAGACCTTGACATCAAGCAATGGTCCTGAGGCAATAAAAATAGCATATTCTGAAAAACCTGATTTGATACTGTTGGATATTATGATGCCGGGCATGACTGGTTTTGAAGCTTGTAAACTTCTTCAAAACTTAAACATACCCATAATATTACTTACGGCAAAAGATACTATGCAAGATAAGCTCAAAGGACTAGAATTAGGCGCAGATGATTATATTACAAAGCCTTTTGATAGCAGAGAATTAATTGCAAGAATAAAAACTGTTTTAAGGAGAATTGATAAATATAGTAGCAAAGATGATACTGTAACTGCAGGCTGTATATCTATAAACCCCATTGAAAGAACAGTTTATATTGAAGATAAGGAAACATTTTTAACTCCAAAAGAATTTGATTTGCTTCTAATGTTTGCAGAAAATCAAAAAAAGGTGTTTTCTAGAGAAAATATTCTTGAATCTGTATGGGGCTTTGAATATATAGGTGATAGCAGAACTGTCGATATGCATATCCAGCGTTTAAGAAGAAAACTAGGTAACTATAGCTCATATATAAAGACCGTATTTACCATTGGCTATAAATTCGAGGTGGATTTATAATGAACCTAAAAAGTAAAATAATAGCTTTAAATATTTTAGCTTTATTGGTAATGCTTATTATTTTGGGACCAATTATTACAAAAATTTCAGATAATTATAATCTTTTGACTATATTAAACTATCTTCAAAGTCAAGCTGAGTACGGTACAATATATGTAGAGCAGTATTCACTTAACAAGGCAAGAAATATCTTCGAAATACCAAATATTATGGAGAATGATTCTCCTTACTTGACATCTTATTTGAAAAAAACAATTAAATGCAGAATACAAATATTTTATGGTAGTAAATTACTAGGCGACTCGGAGGAAACAATATATGATAACACGGATTTAAGGCCGGAAGTAGCGGAAACCTTAAAAGGAAACAGTGCTTATTATATAAATGGTACAAATCCACGCACGCTTTATATGGCAATGCCTGTAGCCATTGGGGGCAGGTATAATTATTCCCTTGCTTTTATATATGACCTTTCTGATGCTGATAAAATGAAAAGTAATAATATAAATATATTTTTGATAACCAGTATTATCGCTGCTTCAATTACCGTCATCCTTAGTATATTGGTATCTAACAGAATTACTGCACCAATAAAAAATCTTTCAACTATTACAAAAATGTTTTCAAAAGGCGATTTAAAACCTAGAGTTGCAGTAAGCAATAACGATGAGGTCGGCGAGTTAGCTCATAATTTTAATTTTATGGCTGATAACATACAGGAGATGATCCACAAGCTAAAAGATGAGCAAGATAAGCAAAAAAGCTTCTTTGATAATTTTACTCATGAAATAAGAACCCCCCTAACCACTATACTTGGTTATGCCGAATTATTATGGAAAACTGATGATATAGAAGTAAAAGACAAAAGCCTTTTTCACATAACTACAGAGGGAAAACGTTTGCTTAAAATGATTGAAAGTCTTTTAGAACTTTCTAGATTAAAACGTTATGATTTTCAAGTTAATAAAACAGAAGTCAACATGAAAAACTTGCTCGAAGAAGTGTGCGATTCTATGTATTATAAGGCTAAGCGTTACAATATTAGGATAAACCTTTTTCTTGAAGAAATAACCTGCCTGGTTGATGAAGACTTATTTAAGCAAGTTCTTATTAATATAATGGATAATAGTATCAAATATAGTAAAACCGATAGTATTGATATAACATTAAAAAAAGCGGATAAAATAGAATTAACCATCAAGGACTATGGCATTGGTATAAAAAAGGATATACTAAAAAATATATTTGAGCCCTATTACAAGGGTGATTTTTCTAGAAATAGCAAAATTGAAGGTTGGGGATTAGGGTTATCAATAGTTAGAGAAATAGTGGAAAAACATGACGGAAAAATTAAAATAATTAGTAGAAAAAACAATGGTACAGAAGTAAAAATTTTTCTATAAGATTTTCTTTTGTTTTGACCATGGAGGTAGTTAAATGAAGAAGTTTATAATATTAGTGTTTGCCATTACGCTCCTATTAAGCAATTGCTCTGTTAAAGAGAATAGACTTATTATACTTGAAAATCCCGATAAGACCGATAATGAGCAAGGAAATATGGAAAGCTGGCAATTTGATATCACATCACAAAAAAGTATTATCGAAAAAAACAAAGAACTTTTAAAAAACTTGGCTGATGACTTTATACCTATTATAATGGCTCCCGATCACTCTGTAATATTTGCCTTTAAGTATTCTAAAGACATAAGGTTTGATGAAATCAATAGTAAAGTTATAATAGGAAATATGATACAACCCATTGAATTATACTCAATTAAGCTTCCTATTGGAACTAAGAAATATCTTGGTATTTATTCTACAATAAAAGATTATCAATTTGATGAACAAGGTAAAAAGCTCTCATTTATAGATGGTGAGGATAATGTATATATCTACAATTTAGAAGACGAAACAATTCAAAATGTTTTGACTAAATACAGATATAGAGAATTTAATAGTATAAGTTGGTCTAGAGATAGAAAAAGACTGATGTTTGATGGCCAAATGATTTTTGATATTGCATCGAAAGAATTTTTATCAATTGCTGTAGATAGTTATACTCCTTTTATTAAGGAGCACTATAATGCCAGCACTTATATAGTTGAAATGAAAAACGATAAATACGAAAATATTGTTGCACTTTATAATTTCGATAATAGAACTTATACACAAATAGCAGATGGATTATATATGGATTCAGATAATATAAATGTATTATATACACAAGACTACTTACAAGGTTTGCAAATAGTAAGCTTAAAAACTTTTGAAAGCAAGGAAATAGAAAATAGCCCTATTTACTGTGCAAATATTTTAAAGTCAACTGGCGATATAATATATACAACAACTAATCCCTACTTTGAAGATGATGATAGATATCTTCTTGTTATAGTAGATCAAGAAACAATGACTAAAAAAGTTCAGCGAGTTTGCACTCCTACTTTTTATTTGAGCCCGGCTGAAGATAAAATCTTTTTCATCGGTAATTATGGGGATAACAGAATAACTTTCGATTTATTAAATCGTAATTTTGAACAAAACATTATTAAAAAAGATGAAGAAGACTTAACAAAAATAAAATCAGTAATATTAAAAATGTTTCAATTAGACTATAGTTTTACAGGGGATTATGATGAATACGAAAAGGAAGCCAAAAAGGTATATACAAACACTGTTTTACCTATACCCCAAGAGGCTCTTAATAATAAGTTAACGGATTTTAAACGATTCAATACCCCTTTGCCAGCCACCCAACAAGAGCCTTATTTGCCGCCTAGGCTTATTTTAGACAGTTTGTTAATAAAAAATAATTATGCCTCTATCAATATCAGCCGTTTTTTTATAAATGCTATAGAATTGGCTAGAATTGGTGGCGATTGGTTTATTACAGGTTTCTCCACTCACCCGGATTCTGATGAAGTTAAAGAAATAAGAGCTAGCGTTCAAGATCATATTAATGATATTTTAGGAGCTAATAGTAAAAAAGCTTTAAGCTATTGGTCAGAAGATGACAATATTGACAAAAATGATTTCAACGATAGTAATATAAAAATTGTTCAAGGTCTTATCAACAATAAGAATAAAATAAAAATTGAAATCAGTGAAGTAGAGCTATGGGTATCTAGCAACCCTCATAGAGCTGAATCTCCTGAAGCTGCTACGGAAGCACGAGTAAAAATTATAATTAAAGATGATGATAATATAAACAAATATAAGCTGATACTTTCAAGAAGATCTGGAGAAGAATTTCTAATAAAATCTTGGGATGCAGACCCCTTAAGTGTTTCTCAATTGCACTAGTATCTTGTTTTGCTAAAACATTGCTTAAAAAGCGAGTAGCTTAATATTTTTTATATGCTCCATCAAACCGGTCTTAGGCTATAATAAGGCCGGTTTGATGAATAGGAGCTTGCATTTTTTCTATTACACTTAGCAAAGGTTCAATTTCTTCATAGAATACAATAATGATATCCTCTCTTTCTGCTGAGTTTATAGCCATCTCCAAGGCTCTTTCTTCTATTAACTCAATATATATATTATTTTTAGAAATATTACCTTTGTGGCACCCTTTTTTTAATATTTCAGCCACTTCCCCGTTTCTTCTTCCTCTTTTATCTTTATCTTCCTTAATGTAAACAATATCAAAGCAATTACCGCACATTTCCCCTATTAATAAAGTACTTGAATTACTACGATCTCCTGGAACACCAATAACACCGATAAGTCTATTTTTTCTTAATTTTTTTAATGTATCAAGAACATTTTTATAGCCATCTATATTGTGGGCATAATCAACAATCACTTTTACGCCACTTACATCATAAATATTAAAACGGCCAGGATTATCTTTTGAGTCTGAGTTAAATGTAGAAAGTCCTTTTTCTATATCTTTTAGGCTTATTCCTATAGCGTAGGCACCAGAAGCTGCTGCCAATGCATTATATATATTATATTTAAGCATAGCTCCAATGGTAAAAGGCATGTCTTTAACTGATATTACTTTGTGTTCTTTCCCACCCTTGTTAAATATAATATTTTCCCCATTAAAATAAAAAGCAAAACCTCCGCCCTTTATATGGCTCAACACTTCTCTATTATCGTCTTTCATGGAAAATAAAAGAATATTGGATTTTAAGTTGTTTTTAATACTGATACAGTATGGGTCATCAGCATTAAGAACTGCGTAGCCCGTTTCTTTAACAGCTTCAGCAACTAATGATTTAACATATTTTAAATCCTCTAACGTATAAACACCATCTATGCCAAGATGGTCTTCTTGGATATTTGTTATAATTCCTGCATCAGCATTATCGTACCCCAAGCCTTTATTTAGTATCCCGCCCCTGGCTGTTTCAAAAACTGCATATTCAACGCGAGTATCCATAAGTATAGTTCGTGCGCTTAAAGGCCCTGTATTATCGCCTTTTTTTACACACTCACCATTAATATAAACGCCATCTGTAGTAGTAGAGCCAACATTTTTATTTAAATTTCTTAAAATATGATTTATAATTCTTACAGTAGTTGTTTTACCATTTGTCCCTGTAACTGAGATAATCGGTATGCTGTATTCCTTATTTTTAGGACAGATATAGTTAATGATTTCTTTAGCTACATTTCTTCCTTTCCCCTTTGCTGGAAAATGATGCATTCTTATACCTGGTGCTGCATTAATTTCTATTACCGCTCCTTCTGTTTCAACTAAAGACTTATTTATATCAGGCATTGTTATATCAACACCAGCTATATGAAGTCCTATGATTTGTGCGGCTTTGACTGCGAGCTTTGCGGTTTCCGGATGAACCTTCCCTGTTACATCAATTGCTATGCCACCGGTACTTAGGTTGTCATTTTCTCTTAAATACACTGTTTCCCCCCGCGAGGGAATATAGTTTAAGTCTATATTTTGTTTTTCCAAGTATGCTTTTACAACCTTATCTGTTATTATTTTTGTTAAAGGCTTTTCATGTCCCTCTCCCCTATTGGGATTTTCAGAGTTTTCTTTTGCTATCAATTCACCTATTGACAGTTCGCCATTTCCTATAACATGGGCGGCAATTCGCATTGAAGCAGCCACCATTTTTTCTCCTACAACCAAAAGTCTGTAATGATTCCCTTTTATATATTTTTCAACTAAAACAGTGTCCTCGTATTCTTTTGCTATTCTAAATGCATTCAGTGCTTCTTCAGGCGTTTTAAGATTGATAGAAACTCCTACACCCTGACTGCCAAAGTTAGGCTTCACTACAACGGGAAAACCTATATTCATGCAATGTTGTAATAATTCTTCTTCAGAATTTATCATTTTACCCTCTGGCACCGGTATGCCATATTCGAACATTATACTTTTTGCCATATTCTTATTACAAGCTAAATCCACTGCAATACAAGAAGTATTATCTGGTAAGGTAGCTTCTAACCTTCTACTATTTATCCCTTGACCTAATTGTATAAGACTTTCTTGCCCAATTCTGATTACCGGTATTTTGCGCTTTTCCGCCTCTATCTTTAACATCGAAGTACTTATTCCTAAATCCAACTTAATACATTTTTCTTTTAACTTGCTTAATTTTTCATTAAAATTGTAAGAAGTATTATTTGCCAAAGCACTAATCAATTCTATAGCTATTTTTCCTGATTCTATGCCGGCATACTCGTTTATAAAAGAAAACATCACATTATAATCTTTTTCTCCATCGCCTTTCACTGCTCTTCCAAATGCTATATCATACCCCAATAGATTTTGCAATTCTATAGCAACATGCTCTATAACATGTGCAAAATATGTTCCCTCTTTAAGCCTTTCTATAAAACCGCCTTCATAACCCTTTGAACAATTGTGCTTATATAAGCCCGGCAACAACTTAATTAACGAATCATTGAATCCTTCTATTTCATTAGTTGCCACATCATAATACTCTCCTAATTCAATATTCATTTTAATTACCGGTTTATGGCTATAGATATTTTTGCCCCTATAAGCACAACAGCTAAGAATTCTCATTCTTTTCCTCCTTAGAATTATTATTTTTAGCGAAATACATTTCTTTACCTATTATTCCCTGTTTTGTATTAATGTTAAACCCATAGTCTTCTGGAAGCACATGAATTCTTACATTAGTGATGGCTAAGGGTTCATTTGGATATTGTTCGGATATATTTGTAAAAGAAATATCTCTACCATCTACAATGGTAACAACTCCAGAACCTGCAACACGTAGATTTAGTTCGCCATCCACTATAATTGCTGTGTTTTCATCTACCCCCAAACCTATTATCCCCGGATTTTGGGCAACTGCCGCTAATAACCTTCCAATTCTACCTCTTTGGTTAAAATGTTGATCAATTATTACGCCTTGAAGCATTCCCATACCCGGTGCCATTTTCATAGTGCATTTTCTTGGAGCTTCATCATCTTCGCCTTCTACAACCATTATTTGACTCATCATTGATGCTCCCGCACTGGTACCTGCTATTGTTTTACCGGAACCTAGGCCTTCAAGTATTGTATCATGCACTTTTGTGCCACCTAGAATACTTGATATCCTTAGCTGGTCCCCTCCTGTAAAGAAAATGCAATCGGCTTGCTTTAAACTATTTATATTATGGATACTATTCGCCTGTTCTCTATTGTTTATTCTTATGCCATAAACAGATTTTGCCCCCAGTCTTCTAAATATATCACAATACTCTTCCTCCGCCCCATCTTGATTATTTGTTGCTGTTGTAATTATGGCTATATTACTATTATTCTCTCCTGATAATTCATACACTATTTTCAATATTTTTAAATCGACTTTCTTATCCTCGGCTCCACCAATAATAATTAAATTTCCTCTTTTTCCTTCCAATATATAAACAACCCCTAAAATTTTCATATTTATATTTTTTCTAATAATCGTAATTATATACAAAAAACAAATAAGTTAAATTATTTGACTTAGAAAAAAATATTATTCATAATTAATAAAGGCGTAATCTATATGCGTAATATTACTTTAATCAGGAGGAAAATAATGAATAGATTGACAGCAATTTTATTTTCTATTATTCTGGTCATTAGCACAAGTTCATGTGCTAAAAGATCAGATTATAATGATAATAACATTAACAGTTATGAGTCGCCACCACCCTTGAAGGAAGATCTAACTTATATTAATGAAGAGGATATTTACATTGAAAACATCGTTAGTAATATGAATTTAAAAGAAAAAGTAGGCCAGCTTGCTATAATAGGTTTTCAAGAAAAATTTCTTAACAAGGATACCATAGATTTTATAACTAATGATAAAATAGGCGGCTTTATATTGTTTAAAAGAAATTTTGAAAATATAAAAGAATTATATGATTTAAACGTTGAATTGAAAAATAATAATATTAATAATCCTCTGCCTCTTTTTATATCTATTGATGAAGAGGGTAAATCAGTTTCTCGCCTACCGGAAGATGCTAATAAAATTCCTGACGCTGTAGATTTTGGTAGCATTGATGATATAAAGCTTACGGAAAAAGCCGGTGCTATTATTGGTGAAGAACTTTATGCAATGGGCATAAATATGAATTTTGCTCCGGTTCTTGATATACCTGTTCTAAAGAATAATACTCTTTTAAAGCGAAGAGCTTATGGAAAGGAACCTTCTATCGTATCAAGGCATGGCATCGCTTTTATCAATGGACTTTCATCTCAAAATATAATTTCAGTAGCTAAACATTTTCCTGGCCATGGTGGGAGCAATATGGATTCACATAAGACTTTGCCGTTACTAGATGCTGAATATAGCTTGATAAAAAATAGAGAATTAATACCTTTTAAAAATGCAATCAAAGAAGGTATAGATGCAGTAATGCTTGGCCATCTGGCTTTTCCGAAAATTGATGATTCTGGTCTACCTGCTTCAAGATCTAAAGTTTTTATTACTGAAATTTTAAGAGAAAGTTTAGGCTTTGAGGGCATAACTGTTACCGATGATATAGAAATGTACGGTTTCTTAGGCAATAATAAGAATATAGACGAATTAATAGTAGAAGCTTTTAATAGCGGAATTGATATATTTTTAATCTCTCATACAAAAAAGCTTCAAAAAGATGTTTTAGATGCCCTATATGATGGTGTAAAAAAAGGACATATTACAAAAGAACGCCTTGATGAGTCCTTAAAAAGAATTATTAAAATTAAATTAAAATATTTCCTTTCCAACGAAATGAACATGGATTTTGATAAGGCTTACGGTATCCTTACTGACAAGAACAATAAAAGTCTTTTTGAAAATATAAAGTAAAAGCAATCGGTTTTTATTAGGATTATTACACTAGCATGTTATACTACTTTTTACCACTTTAATATCGACATCGAAAAAAAACTAAATAAAAAAACATTATGAGACAAAAAATATCAAAAGGCCGGTTAAGCCGGCCTTTTAGTATTTATTGTATAGGTTTAACTGTATCCATATAAGTAAATTTACCATCTTTTACAACCTTGATAACCGCATCCTTAACCGCATCTCCATTTTCATCAAGAGTTACAAAACCTGCAGAACCTTCGAAATCCTTGGTTTTTGCTATTTCGTCTCTTATGGCATCGTGCTCGTAGCTTCCTGCTCTTTCTATAGCGTCGAGTATAAGAATATAAGCATCGTAACCTAAGGCTGTTACAGCTGCAGGCTCCTTGCCAAATTCTTTTCTATACTCATCTAAGAAAACTTTTGATTCTTCAGTTATAGGTTGTTCTGTAGCAAAGAAAGTGGAGAATACCGCTCCCTCTACTGCTTCTTTACCTATATCTATAAACTCGGGAGTTTCCCAAGTATCTCCTCCTATCATTGGAACATCAATACCCAGTTGTTTTGCTTGCGAAATAAGTAAAGCCGATTCGGTAAAGTTTCCAGGTGCGAATATAACCTCCGGATCAGCAGCCTTAATATTAGTAAGCTGGGCGGTAAAATCTTGATCCCCGGTATTATAATTTGAAGTAGCAACAATACAGTTATCGTCACCAGTTAATTCTTTAAAGGCATCCACAAAAAACTTTGCTAATCCTACGGAATAATCATTAGATACTTCTTGTATAATTGCTGCTTTTTTTGCCCCTAATTTATTATAGGCATAGTTAGCCATAACGGTACCCTGGAATGGATCAATAAAACAAACTCTAAAATAATAGTCATTATTAAGTGTTACTAGTGGGTTTGTACAAGAAGCTCCCACAGTAGGAACACCAGCATTCTTTACAATATCCCCTGCCGCCATTGATAGTGAACTGCCCCAGCTACCTATGATTGCAGCTACTTTATCTTTTTCTACAAGCCTTGCTGCAGCACTAGCTGCCTCAACCTTATCAGATTTGTTGTCTACTATAACCAATTCTACTTTTTTTCCTAACACTTCGGGATACAGTTTGTTTGCTAACTTAATCCCTTCAACTTCTAAAGCACCTCCGCCGGCATTAGCACCTGTTATAGGTTGAAAAACTCCTATTTTTATTACTTCTGAATCTTGCTCTTCAGCAGGTTTTGAACAACCGGCTAACGAAAATGAAAACACCAGTATTAAGGCTAATAACAAACTTACCTTTTTCAAATTTTCCTCCTCCTCATGCTATTTTGATTTTATATTTATTATTTTAGCCTTTTGCCAAAACAATAAATATTTCAGATACCTTTTACACTTATTGCGTATCCGCCAATGTAGAACATAATCCATGCATTGTATTTGCAATGGCATGCCTACATTTACTTAACATAATAACATTTAATTTATATTATTACAATAGAACAAAAATGATAAAAAAGTATTAAAAAAGCCTACGCCTACTTAGCACTTTTTGCTTATTTAATGACCAAGATACGCCTTCACTATACTATCATCCTTGCTTAGTACATCAGCTTTTCCCTCCATAACTATTTCTCCTGTTTCGAGTACATATCCCCTATCTGCAAGTTTTAGTGCAGCCTTAGCGTTCTGTTCAACCAGCAGTATTGTAGTACCAGTCTTGTTTATTTGTTTTATAATATTCATTATTCCCTGAACAATTATAGGGGCAAGGCCCATAGAGGGCTCATCTAAAAGCAATACCTTAGGATCGGTCATCATTGCACGCCCTATGGCCAACATTTGTTGTTCTCCACCCGATAAAAGTCCACCCATTTGTTTTTTTCTTTCCTCCAACACTGGAAAAAATTCAAATACATTATCTATTCTTCTTTTTCTTTCTACATCATCTTTTAATGTAAATGAACCCATCTCTAAGTTTTCTACAACAGTCAGTTCTTTGAATATTCTTCTGCCTTCCGGGACATGTATTACTCCCATTTCGACAATTGAATGGGGGGGAGCATTTGTAATATCTTTTCCATAAAATTCAACCTTCCCGCTATCTGCCGCTACTAAGTTGGAAATAGTTTTTAATGTAGTACTTTTTCCTGCACCATTAGAACCAAGGAGAGCCACTATTTCACCCTTGTATACATCAAAACTAATACCTTTCAATGCATAAATTTGGCCATAACGAGTTTTAACGTTTTTTAGAGAAAGGACTGCTTCACTCATTATTATCATCCTCCTCTTTTCCTAGGTAAGCTTCAATAACCTTAGGATTGCTCTGTACTTCTTGTACAGTTCCTTCTGCTATTTTTGTACCATAATCTATTACAAATATTTTTTCAGAAACTTTCATAACAAGCCCCATATCATGTTCTATCAAAAAAACAGTAATTTTTCTTTCATCCCGTATTCTTCTTATAAGCTCTACCAATTGCATTTTTTCATCAAAATTCAATCCAGCAGCAGGTTCATCTAGTAGTAAAAGCTCTGGCTGAGTCGCCAATGCCCTGGCCCACTCTACCCTTCTTTGGTCACCATATGGTAAGTTCTTTGCTATTAAATTTTTCTTATCTGAAATGCCAACAAAGTCCATACATTCTAGAGCTACATCCTTAATTCTTTTTTCTTCAGCCCTTTGATGTGGAAGTCTTAAAACCGCCCCAGGTAGGCCTGCTGAAGTTCGACAATGCATTCCTGACATTACATTCTCCATTACTGTTAGATTCTTAAACAAACGTAGGTTTTGAAAGGTCCTAGCCATACCCAAATACGTAATTTTGTGGGGTTTCATCTTCATTACGCTTGTACCCTTAAATCTAACATCGCCTTCTTGTGCCCTATAAAAACCAGTTAAGCAATTAAAAAGTGAGGTCTTTCCAGCTCCATTAGGCCCTATAAGACTTTCTATAGAACCCTCCTCTATGCCAAAACTAACTTTATTTACTGCTGTAAGCCCACCAAATCTAAGCGTTAAATTTTCGATATCTAAAATCACTTTATTTCACCCCGTCCGTATTAATTTTATCCTTTGTTGTTATTCTCCCACTGCGTTCTGGCCATAATCCTTGAGGTCTATAAATCATAAGTACCAATAATACCAAGCCAAAAATCAGCATTCTATATTGCCCGATACCCCTAAAAACCTCTGGAAAAATAACCAATACAAAGGCTCCAAGTATAACACCGGGGATTTTACCCATTCCACCAAGTACTACCGCCAACAAAATATTAACTGACTGAGTAAATAAAAAAGAATCTGGTGAAATGGCGGTCATTTTAATAGCCATAAAAGAACCTGCTAATGCACCAAAAACAGAGCCAAGTACAAATGCATAAAGCCTAACGGCTACCACATTTATGCCCATGGCTTCTGCTGCATCTTCATCTTCGCGAATGCATTTCCAGGCCCTGCCCATTCTTGAATCATACAACCTATATGAAACAAAGATCGCTATTATTGCGAGTGTGAAAAAAGCATAATAATAGTGATGTATTTTGTATAGATTTATGCCAAAAAAACTTGGCCTAGATATTCCCACCAAACCGGTTGCACGCCCGGTTATTGCCATATTCCTTGCTGCCAACCTAGTCATTTCACCAAAACCTAATGTAACTATTGCTAGGTAGTCGCTTCTTAGTTTTAATGTTGGGGCGCCTATAGCAAGTCCAGCAATTACGGCCATTATAACGCTTACGGGGAGTGTTAACCAAAAACTAATGCCATATCTTAATATTAGTATTCCACTAGTATATGCACCCACTGCAAAAAATGCTGCATAGCCCAGACTTAAAAGTCCAGCAAAACCTACTATGATATTAAGGCCAAGACACATAACAACATAAAACCAAACATTGGTCATTACTTCCGTAACATACATATTTGCTTTCATAGGCAAATAAATCAGCATAGCTACAGCAACAGCTATTACACTAAAACGTATCTTCTTATTATCAAACAGCTCATACAATCTATCAATAAGCTGAACCAAAGGATTTTCTCTTTTTATATCTGCTTGAGTATCTGCAGTCTGTAATCCAACTACTTTATCCTTCATAACTACATCCTCTCGCTTTCTTTTTTGCCCAAAAGCCCTGTTGGTTTAAATATTAGAATAATAATTAATATGGAAAAAGAAAACACATCTTTCCATTCTGAGCCTATAAAAGGTATCTGTGTCCCAAAAGACTCCAAAAGGCCTAACATTAATCCTCCCAACATCGCACCGGGAATTATTCCAATGCCGCCTATAACTGCAGCGGTAAAAGCTTTAATGCCAATTACAAAACCCATAAAAAAATGTATGCTTCCATAGTACACTCCAGCCATAGTACCTGCAGAAGCAGCTAGCATAGTACCTACAAAAAACGTAAGGGCAATAACCTTATTGCAATTAACACCCATAAGGCGACAACAATCCAAATCCATAGATATTGCCCTCATCGCTTTTCCATACATTGTTCTGGTAATAAATAAATGAAGTATAAACATAAGCACAACTGCCGCTATAGTCAAAATTATTTGAGTATGGGTAATAAAAACACTACCTAAAGAAAATCCTTGAAAGCCCAAGCCGGTTTTATAAGCCCTATACTCCCCACCGGTAACTACCATTACCGAATTGTATAATATCATGGATACACCCAAAGCAGTTATAAGAAGTGAAAGACGTGGAGCTTCCCTTAAAGGCTTATATGCAACCCTCTCAATAATCACACCTAGAAGTCCCACTATTATCATCGTAATCAGCATTGATACGATTATACCGGCCCACTGGTTACCTATAAAAGTATCTTTAAAAAAAGTAAGTAAAGTCAAACTACAAAAACCACCCACCATATATATATCCGCGTGGGCAAAGTTTAATAATCTGACTATACCATAAACCATAGAATAACCTAACGCTACCAGCCCATAAAATGAACCCAGAAGCAAGCCATTAACAATCTGCTGAATTACTATTTCTTGAAATGACATAAGCTCACCCTTTCCTTTTTTGGAGATATGCATAAAATGGGGGACTAAAACGCCCCCCTTATGCTATTAAACAGGTTTATTCAACTAAAACCCATTTTCCTCCTTCACCTTTGATTGTTATAAAGTTACTTTCTTCAAGTACATGCTCCGGTGTAAAAGTAACTTTCCCGGAAAGAGTCTCAAAGTTATCAGTTGTTTTTAAAGCATCAAGAAGTGCATCAGGATCTGTTGTGCCGGCCCTTTTTATTGCATCCGCTAAAAGATAAGCACCATCATAAGCCAACCCTGCATAAGGACCCGGCTCCTGATTATATTTTGCATTATATGCAGATATAAATTGTTTTGCAGCTGGCAAGAAATCAACAACTGGTGGCGATGTACAATAAACCCCTTCTCCCGCTGTTCCTGCTATTTCCAGTAATTGTACTGAACTAGAACCATCTGCTACAGTTATTTCACCATCATAACCACCTTGACGGAGTTGTTTTATAAGTAGGGCTCCATCTGCATGATAAGCTGTCCAATAAACACCTTCAGCCCCTGAAGATCTAATTTTAGTAACTAATGATGAGAAATCTTGCTCGCCCTTATTAACAACGTCATAAGATGCAGTGGAATGTCCCCTGCTCTCCCAATCTTCCCTAGTCAGTTCTGCAAGATTCTCGGAAAAACCATCACCCTGATGTACAAAAGCCAATTTTTCAACATTTAAACTTTCAAAACAATTTGCCGCCGCATCCGCTTGATGATAGCCAGGACTGTTTATCATAAATGACCAGCCGGCATTTTCATCAATCAACTGCGTGGAATTTGCTGCTGTAATAATAAAAGGTATTTTAGCATCGCCATAAATCTTTAATGCGGGTATAGTAGCTCCGGAGCAATAGCCTCCTAAAACTGCCACAACTTCTGAGGATACCAACTTACTGGCTGCTGCGGTGCACATTTGTGGATCACAACCATCATCACCAGTAATAAATTTTATTTCCTTTCCTAAAACACCACCTGCTGCATTGATTTCCTCTGCAGCAATTTTCATTGCATTCTCCATGTCCTTACCATAAGTAGCTTCCGAACCGGTAACAGGAACCATAATTCCTACAAGAATTTCACCGTCAAATTCAGGTGCTTCTGCCTCCCCATTTTCATCCCCGCCCCCCGACGGAGCTGCCGGCTGGGAACACCCGATTAGAGTAAATGCAATTAGTAACACTACAAATGTCAAAACTAAAAGTCTTTTTTTCAATTAATTCCCCTCCCTAAATTATATAATTTTCTCCGCTGATCACTAAAGAGAAAAATCAACGGTTTAAGCACAAAATATTATAATTTTGAATAATTGAAATACTTAGAATATTCATTGCTTTTTATATTTATCATATTATAAAATAATTTTTTGTATTTTTATAGCACCTATAAAATATTTTTTAATGAAACAATTTAATGAAATAAATTAATGAAGTAGCTTAAAGAAATCAAGCACCAATACGAATGATATTTATTTACCCTATAATTATTACTTGTGTAAAAGTATACCATCATTTTAAAACCTTGTAAAGCCTATATT
>CAYMVQ010000003.1:0-119390 GCA_964394355.1 uncultured Clostridiaceae bacterium
TCAGCAGCTCAAGCCGTAATCAAAGAAGATAACGGTGATTATTCACAGAAATAAGCTTTATACTAATATTTTTTAAAGTTTTATAGTAACTATACTTGAAACATTAATTATACAAGGAGGTTATAAAAGTGTCTTACTCTCTAGAGCGACATAACAATTTTGTGATATATAAAGATACAATAGAAAATCAAGAAATAAAACTAGAAGCAAAAGATGTAATTGGTCTAACGCAAGTGAAATTTCCAAAGCCTTTAGCTGATAAAAAAGTTTTTTATAACACGGTTAATAATCCGGATACTGGCAAACCACTTAGCCAAATTGTAAAAAATAAAAATGCCAAAACCGCAAGCATTATAATTTCTGATATAACCAGAGGTGTCCCTACCATGGAAGTAGCCTCGCATATTATAGATGCTCTACTTGAAGGAGGCATCAAACTAAGCAATATAGTATTTATAGTTGCTTTGGGAGTGCATAGACCAGCCACAAAAAAAGAAATGAAAGATTTTATAGGCGATGAGTATAGTAGAGTAAAAATCATAAATCATGATGCATATGACGAACAGGAGCTTGTTGAACTAGGTAAAACTAGTCAAGGTACAATCTTAAAAGTAAACAAAACTGCTTATGAATCAGATGTAAAAATAATAGTAGGCAAGGTTGAATTACATGAATTTGCCGGATTTTCAGGAGGTAGAAAATCTGTATTACCAGGTATTTCTGCTGAAAGTAGTATAAGAGTTAACCATAGACCGGATGCGATTTTTGCAAAAAATGCAGAACCGGGCGTATTAAAAGATAATCCAATCCATCTTGATATGTTAGAATCAGCAAATATGCTTGGGGTAGATTTCTGTGTTAATTTTATAACTGATGATGCGGGAAGGACAATAGGAATATTTTCAGGAGAATTAGAATCATCACATTTATTAGCTGCTGATTATGTAAAATCATTTAGCAATATTTTATTAAGCGAGAAACCAGATATAATAGTTACAACCTGTGGTTATCCATTGAATTGTGAATTCTATCAAGCACTGAAAGCCCTTATTGCATTTACAAAAATTCTGGACCCAGACCTAAGTATAGTTTTGTATGCTGAATGCCCGGAAGGAGTAAATTCTCCTGATATGATGAGGCCGTTCGAATTATTTGATTCTTTAGACGAGATAGATAATTATGTTATGAATAATTATAAGATTCAGATGGACCATACTTTGCCACTTACTAAGATTTTAAGAAAGAAATCAAGTATTTTTGTATATGCACCGGGAGTACTAGATGAAGAAATCCGCACATTATGGCTAGAACCTTGCAATAGTTTATCTAATGCTATAAATACTGCAATAATAAAAAGCAAAAAAGAAAATCCAAGAATACTATTTTTTCCTCAACCCCAAAAAGCACTAATCTCCCACAAATGGTAGCTGTCTACTATGTGTAAGTATTTTATTAAGAATGAAACATCTAGCAAATAAATCTTTAAAAACATATTATTATAATAATGTTTAGGTTAATGTAAAAAAAAATGAATCTGCGGGAGGTTATAAACATGAGATTTGGTTTTTGTACAGAAATTAAAAACTATGATCACTTAGTAGATTTAGGGTATGATTATATAGAACTTTCTGGCTCAAGTATTTATAAGATGACAGAAAATCAATTTAAAAATGCTAAAAACACCATTAATAATGGGCCTATAAGATGCGAAAGCATTAATTCTTTTATTTTACCTGAAGTAAAAATTTTAGGGGAGCTAGTTAATTTTTGCATGCTTGAAGAATATGTTGATAAAGTTGTTAGTAGGGCTGCTAGTTTTGGTGCTGATAAAATATGTTTTGGAAGCCCTTCATCAAGAATGATACCAAAGGGATATTCCAGGGAAAAAGCTAAACAAGATGCCATTAAATTCGTTAATATGACACTTAAAAAAGCAGAACAGTACGGCCTGAATATACTTATTGAGGCATTAGGAACATATGAAACCAATTTTTTAAACACGACTTTAGAGGCGTTAGAATTTTTAGGTCAATTAAATGGAAAAAATACTGGTCTGGTTTTAGATCTATACCATTTTTGGAGGGGAAAAGAAGATATAAATATTATAAATTCAAGCAATATTAAGTATATTAAACATGTTCATATAGCTGAAGAAGAAGGACGTATAGCGCTGATAGCAAAGAAAATTGATAAATATAAAAAATATGTGTATAAGCTAAAAGATGCAGGTTATGATGAAAGTATCAGTTTTGAAGGTATTATCAAAGATTTTAGTTTTGATGCTAAAAAAACTCTAGAGATTTTAAAAACGATAGATGCAGGCTATGATATTATTTAAAAAAAAGTGTATACTAGAGAATGCAAGTCACTATGGATAACTAGTTGCATTACTTCATATAATATGCAATATATACTATAGTTTTAAAAACATATGTAACACACAATATCTTGACATATAAGACACTTTATTGATATAAATATTATAGAATGTACATAAAAATATAACTTTATTAATAAACTAGGAGGAGTTTTATGAGCGTTAAAGTTGCAATAAACGGGTTTGGTAGGATTGGAAGGCAAGTAACAAGAATTGTCGCTGACAAGTGGAAAAATGGGGACATTGAGCTAGTTGCAATAAATGCGAGAGCAAATACGAATACTTTGGCACATTTATTTAAGTATGATTCTGCTTATGGAATATTTGATGGAACAGTGGAAGCTAAAGATGAAGCTTTAATAATTAATGGTAAAGAAGTAAAGGTTTTTACAATATCTGAGGCAGTAAACCTACCTTGGGAAAAACTTGGCATAGACATAGTAGTAGAATCTACCGGTGTATATACCCAAAGAGAAAGGGCTATGGAACATATTAAAGCCGGTGCTAAAAAAGTAATACTAACTGCACCGGGAAAGGATGAGGACGTAACTGTTGTACTTGGAGTAAACGAAGAGGATTATGATTCCGACAAACATAAGATAATTTCAAATGCTTCTTGCACAACCAATTGTTTAGCTCCAGTTGCCAAAGTGTTACATGAAGAATTTGGTATAATCAATGGCTTTATGACCACAATCCATTCCTATACTAATGATCAGAAGATACTGGATAAAACTCATAAGGACCTTAGAAGGGCTAGATCAGCTGCAGAATCTATTATACCTACTACAACAGGCGCAGCAAAAGCTGTGGGGAAGGTGCTTCCTGATCTTAATGGAAAACTTAATGGGCTATCGCTTAGAGTTCCGACCCCTACGGTATCAATAACGGATCTAGTGTGTAATTTCGAAAAGGAAGTAACTGTTGAATCAATAAACAAAGCCCTAAAAGATGCTTCTGAAACTCAGCTAAAAGGTATACTAGGGTATTCGGATGAACCATTAGTTTCCATTGACTATAAAGGAGATGATAGGTCTTCCATAGTGGATGCCTTGTCAACAATGACCATGGGAGATAAGATGGCTAAAGTAATGGCTTGGTATGATAATGAATGGGGTTATTCATGCAGAACAGTTGATTTAGTAGAATATATAGCAAAAAAAATGTAGATTAATTAAAATCGTAAATAAATATTTATTTTTAAAGGAAAAAAAGAATTATTAATTGATAATTCTTTTTTTCTTTCATTAATTAAAACAGGAGTTATACTAGTTTTAATTGCTTTTTTCATTAGAAATGAATATTATAATAAGTATAATACAAATTTTAATACAATAAAACATTTAGGAAGTGGTTTTAGTGAAAGAGTCAAATGAATGGATAATCTTATTAAAGAAAATGCCTTTGCTATTTTTTGGATTGTTTTTATATGCTGTAGGAATTGTTGAGGTACTATATGCAAATTTAGGAGTAAGCCCCTGGGAAACATTGAGCCTGGGAATAATAAACCATACACCGTTGACTTTAGGACAGACATCGCAAATTATTGGACTATTAGTTTTAGTAATCTCTTACTTTATTGGTGTTATTCCGGGAATAGCTAGTATATTTAATATGTATTTTATAGGTTTTTTTATCGATCTTGTGGATAATGCAGGCATACTTAAAATTCCTAAAACTCTTTTAGGCAAACTTATATTATTGCTAGTTGGAATACTCACTATTGGATGGGCTACTTACTTTTACTTAAAAGTTGAATTAGGTGCGGGGCCTAGGGATGGTTTGATGGAAGGATTAGTAAAGAAACTAAATAAGCCAGTTTGGCTTATACGAGGCGTTATTGAGACAACAGTGTTAACTATTGGTTATTTTCTTGGTGGTATAGTTGGTATAGGTACTATAATAACGGCATTTACGATAGGTTTTGCTGTTCAATGGGCTTTTAAAGTAGGAAAATATGATTCAAAAACTGTGGAACATGAAGATTTAATCCAGTTAATAAAAAAGTTAAAACCCAAAGAAACAAAAGACACCAATATAATATAGATATATCTTTAATCAATATGAAAAGTGTGATTTTTAGTGAGGGAGGTATCAAGATGTCCAAAGTTTTAAGCGGCACAGAGATAGCCAAAACTATTTTCAAGGAGTTAAAAGAGGAATCCGACAGACTAATATCTAAAGGCATTGATCCTACAATTGCAATTATGAGGGTTGGATCCAAAAAAGATGATATTGCATATGAGAGAGGGATATTACGAAATTGCGAAAAAACGGGCATTAAATATAGGGTAATAGAATTAGAAGAAAACATTTCTTTAGAAGAGTTTATTGAAGTATTGGAAGAGCTAAATAATGATGCATATATACATGGTATTTTAATCTTCAGGCCTTTACCTAAACATTTAGATGAAAACACAATTAAGCATATTATTAACCCCGAAAAGGATATAGATTGCATGAATCCTCTTAATCTTGCCAAAGTATTTGAAGGTGATTATTCCGGATTTCCTCCTTGTACGCCGGCTGCAGTAATGGAAATTATTAAACGTAGGAACATTGACCTGACAGGAAAAAACACAGTGGTGCTTGGAAGAAGTATGGTTGTAGGTAAGCCTTTAAGTATGATGTTATTAAAAAGTAATGCGACTGTTACCATATGTCATTCGAAAACTACTAATCTTCATTTACTATCTTCTAATGCAGATATATTAATAGCGGCCATAGGAAAAGCAAAATTTGTAGATACTGACTATGTTAAAAATGGAGCTATCGTTTTCGATGTGGGGATAAATATAGATGCGGCAGGAAAGCTTTGTGGTGACGTAGATTTCGATTCAGTATCAAAAAAAGCATCACTTATAACCCCAGTACCGGGGGGAGTTGGTTCAGTAACTACTGCGATTTTATTAATGCATGTAATTAAAGCTGCTAAAAATACATAATTATTTCTATAATAACAAGTGAATTAGTATATCTCACTTATTATTGCCACTTATAGTGTTTTGTCTGATAAAAATCTAATAATTAAATGATAATCAGGAAGGAGTGATTCAAATTAGTAAAATTTTAATATATCATAAGATAAACAAACAGCATAAAGATTATTTAACCGAGAAATATAATGAATTTAATATCATCGTATGTACTGAAAAAAATGAGATGAAAAAACATATTGAAGACTCAGATATCCTAATAACATTTAAGTTTAATGATGAAATGCTAGATATGGCGAAGAATATAAAGTGGATACAAGCGTTAAGCGCTGGTGTAGAAAAATATCCTTTAGATAAGATAAGAGAAAAGAATGTAATACTTACTAATGGTAGGGGCATACATAAAATATATATGGCTGAATATGCTATATGTATAATGATAGTGTTGGCTAGAAATTTACATGTAATTTTTAAAAACAATATTTTTGGCAAATGGGATAGAAATGTTAGCCAAGGAGAAATATATGGAGCTACGTTGGGGATTATTGGTTTAGGGAGCATAGGATTGGAAATTGCAAAAAAAGCAAAACTTATGGGAATGCATGTTATCGGTGTGAGAAGTAGTGGGAAAGAAATAGAGGATGTAGATAAAATATATTTACCAGAAAACATGGAAAAGGTTTTTAAAGAAAGTGACTACATTATTAACCTTTTGCCAAGTGTTGAAAGCACTTATAAAATTATAGACAAAAATTATTTTAATTTAATGAAAACTAGTGCTTGCTTTATAAATATGGGAAGAGGAAATACTGTTAATGAGGAGGATTTAGTAGAAGTATTGAGAAACAAAAAGATAAAGGCTTTTGCTTCTGATGTATTTTCCATAGAGCCCTTACCTAAAGATAGTCCTTTTTGGAGGATGGAAAATGTAATAATAACGCCCCATATTTGTGGTGAATCTAATAAGTATTTTGAAAGAGCCTTACCAATAATTGAAAATAATATAAAAGCATATAAGGGTAATGGAGGTTTCATAAATTTAGTTAGTTTTGAAAAGGGCTATTAGAAGCAGTAAATGTGATATATTCCTGATTAAATAAAAATTACCTGGTGCTAAGCCATTGATTTTTAATAGTTTAGTGATTATACTATATATAGAAAGAGAATATTGCCTGGAATGTTTGTCAGCTTAATAACCTTAACCTACAGATAGTATACGGGAGTTTATGTATGCATTTGGAAATCGTGCCTGAATTGGTGGATTGAATCATGTGTCAGGACACCCACCTGCGTGAGTGCAGGTGTAAGGTTATAGCGGACGGCATTTTGGGTCCTTACCAGCAGGCATTAGCCTGCTGTTTCTTAGCTTCCTATTATCCTAAACCCTTCAGGCAAGGGATCTGTAGGATCTAGAACAAGCTGGTTAAAGCCCATTATATGGGATGTTCCTGATACTTCTGTGATTATGGCATTATAGTCCCCCTCAATAGTTTCCTTGATAATCCTTCCCTCAAATGGTGTATCAATTATGCTGTAGTTTATCAACACATCATCCTTTTTCATTTCCCTTTTAAAGTAATGCAGTGCTAATCTTCCACCTGTCCCTGTACCAGTAGGGGAACGATCTATTTGACCTTCAGCAAAAATGCAGATGTTTTTACTTACAAGCTTGTTTTTAATTCTTTTTGGTTTATCAAACAGTATTGTACCATAAAGCCAATTAACATCTGAGTTAGGGTGTTTAAATTCCATCATTGTCATAAGTTTATTCTTTATTTCCATGCCAACCTTTACAAGTCTTTCTGCATTTGCCGGAGTTAAAGTGAGTTTAACTTTTTTTACATCAATATAAGCGTAAAAAGCGCCGCAATAAGCTATATCTACCTGCAAGTCTCCTATTTCTTCTATATTTAGCTTTATGTTTTCTTTATAGACAAAACAAGGCACATTTTGAAAGCTAACTTTTTCAACTTTGCCATCTTTTATATCAGCAAAGGCTGTTACTCTGCCAGCCGGTGAATCTATCTTTATGATATTCTCACCTTCTTTTGAAGGTAACATGCCGGTTTCTAAAACAGTTTTTGAAACGCCTATTATACCATGGCCACACATAGAGCTTAAGCCTTCATTGTGCGTGAACAAAACTCCAAAATCACCATCATTGGTAACAGCAGGAACCATAATACACCCGTACATCCCACTATGACCCCTCGGTTCAAGCATCATGAGTTTTCGTAAGTGGTCGTAGTTTTTTAGCATATAGTTTCGTTTTTCTAATATAGTATTGCCGGGAATAGGCGGTAAGCCAGAAGTTATAATTCGCAAAGGTTCCCCTGCTGTGTGAACATCAATACAATTTATATAATGTTTAAAATTCATCATTTTATAATACCTCCTATATTAATCAAATAAAAATGTTTGACCTTTTTTTTCTTTTAGGGCCTTCTTATAAATAAATGCTCCTGTAATAATATCTTGGGCTGCTATTCCTACCGATTTAAATACTGTAATTTCTTCTTTAGATTCCCTAGCCTTTTTAATGTTATTTATAACTTGGCCGAGCTCGCCAATAAAATTATTATTGTTAACAAGCCCATTTTTAAAAGGAATAATAAAATCACCAGATTCCATAAGCACAGCCTCTTGAGAGTCAAAATAGATTTTATCGGCTCTTCTAATTATTTTCTCATCTATCTCTTGCATATCCGGAGTAAATGAACCAATAGCATTAATGTGAACGCCCTTTTTAATTTTATTTCCATCGAATACTGCTTGTTTAGATGTGGTTGCTGTTGTAATAATATCTGCATCTATAATTGCTTCATCAGGTGATTTAGCTGCTATAAAGTTTGTTTTAAATTTAGCCAATTTAACTTGTATTTCATTAACAAAGTTTTTTGTTCGTTGAAAATTTCTGCTATATATAAAAATTTTGTTTAGGTTTCTCACAGTTAGCATAGCTTCCAACTGTGAAGGGGCCTGACCGCCGATGCCAAATAAAGCTCCCACTGTGGAATCTTTTCTAGCCAAAATATCTGTTGCTGCACCGGCTGCCGCTCCAGTGCGCATCTGGGTAAGATATGTTCCATCCATTATACAACATACTTTTCCGGTTTCTTCATTTATCAATATCATAGTGGCACTTACAGATGGATAAGCTTTTAAATAATTATTTGGAAATATAGATATTATTTTCACTCCTAAGGCAGCTTGATTTTCCACATATCCAGGCATAAACAATGTTACTCCTTCTTGTTTTGCAATTTTTATATTAGTTCGCAAGGGTATACAGCTTTCTCCTGATGAAAAAATACTAAAAGCTAGTTTGTTTGCCTCAATGGCCTCCTTCATAGAAAAGATTTCTTGAATACATTCTTTATTAAGTAGTAGCATATTAAACCTCCCATCAAATATATAGAAAATATATATTAAAGATAACCTTTTTTAATAATATTTGTCAAATCTTAATAATTCTAAAAAACTTAAAATCGTACAATGTTTGAACTTTAACCTTACAGCTAGCTTGACAAGATGTGGATAATACGCATTATTGACGAAAAAGCATCAAAATACTATAATAAAAAAGAATGTGTTTGATATTTATAATTAATTTTTATAAGTAGAAAAGAAACTATAAAAGGAAGTTAAATCCTGTGTGGTTTTTTATTTTTATTTGAGAGGGTGTTTGAAATGAGCTTGTTAAGAAATACAGTAGCAGGAATAAAACCCTGTTATGAGGAGGAAAAAACTAAAGCAAAACAAAGACTAGATAATCTTGTGAAACCCCTAGGAAGTTTGGGGAGACTCGAGGAAGTTGCCATAAAATTGTCAGGTATTTCAGGACTTGTTACAAATGCAACATCTAAAAAGTGTATTGTGGTAATGTGTTCTGACAATGGTATTCTAGAAGAAGGTGTAAGCAACTGTCCGCAAAATATAACTGCCTACCAAACAATTAATATTATAAATGAAGTTGCAGGCATAGGCGTTCTATCCAAACTTATGAATTCAGATTTAAGGGTTATTGATATAGGAATAAATGGCAATATGTCTCATCCAAAGCTGATTAACAAAAAGATTTGTCTAGGCACAAAAAATATGGCAAAAGGACCTGCTATGACACGAAATGAGGCGATTAAATCTATAGAAACTGGAATAGAAATTATCGCGACTCTTTCTAAAGAAGGATATACATTGATTGCTACTGGAGAAATGGGCATTGGAAACACAAGTACCAGTAGTGCGGTACTTATGGCATTAACCGGTTGTAGTCCTGATATTGCAGTTGGTAAAGGCTCAGGTCTTACTGAAGAAGGTTTTAAGGCTAAGAAAAAGATTATTCAAGAGGCAATAGAAATAAATAGTCCGGACAAAAATGATCCTATAGATATATTAGCTAAAGTAGGTGGCTTCGATATCGGAGGGATGACAGGATGTTTTATCGGTGCAGCATATTATAGAATTCCTATTTTAATCGACGGTTTTATTTCTGCTGTAGCTGCTTTATTGGCATATAAAATAAGTCCTTTAATTTTAGATTTTATTTTTCCTTCCCATCGCTCTACTGAACCAGGTTTCGATACAACCATGGAGGAACTAAATCTTACACCGTTTTTAAACCTCGATATGAGACTAGGGGAAGGCACAGGTGCAGCACTCGGATTCAATATTATAGATGCAGCTAGAAATATAATGGTAAACATGGCAACATTCTCTGAAACTTCAATGGCAGATGATTTTCTAATTGATGTTAGGTAGGTGCATCATGGGAAAAATTATATTAATAACAGGTGGATCTAGGAGTGGCAAAAGTACGTATTCCGAAGAATTGGCCAAATCATTTGGAAACAAAGTTTTGTACATTGCAACTGCAGTTGCTTTTGATGAGGAAATGGAAGATAGAATAAAAAAGCATCGGGAGTCAAGGCCTAAAAACTGGATTACAATAGAAAATTATAAAAACGTAGCTGGAGTAATAAATAAAAATGGACATAAGTTTGACTGTATTTTATTGGACTGCATAACAGTTATGTTAACGAACCTATTATTAGAGTACTTTGATTATTCTTTAGACCTCCTAACAATTGAGGATTATAATAAAGCCGAAAAGCATTTAATTGAAAACGTGTACAATATCTTGGATGCTGCAGATAATATCAACACAAATATAATAATAGTAACAAATGAAGTAGGATGGGGTATAGTCCCTGAAAACCAGGTTTCAAGAGCTTTTAGAGATATTTGTGGGAGGATAAATCAAATACTAGGAAAAAGGGCTAGCGTGGCATATCTTACTGTCTGTGGTATACCCTTGAAGATAAGAGGTTGAAATGAAATATTTTATTTTAATGGTTCAGTTTTTTACAACTATACCAATAAGAGTAAACATAGCAATTGATGAAGATCAATTTTCTAAAGGCTTATTATATTTTCCTTTTGTTGGGCTTATTATCGGTCTTTTTAATTATTTAGTCTATTATATTTCTTTATTTTTAGATGGAGAGTTATTTTCCGTTACTTTATGGCTTGTGGCAAATATAATTATAACTGGCGCTTTACATATAGATGGACTAGCCGATACCTGTGATGGGCTCCTATCATATCGCAGTAAAGAAAGAATATTAGAAATTATGAAAGATAGTAGAATTGGCACTAACGGTGTTATTGCAATATTTTTAGATCTATTGATGAAGTTATCCATAATGCTATCTTTATCAGTTGCTATAAGACCTTATATTATTATTTTGAGCCCAGTTATTGGAAGAGGCTTCCTTTTGGTTTTATTTTTAATATCTCCTTATGCAAGAAAAGCTGGAACTGGTGGCTTATTTTATAATAATAAATCACAATTACGGATAGCTTTGGGAATTTTATTTGCAATTTTTATGTTAGTATTGATACATTCTTGGAAGATTCTATTAATAATGATACCATGCTTATTGATAATGCTTATTTTTAATAGACTCGTAAGCGGCAGAATTGGTGGGATGACCGGTGATACCTTGGGAGCTGCTAACGAGTTAATTGAGGTTTCCTTTTTATTATTTGTTCTAATTTCTGAAAGGTTAGGATATTTATGATAAATCTATATTTAATTAGACATGGAGAAACAGATCTTAATAAAAAAGGTTTATTCCAAGGCAGTATTGATACTGAGCTAAACGAAACAGGAATTTATCAATCAAAAAAAATAGTGGAAAAGTTCAGAGACATTCATTTAGATATAATATTCTCCAGTCCCCTTATACGTGCATATATGACTGCCCTATTTTTAGGAAATTCTAAAAAACTAAAGGTTCATAAAGTTGAAAAGCTAAAAGAAATAGATTTTGGTTTATGGGAAGCCATGTACTTTGAAGAAATTTCAAAAACTTATCCTAATGAGTGGAAAAAATGGTGTGATGATTGGCCCAATTATTCTGCAAAAAATGGTGAAAGCTTTAAAACTTTTTTTAGAAGAGTATCTGATACAATGAATAAATTGCTAGAGAGTTGTAGGGGCAAGAAGATTGCAGTAGTTTCTCATGATGGAGTTATGAAAGTTATAATTTCCTACTTACTAGAGATGAATGATAGTGGCTTTTGCAAATTTTATTTTGATCATGGTAAGTATAGTTTATTAGAAATATGGGATAACAACTGTATTTTAAAGAAGTTGAATGTATAAATAGCAAAACATTATATATTTATAATTAAAAATGGATTACCCACATATAAAATGTTATTGATTGGTGAAATTATTGGGATTGCAATTGTTAGAAGATTTAATCTTCTTATAAAAAAATATATTATACAAAAATATGTTATAATAATGTAAGTATATAAAACTAATTTTTAGGGAGGTAAAAAATTTGGCTAGCATTCATGGGTTTATGGACTTAAATAATATTAAATGTAAAAAGCTTCATTATAATTTAAGTCCAAATGAATTGGAGGACATTTCCGTATCAAAAGAAGGGGGTATAATAGCTTCAAATGGTGCATTATCCATTTATACCGGCAAATACACAGGTAGATCACCTAAAGATAGGTTTGTTGTAGACGAAGAGTCCGTACATAATAATATCGATTGGAACGATAATAATGTTGCAGTAAAGACAGATGTTTTTGAAAAACTTTATAATAAAGTGTTAGATTACATAGAAAATAAAGATTTATATGTTTTTGATGGTTATGTGGGAGCTAATAAGGAATATCGCCTGCCAATTAGAGTAATAAATGAATTAGCTTCGCAAAATATGTTTGCTTATCAAATGCTTATTAAAGCAAAAAAAGAAGAATTAAAAAATTTTCAACCCGGATTTACAGTAGTTACCTTGCCATATCTTATGGCAGTACCAGAAGAAGATGGAACCAACTCCGAAGCCTTTATAGTAATTAACTTCTCAAAAAGAATAGTATTAATTGGCGCTTCCATGTACTGCGGTGAAATAAAAAAGGCGATTTTTACAGTAATGAATTATTTACTCCCTTTTAAAAATGTTTTGCCTATGCACTGCTCCGCTAATATGGGCAAAGATGGAGACGTTGCATTATTTTTTGGGCTTTCCGGTACTGGGAAGACAACGTTGTCTGCTGATATTGATAGGATGCTTATTGGTGATGATGAGCACGGTTGGACAGATGAAGGAGTATTTAACTTTGAAGGTGGGTGTTACGCCAAGTGCATAAATCTATCCAAAGAACATGAACCTCAAATATGGAATGCTATACGAAAAGGTGCCTTGTTAGAGAATGTAGTTTTAGATAAAGTAACAAAAGAACCTGATTATGATGATAATAAATATACTGAAAATACAAGGGCTGCATTTCCAGTTCAGCATATTGATAATGCTATAGAAGATGGAGTTGGTGGAATTCCAAAAACAATTATTTTTCTTACAGCAGATGCCACTGGTGTGCTACCACCAATTTCCAAACTGTCAAAAGAGCAAGCCATGTATCACTTTATGTCGGGTTATACAAGTAAATTGGCAGGTACAGAAAGAGGTATAGTAGAGCCTTTAGCAACTTTTTCAACTTGTTTCGGTGCACCATTTATGCTATTAAGACCATCAGTCTATGCAAAATTACTAGGAGAGAAAATTGATAAATACAATGTAAGGGTGTTTTTAGTAAATACAGGTTGGACTGGAGGGCCATATGGTGTAGGCAGTAGAATTAAATTAAAATACACAAGAGCCATGGTTAGGGCAGCCATGAATGGGGATTTGGAAAAAGTAGGATATTTAGTAGATCCAATTTTTAAGCTTTCAATACCTACAGAATGTCCTAATGTGCCAGATTTAGTTTTAAGCCCTTGGAATACCTGGAAATGCAAAGACGAATATTATAAAATGGCAAATAAATTGTCTGAAGATTTTAATGAAAACTTCAAACAATTTAAAGAAGTATCAGAAGATATTTTAAATGTTAGTCCTGTTAAATACTTGAAGGAATAAAAAGAAACTAGATTAAGGCATGTGCATTGGCCAATGTACATGCCTTTTAAATATATAGGCAAAAACGAGATTCTTATAAAATATTAATTTTATTTGGGGGCTAAAATGAATTGTTTAGAAAGAATAGATAAAATACTTTCAAATATTGGCTACGGAAGCCGAAAGGAAGTTAAAGCACTTATAAAAAGTGGTGCCGTTGAAATTGATAATAAAATTGTTAATGACTCTAGCTTAAAAATAAATCCTGTTACCCATATAATAAAAGTAGATGGTTTTAAAATTGATTATAAGAAACACATTTATATTATGATGAATAAACCACAAGGGTTTGTTAGTTCTAAAAAAGATAAAAGAAATAAAACTATTTTTGACTTATTAGATGAGAATTATGTTCACCATAAACTTCACTCCGTAGGAAGACTAGATAAGGATACTGAGGGGCTTATTATTTTAACTAATGATGGACAATTTACTCATAATTTAACAAGCCCTAAAAAAGGTATTATAAAAACATATTATGCTAAAATACAGGGAAATATTAAAAGTAAATATGAAAAAGATTTTGCAAGTGGAATCGTTTTGGAAGACGGTTACAAGTGCTTGCCTGCAAAGCTAGAAATTATCGAGGATGCCGAGATTTCCAAAATTAAAATATCAATTGCAGAAGGAAAATTTCATCAAATAAAACGTATGTTTAAAGCTATTGGTAAAGAAGTAATATTTTTAAAAAGAATTTCCATTGGCTCTCTATCGCTTGATGCATCTTTGTTAGCTGGTGAATATAGAGAACTTAAAGAGAAAGAATTAAGGAAGTTGCAAAATAATAATTGATTTATATTTTAATATTTAAACTTAAGACATTGTATAATTGTTTTATACTGATAGTTTTAGAGACAAAAAGCATAAGAAAATATACAATTAGTCCGGAAAGATAAGATATAATCATATTATAATGGGTATTTCCGTAAATTACCAAATGATTATTTACTGATTTTATTGATATATACATTATAATTGCACAAATAAGTGGCTTTACAAAAATTCTTTTTATACATAGCCTTACCCCTTGTCTTTTTTTGATTATAAAAGAGCCTCTTAGTACAACATAAGATGAACTCGCCGCAAACCCAATAGTATATGCATATATATTTAGTTTAGGGATAGGCATTAAAAAAATAATACTGCAGCTAACAATGAGAATATTTACTATAGAGCATTCCATGACTTTACTCTGATAGCCCATGCCATTCATTATAGCCATAATTGTGAATAGCCAATATTCTAAAATACAAGGTAATGCTGACCAAAATAACAATATACCTGTTTTGGGGCTATTATAAAGAATTTTGCATAATTCATTAGGGAAAGATATAAATAGAATAGATGCTGCAAATCCAACAATAGATGCTATAGTTAACGAATCATTACATTTTTTATTTAGTGCTATATGATTTTTTAAAGCACAGGAATATGCAATTGATGGTATAAGGGTAGCTGATAAAGATGTAATTATAATAAGTGGAAAATACAATAGAGGTATAACCATTCCCGTTAGTTCCCCGAATGTCGATAATGCACTTTGTTTAGATAAACCTGCTCTTTTTAATTGTGTAGGAATAAGCACTGCATCCACCATATCTAGTATGCTTTCAATTGCACCGCTTATAGATAATGGCATAAGTGGAGTTAATATGCTCTTTATTATTGCTATTGTAGCTTTTAACTTATTATTATCTGGATTCTTTTTTTTCATAATCTTATAAAAAAAAGAAAGTAAAATCAAGCTTAAAACTTCACCAAAGACCATAGCTAACATTGCCCCTGCGCATACAAACTCAATACCATAATTTAAAAGATGATTAGTAATGAATATAAGAACAACTAATCTTATTAGTTTTTCTACAATATCAATTATAGCGGGAACACTAACCTTTTCGCTACCATAAAAATATCCTTTTATAACAGCTGACAAAGCGATAAAAACTATTGCAGGTGAAAATACTAGTATTGAGTAAGCAGTCCTATCATCTTTTAATACAAAATTCGATAAAAAATCATAGTTGCAGCAAATTACTAATGCAAACAAAGTACTCCATATTCCTGATGCAATTAAGCCAACTTTTATTATTTGGTGCGTATTTGTTCTATTGCTGTTTACTCTGCTTTCTGCAATTAACTTTGATATTGTGGTTATTAAACCACTTGAAACTAGTGTAATAAAAAAGAAATATAAAGGCAATACAAGCTGATATATGCCAATTCCCTCCGCGCCAATAGATTTTGTTAAAAAAACTCTATAAACAAAAGCTATTACTCCTGTTACTAAATTTGTTAAAGAAAGTATAAATGCACCCTGTAAATATGTTTTCTCACTCATTTTATAGAACCTCCTGTATGCTTCATAATATATATATTTGAAGTGGTATTAAATTATTAGCAAACATTATTTGTAATATTTTTTTATTGACATCATTTATTGCATATGATATCTTATTCAAAGAACCTTTAAACATTGTCCTACGAGACTTATAAGGTACTGGACAACCACAATAAACAAGCTTTAAACTATGTAAAAGGCTTATGATTATACAATGATGAAATCCAACAATATATTAGAAAAAAGTATATGGACATTAAATATGTAAGACAAAAGGAGGGGATTATATGAATTTAAAGGGCCGCCATTTAATAGACCCAAATGATTTTACTTTAGAAGAATTTGATGCGGTATTTGATTTATCAGAAAAAATTATAAATAATCAGCAATCATTTAGCACAGTTTGCCAGGGTAAAATATTAGGAGCATTATTTTATGAGCCAAGCACTAGGACCCGCTTAAGTTTTGAATCTGCAATGCTTAGAATGGGTGGTCGAGTACTTGGCTTTTCTGATGCAACTCATAGCTCAGTAGCAAAAGGGGAAAGTGTTGCTGATACCATTAGAGTTTTATCTTCTTATGTAGATATAGTTGTTATGAGACATCCAAAAGAAGGTGCACCAAGGCTTGCTTCGCAGTATTCAGATATCCCAATAATCAATGGTGGAGATGGTGGACATCAGCACCCAACTCAAACTTTAGCAGATTTATTAACAATCAGAACGCTTAAAGGTAGCATAGAAGGTAATAACGTAGCATTCTGTGGTGACTTAAAATTTGGAAGAACTGTGCACTCATTAATTAAAACCCTATCAAGATATCCAAATAATAAGTTTATTCTTATATCACCCGAGGAATTACAATTACCAGAGTATTTAAAAAATATACTAGCTAGTAAGGCTAATATAGAGATATACGAAACCGAGGATTTAAAGTCAGTTATAAGTGATATAGATATTTTATATATGACCAGGATTCAAAAAGAAAGGTTTTTTAATGAGGCTGATTACGTAAGACTAAAGGATAGTTATATATTAACCAGAAGCAAGCTTAAGGATGCTAAAGACAATATGATAGTTATGCACCCTCTTCCAAGGGTTAATGAAATAAGCTATGATTTGGATGAAGATAATAGAGCTGTTTATTTTAAACAGGCTAAATTTGCAATTTATGCTAGAATGGCATTAATAGCACTTCAGTTAGGGGTGATACAATGTTAAAAGTAGATAGTATACATTATGGAATAGTTATAGATCATATAACTCCGGGGAAAGGCAAAAAAATATTTGACAAATTGAATTTAGGTGAAGTCAATTATCCAGTTGTACTTTTAAGCAATGTAAGCAGTAGAAAATTAGGAAAAAAAGATATAATAAAGATTGAGAACAAAATAGATGTAGATATGACAATGTTAGGTCTCATTGATCCAAATATCACAATTAATATTGTTGAAAATGATGAGATAGTTAGCAAGATGAAAGTAAAAATACCTGATGAAGTTCAAGGACTGTTTAAATGTAAAAATCCACGTTGCATAAGCAATTCAGAAGAAAACATAAAACCTTTATTTAAGCTAGTAAAATCAAATGGGAGTATAGAGTATTGTTGCGAGTACTGTGAAGAATGGACAACTTATTCCTTATAATGTAATGCTACAGTTCATGTCTAGACTTTTTTTAAAAGATATTTTTTTAATTTGCAACGATTAGTATCTAAGCTCTTAGATCTTAAATCTTAGCTTTTGACTAGCGTCCAGGAGCAAGAAGCCAGAAGCCCTATTTCAACTCAGTAATCGTAACAAATATAATAATTTGATTACATAAATAGTTGTATTGGTTTATTTGGCTAGGTGCGAACTATAACATTATCGCAAAATAACTTCAAAAATGAAAAATAATGCTTCACTTTTTACCAACTATATGTTAAAATTATAAATTAGAACTAAATATTTACTCATACTTTCGCTGAATTTCCTTATGGAAAACGGGGGAACCAATTTTTGGGGTGAATCTCACTTTTAGTGAGTAGGGCTATTCTCTTTCAGTCCGAATCCGTCAGCTAACCTCGTAAGCGTTGGAAGAGGAGGTTTGGGTATAAAAGGTTTTTACTTATTCCTAATATTTTAAGAACCTTTAGCCATGGAATCCTCCATGGTTATTTTTATTAGTACTCGTACCTCCCCTATAGGTAGAATAAAATAAAAAGGAGGTATATTATGGTAACAGCAAAAAAAACAAATGTAGAATTAAATTCATTTTTACTAAGGAAATTAACTAAAGTTCGGAAAGCAAAAAAAAGTGATGTGCATCAGATTTACAATATTGCTTCATCTGTTGGTTCTGCTAGGAAAATACCAGAACAAGGATTTTTGATTGATGATTATAGTTCAAATCCAAAGTTTTATAAAAGCAAATTGCTAAATGCAATTAATTCATTAGAACATTTTTATGTTGCAGAATATGAAAGAATATATGGATTTATGATTGCGTATAAAAAGGATGAGTGGCTAAAGAATAATCCAAATTGGGTCAACGATGTTTACTGGAGACCTGATTTTGATAGGTCAAAACTAGATAATTTTTTAGTGATTGATAAAACTGCAGTACAAGCCGGATTAACAGGACAAGGAATTGGTAGCATAATATATAAACAGTTGTTAGAAAATTTGAGATTAGAGGGTACTGGGAATATATTTGCAGAGACCATTATTAGTCCGCTACCAAATTTTGCTTCACTTCAATTTAGAAAAAAACAAAACTATGATTTGGCGGGAATGAGGTATGAAAGCTACAATAATATGTTATATACTGACCTTGTATATTACAAAGAGGTATAACGATAATGAATAAAATATAAAAGAACTACAGTCGAATTAAATAATTATATAGAATTATTTAAACATATAAGATAAGCTTTAGTAATCATAAGAAATAAAAGCACCCTTAGGGTGCTTTTAATACTATATTATTGCTATTATCTACCGCCGGACATGCTTCTTTCGTATTGTTCGACCATCTTTCTAACCATGTTTCCACCGACAGTTCCAGCTTCTCTTGATGTTAAGTCACCGTTATAACCTTCTTTTAAGTTAACACCCATTTCGGAAGCAACTTCAAATTTCATTTTGTCAAGAGCCGCTGTAGCTTGAGGTACTACTTTTCTCCTGTTGCTTGGCATTGATATCACCTCCTGCTATTATATTTTACTTTTTTGATAAAAATATAAGTGTTATATATTTCATAAAATGTTTTCAATAAGCATTAAAAAATACATTTTTTTTTACAAAACACCGATAAACCTATTGACTATACTGTTATTTTTATATATTATTAAAGAAAGGTCAAGGAAGGTCAAAGCCTAAGGAGGTTTATTTATGGATTTTAACAAATTAACACAAAAAGCGCAGGAAGCCATAGCAGAAGCACAGAATATAGCTATAAAACAAAATCATCAGTCAATAGATGGTGAACATCTCCATATGAGCCTTATAACACAAAAAGAAGGCTTGATACCCAAAATACTTGCTAAAATGAATATACCTTTTGATTTTTATTATAAGGATTTGAACGATGAATTATGCAGAATTCCAAAAGTTTACGGTAGCAAAAACAATTTATTTGTTACAAGAAGATTGGAAGAGATTATTATAAAAGCAGAGGAGGAAACAAAAAGATTTAATGATGACTTTATCAGTGTTGAACATATATATATTGTTCTAATTGGTGAAGATAATACATCTTCTTCCAAAATCATAAAAAAATATGGGATCGACAAAAACACATTTTTAAAAGAATTGGCTCTAATAAGAAGTAATCAAAGAATTACAAACCAAAATCCGGAAGAAAGTTATGAAGCTTTAGAGAGATTTGGAAGGGATCTAGTAAAAGATGCCATAGAGGAAAAGCTAGATCCTGTCATAGGAAGGGACAGTGAAATACGAAGGACAATTAGAATTTTATCAAGAAGAACAAAAAATAATCCTATATTAATCGGAGAACCAGGTGTAGGTAAAACTGCAGTAGTAGAAGGCCTAGCGCAAAGAATAATGAAAGGCGATGTTCCGGATGGCTTGAAAAACAAAACAATATATTCCTTGGATTTAGGTTCACTAATCGCAGGTGCAAAATATAGAGGTGAATTTGAAGAACGTCTAAAAACAGTTTTGAAAGAAATAGAAAATTCCAATGGAAAAATAATTCTTTTTATTGATGAAATCCATAATATTGTTGGTGCAGGAAAAACAGAAGGCTCCATGGATGCTGGCAATATATTGAAACCCATGTTAGCAAGAGGAGACTTACGTTGCATTGGGGCAACAACTATAGATGAATTTAGAAAATATATTGAAAAAGATGCTGCCTTAGAAAGGAGATTTCAACCTGTATTAATTGAAGCTCCATCTATAGATGATACAATATCAATTCTTAGGGGACTAAAAGAAAAATTTGAAATTCATCATGGAGTAAGAATACAAGATAAAGCACTTGTTTCGGCAGCAAAGCTTTCTGATAGGTATATAAATGATAGGTTCTTGCCTGATAAGGCAATTGATCTAATAGATGAAGCTGCAGCAATGCTAAGAACTGATATTGATAGTATGCCTTCAGAATTAGATGAATTAATAAGAAAGATAATGCAATTGGAAATAGAAAAAGAGGCTCTTAGTAAAGAAAATGATAATGAAGTGTTAAATAAACTAGAAATTTTAAATTTGGAACTATCGAAATTGAAAGAACAAAAAGATATAATGAAAAGACAGTGGGAAAAAGAAAAAGAAGGTATAAAAAATATCAGAGAGATAAAAAGAGAAATAGAAAAAATAAAGAATCAAATTACGAAAGCGGAACTAGAATATGATCTTAATAGGGTTGCAGAATTGAAATATGGCGATTTAATCAATTTAAATTCTAAGCTAAATATAGAAAAAGAAAACCTCATAAATATACAAGAGGAAAAACAATTGTTAAAAGAAGAAGTGACAGAAGATGAAATAGCAGAAATAATTTCAAAATGGACTGGAATACCTATAACAAAATTAATGGAAAATGAAAAAGAGAAGCTGCTAGGTCTTGATAAAATTCTACACAAGAGGGTTGTAGGCCAGGATATGGCAGTGACAGCGGTAGTAGATGCTGTAATAAGGGCTCGTAGCGGTTTAAAAGATCCTAAACGCCCAATAGGTTCCTTTATTTTTCTTGGACCCACGGGAGTTGGCAAAACGGAATTAGCTAAAGCTTTAGCAGAGGCACTATTTGATTCCGAAGAGAATATAATAAGAATAGATATGACAGAATATATGGAAAAGTTTTCAGTATCCAGACTGATAGGTGCGCCACCGGGTTATGTTGGATATGATGAAGGTGGCCAGCTTACAGAAGCTATAAGAAGAAAACCCTATTCTGTAATATTATTTGATGAAATAGAAAAAGCCCACCAAGACATTTTCAATATACTTCTTCAGTTATTAGATGATGGAAGGCTTACAGACAGTCAGGGTCATGTTGTAGATTTTAAGAACTCAGTTATAATTATGACTTCTAATATAGCTAGCAACCGTATTTTAGAATCAATGGAGGATAAAGGGAAGGTTACTAGCGAAGTTTATGACGGTATAATGGAAGAAGTGAAAAGACATTTTAAACCGGAGTTTTTAAATAGAATTGATGATATAGTGTTTTTTAACTCTTTGAGAAAAGAAGAAATAAGCAAAATAATTGATCTGCAATTTGCCTATATTGCTAATAGATTAAAGGATAAACAGATAAGCATTACTTTAGGTGATGATGGTAAGGATTTAATAATTGAAGATGCTTTTGAATTGATATATGGTGCTAGGCCAATAAAAAGATATATGCAAAAAAACATTGAAACTTTCATTGCAAGAGCGTTACTGTCTAACGAAATTATGCCAGGAGATAAAGTAATTATTAATAGGGATAAAAATAAGATATCATTTCAAAAAATATAGAATAAATATTATAGCATAGGAAAGAACCTATGCTATAATATTTATGAAAAGCTCTATAATTTTGGAGGAGACAAATATGAAAAAAATTACTGTCATATTGTTTATAGTAATGTTTATTTTAAGTAGTTGTAACTTTACCAAGGAAATTGATCAAGCAACCAAAGAGCCGATTATAGTTGAAAAAGAAGTTGTTTTATATTTTGGGGACTCTCAAGCCTTACAAGTTATACCCGAAAGGAGAGTTATATTAGTCAATGATGGATTGACTAAAGAAGAATATATAATGCTAATATTTAAAGAATTATTGAAAGGTCCGGTTGATAGTGACCTATATCCAGTTTTGCCTCCTGACACCAGGCTATTAAATGTTGAAATAGAGGATGATTTACTCTATTTGGATTTTTCTAGAGAGATGCATTTAAGTCACTGGGGGGGTGCAGCAGGAGAAGATATGACCCTACTTTCCTTAGTAAATACCTTTACTGAGGTAGATGGAATCAATAGGATTATGCCCAGTGTTGAAGGGGCAGCCCTAAATATAGAACATATAATAGTTGATAAGCCATTAGCTAGAGAATAGGATAATATGGCAAGGGATAATGACAAACAAATTATAACAATTTGAGTCTGGAGGTGGTTAAATGCTTAATAAAGATATGATAATTGATAATATTTTATTCAAAAACCCAAAACTTGAGAAAATATTTAAAAGCTTTGGCATAAAGTGTTTTGGCTGAGGTGGCGCCATATATATGACCGTTGAGCAGGCTGCTCAGCGTTATGGAATTAACCTTGATGATATCTTAAAAGAACTCAATAATGCCCTTGATGATTAGGATTTTTCTTTCTTACTTTTTATATAATTGGAAGGTTACTGTTCACATGATGAAAAAAGCTATGTCTGAATTGTAACATTAAAAGTGGAAAACTTTATGATAAAAATTTATCAATTTGACACAAAAAATAAACTAAGTTAAAATAATTATGTAAATAAATTAAGTTTTTTAAAATTATGCAAGGAGGAGTATTCAGTGGAAAATAAAGTTCCAATAGCACTATCAAATAGACATATTCATGTGTCTCAAGAAGACTTGGACATCCTTTATGGGAAGGGGTATATACTTACTAATGTGAAAGATTTATCACAACCGGGACAATATGCGTGTGACGAAAAGGTAGATATTATAGGTCCCAAAAACACTATAAAAGGTATTAGGATTTTAGGCCCTGTTAGACCTGTAACACAAGTAGAGATTTCAATGTTTGATGCTAGGACTTTAGGTGTTGAGGGAGTGGTAAGGGCATCAGGAGATATTAAAGACACTCCTGGGGCAATATTAGTAGGTCCAAAAGGGAAAGTAGAGCTAAAAGAAGGTGTAATCGTTGCAGCTAGGCATTTACATATGCATACTGATGATGCGCCAAAGTATGGTTTAAAGGACAGGGATATTATTAAAGTAAGGGCAGGAAACCAAAGAGCCATAACTTTTGAAAATGTAGTGGTTAGAGTGCATCCTGATTTTGCCTTAGATATGCATATTGATATTGAAGAAGGAAATGCTGCTGGCATAGGTAATGGCGAATTTGGCGAGATAATTAGAGATTGAGTATGGAGAAAACAATTAGTAAAGTTGAATTAGCCTCCTATATAGATCATACTTTACTCAAACCGGATACCACTATCGCAGATATAGAAATGTTATGTAGAGAAGCAATTCAATATTCATTTGCATCAGTTTGTGTAAATCCATGTTTTGTAACTGTAGCAAAAAAATTTCTTCAAGGGCATAATATTAATTTATGTACTGTTGTAGGATTTCCTTTGGGTGCGACAACTTCTGATACAAAAGCTTTTGAAACGGCATGTGCTATAGAGAATGGTGCGAATGAAATAGATATGGTGATAAATATAGGTTCGTTAAAAGAAAGAATGTATAAACTCACTGAATATGATATTAAAGCTGTTTCAGAGGTGTGTAAAGACAAGGCATTACTAAAAATAATAATTGAAGCTTGCCTATTAAGTGATGAAGAAAAAATAGAGGCTTGCAAACTTGCTAAAGCAATAGGGGTGGACTTTATAAAAACATCAACTGGATTTTCTTATGGTGGTGCTACAATAGCGGATATAAAGTTAATTAAAAGTATAGTTGGGGATTCTATTGGTATTAAAGCTTCTGGCGGTATTAGGGATTTAAGTTCAATGCTAAAGATGATTGAAGCTGGAGCATCTAGGTTTGGAACTAGTTCATCAATAAGAATAATTAACCAATTATCCAAGTAGTGGCATGTGTTTAAAAAATATAATAAAATAAAAAAGTATTTAATGGGTGAAAAGGATGACGGGAAATAATTTTAGGGGGTAGTATTTTATGTCAATTAAGTTTGCAAAAAGAATGGATAATATTAAAGGATCTGCAATTCGTGAATTACTTAAGTTAACAGAACAGCCGGAAATTATTTCATTTGCGGGCGGTTTGCCTGCTCCGGAATTGTTTCCCATTGAAGAGCTGAAAAAAGTATGTGTCGATGTTTTAGAATCCGATGGCAAAGCAGGTTTGCAGTATAGCCCAACGGAAGGCTACATTCCTTTAAGAAAGATTATTTCTAAAAGACTTGAGAAAGTTGGAATTAATTTAGGACACGATAATATACTTATAACCAGTGGTTCGCAACAGGGGCTTGAGTTTTCAGCTAAAATATTTGTTGATGAAGGGGATACAATTATTTGTGAAAGCCCTAGTTATTTAGGTGCCTTAAATGCCTTTAAAGCATATCTTCCTAATTTTGTAGAAGTAGAAATGGATGAAGATGGAATGAAAATGGATGATTTAGATAAAGCTTTAAAGGATAACCCTAAAGCGAAATTTATCTATACCATTCCTGATTTTCAAAATCCTTCTGGTATAACAATGAGTCTAGAAAGAAGAGGGCAAATCGTTGAATTAGCAGAAAAGTATAATGTACCGGTAGTCGAAGATAATCCATACGGCGAGTTAAGATTTGAAGGCGAAAAACATCCACCTATAAAACATTTTGATAAAAAAGGCATGGTTATTTATCTTGGAACTTTTTCTAAAACATTTGCACCAGGATTACGAGTTGGATGGGTAGCTGCTTCACCTGAGATTTTACAAAAATATATTTTAGTTAAACAGGGAGCAGATTTACAAAGCAACAGTTTAACACAACGGGAAGTTGCCTATTTTATACAAAACTATGATTTAGATGCACATATTAGTACGATTATTGAAGTTTATAAAAAAAGAAGAGACTTGATGTTAGATACAATAAAGAAAGAATTTCCCGATAATGTAAAATACACATATCCTAATGGTGGGCTTTTTACTTGGGTTACGTTACCTAAGGGTATAGACGCAGCTGAGGTGCTTAAAATAGCACTGCAAGAAAAGGTAGCCTTCGTACCTGGCGGTTCTTTTTTTCCTAACCCGGGCAATGAAAACCATTTTAGGTTAAATTATTCGAATATGCCGGAGGATAGAATTGTAGAAGGTATAACAAGACTAGGGAAAGTACTAAAAGAAATTTAAACTAAAATAATAAAGGTCCCAATTATAAGGACCTTTATTATTTTGTGAAAAATTATGGAATTTCTAACAATAAGATAGTATAATAGTTTTATAAATTATTCGAGGAGGGTTTTATATGGATAAGTGGGTATGTACGGTATGCGGATATGTGTATGATCCTGAAACAGGAGATCCTGATAACGGAGTAGAAGCAGGAACTACCTTCGAGGATATACCAGATGATTGGGTTTGTCCTTTATGTGGTGTAGGTAAGGATTCTTTTGAAAAGCAATAAAATAAAAGGTGCAGTTGCACCTTTTATTTTATTAGTTTAAAAATTTATTATCAATACAATTACCCCTGTTAAAATTATTTAACGGTAAATTTAATAAAAGGGAATAATAATACTGTGATTTTTTTCTTGCACAGAATTATAAACAATGGTATAATCAATTCGGACATGAATAAAGGAACTAAAGCTAGAGTGGGGGAGCTCCCACTCTTTCGTATTATAAGTGATAAATAAATTTGGAGGTAATAAGTTGAAAAACAATATTGAAAATTTATTACAGAAAATAAGCAGTCCAATTTTAGAAAAACATAATTTTTATTTTATTGACTCTGAGTATAAGAAAGAGGGTTCTCAGTGGTATCTACGATTATATATTGATAAAGAAGGGGGTATCACTATAAATGATTGTCAAATTGTCAGTGAAGAGCTAAATAAAAAATTGGATGACTTAGATCCGATAAAAAATTCATATATTTTTGAGGTTTCTTCTCCTGGAATAGAAAGACCACTAAAAAAGGAAATAGATTTTAAAAGAAATCTAACAAAAATGATTGTTATTAAATTTTATAAACCCTTTATGGGGAAAAAAACAATAGAAGGTAAATTAGTTGGATATAATGAAGATACTATAAAGGTAGAATACCAAGAGAAAATTATTGAAATAAATAGAGCATTAATAGCAATAATGAAACCACTTATTAGCTTTTAAGGAGGGTATTAAATGAATGGAGAATTTCTTCTTGCAATTGAGCAAATTGCAAAAGAAAAAGGAATAAAAAAAGATACTTTAATAGAAGCAATTAATGCAGCTTTAATAACTGCGTATAAAAAGAATTATGGAACATCTCAAAACGTAAAGGTTTCTATTGATAAAGATACAGGCGAGGTTGAAGTGTTTGCTTTAAAAACAATTACTGAAAATGTATCAGATAAATTATTGGAAATAAGCCTTGAAGAGGCAAAGGATTATAACATAAAATATGAAATAGGGGATTTAGCTGAAATAAAGGTTACACCTAAGGATTTTGGAAGAATTGCTGCCCAAACAGCAAAACAAGTAGTAGTTCAACGTATTAGGGAAGCGGAAAGAAGCGTTATTTATGAAGAGTTTATAAACAAAGAAGATGAAATTGTGAATGGCTTGGTCCAAAGAAGAGAAAAAAATAACGTATTTATAGATTTAGGTAAAACAGAAGCTATTTTGGGACCCAGTGAGCAGGTATCTGAAGAATTTTATAATATAGGTGATAGGATTAAAACCTATGTTGTAGAAGTAAAGAAAACAACAAAAGGAGCCCAAGTTGTTCTTTCTAGAACTCATCCCGGTTTAGTAAAACGTCTTTTTGAGTTGGAGGTTCCTGAAATAAAAGACGGGATAGTAGAAATAAAAAATATTGCTAGAGAAGCTGGATCCAGGACAAAAATTTCTGTATATTCCCATGATGAAAATGTTGATGCGGTGGGCGCTTGTGTTGGCCAGAGGGGACAAAGAGTCCAATTAATTGTTGAGGAACTAAGAGGGGAAAAAATAGATATTATAGAATGGAATAGTGATGCGGCAATCTATGTGGCTAGTGCATTAAGCCCGGCGAAGGTGATAAATGTGAGGGTTAACAAAGAAGAAAATACAGCAAATGCGATAGTAAGTGACTCTCAGCTTTCATTAGCTATTGGTAAGGAAGGTCAAAACGCGAGACTAGCTGCAAAATTAACAGGCTGGAAAATTGATATAAAGAGCGAATCACAAATATTTGATGAATAGAGGTGATTTGATGGCTTACAATAAAAAGATTCCGATTAGAAAATGCCTTGGTTGTAATGAATCTAAACCTAAAAAAGAGCTTATAAGGATTGTAAGAAGTCCAGATGGTAATATAAGCATTGATCTTAAGGGGAAGGTATCCGGTAGAGGATGTTATATATGTCCAAATATGACTTGCTTTGATAGTGCCATAAAGGGTAATCGTCTTGAAAAAGCACTTGGAGCGAAAATAGATAAGGATCTTGTTTCTTTACTTAAGGAGAATGTTATAGGTAATGAATGATAATACTAAAATAATATCAATGATTGGTATGGCTAATAAAGCAAATAAAATAGTATCAGGCGAGGAAAATCTAAGGCAGAATATCCGCCAAGGGAAGGTAAAACTAATTATTATTGCTAGTGACGCATCAGAAAACACTAAAAAAAGATTTTCTAACAGTGCAAAATATTACAATATAGGGTATTTCATTTATCTAACTAAGTTGGATTTTAAACTTTGTTTAGCTGGGAGAACTAGGGCTGTTATTGGTATTTTAGATGAAAACTTCTCAAATTCCATAGAAAGGTTGATTTGCAATGTGTTAAAACTATAAACAGGGGGTGAATAGCAGTGAAAAGAAAAAGAGTGTATGAACTTGCAAAGGAATTAGAACTATCAAGTAAAGAATTGCTAAATGTAGCTAAATCTTTAAATATCATTTTAAATACACATATGAGTTCATTAAGCGTTGAAGAAGTAAAAAAAATAAAAGAACATTTGTCTAAAAATGTTGAAATCAATAATAGAATTGAGAAACAGGTGAAAAAAGAAGTCAAACCTGAACAACCCGAGAAACGAGAAGTAATAAAGAAAAAAAATAAGCTTTCAACGGATTCAAGTAAAGAAAAGACAACTACTAAAAGAAAAGATAGAACAAACAAAACTGCTCAAGAAAAAAAACCCTATAGAAAGGGAAGAAAAGGCAAGGGTCAAGGACAAGGTAAAAAAAGAATTACTAATAAAGAACCAAGGAAACAAGAAAAAATAGAGTCGAAAAAACCAATAAAAATAGGTGAAAAAGTATCTATTAAAGAATTAAGTGAGAAGATTGGAAAACCGGTAGTTGAAATAATAAAAAAATTGTTGCTTTTAGGTATAGTAGCCACAATAAATCAAGATCTCGATTTTGACACTGCCTCGCTTATTGCATTAGAATATGGAATAACTTTAGAAAAAATAGTACAAAAAGATATAGAAGAATTATTGTTGGAAGAAAAAGAAGATAAACCTGAAGATTTAGAAGTAAGGCCACCAGTTGTTACAATTATGGGCCATGTGGATCATGGTAAAACATCATTATTAGATGCTATAAGACAAACAAATGTAATTGCAACTGAAGCAGGTGGAATAACTCAACATATAGGAGCCTATACTGTAAATATCGAAGGCAAAAAAATAGTTTTTTTAGACACACCGGGGCATGAAGCCTTTACATCAATGAGAGCAAGGGGTGCCAAAGTGACAGATATTGCAGTATTGGTTGTTGCTGCAGATGATGGTGTTATGCCTCAGACTATAGAGGCAATAAATCATGCTAAAGCTGCTAATGTAACTATTATTGTAGCAATAAACAAAATTGATAAACAAGGAACTAATATAGATAGAATAAAACAGGAATTAACTGAACATGGTTTAATAGCTGAAGATTGGGGTGGAGATACGGTATGTGTTCCAGTATCAGCTAAGAAAAGAACAGGTATTAATAACCTTCTTGAAATGATCCTTTTGGTTGCAGAAATGCAAGAATTAAAAGCAAATCCCAATAGGAATGCTAAAGGCACAGTAATAGAAGCCAAATTGGATAAGAGTAGAGGTCCGGTAGCAACAATTCTCATAGAAAATGGCACACTAAACTTTGGCGATTATTTTATTGTGGGAACAGCCTGTGGCAGAATAAGGACAATGTTGGACGATAAAGGGAAAGAAATTAAAAAAGCAGGTCCATCAACACCAATCGAAATAACGGGCCTAACTGATGTTCCAGATGCAGGCGATATTTTTATGATTGTTGATGATGAGAAGACTGCACGTCAGATTTCGGAAAAAAGAAAAGAAAGACATAGGCTCGAACATTTACAAAGTAACCAAAAAATTTCCTTGGACGAATTGTTTAACCAAATACAAGAAGGCAAAATGAAAGAATTGAATATTATTGTAAAAGCAGACGTCCAAGGTTCAGCGGAAGCATTAAAACAATCCTTGGAGAGACTTGCTAATGAGGAAGTTAAAATAAAAACTATTCATTGCGGTGTAGGTGCTATAACTGAAACGGACGTGATGTTTGCAGCTGCCTCTAATGCTATTATAATTGGCTTTAATGTTAGACCACAGCCTTCAGCAATAGTACTATCAGAAAAAGATAAAGTAGATATAAGATTATATAGAGTAATATACAATGCAATTGAGGATATCGAAGCAGCTATGAAAGGTATGCTTGATCCTGAATGGAAAGAAGTTGTATTGGGTCATGCTGAAGTAAGGGCAATTTTTAAAGCCTCAAGTATTGGCACTATAGCAGGCTCCTATGTTTTGGATGGAAAGATAAACAGAAATAGTGAAGTAAGAATTATTAGGGATGGTGTAGTAATATATGAAGGGCAAATTGCTTCATTAAAAAGATTTAAAGATGATGCAAGAGAAGTTAATGCTGGATTTGAATGCGGTATTAGCTTGGATAAATTCAATGATATAAAAGAAGGAGATATAATTGAAAGCTTTGTAATGGAGGCTATACAAAGAAAATAGTTTTGAGCAGGTGAGTTAAATGTCTACACAAAGATTAAATCGCATTTCTGAACAAATGAAAAAAGAAATAAGCACAATAATTATGAATGATATTAAAGACCCAAGAGTAAATGAGATATGCAGCGTAGTTTATGTCAAGGTAACCCCTGACTTAAAATATGCAAAAGTATATGTGAGCATATTTGGAAATGATAAAGAAAAGGCAGATTCCATTGAGGGTCTAAAAAGCGCCAGTGGTTTTATCAGAAAAAAACTAGGTGAACATATGAAACTTAGAAGTTTACCTGAAATTCATTTTGAAATTGACGAATCTATCGAACAGGGTGCGAAAATAAATCGGATTTTAAATCAAATAAAAAAGGGAGAAGGAAATCATAATTGATTGATTCAATAATTAGATTAATTGGGGAGAGCAATAACATAGTCATATTGTCACATGTAGCGCCTGATGGGGATAGCATAGGTTCTTCACTTGCTCTCTATAATGCGTTAAACAAAAAAGGAAAAAATGTGGAGGTTATTATTGATGATGAAGTACCCTATGTGTATAGGTTTTTATATGGTGCCGATAGAGTAAAAAAAGTAAAAGATAGCCATAAAGAAGGGAAGTTTGACCTAGCAATAACCTTAGATAGCAGTGATATTGACAGGCTGGGTAAAAGTGCAAAGTATTTGATTAATGGTAAAACTATCAATATTGATCATCACATTAGCAACGATGGTTATGGTACCTACAATTATATTGATGCTAAAGCCGCGGCAACAGCTGAAATAGTATACAAGGTAATAAAATTATTAAATGTAAAAATAAATAAAGACATTGCAGAATGTTTGTATATTGGTATTTTAACTGATACAGGAAAATTTCAATATAGCAATACTAGATCTGATACTTTTAGAATGGCAGCAAATCTTATAGATAATGGTGTTAGCACAGCTGAACTTTTTAAATTAGTTTATCAAAACAATACAAAGGAAAAAATAAAGCTAATGGGTGAAGCCATAGGGGGTATTGAACTTTATTCCAATGATAAGATATCTTGCATTGTACTGAAAAAAGAACAGTATAGCAGAATTGGTGCAATAGATGAGGATACTGAAGGTATTATAGATTATGCTAGAGACATAAGATCTGTAAAGCTTGCTTTACTTTTTAGAGAAAGTAGTGATGATAAAGTTAAAGTTAGCTTTAGATCTAAAGATAAAATAGATGTAAACATATTTGCAAGTAAATTTGGAGGGGGAGGACATAAAAATGCTGCTGGTGCTACGATATCCGGCAATATTGACATAATAAAAAAGCAAATTTTAAAGGAAGCAATCGCTTTCCTTAAGGATAATAATTAAAATGAATGGGTTTTTAAACATACTAAAACCACCTGGAATGACTTCTCATGATGTAGTACACTTTATCCGTAAAATAAGTGGAATAAAAAAAGTTGGCCACACCGGTACTTTAGATCCAGAGGCAGCCGGTGTTTTACCCATTTGTATCGGAAAGGCAACAAAAGCAGCTCAATATATCACAAATAGGAGCAAAATTTACAGGGCAAATATAAAATTTGGGGTAGAAACTGATACCCAGGATAAATACGGAAAAATTGTAAATAAGAAAAATACGCCAAATATAAGCACTGAATCTTTTGAAAAAATACTAAAAAATTTTACGGGAAAAATACAACAAACACCACCAATTTACTCTGCAATAAAGTATAAAGGAAAAAGGCTTTATCAGTATGCCTACGAAGGTAAAGAGCTAGATATAAATAGTAAAGAAATTGAAATATACGATATTTCCATTATTGACAAGTTAAACAAAAACGAGTTTATTTTTGATGTTCTATGTTCAAAAGGCACATATATAAGAACTCTATGTAATGATATCGGCAAAGAAATGGGCCATGGTGCATATATGTCTCAATTGATTAGATTAGCTTCTTTACCTTTTATGATAACAAATACACATACACTAGAAGAAATTGAAATAGCAGCTAAAAACAGTAGCTTAAGTAACTATATCCTTAAAACTGATTATATTTTTCAAGATTATCAAAAAGTCAGTATTAAAGACAAAGTAAAAAGACTTGCCATTAATGGTAACCCAATATATACTCCCGGTATAAATGAGAATATTCAAGATTTTAGCATTAAAACAATTTTAACCTTATATGCAAATAACCAGTTTATTGGTATTGGTGAAATATGTTATGATGAAAAATACAATAATAACTATATTAAAATAAAAACAGTTTTTATTTAGCAAAAAGGAGCATTACAATGTTTGTTTATACCTCTTATAAAGAATCAGTTGGTGAAACACCTCATTGCATTGCTTTGGGAAATTTTGACGGAGTTCATTTGGGACATATAAAACTCATTGAAAAAACAATATCCAAAGCAAAAGAATTAGGCTGCAAAGGTATGATATATACATTTTTGCAGCATCCTAGGAAAATGCTTTTTCCTAATTTTCCATCTGAAAGAATTACCAATGATAAGTCAAGACTAATACTATTTGAAAGATACGGAATAGATTGCACATATTTAGAAGATTTTAATAGAATAAAAAACATGGACCCTGAAACTTTTATAAGTAAAATTCTCATAAAAAGATTTAATGTCAAATGTGTTGTGGCAGGTTATAATTTCAAATTTGGTTTTAAACAAAGCGGAAATATTAAGGTGTTAAAGAAGCTCGGAGAAAAATATGGTTTTGATGTACTTATTATAAAACCAGTTATCATAAACGGGAATATTGTTTCCAGTAGTTTAATCAGAGATCTTATAAGATATGGAGAAGTTGAAAAGGCAAAACCTTACTTAGGCAGATATTTTAGTTTAAAAGGTGTGGTGGTTCATGGAAGAAAATTTGGAAGTAAAATTGGAATTAGAACTGCCAACATAGCCATTGAAAATGAAATGATATTACCAAAGAATGGTGTATATCTAACTAATACAATAGTACAAGGGTATACATATAAAAGCGTTACAAATATAGGTTATAATCCAACTTTTAAATGTAAAAAAATTAGCTTGGAAACTCATATTATTGATTTCAATGATCACATATACGATTCGGAAGTTGAAGTAGAGTTTATTAAATGGCAAAGAGAAGAAAAATGTTTTGCATCTATAGATGAGCTTAAACAACAAATAAACTATGATATAAGATGCCGATTAGATTAAATATTTGATAAAGACTTTACACATTATAAAAGCTATGTTAAAATTTCATTGTCACAAGATAGCCATATACTAGGTATATCGACTCACCAACGATAAACTTAGTTTATGGGTAAAAAAATAGGAGGTGAAAGTATGGCGTTAACAAAAGAACAGAAATTAGAAATTATAGGGAAGTACCAATTAAAAGAAGGGGACACTGGTTCACCGGAAGTTCAAATTGCCCTTCTTACTGAAAGAATTAATACCCTTAATGAACACTTGAAAATTAATAAAAAGGACCACCATTCAAGAAGGGGTCTTTTAAAAATGGTTGGTCAGCGAAGGGGTTTGTTGAATTATCTTATGTCCAAAGATATAGAAAGGTATCGAACTATAATAGGCAAGCTTGGCATTAGAAGATAAATGGGCGGTTTAACCGCCTATTGTTTTATGTCTATATTTATTACTTATGCTATATTTTTTTATAGTTTATAAGAACCTGTATATAAAGATATAATAAGTATATAAGATTTTTATAGTATGAAAGGAGGTAATTTTTTGGAAACATTTAATATGGACCTTGCGGGAAGAGTTTTATCCGTTGAAGTAGGTAAGTTGGCACAGTTGGCAGATGGTGCAGTATTAATGAAATATGGAGACACAACAGTAATTGTTACTGCATGTGCATCAGATAAGCCAAGAGAAGGAATAGATTTTTTTCCTCTTAGTGTAGATTATGAAGAAAGATTATATGCAGTAGGAAAGATTCCCGGAGGTTTTATAAAAAGAGAAGGAAAACCTACAGAAAAAGCAGTACTATCATCTAGATTAATTGATAGGCCGATAAGACCACTGTTTCCGGATGGATTTAGAAACGATGTGCAAGTAATTGCTACGGTTTTATCCGTAGATCAAGATAATTCACCCGAAATACTAGCTATGCTTGGCTCATCTATTGCATTGTCTATCTCACAAATACCTTTTTTAGGCCCTACAGCATCAGTGCTAGTTGGTTTAATAAATGGTGAGTTTATTTTAAATCCAACGTCACAACAAAGAGAAATAAGCGATTTGCATTTAGTTGTCTCGGGTACAAGAGATGCGGTTATGATGGTTGAAGCAGGTGCAAAGGAAGTTTCTGAAGATATAATACTAGATGCTATTTTATTTGCTCATGACAATATAAAAAAGATTATAGAGTTTATAGATAGTATAGTGGAATATGTTGGCAAAGAAAAAAGTGATGTAGAAGTATATACTGTAGATGCAGAAATTGAGGACCACGTAAGACAATTTGCCACAAAAAAAATGCTAGCAGCCATAAAGACAGTTGATAAGCTAGAACGAATAGAAAACATGGATAGGGTAGCTGAAGAAACAGTATTAGAATTTGCAGAATCTTATCCAGAAAATCTAAAAGATATTGAGGAAGTGCTTTTCAAAATCAAAAAAGAACAGGTCAGGAATATGATAATTAATGAAAAGCTGAGACCTGATGATAGAAAGATTGATGAAATCAGGCCTATATCCTGTGAAGTTAGCTTGTTACCCCGTGTGCACGGTTCAGGCTTGTTCACAAGAGGGCAAACACAAGTACTAACTGTTGCGACCTTAGGTGCTTTGGGTGATGTGCAAATTTTAGATGGTTTAGGGGTGGAAGATTCTAAAAGATTTATTCATCATTATAATTTTCCACCATTTAGCGTTGGGGAAACAAGGTTTTTAAGAGGTCCTGGAAGAAGGGAAATAGGACATGGAGCCTTAGCTGAAAGGGCATTGGAACCAATGATACCAAGTGTCGATGAATTTCCCTATACTATTAGATTGGTTTCTGAAGTTCTTAGTTCAAATGGCTCATCATCACAAGCATCTGTATGTGGAAGCACCTTAGCTTTGTTAGATGCTGGAGTACCAATTGCTAAGCCTATAGCTGGTATTGCTATGGGGTTGATGAAGGAAGAAGACAAGGTAGTAATTTTGTCAGATATTCAAGGAATGGAAGATTTCTTAGGAGACATGGATTTTAAAGTTGCTGGATCAGAATCCGGTATAACAGCAATACAAATGGATATAAAGATAGCTGGCATTGACCGGGAGATACTAAAATCTGCTTTGGAACAAGCGAGAAAAGGAAGATTGTTTATTCTAGAAAAAATGAACGCAATAATTGATAAACCACGAGAGGAATTATCACCATATGCACCTAAAATCATTACTACAAGAGTAGATCCCGATAAGATAAGAGATATAATAGGCCCCGGTGGTAAAACTATAAATAAAATTATTTCAGAAACTAATGTGAAAATTGATATAGAAGATGATGGAAAAGTCTTTATTTCAGCGGTAGATATAAAAGATGGAGAAAAAGCATTAAAAATAATTGAAGGTTTAACAAGAGAAGTGGAAGAAGGTCAAGTATACCTTGGTAATGTTACTAGGATAATGGCATTTGGCGCTTTTGTTGAAATTCTTCCTGGCAAAGAAGGACTTGTCCATATTTCAAAGCTTGATAAAAAAAGAGTTGAAAAAGTTGAGGACATAGTAAGTGTGGGAGATGAAGTACTAGTTAAGGTTATCGAAATAGATAGACAGGGGAGAATAAATCTATCAAGAAGAGATGCTTTAACAGATGATAGTATAAATCAGGAAAGATAAGAAACATAAACTTAAGTTTATGTTTCTTTATACTTAGCTGTGTAAGCAGGAGGTAGAAAGTGTTTATAAGAGAAACTTTAGATAATGGAATTCGAATAGTAGCTGAAAAAATAGAACATGTTAATTCTATATCAATTGGAATTTGGGTTAAAACAGGTTCTAGATATGAAAATTCTACAAACAACGGAGTATCACATTTCATTGAACATATGCTGTTCAAAGGAACGAAAAACAGAACTGCTAAGGAAATAGCAAATAGTATAGATAAGATTGGTGGTCAACTTAATGCTTTTACATCTAAAGAATGTACATGTTTTTATGCAAAAGTATTAAATACTCATTTTGATATTGCACTAGATGTGCTTAGTGATATGTTTTTGAATTCTGATTTTTCAAAAAAGGAAATCCTTAAAGAAAAAGGTGTGGTTCTGGAAGAGATAAGCATGTATGAAGACTCTCCTGAAGATCAGGTACATGACGTTCTAACACAAACAATATGGGCAGGTGATCCGTTGGGAATGTCAATACTTGGTACCGAAGCTTCGCTTAAATCACTTACTCGTAAGGCAATCACTGATTATTTAAAAAAGAATTATACAGCAAATAATATCGTGATTTCCCTAGTGGGTAATTTTAATAGGAACTATGTTTTTGGTGAAATATCTAAGACATTTAATAATCATAATCCTGATAACAGCATAAGAAAAAGCAGCTCAGTACCTAGTTTTGTATCAAATCATATGCATAAAACCAAAAATACCGAGCAAACCCACATTTGTCTAGGCTATAATGGTGTGGAATTAGGCAGTAAGTATACATATCCTTTACTTGTTATGAATAATATATTTGGCGGTTCAATGAGTTCTAGGTTATTTCAAAGAATAAGAGAAGAGCAGGGTTTAGCTTATTCTGTTTTTTCATACCCATCGTCATATATTGGCTGTGGTTTATTTTCTATTTATGCTGGGCTAAAACCTGCCCAATTAGAGACAGTTTTAGATATAATAAATAAGGAAATAAATGATTTAAAAAATAATGGAATTACAAATGAAGAATTATACGATTCAAAAGAGCAGTTAAAGGGAAACTATATTCTAGGCCTTGAAAGTACAAGCGGGAGAATGATTTCAATTGGCAAATCAGAACTCCTATTAAATAGAATATACTCTCAGAAAGAAATTATAAGCTTAATAGATAATGTTACCATAGGGGATATAGAATATATAATAGATAGCGTTTTTAATAATGAATGTAAAGGCTCTGCTTTTATTGGCCCCGATAACACAAATTATAAAAAGTATAATCTAAAACAGTAGTATTATATATAAAGAATAATGAGGGATTTACTTGAAAATAAATATAAATATAAATATAAAATATTTAAGAAATGATTATGATAAAGATTTTATAATGCCAGTTTATGCTACTGAAGGCTCTGCCGGATTGGATTTGTTTGCCTCAATAGAAGAAGAATTACTAATTAAGCCTAAAGCCATATTAAGTATTCCCACTGGAATAGCAATTCATATAGGAAATAAGAACATTGCAGGATTTGTGTTTTCTAGAAGTGGCTTATCTTCAAAATATGGGATTGGATTAGTCAACTCTGTCGGTGTAATAGATTCTGATTATGTAGGTGAAATAATTTGTCCAATGATTAATCATAGTGAAAAAAACTACATAATTAAGCCAGAAGATAGAATCGCACAGATTATATTTATGCCTATTTATACAGCTAATTTTATTTTAACAGATAAGTTTGATAATACAAAAAGGGGCGCAGGTGGTTTTGGCTCTACCGGCAGATAAAAGTAATATTTCATATTATAATTTGCATATAATTATCTAGTACAATTATAAAGGTGGAATATATCATGCGCTTAAGTAAATTATATGGAAAAGAAATTGTAACATTACCAGATTGCGAAAGATTGGGTTATCTTGGTGACTGTGATATGCTTATTGATAATGAGACCGGCAAAATCCTATCTTTAATAATTCCCGAAAACAAAAATGTTTTCTCTTTTCTTATAGAGAAAAAATACTTGGAAATACCCTGGGATAGGATTAAAAAAGTGGGAAATGATATGATAATTATTGATTTAGCGGATATTTTATAAAACCGATATAAATGGACAAGATTATAATCGAATAATAACTCAAAAACTTATTGTTTTTTAGAGGCAATCATATGTTTTTACTCTTTTTTACGCGGCTGAGCCGCTTTTCTTCTTTTTAAAGTAATTGACTCAGTGTGTTTTATTATCTTAAAATTATAATAGAATATAATTATTGAATAGTTAGTTTTTAAAAGGTAAAGATATGCTTATAAGGTTTAGGAGTTGATGATTTGCTTGAAGATTACTTAAATATTGATAAAAATAATGAGAAGAATTCAAATTTAAGTGCTATAAAAGAAATAGGAGGAATAAAACTAGCAAAATCAAACGGAAGTTTTTATACGATGACTATAATTGGTCAAATAGAAGGGCATATGATTTTACCCCCTCAAAACAAAGCTACAAAGTATGAACATATAATTCCTCAAATTGTTTATATAGAAGAGAGTAAAGAAATAAAAGGTTTGCTTTTAATACTAAATACCATGGGCGGAGATGTAGAGGCAGGGTTGGCTATTGCTGAATTAATAAGTACTATGAAAAAACCAACAGTATCAATTGTATTAGGCGGTGGTCATAGTATAGGTGTTCCCCTAGCGGTTTCAACTGATTTTTCTTTTATTGTGCCTACTGCAACAATGACAATTCATCCTATTAGAATGGATGGTTTAATAATAGGAGTGCCTCAGACTTATGAATATTTTAATAAAATGCAAGAGAGAATAATAAGTTTTATTATTTCTCATAGTAAAATAAAAAAATCAAGCTTAAGACGGTTGATGTTTACAACATCTGAAATAGCAAACGATGTAGGAACTGTTTTAGTTGGGAGAGAAGCTGTTAAATATGGGATAATAGATAAGATAGGAGGATTAAAACATGCTATAACTAAACTTAAGAGTTTGAGTTGATGATTTAAACTGTTGTAAAGGATTTTAATTATTTATGTAGAATTGTAATTTGAGGTGGTTTCATTGGCTAAAAGGAAAAGTAGAGTAAGATTAAAATTTGATATATATGGAATTATATTAATTGTAGCTAGTTTGTACATAATTATAAGCTTGCTAGGTGGAGATTCAGGCCTTATTGGTAAATATGTAAGAAAAGGCGTTTTAGGGGCATTCGGTTTGGCAGCCTTTATATTTCCTTTTATTGTACTGATCTTTGGTATTGGAATCTTTTATCTTAAGGACAGCTTGAAAATAAATACTAGATTCTATTCAATATGCCTTATATTTATAAACTTACTTATTTTATTATACTTAGTTAATTTAAAAATATTTAATGAAGTTTCTATGAGTTATATTGATAATATTATTGCCTCTTTTGAATTTGGAACAATAAAAATAGGTGGAGGGGCAATGGGTGCTATTTTTGGTTATATTTTTGTTAAGTATGCAGGCATAGGTGGGACTATTGCTATTATAAGCGGATTATTCATTACATCTATTGTTTTATTTATAAACACCAGTATGAAAACAATAATTGAATCATTTAAAAGCTTTATTCTATTAATAGTCAAAGCAATTAAGAATATAAAACCAATAGAAATAAAAAAGAAAAAAATAAAAGTTGAAAAAAATTCTGAAGTTATGCAAAGAGATAGCGATGAAAGAAATATAAAAATAATAAAATTCACTAAAGAATTCGGTGCCGGCTTACAGGAAGTAAAAAGAAACAATATCCTTAATGAGACAAAACCATATGCGGAAGAAAAAACAGAAAATATTAAGCCACTTAAAAACTATGTAGCTAATTATACTTTACCTGATACAAATATTTTGCATTTACCTAAGGATAATAAAAATCCTAATATGAAAAAAGAAATAATGCAAAATATTAAAATTTTAGATGATACCTTAAAAAGTTTTAATGTTAATGCAAATGTTGCCCAGGTTAGTGTAGGACCTACCATAGCAAGATACGAATTACAGTTAAGGCCGGGTGTTAAAGTAAGCAAAATTGTAAACCTTTCAAATGATATTGCTCTAAGTTTGGCTACGAAAGGAATAAGAATTGAGGCCCCTATACCAGGTAAAGCTGCTGTTGGTATAGAAGTGCCAAATAAAGAAATAACCAAGGTTTACTTAAGAGAAGTGTTAGAATCACAAGATTTTAAAAAGAATAAATCAAAGATTTCTTTTGCTTTAGGAAAAAATGTTTCAGGATCAAATATTATTGCTGATATAAGTAAAATGCCTCATTTACTTATAGCCGGCTCTACGGGATCTGGAAAAAGTGTTTGCATTAATACATTAATATCAAGCATTTTGTTTAAAGCTAATCCCGATGAAGTAAAGATGTTGTTAATAGATCCTAAGGTTGTAGAATTAAGTGTGTATAATGGTATACCTCATCTATTAGTTCCAGTAGTTACAGACCCAAAGAAAGCATCTGGTGCCTTAAATTGGGCTGTGCAAGAAATGACAGATAGATATAAAAAATTTGCAGCAAAAAATGTAAGGGATATTAGAGGGTATAACGGTAGTAATGTAAGCGAAGAAGAGAAATTATCACAGATAATAATAATTATAGATGAACTGTCTGATCTTATGATGATAGCCCCAAGCGAGGTAGAGGACTCCATTTGCCGTTTGGCTCAGATGGCAAGGGCAGCAGGTATTCATCTTGTAGTTGCTACGCAAAGACCATCTGTGGACGTAATAACAGGTCTGATTAAGGCTAATATTCCCTCCCGAATTTCTTTTGCAGTATCATCGCAAACAGACTCTAGAACAATACTTGATATGGGAGGAGCCGAAAAATTATTGGGAAAAGGTGACATGTTATTTTATCCAGTGGGCGAATCAAAACCTTTAAGGGTACAAGGTACTTTTATTTCCCAAAAAGAAATTGAATCTTTAGTTAATTTTATAAAAAATCAAACATCTCCGGACTATATTGAAGGAGTATTTAACGAAACAAAAGATATATTTATTGAAAGCGAAGAAGATGAACTTGTTGAAGAAGCCATAAAATTAGTTGTCGAAGCAGGACAAGCCTCTATATTAATGTTGCAAAGACGTCTAAGAATTGGATATAACCGGGCTGCAAGAATAATAGACCAATTGGAGGAGCGTAGAATTATCGGAGGATTTGAAGGCAGTAAACCAAGAAAAGTATTAATTAACAAAGAAGAATGGAGAGATATGTCGCAATAGAAGGAAATAGCGTGTAAATTGAAGCAATATACAAATAACATAGTTGTTTAATAGTTTTAAGGGGAATATGACCTAATTTATTACCCGGGCAATTAAAATTTTTCTATAAAGAAGGTGCTATAATTGAAGCAAAATATTGCGCTTTTAACTCTAGGATGTCCAAAAAATTTAGTTGATTCGGAAGTAATGCTAAAAATACTTAATGATAATAAAAAATATAATATCGTTAATGACCTAAAAGAAGCAGAAATAATTATTATTAACACTTGTGCCTTTATTGAAAGTGCAAAACAAGAATCAATAAATACAATTATTAAAATTGGAGAATTAAAAAAGAAAAAGTGTAAAAAAATAATTGCTGCAGGATGTCTATCAGAAAGGTATAATAAAGAACTTTTGAATTTGATGCCAGAGTTGGATGCCGTTATCGGCACAGGGGACTATAAAAAAATAGGAGAAATAATAAGAAAAGTAAGTAGAAATGAAAAGGTATTATTATATGGCAACCAAGAAAGTATTGATATTGATACTTTAGATAGAATTAATCAAAATGAAAACAATATGGCTTATTTAAAAATAGCTGAGGGCTGTGACAATAGATGTACATATTGTGCTATCCCCTTTATCAGAGGGGGATACAGAAGCCGAAAATTCGAAAACATTATATCGGATGCTAAAAACCTAGCAATTAAAGGTGTTAAGGAGATTATTATAATAGCACAAGATACGACTGTGTATGGTAGGGATTTATATAATAGCATAAGGTTACCTGAATTGCTAAAAGAAATATCAACGATAAACGGGATAGAGTGGATTAGATTGTTATATGCTTATCCCGAAAAAATTAGTGATGAACTAATTGATGTTATTGCAAATGAAGAAAAAATATGCAAGTACTTGGATATACCTATACAGCATATTAGTAATAACATACTAAAAACAATGGGTCGTAATGTGAGCAGGGATTCCATTGTTTCTCTTATAAAAAAACTTAGAGCAAAAATACCGAATATAGCTCTAAGGACCTCACTTATAGTAGGATTTCCTGGAGAAAGCGTAAGTGACTTTCAGGAATTATTAAATTTTGTAAAAGATATAAAATTTGATAGGCTTGGTGTGTTTCCTTATTCTAAAGAAGAGGGAACACCTGCCTACAAATTAAAGGGGCATATTAGCACTGAAGAAAAAACGAAAAGGTTTGAGTTAATTATGGAAACGCAAATGAATATATCTTTAGAATTAAACACAAAACTCAAAGGAAAAACCCTTAAGGTGCTTACTAAAGGCAGAAGAAATGGCATGTATTATGGCCGAAGCTACAGGGATGCTCCTGATATAGATGGACTTGTGTATTTTAACTCATATAAGAATATTAAAGCAGGTGAATTTTACAATGTTTACATAAACGAAGCATTGGAGTATGATTTAATAGGAGTGGTTGAAAATGAACGTTGCTAATAAAATAACAATAGCTAGAATACTTTTAACACCTTTATTAATAGTACTCTTAATGATAGATATACCCTACCATATGGAAGCCGCCTTTATAGTTTTTCTAATTGCTTCTTTAACAGATAAACTTGATGGCTATATAGCGAGGAAATATAATACTATAACTGATTTAGGAAAATTTTTAGATCCTTTAGCTGATAAATTATTAGTTTCAGGTGCTTTGTTAATGTTTATTCAATTAGGTAAAATCCAAGCTTGGGTAGTTTTTATTGTAATAGCTCGAGAATTTTCAGTTACAGGCTTGAGAGCTATCGCTGCCAAAAATAATATAGTAATAGCGGCTAGCCCTTTGGGTAAAATGAAGACAGTGGTACAAATTATTACAATTATTATCTTAATGTTAGATAATTTTCCCTTTTCCTTAATTGCTATAAAAATGGATATTATATTAGTATACTTTATGTTATTTATTACAATAGCTTCAGGTGTAGATTATTTTTTAAAAAACCGCAATGTATTTTATAAGTAACACAAGCAAGTATTTCTTTAACAAGTATTGGAGGTAGTAATATGATTTGCGAAATAATTTCGATTGGAACAGAGTTGTTATTAGGCGATATCCTTGATACTAATGCCCAATATTTGTCCCAACAAGTATCTTTACTAGGCTTTGATATGTATTATCATAGTGTTGTAGGCGACAATATGGACAGATTGGTAAAACAATTTAATCTAGCAAGAAACAGAGCCGATATTATAATAACTACAGGCGGACTAGGACCAACAGATGATGATATTACAAAGTTTGGTCTATGCAAAGCCTTGGAAGTCGAATCAGTTTTACACGATGAATCAATGAAAAAAATTGAAAAATATTTTGCAGATAGAGGGAAAGAGATGTTAGAAGTCAATATGAAGCAGGCATATATTCCAAAAGGTGCAAAAATTTTGGAAAATAACAATGGCAGTGCACCCGGAGTTATTTTTGAAAGTAAAGACAATATTTTCATACTGCTCCCCGGCCCCCCACGAGAAATGATTCCGATGTTTGAGACAAAAGTCTTTCCTTACTTAAAAGAAAAATCAATCACCACAATAAAATCTAAAACATTAAAAACTATTGGAATTGGTGAATCGTCTTTACAAGTCATACTGAAAGATATTTTGGACAAACAAAAAAACCCTACAATTGCCCTTTACGCTAAACCGGGAGGTGTACATATTCGCATAACCGCTAAAATAAATAAAGATAGGCATAGTGATTCTATTATAGAAAAAACAGCAAAAGAAATTGAAAACTTATTAGGTGATAATATATATGGTTATGATGACGATACACTGGAGTCAGTTGTTAATAGATTACTTCAACAAAGCAATAAGTCTATTTCAATAGCAGAATCTTGCACAGGTGGCTTAGTATCTAGTAGGTTAACCGATGTTCCCAAAGCTTCTAAAAGTTTTATAAGCGGTATGGTATCATATAGCAATGATTGTAAAATTAATATACTTGGTGTAAAAGAAGAAACCATAAATAATTTTGGTGCAGTTAGTAAAGAAACCGCTGCTGAAATGGCTAGTAGAATAAAAGAAAAAACAAAAACAGATATTGGATTATCAACCACTGGGATAGCGGGGCCAGACGGAGCTACAAAAGAAAAGCCAATTGGCTTATGTTATATCGGATTGGCATATAAAAACAATGTTTATACATACGAAAATCAATTTAATGGAAACAGATTAAAAATAAAAGCTAATGTTGCAACAAAAGCGCTGGACATTCTTAGAAGGTTTTTAATTGAGCACCATGATAAACAATTTAAAGATTAAATTGACATATATTTAAATGTTTTATATAATTAAAACAAATAGAACAAATGTTCGTATGAAGGGAGTGCGGCAGTTTTATCTGCAATTATTTATGAGTGATAAGAAAAAAGCTTTGGAACTGGCTATTAGTCAAGTAGAGAGACAGTTTGGTAAAGGTTCAATTATGAAACTGGGGGAGAATATTAAACTAAATGTTGATTATATTCCTACAGGATCATTAGATTTAGACATTGCATTAGGCATTGGTGGCGTACCTAGGGGAAGGGTTGTTGAAGTATTTGGACCTGAATCATCAGGGAAGACCACGGTGGCATTACATATGATCGCAGAAGCGCAAAAAAGTGGCGGTGAAGCAGCCTTTATAGATGCTGAGCATGCATTGGATCCCACCTATGCAAAGAGGATTGGCGTAGATATTGATAATTTAATTGTATCTCAGCCTGATACCGGCGAACAGGCTTTGGAGATATGCGAAACTCTAGTCAGGAGCGGAGCAATTGATATAGTAGTAATTGATTCAGTGGCTGCATTAGTTCCAAAAGCGGAAATTGATGGGGAAATGGGTGATTCCCATGTTGGACTTCAAGCTCGTTTAATGTCCCAAGCTTTAAGAAAATTGGCCGGTATCATTAGTAAGTCTAAAACAACCGCAGTATTTATTAACCAATTAAGGGAAAAGGTTGGAATAATGTTTGGTAATCCCGAAGTGACACCGGGCGGTAGAGCATTAAAGTTTTATTCTTCAGTTAGATTAGATGTAAGAAGAATTGACAGTATTAAACAGGGAAGTGATATCATCGGTAATAGGACAAGAGTTAGGGTAGTAAAGAACAAAGTAGCACCACCTTTTAAACAGGCTGAATTTGATATAATATATGGCGAGGGCATATCTAGAGAGGGAAGTATTTTGGATGCAGCCGTTGATAACGATATTATACTAAAAAGTGGTTCTTGGTATTCTTATGGCGATACAAGAATAGGCCAAGGTCGAGAAAATGCCAGACAATATTTAAAGGAGAATTCCCCCATTGCAAATGAAATTGAAGATAAGGTTAGAACAGCATGTAACTTAATAATTAAGCCTGATTCAAAATCTGAAAAGAATACGCCCTCGGAAAAAGCAAAAAAATAATCTGTTTGAATATATAAATAAAAAAGCGCGTAGAGGCAAAAATCTTTATGCGCTATTCTATTTTAATTTCATGGGGTGAATATAATATGGTAATTACAGATGTTACTTTAAAAAATAATAAATCACAGTGTATTATTTATATAGATAATATTGAAAAATACACCATAGATATGGATTTAGTTGTTAAACTTGACATTATTAAGGGCAAAATAGTTGATGAAGATTGGATTAATAATTTAAAAAATGAAATAGATTATAAAAATGCATATAAATATGCTTTAAGGCTTCTTTCAGTTTGCGATAGAACATCATCACAAATACGTGAAAAACTTTTAAATAAAGACTTTAATTTAAAGGTAATAGAAAAAATAACATACAAACTGACTGATTTAAACTATATAAATGATGAAAATTACGTTGAAAAGTATTTAAAAGAGAAATCCAGGGTCCCTGGTATGAATAAAAAGACAATTTTCTATAAACTTTTATATAAGGGCATAGATAGAAGTTTAATTAATACTAAGTTAGACGAAATATATATTGATGAATACAGCCTAGCAATTATGGCAGCCGAAAAAAAGCTTAGGACTCTCAAGGGGGATTATAATACTAAAAAAAGCAGGCTGTATTCTTATCTAAGGAGAAAAGGTTATAGCAATGAGATATGCTTTAAAGTAATAAATAAGGTTTTAAAAAATGACCTATGGGAATAAGTGGTTATCATGCTTGACAAAGAAAAATAAAAGATATAAAATTATTCTAATATGGTGTATCAGCAAAAACGATTTGAATATAGAATCTAATATTATATGTATTAATAATCAAGGAGGTGAATAAGTTATACAAAAAGAAATAATATATGTTGCAATTGGTTTTGTTAGCTTTGTAGTTGGGTACTTTGCAAGAAGGTTTATTGCTGAGGCGAAGATAAAAAACGCTGAAGAGGCAGCAAGAAAAACTATACATGATGCCCAAAAGGAAGCAGAGAATAATAAAAAGGAGCTTCTATTTGAAGCTAAGGAAGAAATTCACAGATTAAGATCTGATTTTGATAGAGAGATTAGAGATAGACGCAATGAAGTCCAAAGAATAGAAAGGCGTATTTTACAAAGAGAAGAAGTGCTTGATAAAAAACTAGATGCGGTGGAGCAAAGAGAAGATAGTGTAGTAAAAAAACAAAAAGAAATCCAAAAACTATGTGATGATACTAAGGCTTTATATAATAGCCAATTAAAAGAATTGGAGCGTATTTCTAATTTATCTTCAGAAGAAGCCAGGCAATTATTGCTAAGTGACATAAAAAAACAGATAAAACATGAAGCTGCAATAATGATCAGAGATATTGAAACAAAAGCAAAGGAAGAGGGAGACAGAAAAGCAAAAGAAATAATTGCCCGTGCTATTCAAAAGTGTTCTGCGGAACACGTTGCTGAAACTACTGTGTCTGTAGTTACGCTACCAAATGATGAAATGAAAGGTAGAATTATTGGTAGGGAAGGTAGGAATATAAGGACTCTAGAAACCCTTACGGGGGTTGACTTAATAATTGATGATACACCAGAAGCCGTTATTTTATCAAGTTTTGATCCTATTAGAAGAGAGGTTGCCAGAATATCGTTAGAAAAATTGATAATAGACGGTAGAATACACCCAGCCAGGATTGAAGAAATGGTTGAGAAATCAAAAAAAGAAGTAGACAATTATATAAAAGAGCAAGGTGAACAAGCTACTTTTGATACAGGAGTACATGGATTGCATCCAGAACTTATAAAACTATTAGGAAGGCTAAAATTTAGAACAAGTTATGGACAAAATGTTTTAAATCATTCTATAGAAGTTTCGTATTTGGCTGCAGCGATGGCTGCAGAATTGGGAGTAGATATAAATCTTTCAAAAAGAGCTGGTTTGCTGCATGATATAGGCAAGGCAGTGGACCATGAAGTAGAGGGACCACATGTTCAAATAGGTGCAGATTTAGCTAAAAAGTACAGAGAATCTAAAGAAGTAATAAATGCTATTGCTGCCCACCACGGAGATATAGAGCCTATTACCATTGAAGCGGTACTTGTACAGGCAGCTGATGCAATTTCAGCCGCCAGACCGGGAGCTAGAAGAGAAACACTAGAATCATATATTAAAAGACTGGAAAAGTTAGAGGAAATTGCAAATTCTTTTGATGGAGTAGAAAAATCTTTTGCTATTCAAGCCGGTAGAGAAATTAGGATAATGGTAAAACCGGAAGATGTAGCTGATGATGATATTGCTTATATTGCCAGAGATATAGTAAAAATGATAGAAGGCGAACTTGAATATCCGGGACAAATTAAAATAAATGTAATTAGAGAAACAAGGGCAATTGAATATGCAAAATAGAAAAGAACGGATAAAACCGTTCTTTTTGTATATAAATATGAAATTAACAATATGATTATAAACTTATATTTATGTGAAAAATATAAATTAATCTTTCTTTTTAATTTTGGAGGTACTTATGAGAATACTTTTTATTGGTGATATTGTTGGAAGAACTGGTAGAAAGGTTTTAAGAGAAAACCTGAACAAAATTGTAAATGATAATAATATTGATTTTGTCATAGCAAATGGTGAAAATAGTGCAGGTGGTGTAGGAATAACTAAAAAAGTATATGAAGAGCTAATTGATTATGGTATTGATATTATAACTTTAGGGAATCATACTTGGGCAAAAAGGGAGATTTTTACCTTCATTGATGAAGCGGATAGACTAGTAAGACCTGCTAATTATCCAGATGGAACTCCGGGAAACCCATATGTTTTATTAAATAAAAAAGAGACAAATATTGCCGTTATCAATATGTGTGGCAGGGTTTTTATGGAATGTTTAGAATGCCCTTTTAAAACTATAGATAATATTCTAAACAAAATTAAAGATAAAGCCAATATAATAATTTTGGATTTTCATGGGGAGACAACATCTGAAAAAAATGCAATGGCTTGGTATTTAGATGGAAAAGTTACAGCAGTGCTGGGAACACATACTCATGTACAAACTGCCGATGAAAGGATATTGCCAAAGGGAACTGCATATATTACAGATGTAGGGATGACAGGTCCCAAAGATTCCGTTATAGGTGTTAAAAAAGATATTATAATAAAAAAATTTTTAACTGGTTTACCTGCTAGATTTGTAGTAGAACAAGATGAGGGGCAAATGAATAGTGTACTACTAAATATTGATGATAATTTTACAGTAAAAGAGATAAAAAGATTAAATATAGTATAATTTTTCTAAAAAAAAGGGTTTTTGAATTATATGTAGAATAAAATGGATGTAATACTAATTAGTACTACTAAATATTTGTAGATTTAAGGGGGCATTATTCTAATGGAAGTATTAAAAGTATCATCAAAGTCTAATCCAAACTCTGTTGCCGGTGCTTTAGCGGGCGTTTTAAGAGAAAAAGGAGGAGCCGAGATTCAAGCGATCGGTGCAGGAGCTATAAATCAAGCAATAAAAGCAATAGCAATTGCAAGAGGATTTGTTGCGCCCAGCGGTATGGACTTGGTATGCGTACCCGCCTTCACGGACATTGATATTGATGGTGAAGAAAGGACGGCAATTAAACTAATTATAAGTCCAAGATAATAATAAAAAACAAAAGCACATTATGTGCTTTTGTTTTTATACAGAATTAAATTACTTAAACAATTAATTTTAGGAAGGTATTTATGCAAAAAGTAGATTTACATATACATACAACAGCCTCTGATGGATTATTAACACCTGATGAGGTAGTGCATTGGGCAAATAAAAAAAATCTTAGGGCATTTAGTATTACTGATCATGACACAGTAAGCGGTGTAAAAGAAGTATTAAAAAAATACAAATCTAGCTATTCCGAGATTATTCCCGGTATCGAATTAAATTCGGACTATTACGGAGAGGAAATACATGTTCTTGGATATTATATTGATTGTAATAATAAGTTTTTCACGGATAAGTTAAAAGAAATTCAACATTTTAGATATAACAGGGCAGTTAGAATGATAAAAAAACTAAATGATTTAGGTGTTAATATTGATATAAAACAAATTGAAAAGGAATCTGTTGGAAAAAGTATCGGCAGGCCTCATATTGCACATATTCTTATAGATAATGGATATGCAAAAAATCTTAAATCTGCATTTGATAAATATATAGGAAAGAATAGACCTGCCTATGTAGAAAGATATAAGCTAACAACAAAACAAGCCATAAATATGGTAATTGAAGCAAAGGGTGTTCCTGTTTTGGCACACCCTGGTTTAATAGAGAATAAAAACTTAATAAATGATATTTTAAATCTTGGTTTTAAAGGTATTGAAGTATACCACACTAAACATGATAAAGAAACAGAAGAATGGCTTTTAGAAATTGCAAGTGCCCAAGGATTAGCTATAACTGGTGGCTCTGATTGTCATGGTGTATTAATAAACAAAGAACCAATACTAGGCTCGGTATTTATAGATTACCAAAAATTAATGGATCTAAAAAAATTTCAAAAGGAATAACATAATATTTATAAAGTGAATCTTGAATTGAAAATGGCAGGGGCAACAGGAATCGAACCCGCAACCAACGGTTTTGGAGACCGCTACTCTACCAATTGAGCTATACCCCTACGCACAATCTTAATTATATAAAAAAAATTATTGTATGTCAACTCAGTTAAAATTAATATAAGGTAAATAATATTAGTTAATTTTAATATTTGATAAAGATTAGCTTGTGGTGAGTCTTAGATAAGCGAGTAAGGCGCTATGTGCTAATTAGGTTAACTTGTTTAGCTTTATTGATGCTTAGCATTAAACACCATATTAAAAACGCTTAAAATCGAAATAAACACTTCAATAATATTTTAACAATGTAATTTAAATATTATTGAATAAATAAAACTTCAACATATAAAAGTATTGTTTTATGCATTATACATTTTTTTTATTTTAGAATCTGTGATATTTATATAAAACAATACTTTAGGGATTAAAAATTTTAAAAAATAATTTTAAAAAATAAAGGATAAATAGAAAATTTATAGAATATATGAACTACGTGAAATAACCATTTCGCGTAGTTCAATCGAAAAAGGATGATATTATGAATACTTTACCTCCTTCAGCAAAAGAATTTGTAGAATATATGAAAAATATTAAAGGCAATTCAGAAAAAACAATTATAGCATATAGCTACGATCTAAAGCTATTCTTTAAATTTATGAAAATTAAAAAAAATATAGTTCCGAATAGTATTTCTTTTGATGACATTAGAATTGATGATATTGATGATTATTTTTTAAGGACCATTGGATTAAATGATTTATATTCTTTTATTTCCTATTCTGCCACAGAAAGAAATAATTGCAATTATGCACGAGCCAGAAAAGTCGCTTGTATACGTTCATTTTTTAAATACTTGCATACAAAACTTAAAATAATTGATACAAATCCGGCTATGGAATTAGAACCACCGAAAATCAGTGTTAAACAGCCCCGTTACCTTAACTTAGAAGAAAGCAAAAAACTACTCAAAGTAGTTAACGGCAAATATAAAGAAAGAGATTATGCCATGTTAATGCTATTTCTAAACTGTGGTCTTCGTCTATCGGAGCTAGTAAGTATAAACATTAATAGCATTAAGGGAGATACTTTAAAAGTAATAGGTAAAGGTGATAAAGAACGTACAGTATATTTAAATAAAGCTTCTGCTAATGCCATTAATGCCTATTTAAGAGTTAGAAACCCTAACGGCATAAAATTACTTGATAAAAACGCTTTATTTGTAAGCAGGAACAGAAAACGTATTAGCCCAAGAACTGTCCAGGTAATTGTAAAAAAATATATCAAGGCTGCTGGTTTAGATGATGAAGTATATTCAACTCATAAACTTAGACATACTGCAGCAACTCTAATGTATAAGCATGGTAATGTTGATATTAGGGCGTTACAAAAGATTTTAGGACACAAAAGCGTTGCTACTACTCAAATTTACACCCATATTGATGATGATCGTTTAAGAAAAGCAGTACAAGCCAATCCATTATCCGGCGAATAAATAGGGTTTTGTAGCTTTGTTATAGTATAATATAAAAAAACAACCTAAGGTGGCGATATAATTGTTTAGTGTTTTGACTAATATATTAATATTTTTTATTTTTGCCTTTATTTTAATATTTGAAGCTGTTCTATCTTTTGTACTCCATATTGATAAAGCTCTTTTTTTTATTATTACAATTGGAATATACCTTATTTTTATTATTTATCAAATTATTCTTTTCTTATACTATTATTTTGAGTTAAATAAAACAAAAGAAATTTTAAACGAAATAACAGATAGTATTAAAGGAATACCAATAATCAATAAAGATGATAAAATTATTATTAAATGGGATATAATCTTTAAAGATTTAACGGAAAATAAGGAATTTGTTCTATACGATAAAATCGTTAAATTTAAAACAAAAAAAATTAGCTCTTATATCAATAAACACCCCTCTATTCTATTTGATAATACATTTATGAAAGAGTTTATATATAATAAAGACCTAAAATCTTTTATAACTAGGGATGGATTAAAAGATAAAGAAATTGATCTTGGACTTGATAACGAAGAACTATCCAAAAGGTTGTTTATCAGTGATATAAGTGAAAATAAACTTGCATTAACCAATTATGATTCATCAATAATTATTGATATTGTATTGATTCATGAGTATGAACCCATAAATAGCTCCAAGAATGATTCAGAAGCAAATCCCTTTTATGAAGGATTTTCAGTTAATATGTATTATAAAAAGAAAAAGTATACAATTGTCCCGCGAATAATGTTATATGGAAAGAAAATTAATAAAAGCAAGTGGTTTATTGATAATATAAATTTATTTTTGAAATCTGCAACTGAATTAATAAAAGGGAGTTCAATTGTAAAGTACGAATTAAATGAATCTACACTTAATGATTATATTGAAGATATTCCTATAACAAGCCAAGTATATAAGCCGTTCATATCATTTCATTCAATGAAAAATAAAATATTGACCTTTAAAAATATTGATTTTGAAAAAGAAGCTGTGACTTATATTTGTAATTTAATAATAGAAAGAAACTCCTTTGAAATTATGCTTGATACAGTAGAAAAAAAGAGAGAAAATGATATTGAAACTATTGATGTATCAAAAACTGTGGCTGTTGGTACATCCTTTGATCCTATTTTGACTATATTTGAAAACCTACCTCAAATAATTATCAATATTGAGTTAGTTGTAAGCAAGAAACAATTGAAAAATATTGTGTTTTAGTTTTAATAAAATGGTATGTAAAGTAATTGACCTGGCTGAATAATCACTGAATTAAGATTATTAATCTTGATGATGTTGTCTAAATAATCTCTTACATCCATATTATCAGGAGCATTTTCAACAGATATACACCATAAGCTATCGCCTCTATTTACATATATAGGCATAAGCGTAAAATCGGGTATATCTTTTGCATTTACTTTAAAAGACAGCAAGGATGTAAAAATAATAAATGAAAATGTTATAAAAAACATGACAAACCTCTTTTTATTAATTATTCTATATCTTCTACTTTTGTACACTTCCATATTAAACCTCCTCAGAACATATGTTCTTATACAATATTCTAATCGAACACTTGTACTATGTCAATAGAAATTTAAAATTTAGCGAACATTTGTTTGATTTATTACTTCCATCTATGTTATAATCTTTTTAAGAAAAAACTTCTAATTCTTTAAAAGGTTGTGCTTATATGAACTTTGATGATTTAAACAAGAAACAAAATGAAATACTTAATTATATAAAGAAAGAGCTAAATTTAAAGGGTTATCCCCCTTCCGTCCGTGAAATATGTAAAGCCGTAAATTTAAAGTCTACATCCACTGTTCATGGGCATTTAGAGAAGCTGGAGAAAAAAGGTTACATCAGAAGAGATGCTACAAAACCAAGAGCTATTGAAATACTAGATGGGACAGGCTTCCTATTTTCTAAAAAGGAACTAGTAGAACTCCCCGTAGTAGGCAGGGTCACAGCTGGCCAGCCAATATTAGCTCAAGAAAATATCGAAGACTTTTTTCCAATTCCCGTGGATTTTGCCGGTAAGGTTGAATCTTTTATATTGACGGTAAAAGGCGACAGCATGATTGAGGCAGGTATTTTTGATAATGATTATGTAATTGTAAACCAGCAAACATATGCAAACAATGGGGATATTGTTGTGGCTTTATTAGAAGATGAAGCTACAATAAAACGATTTTATAAGGAAAACGGATATTTCAGGTTGCAACCAGAAAATCCGTTTTATGATCCAATATTAGTTGAAGAACTTACAATCTTAGGTAAAGTTGTAGGAGTATTCAGAAAACTATAGTCCTATCAAAATACACTTGTCCTCTATTAATTTTTGTAAAGCATGCATTAAGCCTAGCTTAACATACTCGTAAGTTACGCCACCTTGCAAATAAGCAGTATAAGGTGGCCTTATAGGGCCATCAGCACTTAATTCGATAGAAGAACCCTGCACAAAGCCACCAGTGGCCATAATTATCTCATCATCATATCCTGGCATTTCCCAAGGTTCAGGTACCACAAAAGAATCAACCGGTGATCCTTGCTGGATGCCTTGGCAAAAACTAATTAAACTTTTTCTATTCTTAAACTCAATTGTTTGTATTAAATCAGTTCTTTTTGATTTATAGGATGGACTAACTTTAAATCCAAGATTGGAAAATATTTTTGCGCATAATATAGCCCCTTTTAAAGACTCCGCAACAATATGTGGTGCAAGAAATAGCCCCTGAAAAAGCAATCTGTTAAAACCTAACGTAGCTCCACACTCTTTGCCAATTCCGGGAGCTATTAATCTATCAGCAGCTAATCCAACAAGTTCTTTCTTTCCTACTATATATCCACCTGTTGGTGCAATACTACCCCCAGGGTTTTTTATTAGTGAACCTGCAATAATATCCGCCCCTACTTCTGTAGGTTCCTTTAACTCAACAAATTCCCCGTAACAGTTATCAACCATACAATAAACATCCGGATTTATTGACTTAATAAATGATATGCCTTGCTCTATTTTTTCAATGGCCAATGATTTTCTTTGATTATATCCCATTGATCTTTGTATAAAAATAAGTTTCGTGTTGCTATTAATATTTTTTTTAATTAAGTTATAATCAAAATCACCATCATTTGTTAGATCAACCTGCTTATAAGATACGTTATTGTCTTTTAGATTTCCTCTAATTTGTTTATCAATACCAATTATGCTGTCCAACGTATCATAAGGCTTACCCGTTATGGATAAAATTTCATCATTGGGTCTCATTATACCAAAAAGACAAAGTGTTAAAGCATGGGTACCTGATGTAATAGTTGTCCTAACTATTGCATCTTCCCCAGCAAATATTTCAGCATATACTTTGTCAAGAGTTTCCCTTCCAATATCACCATAGCCATAACCTGTTGTACTATTAAAATGTATTTCGCTGAGCCTATTATTTTGCATACTATGAAAAACTTTATACTGATTGAACTCTTCTGCTATTTTTATTTTATCAAATTCTTCCTTTAAATCCTTCTCACACTCTTCTACAAAGTTAATTATATGTTCCTTAATGCCTATATTTTCCCTTAAAAAACCTTTTGTAATATAATTCATCTCGTAACACCTCAATATAAATGCTATTGGCCGGTTTTTTCATTTGCAGTAAAATTTATTGGTTTTTGTGGAATAAGTGTTGAAATTGCATGTTTATATACCAATTGCTGCTTACCTTCAGTATCTAATATTATTGTATAGTTATCAAAACCTTTCACAATACCTTTTAATTGAAATCCATTAACTAAAAAAACGCTTATTGATAGCCTCTCTTTTCTCACATGATTTAAAAATGTGTCTTGCAAATTAGTGACACTTTTATTCATTGTAACCCTCCTCATATAATAAAATTCTTATGGTTTTCCTTTAACTAGTATTATTGTTATAATTCTTGCTATTTATTCTATACTAAAGTAACTTTACCTGCAAAATATCTGATTATATTTTCTGCAATGTCGTTGGAATCTCTATAGCTTTCAGTATTTATCCAAAATATTCTTGGATCGGCCCTAAACCAAGTCAATTGTCTTTTAGCGTAGCGTCTCGTATTTCTTTTTAAAATTTCTATTGCTTCTTCTTTTGAATATTTTCCCTCAATGTAAGCAATTATTTCTTTATAGCCAAGCGCTTGCATTGAAACCATATTCTTGTTATAACCTAAATCCATTAAATTTCTTACTTCATCTATTAATCCTTCTTCAATCATCCTATCAACACGCATATTAATCTTTTCATATATTGTTTCTCTTTTTGCATGCAAACATATGTAAGCAAATTCATACTGTGTTTTTAATTTTTGCGACTCTATTTGGTAATATGATATTGGCTTTCTCGTATGCTTATATACCTCCAATGCTCTTATCACTCTTCTTAAATCGTTAGGATGTAGTTTTTTAAATGATATGGGATCTATTAATTTTAGTTTATTATGAACATATTTATTCCCCTTTTCTTTCGCAAGACTTGTCATATAGGCTCTATATTCTTCATCAATAATTGATTCTGTAAAATCAAGATTATCAAGCAAAGATTTTATATAAAGCCCTGTGCCACCTACAATTATTGGGAGTTTACTGCTTTTATTAATATTTTTTATATAATTCTTTGCTTTATTTTTAAAAACAGCAACACTAAACGATTCATTAGGATAGATTTCATCTATTAAATAATGTTTGATGCCTTTCATTTCTGTAGAATTTAGTTTAGCGGTCCCGATATTCATGTGTTTATATACTTGTGCCGAATCTGCAGATATGATTTCTCCATTTAATGATTTTGCTACACTTATAGATATATTACTTTTTCCGACTGCAGTAGGGCCTGCTATTATACAGACTCTTTTATACATATTTTCTCCTTAAATTTTTCTTTTAAACTTTTTTTCCAATTCATATTTGCTTAAAGTAACTATAGTTGGCCTACCATGAGGGCAAGTGTAAAATAATTCAATTTTAAATAGCTCATCTATAAGCTGAATTATTTCATCATTTTTCAGCCTATCACCTGCTCTGACTGCACTTTTACAAGCGATTTGCAACAAGGCTTTTTCCTCCAACACATCTATATTATCTTCAATATCTTCTATGGTATCCAATAAGTCTGTAATTACACTTCCTGAGCAGGCTTGCCCCATAATTATAGGTACTTGTCTTATTGCAATAGAATTATCGTCAAATATTTCTATATCAAAACCAAAAGCTTTTAGAAAATTAATTCGTGTTTGTATATTGCTTACTTCCCTTGTACTTAGCTGGATTATTATAGGCATTAAAAGTGACTGTTGCTCCATCAAATTATTTTTTTTATTAAACAATAACTTTTCGTATACAATCCTTTCATGTGCCGCATGCTGATCAATTAGAAAAAAAGTATCATCATTTTGGCATAAAATATACGTATTAAAAAGTTGTCCAATAATTATATTTGGTCTACTATGCTCTTTTTTTTCAATCTCCTTAGTTGTCCTTAATCCACTATTAACCCTATTTTCAGCAAATTTTATATCAAATGATCCAAAAAAATCTGGCTCATATGGAAGAATGTTTTCCTTTGCTTCACTCTTAAAACCATTGCTTAAACTACTGCTATATAATAGGTTATTTTTTGTAAGAGTTTGATTTACGGCATAATATATTATGCTAAAAATGCTTCTCTCATCAGCAAATTTTATTTCAGCTTTTGTGGGATGTACATTTACATCTATTGTTTCCGGATTTATGCTTATATTAAGTATAGCAAAAGGATATCTTCTATTCATAAGTAAAGATTTATATGCAGTTTTTACAGATTCTTTTAGCGATATGTTTTTTACTATCCTATTATTTACGGAAAAAATAATATATGTAGAATTTCCTTTAGATAATTCTGGTTTTCCGATAAAGCCTTCGATGCTTAAAAGTTTGTTGGAAAAATTAAGAGGCATCATCAACTTCGCTGTGTGTAATCCATAAATGCATTGTATTACCGATAATAAATCTCCATTACCAGGAGTATGAAAAATAGTTTTTTCATTTGATATATATTTAAAACTTATATTTGTATTAGATAAAGCAAAGCCTTCCATTACACTTGTAATATAGTTATTCTCAGTTCTATCACTTTTTAAAAACTTTTTTCTCGCTGGTGTATTGTAAAACAAGTTCTTTACCCGGACATTTGTTCCAATGGGATATCCTATTGTCCTTATTTCATTAAACTTCCCGTTTTTCGCCATAATATGTGATCCTTTTGCTTCTTTCGTATTACGGGTAAATAATTCAGTTTCTGATACAGCTGAAATACTAGGCATAGCTTCCCCTCTAAATCCTAAAGTGTTGATTTTGCTTAGGTCCTTTATATCTTTTATTTTGCTCGTTGCATGTCTTAGAAAAACATTATGCAAATCATTTTTCAATATGCCATTACCGTTATCTGAAACTGAAATTAACGTTTTTCCGCCATTTTTAACATCTACAGTTATAATTGTAGCGTTGGCATCAATAGAGTTCTCTACAAGCTCTTTAACTATAGATGAAGGCCTATCTATTACTTCACCTGCAGCTATTTTATTTATTGTATCTTCACTTAATAAAATTATTTTATTCATTGATATCCCCCAAAATATTTATATGCAAATTTCTACTGTTACTCTTTTAGTTTATTTTTTATATCATTTAAAAGATTAAGGGCCTCCATAGGTGTAATACTATGGATATCAAGGTTTTTGATATCTTCGACAACATTAAAATATTTAAAATTAAACAGGTTAGGTTCTTCGAGACTTTCACTTAGTTTATTCCTTTTTTTTCTTTTAGCCTCAGTTATGTTTATTTTATTATCAAAGCCTGTTTTATTTAAAACCTTTAATATTTCAGTAGACCTGTCCAGTATTTCTTCTGGTACTCCCGCCAGGCGCGCAACATGAATCCCGTAACTGCCACTAATAGCACCCCTTTTTATAGTTCTTAAAAATATTATATCTTTTCCTTTTTCTTCAATTGCTATATAATAATTTTTTATACCATTTATTTTGTTCTCTAGCTCCGTTAGTTCATGATAATGTGTTGCAAACATTGTTTTGCATCCCAAGCGATTTTTATCAGAAATATACTCTATTGCCGCCCAAGCAATACTTACGCCATCAAAAGTGCTGGTACCCCTTCCTATCTCATCTAGAATTATAAGACTATTTTCTGTTGCAGAATTAATTATGTTTGCCAATTCCGTCATTTCTACCATAAATGTACTTTGACCTGAAGCTAAATCATCCGAGGCACCTACCCTGGTAAATATTCTATCAACAACTCCAATTTTTGCGTAAGAGGCAGGTGCAAAAGAACCTATTTGAGACATAAGAACAATTAAAGCCGTTTGCCTCATATATGTGGATTTACCAGCCATATTTGGCCCTGTGATTATTAATAGCCTATTATCATTGCAATCCAATACTACATCGTTTGGTATAAAAGTATTTGGATTTTGATGTTCTATTACCGGGTGCCTTCCTTCCTTAATTTCTATACTTCCAGATTCCCCCACCTCAGGTTTGATATAATTATATTTTTGTGCTATTTCTGCAAAAGAGCAAAAACAATCTAATTCAGCTAATAGAACAGCAGTGTTTTGTATTCTCTTTATATGCTTTGAAATTTCTTCTCTAATATTTAAAAAAACCTGATATTCAAGTTCTATTAACTTTTCATTAGCGCTTATGACTGTTTCTTCAAGTTTTTTTAATTCTGGTGTTATATACCTTTCTGCATTTGATAAGGTTTGCTTTCGTATATAGTGTTCTGGTACATTTTCTATATTTGATTTCGTAACTTCTATATAATAGCCGAAAACCCTGTTATAACCGATCTTTAGTGATTTTATTCCTGTGGAGTTTTTTTCGCTTTGCTCCATATTAATAATCCATTGCTTTCCATTCTTTGATATGTCCATATATTTATCAATTTCATTATTGTAATTTCTTTTAATCAAATTTCCTTCTCTAATACTATAAGAAGGATCATCTATTATTGAATCGTTAATAATATGAAATAAATCATTTAATGTATCAAATTCATGATGAATACGACTGAGCTCTTCACATTTAAAATTTTCCAATATGCTCTTTATAATGGGTAAGTTTACAATTGAATTTTTAAAGGATATAAGATCCCTAGCATTTGCTATCCCTAGTGCAATTCTACTACTAAGTCTTTCTATATCATATATGTTTTTTAGATAATCTTTGACTTCTTTCCGTAAAAGAAAATTATTTAGCAGTTCCTCTGTTGCCTCCAATCTTTCTCTTATTTTTTTAGGCTGAATCAAGGGTTTTTCTATCCACTGTTTAAGTTTTCTAGCTCCCATAGACGTTGAAGTTTTATCTAAAACATATAAAAGAGTACCTTTTTTATTCTTACCCCTGATTGTCTCTGAAATTTCCAAATTTCTATATGTATTCCGATCAATTATCATATAATTATTAATATTATAAAACTTTATTCTAATTATGTTCTTAAGGGCAGCTTTTTGTACTTCATCTAAATATAAAAGTAGGGAACCTGAAGCTAGAATTAAGGCTTTATTAATTAGTCCCAAGCCCTCTAAAGATTTAACATTAAACTGTTTTTTTAGTCTTTCTGTAACTATGTTTAAATCATAATAATTTTTTTCAAGTTGCATAATATTCTCTGCTTCAACTTCAAAACCCTCTTTAGGAACATTAATGATTAATTCAGAAGGACTAACACTTCTTATTTCAGAAATTATTGATGCTTTATCATTTTCATCTACATAAGTGCAATAGAATTCTCCTGTTGATAAATCTAAATAAGAAATGGCTATATACCTTTCCAATACCATTGCAGACATAATATAGTTATTAGTGTTTTCATCAAGCATATTGCTGCTAATAACGGTACCTGGAGTAATTACTTTCACTACTTCTCTTTTTACCAATCCTTTAGCCATTGCGGGATCTTCGGTTTGTTCACATATTGCGATCTTATAATTATTTTCTATTAATTTGGCAATGTAGGAATCAGCGGCATGATGTGGGATCCCACACATAGGGGCCCTTTCTTTTAGACCACAATCCCTTCCGGTTAATGTTATATCTAATACCTTTGAAGCTATTAAAGCATCATCAAAAAACATTTCATAAAAATCACCTAATCTAAAAAATACTATTTTATCTTTATGTTTATTTTTAATATCCCAATATTGCTTCATCATAGGTGTAAGTTGTTGTGCCATAGAATTCACCTCGTCTGTTATATTCCAATTATAACAAATATATTAAAAGTACAAAAGCGGCTTTGCCGCTTTTATGATTACAAAATTATTATATTGTTATTGTTCAAGCTTTACCGGACTAACTGATGTAATCCTCCAAGATCAGATTATGGCTATTGCCCCCCTAGCCATGGACTAAAAAATATAGGCCGTAACGAGACAGATAGGCCTGATTAAGCAAAAACTAATGTAATACTATAAAGCTTCTCCATTTAAAAACCATGAAAAAGCTTCATTTATTTTTACATAAACAAGTTCCCCAGCTTTGCTGCCTTTATCAGTAAAATTAACTATTTTACCTGTTCTAGTCCTACCAGTGAGACGAGTTGAATCATTTTTACTTGTTCCGTCAACCATAACCTGAACAATTTTCCCTAAATACCTATCATTTATTCTTTTAGAAATTGCGTTCTGAACCTCAATTAGCTTATCAAAATTTTTATGTTTTTCCTTTTTAGTCATTGTATCTTTAATATTCGCTGCTGGTGTTCCTTTCCTTTTTGAGTAAATGAAAGTAAAGGCTTGATCAAATTCTACAGCTTTAACTATATCTAAAGTTTCTTCGAAATCTTCGTTGCTTTCACCTGGAAAGCCAACAATTATATCAGTAGTTAATGCTATATTGGGCATATTATCTCGTACTTTTCTTATTATTTCCAAATAGTCTTCTTTTGTGTACTTTCTATTCATTAGTCTTAGGATCTTATTACTGCCCGCTTGAAACGGCAAATGTAAATGTTCACATATCTTATCGCATTCTTTGATAGTTTTTATAAGCTCATCTGAAATATCTTTTGGATGTGATGTCATAAACCTAATTCTTTCAATGCCATCTATATTATTGATTTGTTTTAAAAGCGCGGAGAAATCCATTGCTGAATCAAGGTCTTGTCCATAAGAATTTACATTTTGCCCAAGTAGGGTTATTTCCTTATAAGAGTTTAAAGCTAAATTTTTAATATCATCTATTATATATTCCGGTTTTCTGCTCCTTTCCCTGCCCCTGACATAGGGTACTATACAATAGGAACAAAAATTATTGCAACCGTACATAATAGTAACCCAAGCTTTGTGCTTATCTTTTCTTAGCACGGGTAAATTCTCTATAATAAGACCTTCCGAATCTAATACACTTACTAATGTGTTTTTCTCACAAAGGACTTTTTCTAATAGCTCAGGAAACATAAAAATATTATGAGTTCCGAATATTAAATCTACAAATCTATATTTCTTCTTTATCATTTCCACTGAATGATCTTGTTGCATCATACAACCACATACGATAATTATGAGGTTGGGGTTTTCCTTTTTGTAGTTCTTAAGTGCACCAATATTTCCATATAGTTTTAACTCTGCATTTTCTCTGACACAACATGTGTTGAATATAATTACATCTGCCTTGTTTTTATCATCAGTAGCTGTAAAACCCATGTCCTTTAAAATCCCACTTAAAATCTCTGAATCCGCATTATTTAACTGGCATCCATATGTTATAATGAAATAATACTTATTTTTACCAGTTTTATTTAGTTCAGTTTCATTGTTATTTCTTATCCTTTCAATAGCTTTTCTTTGATAATTAATAACATCTTGCTCTATATTCTTATCTCCTGGATTTATCATTAATTTACCTCTTTACTCAGTAGTTCAATTAGTTTGTTACTTTTACGCTTTCGCCTAAGTAGGCTTTTTTCACATCATCATTATTAAGCAAATCCGTACCTTTGCCACTATTTTTTATTATTCCAGTTTCAAGAACATAACCTATATCTGCAATTCTAAGAGCCGCATTAGCATTTTGCTCTATGAGAAGAATGGTTACACCTTGATTATGAATCTCTTTTATAATATTAAAAATATCTTTTACTATCAATGGAGCCAAGCCTAAAGAAGGCTCATCCATCATTAATAACTTTGGTTTTGACATAAGTGCTCTTCCTACGGAAAGCATTTGCTGCTCACCGCCTGATAGAGTCCCTGCTAATTGCCAGCTTCTTTCTTTTAACCTAGGAAATAAATCATAAACCCATTTTAAGTCATCCTTTATTACATTTAAATCTTTCCTGAAATAGGCACCCAATTTTAGATTTTCTAGTACTGTTAAATTGGGGAATACCCTTCTCCCTTCGGGCACAAGGGTTATACCCATTTTTATAATGTCTTGAGTTTTTACATTTATTAAATCAGTACCTTTATAGAGTATTTTACCACTTTTAGGTTTTTCTAAACCTGTTATTGTCCTCAGGGTTGTACTTTTTCCTGCGCCATTTGCACCTATCAGTGTAACAATCTTATTTTCCTCAACTTCCAATGTTATACCTTTAAGAGCCTCGATTCCACCGTAGGCAACTACCAAATTTTCTATCTTAAGCACCTTCATCCACCCCCAAATAGGCTTGAATTACTCTTTCGTTGTTCTGAATTTCAAATGGACTACCTTTTGCAATAGTAATTCCATAATCCAAAACGTATATTTCTTCTGAAATGTCCATTACAACCTGCATATGATGTTCTATTAATAATATTGTAAGCTTGAAATCATCCCTAATTTGTTTTATAAAAGCTGTTATCTCTTCCGTTTCTTTTGGATTCATACCTGCTGCTGGCTCATCTAAAAGAAGGACTTCGGGATTCGTGGCTAATGCCCTGGCTATTTCAAGTTTTCGTTGTTTACCATAGGGCAATGAGCTGGATTTCTCATCCTTTTCATCATACAAACCAACTATATCCAATAAGTTTGAGGCTTTTTCCAGCATTAACCTCTCTTCTTTTTTGTATTTTGAAACTCTGAGTATTGCTTCAAAAACATTAGATTTTAAATGAAGATGGTTAGCAATTAAAACATTATCCAAGACCGATAAATCTTTAAAAAGTCTAATGTTTTGAAATGTCCTAGCTATACCCATTTTCGTTACTAAATGAGGCGCTGACTCCGTAATATCTATTTCCTTAAAATATATTCTTCCTTTAGTAGGTTTATATACACTTGTTATCATATTGAAAATGGTAGTCTTTCCCGCACCGTTAGGACCAATAAGAGCAATTATTTTTCCTTTACCTAAATCTAAATTAAAATCCTTAACTGCAGTCAAACCACCAAATTGCATGGTTAAATCTTGGGTTCTTATCATTGTCATCTTTTAATCTCTCCTTTTTGTAAAAGGTTTTATATAAGATAATTTATTAATAATTCCATCCCAACTAAATTCGTTTGTACCCATAAGACCATGGCTATAAAATAGAACTACAATCATTAATAATAGGGAAAATACAACCATTCTCATTCCTGTAATACCAGGTATTACAACAAAGCCTAGGTTTATTGATTGATCTAAAAATCTAAGAACTTCACCAGCTATTGTTACAATAAAAGCAGATATTACTGTACCTGTTATACTACCTACACCGCCTAAAACAATTATTAATAAAATATTAAATGTCAGTGTAAATTTAAATAATGCAGGATCAATAGTTCCTAACAAATTACCAAGTAACCCACCACCAATACCAGCAAAAAAAGCGGAAATAGTAAAGGATAGAACTTTATGCCTAAAAAGACTAACTCCCATGCTTTCTGCGGCAATTTCATCCTCTCGTATTGCTTTAAATGCCCTTCCATAGCTGGAATTAACCAATAAAATTAAAAATATAGTAGTAAAGGCTGCCGTGCCAAAGCTCCACCATAAATTAGTCGTTGCTGGTATGCCTTTTAAACCTAAAGCACCATTAGTCACTCTTTGTGCATTTACAATAATGATTCTTATAATTTCCGCAAAACCTAAAGTAGCTATGGCTAAATAGTCACCTTTTAACCTAAGGGCAGGTGCACCAATTAAAAACCCAATAAAAGCAGTTAATAAACCGGCAAATAATAATGAAGGAAGAAATGGCCATTCCACATTACTCAATGGCTCAATAATGGGCTTTAAAAAGAAGTTTTGAGCTTTTGTAGCAACTGGAAGTGTGAGTAGCGCAGTAGTATAAGCACCCACTGCCATAAAGCCGGCGTGACCTAAGGAAAAAAGGCCGGTAAAACCGTTAACTAAATTCATACTTAAGCCTAGGACCGTATATATAGCACAAAGGTTTAAAATACGTAGTTGGTATGCATCAAATTTATTATGAGCATAAATCAAAAAAAATAAAAACACTAACAATGATATAATAGTAAGATATAATTCCTTTTTTTTCATAGTTACACCTTCTCCGATATTCTTTCACCCATAATACCTGTCGGTTTGAATAAAAGTATTAAAATTAATAAAATAAATGCAAAAGCATCTCTATAACCGGTTAAATTCGGTAACAAAGCAACTAACATTATCTCTCCGACACCTAATATAAATCCTCCTATTACAGCGCCGGATATATTGCCAATGCCACCGATTACTGCGGCAATAAAACATTTTAAGCCCGGTACAACTCCCATTAAAGGCTGAATTTGCGGAAATTTAAGTCCCCACATCATACCTCCAATAGCCGCCAAGGCTGAACCAATTCCAAAGGTAACTGTAATTGTCCTGTCAATATTTATACCCATAAGTCTGGTAGTTTCATGGTCTTTCGATACTGCCCTCATGGCCATACCAGTTTTTGTATGATTTATTATATATAATAGCATAAACAAAAGAACAATCGTTGTAATTGGTATAATGAAAAACAATCTTTGTATTGAAATATTACCTACTTTAATTACCTTGGTAAATAATTCAGAAACAGGGAAAGCCTTAGGTCTTCCACCAAAAATAATAATCGCTAAGTTTTGTATTAAAAAAGAAGCTCCTATCGCTGATATTAATATAGATATTCTCGGTGCATCGCGCAGTGGTTTATAGGCCAGATTTTCTACTAAAACACCCAATGCTGCCGTAAGTAAAATTGCTATTGCAAAAGACAAATACCAGGGAAGATTAAAAGTAGCAACACTGTAAAAAGCAAAATAAGTAGCCATCATAAAAATATCACCATGAGCAAAATTTATAAGTCTTAGTATACCGTAAACCATTGTATAACCAATTGCAATAAGAGCGTATAGGCTACCTAACGATATACCATTTGCCATATGTTGCAAAAGCATATCTAATGACATAAATTCACCATCCTTAAGTAATACTTTTTCATATATAGCTCGTACGAGCACATTCCAGTTAATTATACTATAGAAATTTAGCATATACAACAGTTCAAAACCTAGAGTAGTGACTATTGACTTTAAATGCTCAAAAGTATAATATAATAAAGTGGTGAAGGTACTTTATCGGGGCATAGCGCAGTTTGGTAGCGTGCTTGGTTCGGGACCAAGAGGCCGCAGGTTCAAGTCCTGTTGCCCCGACCATTGACTTACTAGTCTTTTTCTATAATCTTTTTATAGAAAAATGTCTTCATAGCCTCAAATTCATATTTTTGTGCCATAATAATTTGCTCTGTGCTTCCTACAAAAAGAATCCCATGTTCTCTTAATGATTTATTGAATTTTTTATAAACACTATCTTTAGCTTTTTCAGTAAAATATATTAAAACATTTCTACATACAATTAAATCACAATCTAATGGATATCTATCTTTTAGTAAATTATGATGACTAAAATCAACGCATTTTTTTATATTTTCATTTATTTTGTATGAGTTGTTTACTTTTTTAAAGTATTTTTTTATAAACTCTTTTGGTAGATTGGCAAGACTTTTTTCTGAATATACCCCTATCTTTGCTTTGTTAATAGCACCAATATCAATATCAGTTGCTAAAATCCTAATTTCGTCTACACTTAAAAACTTTAATAATAACATTACTAAAGAATAAGGCTCCTCTCCAGTCGAACAAGCAGAACTCCAAATTTTTAATTTTTTATTAAAACTTAATAAATAAGGTATGATTTCTTTTTCTAGGACAACCCATTGATTAGGATTCCTATAAAATTCAGAAACATTTATAGTCAAATAATTAATAAACTCATCATATAGCTGTTTGTCCACTGACAAGGCATTTAAAAAGGATTCATAACTCTTATGATTTTTCCTGTCAATTAACGAATTTATTCTTCTTTTCATTTGCCTTTCTTTATATGATGAAAGGTCAATATCAGTTAACCTTAGAATGTTTTTTTTAAAAATTTCGTAGTCGCCCAGCATGTCCTATCCCCTTTTGTGTTATTAATAAGATTACATAAGTTATTTTAGCCTAATATCAGTTTTAAAAAAAGATGTGATATATACTTAGTATATATCACAATAGTAGAATGTAAAGGGGGTCTCAATGTATTTTGTGAGGTCATTATTATTATTTACAAAAAAGCAAATATAATTCAACAAATAAATAATAATTTGTAATAAAAATTTTCATATTAAAAGCTCGAAGTTTTTTTACTTCGAGCTTTTAACGCTTTATCCACCGTCAAGGGGTTGAAAAATTTCTATTATGTCACCATCATTTATCGGTGTAATATCAAATTCTTTACTTTTTACATTTACATCATTTAAGTGAACAATCAAAATAGGATAGTTGTATTCTACATAATCTGTGAATTTTATGGCATCCAAGACAGTCATGCCATTTTCCCAAATCATTTCTTTTCCATTTACTATTACCATATTACCTCCATAAAATATTCGCCCCTTACACAAATTACGGTTTCGTTTATAGAAACTTTTTAACAACCTCAACTACATCAGGATAGTCAATCCCCAATTCTTGCAATTTTTCTAGTGTTGGTATTGCTTGTTTTGTCCAACCTCTTCGTTTGTAAACCACATCTAGTAAAGTTTGATATTGGGATTCCCTATATTTTCTTACTTCTTTTATTTTTTCTTCTGTTGACATACCTTCAGGATCAATACCTATTATCTCCTTAAGCTGACCATCGTAGCGCTCTGCCCTGGATTCGTATTCTTCCTTGGTCACTGGCCCCATTGCCCTATATGGGATATAATCATACTCTCTTAATCCCTTGCCCATCTTTAAGCAAAATACTTTTTGTAGGTTATATACCTTTTCACTTTGTTTTAGCATTAAATCTTTAGAAAATTCCTTTCCTGTAACTGCAGTATATAATTCTACATAGTTATCAACATGCTCTGGAACCTTTGCGGGTTCATCCGTCAAATGGTTGTCTGAAGGCATAATATCATTCCAAGGTAGCTTACATAAGCCCATTATACTAAACCAAGTTCTGAAAAGAGGATAGTAAAATAGTGCTTCAGCTTTATCTTCAAATGTAGGTATCTGATTTCTTACCATGTCCATGAAGATAAGCCAGTTTTCATCATGTTGGGGTCCTTTGTTTGCAGTACCGTAACCAGCCTGTTGTGCAAGAGATTCTTTTGATATATACTCAGAAAACTCAAGTCCCTTTGTCTCCATACCAATATCGTGTAAGAAATCCTTGTCTGCGCCATACTTATCTACAAACAATTTTTTTAATCTATGAATACCTTGACCAGCTATAACTCCAAATCCTTCTCCCCTTGCCATCTGATGCAACATTTCCATTTGTGCTTCCCAGTTACCAAAGTTTAATTCAAGGCCTTGGGTAATTTCTTTATCTATTATTCCTCTTTCATAGCATTCCATTAAAAAACCACAGGTTGTACCAAAGGAAATAGTATCAATACCATAGGTATCACAGTAAAAGTTTGTTTCAGATACCTGGTAAGGATCAAATATGCCACAATTTGAACCGCAGCCTCCAAGAGTTTCATATTCTGAACCGTCGGTAAATACGACCTGACCTTTATATGGCCCCGTTTTTATTGGTAATTCTGAAATAGCATGGGCACATTGTAAAGTGCAGCCGTACCAGCAACCATCAACATTGCTTCTATCAAATATAACTTCAAAGGATTTTTTGCCTATTTTGGGTGCATCAGGATGCTCACCGTATTGAAAGTTATTTACCGGTAATAGATCATGTGCATTCATAGCATCTACTAATTGAGTAGTTCCATGTACCCTCATCCAGCATTGCTTTGTATCATTTTCATATATTTCCCTATGAAGTTTAATTCCTAATTTGCTAATAGTATCTAAATCATAAGGATTATTTAAATCTCCTTTTATATTATCTTTTTTTACAACTATAGCTTTTATTTTTTTATTTCTAAATACTGTTCCTGTTCCACCCCTGCCTGCCTGTTTTAACTTACATTTTTTTCTCCTAAGATCATAGTGAGAAAAATTCAGTATTCCAAATCTAGAGTGCTCCGCACCATTTCCTGCTGATACCACAGAAACATTCATTTTATCTTCTTCAGAATCAGCATACATCTCAGTAAGGGTTTCAGCAAGAATGTGACTATTGGCACACTCAGCCGGCGCTTCTTCTATTGTGACTTTATGATTAACTCCGTCTATAAATATTATTACATCATTATTAGCCTTACCTTGAATTTCTAAGGCATCAAATCCGCAAAATTTAAAGAGGGGTCCAAAAAAACCACCAACATTACTATCTACAGGTAAATCTGTCAAAGGCGAAATTGTAACAACATAGGACTTGCCGGAGCCGGGGTATTGAGTAATACCGCCTATAGGACCTTGAGCAATTATTATTTCATTTTCTTCACTGTCCCATCTCGTATCAGCATTTACAGCATCCCAAAGGTATTTCATACCATAGCCTCTACCACCAGTAAACTTTTCTTTCATATCGGCAGATATTTCTTTTACTTTTACTTCATTAGTAGAAATATTCACATAGAGAGATCTATCAGCATAACCTCTATAAATATCTTTAGGCTCATAACTGCTTTCGTGTAGTTTCACACGCTGCTTTTTTATTTCATTTATGTTCATTCTCTTACATTCCATCTGTATTTCCCCCCTTTCCTATACTTCTTCCATAAAGATTGCGCCGGTAGGACATGCCCTAGTACATGCTCCGCATGATATACATTTAAAAGGTCCGAAAATTTCTTTATGATATCTCATTGCTAATATTGGACAAAAACCAACACATGCATAACACTGTACACATTTATCTTTATCTATAACAACTATACCTTTACTATTTCTACTAATAGCCATAACAGGGCATATTTCTATACACTCACCACATTGATTACAAACATTTATATCGAACTCTCCATTATCTAATTCTGTAATTTTTATCATAGATTTTTCAGTATTTGTGGATTTAAAATTTGTTTTCGCACAAGCTTCTTCACAAGCTCTGCAGCCAATACATAGCTCAGGTTTGGTTGAAACAACTTTCATAATAATAGCCCTCCCTTTTCTATATTTCGAAAGTTTTATACAACTGATGGTTCATAGACCATTAAACCTTTTTCAAAACGATCAAGTCCTAGTGCATCTACAGGGATAGTATGTTTTTCTCCTAATATGGACTCTGCTATTACAACACCAGTAACAGGGCCAAACATAAATCCATGTCCACTATAACCGCAGGCTAGGAAAAATCCTTCCAATCCTTCTACCGGACCGTAAATAGGTTGTCTATCTGGTGACATATTGTAAAGGCCTGACCATTGTCTTACCATTCTCAGTTCTTTCAGTGGTGGAAGAAATCTTATACAGGTCTTGGCCATTTCTTCAAGAAATCCCCATGTTGATGTAATCCTTAAATCTCTCGCCTCGTTTGGATCCCCTCTGCCCATAATAAAGCTGCCATGAGGTGTTTGTTGACAATATATATTTTGTGAAAAAGACATAAACATGGGCCCCTGCATTGGAGCAACAGCCTCGGTAACCAATATCTGATGTCTTTCTGAAAATAGAGGCAATTCTATACCTACCATATCTCCGATAAGCTGAGAATATCCACCAGCAGCATTTACTACAATTGGAGTGCTTATATAACCTTTATCCGTATGAACTCCTTTTATTTTCCCGTTTTCTACATCTATAGCAGTAACTTCGGTAAACTTCATGATTTCCACACCTAATCGTACTGCAGCATCAGCGTAAGCCTGAGTTGTATGAAAAGGATTAAGGTGACCATCTTTTGGATTAAAAGCAGCACCTAAAATTTGTGTTTCATCCATATGAGGTACTATTTCTTTAGCTTCTTGTGGTGTTATATATCTTGATGGAATCCCCAAGCTATTTTGTAAGGCGATATTTTTATGAAACTGATCAACCTCCTTATCCGTTGCTGCAATTATAAGATATCCACCTTGTTTAAATTCAACATCGCCATCATATTCTAAAACTTCATTAGCAGTTTCAAAAAATTCCACACTATATTTGGCGAGCCTACAATTCATTTCTGTTCCCCATTGCATACGTATGCCTGCACCGCATCTGCCTGTTGCACCGCTTGATAGGTATTCTCTTTCGATTATGATTACATCTTTTACGCCTTTTTTTGCAAGATTATATGCTATGGCACATCCTGAAATACCCCCTCCTATTATAACAACACTTGCAGTTTTATTCATTATTTTCACCTCCAACAAACTTCCCAAGTTTAATTGGTAAAGTAGGTTGTCTATAAGTATGAACCTTAATATCTTCTACACATTGTCCCGTCATTTTGGCTATCTCTTCCATTATCAATTGTTGACAAGTCCTACCCTGACAAGGTCCCATACCACACCTGCTTATTCTTTTAATCTCATCAACCGTCTGGTAGCCTTTTCTAATTAGTTCTCTTATTTCGCCTAATGTAACTTCTTCACAACGACAAATTGTAGTATTATCGCTATAATAATCATCAAGGTTTAAAAATCTAACTGTCATAGATAGTTCTTTAGGTACAGCTATGGAAATTATCGGTGTCCTATCTTGAAACTTAGGGTTTTGAACTTTTATAACTTTTGCCCTACAAACAGGTTTACCACTTCTATCAAGTCCAGTTACATAAGTACCTTCTAAGGGAAGTGGAGAAAGCTCATAAGGAATCTTAACCAAAGCTTCAGTATCAGAGTAGCTTTCGTCAACAATAAAAATCGCAAGTCCTGGGCAATGGGAAACACATATTGAGCAACCATTACATATATCAAAATTTAATTGCGGCTTATCATTAATATCTTCAAATTCTTTTATAGCACCCCTCGGGCATGAAGTATAACAAGGGTTGCAAGGAATATTTTCAAAACATTCAATTATAGCAACCGGTCCTTTTTCCAGCCTTTCTTTAGGTGGAATTACCGATTCCAAATCTTTTTCAGTAGGAATTCCAGTGTTTTTTAGCATTTCTTCACACTCCTTATACAACAATTTTAGCCAAGCCTCTACGAATGGAGTCCCCCTCAGGACCAGATCTTAAATCGTAAAGTTGCTCTAAATAATCTTCTTTTAAAAGATCATAATTCGGGTTTGTAAATCCTAGTTTTTTAGCACAGCAAAGCCCTGCAAGTCTTCCTTCCACCATAGCACTGCTTGCTTCCTCTATTCCGGCTACATCACCTGCAACAAAAATACCCGGAATACTGGTTTCCATTTCCTCACTTCTTACAGGCACATGTCCACTTAATTCACGAATATATTTCATTTCACAGCCAATTTGCCATAAAATTTCTCCTAGCGGAGTTAACCCGGTAGAAATACAAAGCACGTCTGTTTCTATATCAAATTCTGTACCGGGGATTTCTTTTTTACTTTCATCCATCTTTATTAAAGTTATCCTTTCCAGCTTGTCCTTACCATGTGCATAGATTACCCGATGCTGAGGCATAAGCGGTACACCCATTCTCATAAGTTTCGAAGCATGTACTGCATAACCACCATATTTTGGGCTTCTGCAAATTACACCTTTAACCTTTACACCTGCTTGTATCAATTGATAACTAACTATTAAACCAATATTTCCTGCTCCAGCCATAAATACACTTTTACCAGGTATAACCCCATATACATTCATTAGTGTTTGTACAGCACCAGCTCCGTATATACCCGGCAAGTCATTATTAGGAAAGGCAGGAAACTTTTCTGAAGCACCTGTAGCTACAATAATTGACTTTGCTTTTATTTTTAGATACTCGTCTCCCTTTTCAACAGTAAGAACCCCATCTTCATAAAGTCCTAAAACAGTTGCATCTAGTAATATTTTTATTTTATCTCCGTACTCTTCCATTTCTTTAGCTAATATACTGGGAATGTCAATACCTCTTTTTGAGGCGTGTTGTTTTTGTGAACCAAAAAACATATGCGTCTGTTTTATAAGCTGTCCGCCGAATTGGCTGTCACGCTCTAGAACAATAACCTCTGCACCGGAAGCCGCGGCATTGATAGCGGCACAAATGCCTGCAGGTCCGGCACCGATGATAGCAATATCTGTTTTTATCATACTAAATCACCTTTCCCTTTTTGTGTTTCTACAACTGCACCTTCTACAAGTTTTTCAACACATGTTCTAACATTTGGTTTGCCGTTTACAACCATTAAACATGACGAGCAATTTCCGATGGCACAATAAAAACCTCGAGGCCTATTACGATTAGGGCTATAACCCAAAACCACGATACCCTGTGCATGAAGTGCAGCTGCTATTGGTTCACCTTCATATCCCTCCATTTCTTGTCCGTTGTAGGTAAATTTTACTTTTTTGCCTTTCTCAAAAGTAAGAATCGGATGGTTTTCTATTCTCATCCCCTGACCTCCTGTCTATATTTTTTTATGCTAAAGTAAATATAAATTAAGCTCCAAGTAATATATTCTTATAAAAAACAAAAAACCCTTTTTTTATAATAAAGATATACATAAAAAAACATTTGTATAAAAAATTAATCCACACTCAATTTATAGATAAAATCATAAAATCTTATGTGGATCGTAAATAATTTATAAGCTAATTTTCTTCCGCAGCCTCAATAATACTTAAGCTCATTTTTCTTTCAGCTATATTAGTATCTATTATTTTAACTTTTACTATTTCATTAATTTCCAATACTTGTGATGGTTTGTCAATCCTCTCTTCAGAAATCTGTGATATATGAATAAGGCCATCTACACCGGGTTCTATTTCAGCAAAGGCACCAAAATTCGCAAATCTTACTATCTTAACATCAATTATGTCACCAATATTATACTTGCCTTCAATTGTTGTCCAAGGTTCCGGTATGGTTTGCTTTAATCCTAATGAGACTTTATTTTTTTCTTTATCCAAAGAAAGTATAACTACTTCTACTTTATCCCCTGGTTCTAAAACCTCTGATGGATGATTAACCCTACTCCAAGATAGTTCTGATATGTGAATAAGTCCATCTAAACCACCTATATCTACAAAGGCACCAAAATCTGTAAGCCTTTTTACTTCCCCGGGAATTTTTTTACCTTCTTCAGCCATCTCCCAAAACTTTTCTTGTAATTTTTTTCTTTCTTCTATGATATGGGCTTTCCGAGATACAATTATTTTTTTATTTTCCTTGCTAAATTCTATTATTCTAACGCTTACTTCTTTATCTTTAAATGAATCTAAATCATTTACATACCGTAAATCAAATAATGAAGCAGGCATAAAACTCATAACACCGTATATCTCTACTAAGCCTCCACCTCTTACGATTTCTTTAACTTTCCCTGTTACGGTCGAATTTTCATTAAAAGCGGATTCAAGCCTTAAAACATTTTTATCTAACTCTACCAATCTTTTTGATAATTCTACATTTCCCTCTCCATCATTAATTCTCACGACTTTTACTTCGATTTCATCGCCGATACTAACTATTTCTGAAGGTATTACATCATTTTCAGAGGATAAATCTTTTTTATTTATAATCCCATCGGCTTTATATCCAATATTTACAATTACTTCATCTTCATTTAATGATAATACAGTCCCCTTAACTGTATCCCCCTCTCTTAGCCTTACAAGGCTTTTTTCATACTCTTCCATTAGGTTTTCTTTTAAATCGTTATCTTTTTTGTCTTCCTCACCTGTAGTTAATTCTTCCGTTGAATTATTATTTAAGATTTCATCGATATTTTCATTTAAATCTTCTGCTTTATTATCTTCTAAAATCTCATCAAAATTATCGTTCAAATCCTCTACATGGCTATCATTTGAATTTTCTATTTTGTTTTCTTTGTTTAAGTCATTCATCTTGTTTATTACCTCCTTTATTATCCAATTAGGTGTCGAAGCCCCTGCTGTTATTCCAACACTTTTTATATTTTTAAATAATTCACATGAAATTTCATCAGGTGTTTCAATATGATAAGTATTGCTACAATTTTCCTTGCATATTTCATATAATTTAATTGTATTGGAACTATTGTATCCACCAATTACTATCATAGAATCAACTTTTTGTGCCAAAGTTTTCGCAGCATTTTGCCTGCTTTCAGTAGCCTTACATCTAGTATTAAATATTTTTGCCTTGTCAAATCTTTCTTTTACCCCATTAGCAATCTGATCCCATAAAGCTGAAGTAATTGTAGTTTGTGCAACTAAACATATTTTATCATAATGATAAAGATTGTCTACTATTTTTTCATTCTGTATAACGATAGCCTCATTATTGCACCATCCATTAATGCCTATAACTTCAGGATGATACTTATCACCTGCAATCAGCACTTTATATCCTTTATTATAATGTTCATTCACAATCTTATGAATTTTTGCAACATATGGACATGTGCAATCAATAAATTTTATATTTAAATTTTTTATATTACTATAAATTTCTTTGGAAACTCCGTGTGAGCGGATGATAATTATGGAAGAATTATTTTCTATGTCATTTATATTATTAATGACCTTCAAACCAGCAGCAGTTAATTTTTCTATTACTTGCTTATTATGGATTAACTCACCATAAGTATAGATACTCTTATCTCTTTGTTCCTCCAATACTTTTATTGTTTGGTTTACAGCATTATTTACACCAAAACAAAAGCCTGAATCTTCCCCAATTTGAATTTCCATGTGATTACTCCTGCAAAGCGTATATTTTTTCCATTACCATAGTGCTTATATTTATATAATCTGTATTTTTTAATTTTATATCATAAAACTCTTTTAAGTATATAACATCCCCTATAATAATTCTAGTTTTATTAAATAGTTTATAGTTTGACACAATAGAAATAGGTAATATATTTTTTTTTGATCTAATTGCAAGCATGGCGATACCAGGTTCTGCTTTTAATTCATTTGATATATTTCTTGTTCCCTCGGGAAAGATTCCAATATTTTTATTGTTTTTTAATAATCTTAAAGATGTTTTAATACTCCTTAAATCTGCTTCTCCTCTTTTTATCGGAAATGCCCCTACCGCATATAGCAAGAACTCAAGTATTTTATTTTCAAACAATTCATTTTTTGCCATAAAGTGTATTTTGCATGGTAATGCGACTGCCATAATTATCGGATCAATAGCCTTTACATGATTACCACAAACTATATAACCACTCTCTGTGGGCATATTTTCAATGCCTTCAACCTGTATATTATAAAAAAGAAAGAAAAATGGTTTCATAATAAGTCTAGCTATTTTATATAACATTTTTTTACCCCCTGTTTAGTACAGCTTTTATTTCAAATTTGCCATATAATCTTCTATCTTGTCTAACATCTCACTTACAACTTCTTCTATGCTTTTACCATCAGTCTCTATGGTTATAGCATCATCAGCTTTCTTTAAAGGGGATATATCTCTATTGCTATCAATTTCATCTCTCTTTGATATTTGATCTATTATATCATCTAAATTATACAAATTTTTATGAGAATTTAACTCTAATAATCTTCGCCTTGCTCGTTCTTCAACAGATGCAATCAAAAAAAATTTTACTTGTGCATTTGGAAATATAGTAGTACCTATATCTCTTCCGTCAACGACAACATTTTTCCCGATTGCTATTTTTTTTTGTAAATCCTCAACTATACTTCTTACCTTTCCTATTTTAGCTATATAAGACACATTTAAATTTACGGCATTATCCCTTATATCCGTACTAACATCTTTTCCATCTAAGAATGTTTTTTCATCATAAAAATCTATTTCTGCATTCTTTGCTATATTAACTATAGAATTAATATCCTTCATATCTACAGCTTTTTTTATGACTTTTAAAGTAATAGCTCTAAACAAAGCCCCAGAATCAATATAACAATATGATAATTTTTGTGATATTATCTTTGCAACTGTGCTTTTTCCAGCACCGGCGGGTCCATCTATGGCAATAACAGTATGCAATTTTTTACCCCCTTATTAAGTAAAGAATTAATTATGTATATTATACTACAACTATTCCTTGGATTTCATTTTAACTCTAAATAAGTAGACTAAGTTTTTATTTATATTATAGCTTAAATTGGCTTTAGGTATATTTATACTATCACTAACACTGAAGATGGAAATATTAATTATATCTAAACAGCTAGTTCCATCAACTTCTATTATATCAGCATCATTTACTTTTAATGTTATTAATTCTTTATCAACCACTATACGCTCTATACCGTTAATCATTATTTTGGGAAAATCCTTATCATTAAACTTTTCAAATTTTAATACAATTTCACCTTCTGTATATTCAAACAAGTTTTCAATAATTGCTTTTCCTTCCATTTTTAATGTAGAATTAGGTGGCAAACCATCAATTGTAAATAAACTCAGGAATTGAGAAAATAATGCAATAACAAATAAGTACTTCAGGGTTTTTATAATCTTATCGCCCACACTTTCCCACTTACCAATAAACAGCCTGCTTTTGTTATCTATTCTTGAACTCATACAATATCCCTCTTTAAATCAAGTAGTATTTTTCAATACTAACCTTTAAATTTTTATATTAGTACTATAATGCTCAAAATTTAACAATTATAGTCATGCATTGTATCCTGCTGTATAACCGGTTGAAAAAGCAATTTGCAAATTATATCCACCTGTAAGACCATGTACATCAATTACTTCCCCTGCAAAATAAAGACCTTTCAAAACCTTTGATTCCATGGTTTTAGGATTGATTTCATCAATTGTAACTCCTCCAGATGTTATTATAGCCTCAGATATTGGCCTTGGCCCTACTACTTGAAAACTTATATTCTTTAATATAAAGGCCAATTTTTTTCTTTCTTCTTTAGTTATTAAATTGACCGTTTTCCTTTCCGGTATATCTGATAATTTAATTATAAATGCTATCATTTTTTTTGGTAAAAGATTATTTAAAGAATTTTTAAATTGTTTATTGCTGAATAATTTAAAATCATTTAGCAATCTTTCATTTAAATCCTTGTAATCTAAATTAGGTTTTAAATCTATTATAATCTTTATTTTTTTACCATTGTTTATTTCTCTTACCACACAATCACTTGCTGATAGTATCAGTGGACCTGACAAACCAAAATGGGTAAATACCATTTCTCCAAAATCCTCAAAAATTATCTTACTATTGGATTTAACAAAAAGTTTAACGTTTCTTAAAGTTAGCCCTTGCAATTCCTTTACTTCCTCTTCCTTTACTTCCTCTTCCTTTACTAGCAAAGGTATTAAAGAGGGCATTAATTCAGTTATTTTATGGCCTAAGCTTTCAGCAAATTTAAAACCATCACCATCAGAACCCGTTAAAGGGTAAGACAATCCACCAGTTGCTATTATAAGTGATTTTGCCTTTATATTATCTCCATTGGATAACTTTACACCCTTTACTATTTTATCTTTAAAAATAACTGATGATACTCTCTTATTAACTTTTACTGTAACATTATTTAGCAACAAATAATGTTCTAAACTTTTTATAACATCACTGGATTTGTCGGAAAAAGGAAAAACCCTATTTCCTCTTTCAACTTTTGTCTTTAAACCCAAATTGTTTAATAATTCTATTAAATCTTGGCTAAAAAATTTATTGAAGCTACTATATAAAAACTTTGAATTTCTAGGAATCTTTTTTAAAAAATCATCTAAAGATGCCGTATTTGTTATATTACATCTTCCCTTTCCGGTCAAGTAAAGTTTCTTACCTAGCTTTTCATTTTTCTCTAATAATAGCACTTTCTTACCAAGACTTCCAGCAGTACCGGCAGCTATCATGCCTGATGGGCCTCCGCCAATTACAATAACATCGTATAACATAAATTTTGCCTCTATTCTTCCAAAAAAAAACCTGTTCTTAAGAACAGGTTTTTTTGTTTTTATTAATACCAACCTCTTACTTTCATAGCATCTGCAACCTTCTTTATTGAAAACATATAAGCCGCAGTTCTCATTGGCACATTGTACTCTTCTTTTATTTCGTATATTGCGTTAAAAGCATCAACCATAGCAATTTCTTCTTTTTCCTCAATTTCTTCTTCTGACCAATAATAACCATGTAAGTTTTGTACCCATTCAAAATAAGATACTGTAACACCACCTGCATTAGTTAGTATATCCGGCGTTAGCAAAATTCCCCTTGAGTTTATAACCTCATCACCATCAGGGGTAGTGGGGCCATTTGCGGCTTCACATATAAGCTTAGCCTGTATGGTTTTAGCAACTTCGCCTGTGATTTCATTTTCTAAAGCAGCAGGTACTAAAATATCTACCGGAAGTGCAAAGAATTCTTCTTTTGTGATTTCTTTTGCTCCCGGGAAGCCAAGAAGGGTTTTATTTTTTTTCATATAATCTGCACAAGCATGTACATCAATACCGTCTTCATTATAAATGGTTCCATTCCACTCACAAACAGCAACAATTTTTCCACCGAGTTTATTCAAATTAATTGCAGTATGACTACCTACATTACCATAACCTTGTAAAGCAATGCTAGCACCATTAAAATCAATGCCTATTTTCTTAGCAGCTTCTCTAGCTGTAACCGCTACTCCAAAGCCAGTAGCTGCAGTTCTACCTTTTGAACCCCCAAATTCAATAGGCTTACCAGTGATAACTCCTAAAGAACTTTTGCCTGTCAATTTATTATACTCATCAACCATCCAGGCCATTACTTGACCGTTAGTACCCACATCCGGTGCCGGTATATCAATTTGATCACCAATTAGCTTGTATACTGCATCTATGTAGCCACGAGACAACCTTTCCAATTCACCTTGAGACAATTTCAAAGGGTCAACAATAACTCCACCTTTTCCACCGCCATATGGTATGCCAGTTACACAGCATTTAAATGTCATCCAAATTGATAAGGCCATAACCTCTTCTCGGTTGACACCAGGGTGGAACCTTATACCACCTTTCCCGGGTCCTACGGCATCATTATGCATAGCCCTATAACCTGTAAATACTTTTAAAGAGCCATCATCCATCTTAACAGGTATTGCTACTTCTAAAACTCTTAAGGGCTGTTTTAAAATATCATACACAACGGGATCCATGCCCAATTTATCACAAGCTTCTTTAACCTGTTTTTGAGCATTTAATAGTGGGTTTAAATTATCTTTGTCAGCCATTTAGCAGACCTCCTAAAACATATTATACCTAAAGCATCTTTGCTTTAAAATCTTAATATTTTTAACCTGCTTTAGGTTATATTGAAATTATTCTATAAAAACACTCAAAATCCTTCTATATTTATAATATTTTAAACTACTTAGTGATTTTTATCCTTATATGAATATATCTTATATTGCTCCCATATGTCTTCCAGCTTTGCGAAAGAGGTAGATACTTTATTTTTCTCCTTAATACCTACTGCGACTACTAATGCATTAAGTAGGCTAAGGGGTGCTACCAAAGAATCAACAAAAGCCTCCATATTACTTTTTGCTACTAGGGTAAAATCAGAATAAGATGCTAAAGGGGAAAGTAAACTATCGGTTATAGCTAATACTTTTGCACCTTGAGATTTTGCATAATCTAAGGCTTCAATTGTTTTAGACGAATATCTTGGAAAACCTATTCCTATTACCAAATCATTTTTTCCAACTCTAAACAACACTTCAAATATATCAGATATGGAATGGGTTGCCATATGAACATTACCACGTATTAAATTTAAATAAAATACTAAAAAGTCTGCAAGAGCCCTTGAACTTCTTAGGGCAACTATATAAACATGCTTTGCGTCAATAATACTATTTACAGCATCATCAAATGCTTCTAAATCTATATCGTTCATTGTTGTCCTAATATTATCCATATCTGCCTTTAGTACTCTTTTACATATATTTTCTTCATTTGTATAATCAGAAGATAATTCTATTCTTTGCACAGTAGTAAGTCTTGTTCTTAATATTTCCTGCAAAACTTTTTGCATTTGTGGATATCCTTCAAAATCCAAAACATGAGCAAATCTTACCACAGTGGATTCACTAACTCCTACTTTTTCTCCAAGTTTTGCAGCAGTCATAAAAGCTGCCTTATCATAATTATTCATTATATATTCAGCTATCATTTTTTGACCCTTACTAAAGCCGGAGAAAGACTGTTGAATTTTTCTCATAAAATCTAAATTTTCATTCATAGTCTGACCTACCTAATGTTTTTTAATGATTTTTCTCCTATTTCAAAACCTGCTAATAAAGCTTTTTTGTTTAACTCTTCTGTTCCTTTTGGAACTCTACATAAAACTGCTTTTTCTAATGCATCTTTTGATACTAAGTTCGTTATAGCTACTAAAGCGCCTAAAGCAACTATATTTGTTACAAATGTTTTACCAATTTTATTAATAGCCGTATCAATTATGGGAACAGAATAAATTTTGGCCTTACCTTGCTCAAAGTCTACGCTGTTATCTAAAATTAATATACCATCATTTTTTAGCCCTGAGCAATATTCATCATATGATTTTTGTGTAAGGGATAACAAAACATCACAATCCCTTACTTTGGGAAAATCAATAACTTCGTTTGCAATTATAACCTCAGACTTACTTGCCCCACCTCTTGCTTCCGGACCATAGGACTGGCTTTGAATAGCATTTTTCCCATCTAAGATAGCTGCTTCTGCAAGAATAATACCGGATAGAAGCAAACCTTGGCCACCGGAACCGCTTAATCTAACTTCGTACTTATTCATTACTAATCTCCTTTCCAAGGCTATCAATTATCTTTTGATACTCACTGGTATACTCGGGTTCAGAAATATTTTTAAACTCACCGATTAGGAATTTACCTTCTAAAGCCTCGGGATTCATTTTTGACGCTGCGGAAATATTAACCGCTTTTTCTTTTTGCCATTTGAGCATATCAACTGCATCACCTTTTTTATTCTTTCTTCCATAGTAGGTAGGGCAATCGCTTATTGCCTCAATAAGTGAAAAACCTTTATTTTTAAGTCCTTTTTCTATTAAGGAAATTAAAAGATTTGCATGATAAGCCGTTGACCTACCGACATATGTAGCACCTGCAGCGGCAGCAAGACTTGGGATATCGAAAGCTTTATCAATATTTCCATATGGCGCAGTTGTACCCTTATCAAATCTTGGAGTTGTAGGAGAATACTGGCCACCTGTCATTCCGTAAATATTATTATTAAATACTATTGCCGTTATATCTATGTTCCTTCTACAAGCATGAATTAAGTGGTTTCCACCAATAGCTGTACAATCACCATCACCAGTTACAACTATAACTTTCAATTCAGGTTTTGCCAACTTGATACCTGTTGCAAATGCAATGGCTCTACCATGTGTAGTATGAAGTGTATCAAAATTTAGATATCCAGTAGCTCTTGATGAACATCCTATACCAGATACTATACATATTTTTTCTTTTTCAAAAGCGGATTTATCAATTGCCATAGTTATTGCCCTTGTAATTATTCCATGGCCACAACCGGGACACCATATTTGAGGGAGTTTATTAGTTCTAAAATATTTGCTGACTATTGTACTTGGCATATTATAGCACCTCCTCAATCTTAGTAATTATTTCTTCAGGTGTAATTATTTCACCGTTTACTTTATTCACTCTTTCAATTTTGCATGAACATTTGCAGATTCTTTCTACTTCTAAAACCATTTGACCAAGGTTCATTTCAGCTACAATTATAGTATTAACTTTTTCCGATAGTTCCTTCAATCTTTTTTCAGGGAAAGGCCAAACAGTTATTGGCCTAAAAGTTCCAACCTTATAGCCTTTTTTTCTAAGTATTTTCATTGCCGCATCAGCTGCCCTAGCAACACACCCAATTGATAAAATAATTACCTCAGCATCTTCTGTATCTTTTTCTTCCCATTTAACTATATCTTCTTTATTCTTCTCAATTTTGTCTTCAAGTCTTCTTATTAAACTATCTGCAACTTTAGGATTATTGCTTGGAAAACCAGTTTCATCGTGAATCAAACCTGTAACGTGAAAATTATAACCTTCACCATAATTAGCCATTGGGGGAACAAAATCTTCATCGGCTTTAAATGGCATATAATTCTCTTTGCTTACTGTAGGCTTTTTTCTATTTATAATCTCAATTTCCGGGGAATCCATAAGTACTACCTTTTCTCTCATATGCCCTATTATTTCATCCATTAATATAATAACGGGAGTTCTATATTTTTCAGAAAGGTTAAATGCTCTGATAGTTAAGTCGTAGGTTTCCTTAACTGATGAAGGAGCTACTACAATTATTGGATGATCCCCGTGGGTCCCCCATTTAGATTGCATTATTTCACCTTGAGCCGGTGAAGTAGGTAGTCCAGTACTAGGGCCTCCTCTTTGCACATTAACAATTACACATGGAACTTCAGCAATAGCTGCATAACCTATATTCTCCTGTTTTAAGGAAAAACCCGGCCCCGAAGTAGCTGTCATACTTTTTAACCCAGCCAATGATGCACCTATTGTTGCCGCCATACTTGCTATTTCATCCTCCATTTGTATAAACTTGCCTTTAATAAGTGGAAGTTTTTCAGAAGATATTTCTGCAATTTCTGTAGAGGGTGTTATTGGATAACCGGCAAAAAATCTCATACCTGCGGTTATTGCTCCCTCCACGCAAGCCTCATTACCTTGCATTAACAATTCCTTACATTTCATTTTTCTTCCCCCCAAGATATATTGCATAATCAGGACATCTTAATTCACATTGTCCACATTGGATACATTTTTCAATATCCGTAATCTCTACTTTCCCTTCATTAAGTGTCAGCACATTTTTTGGACAAAACTCTACACAGATACCACAACCTTTGCACCAACCTTTAATAATTACAAGCTTTTCAGTGACTTCTTCTATATTGCTCATTTAAAAACCCCCTTTAATAAAATGCAATATAAATTTCATTTTTTTAATATTTTTTTAGTTCTTGCAATTTTACCTTCATTTTCAGTATATATTACTGGCAGTATTATTTCAATAACTTTTCGCATTTGTTTAAATTCTATTTTTTACTCAATCTTTATCATCAAATTTTATATCAAAAAAAGATGGACCTAGCTAACTAAGCTGAATCCATCTTAAAAATTAAATATTTTTATTAAGACTCAATATTTAGACCCCAATTATTCAATTTATCAATTGTCTCATAGCTTGTAAGATCAATTTTAATTGGAGTGATAGATATATAATTATTTTTTATAGCATTGATATCAGTATCAGATTCATTATTATCAGAGTCGTCTAGTTCACCTGCCAACCAAAAATAATTTTTACCTCTAGGGTCTTTTCTTTTTACAAAACAATTCTTATACTTTCTGACTCCCAATTCTGTTACTTTGATACCATTAATACTATTCAAAGGGGCATGTGGAAAGTTTATATTTAATACAAGACCTTTCTCCATTTTTTTTTCATATATTTGTTTGCATAAACTTAAAGCAATTTTTCCATAACTGTTAAAATCAACATTTTCAAATGTATCTAAAGAAATTGCAATAGAAGGAATACTATTTATTGCCCCCTCAATAGCTGCAGAAACTGTTCCTGAGTAGAGTATATCCGTACCCAAGTTAGAACCTCGATTTATACCGGATACGATTAAATCCGGTTTTTCATTTAATAGAAAATCTAAGGCAAACTTTACACAATCCGATGGTGTTCCATTAATACTCCATGAATCAATGCTTTTATCTATGGAATCTATAGAACTTAAACGTAGAGGTTTATGCATAGTTATAGAAAGACCACTTGCACTCCTTTCGGATTCCGGCGCCACGACTGTTACTGATCCTAGTTTTTTTAAATTATTAGCAAGATGGTATATTCCCGGAGAATTAATACCATCATCATTAGTAACTAATATTTTTAACATAAAACCTCCATAATTTTTAATTTAACATTAAACAGGATATGTTTTTTCCACCTTATTTACCAAATTACTATCAATTTTATACTTTTTTGCTTGCCTAAACTTAAAATAATTCACTGCAACTTGTGGGAATAAAGCATAGGTAAGCACATCTTCCTCCTGCTCATAATACTCCTTAATTTCTTTTTTTATTGAATCCAATTGAGGCGGCAACAAATCAGCAGGTCGTACTGTTACAATTTCTTCATCCCCAATGATTTTTTGTTTTATTTCTTCGCTAATAGGAACTGTAGGTTTGCCATATAAACCTTTTACATAGGCCTTAACTTCCGAAGGTATCATCTTATATCTTTCACCTAACACAACGTTAAAAACTGCTTGTGTTCCAACTATTTGGCTGGTTGGAGTTACCAAAGGCGGATACCCTAAATCCTTTCTTACCTTTGGTACTTCAGCCAAAACATCTTCTAGCTTATCTAAAGCATTTTGTGCAGATAATTGGGAATATAGGTTAGACATCATACCACCAGGTATTTGATAGGATAATACCCTAGTATCAACATTAAATACATTTTGATTTAAAATTCCATTTTCTATGTATTTTTCTTTTACATCTTTAAAATATTCAGCTATTTCTGATAATAAATTAATATCTATGCCTGTATCATATTCAGTATTAAATAATGTCGCTACCAAAGGTTCCGTTGCAGGCTGTGAAGTTCCAAGACCAAAAGGTGAAATAGCCGTATCTATTATATCTACTCCAGCTTCAATAGCCTTTAGATAAGCCATACTTGCCATACCACTTGTGTAATGACTATGTAATTGAATAGGTATGCTTATATTTTTCTTTACTTCTTTTACTAAATTATAAGCCATATAGGGTGTAATTATTCCAGACATATCTTTTATGCATAGTGAATCCGCACCCATACTTTCAATTTCTTTTGCTAGATTTACATATAATTCTATATTATGAACAGGACTTATAGTATAAACGAATGTACCTTGAGCATGCCCTCCATACTTTTTAGTAGCCCTTATTGCTTTTTCTATGTTTCGCAAATCATTGAGTGCATCAAATATTCTTATAATATCTATACCATTAGCCAAAGACCTATTTACAAACTCTACCAACACATCGTCGGAATAATTTTTATAACCCAGAATATTTTGGCCTCTTAACAACATTTGTAATTTTGTATTTTTTAGTATAGATTTTACTTTTCTAATTCTTTCCCAAGGGTCTTCATTTAAAAACCTAAGACAAGAATCAAAAGTTGCGCCCCCCCACATTTCTAAAGAGTGATATCCAACCTTATCCATTCTTTCAAGTATTGGAATCATCTCATCCGTATTCATCCTAGTAGCAATTAGAGATTGATGACCATCCCTCAATACTGTTTCTGTAATACGAATTTTTGCCATATTAAATACTTCCTCCTTATCTATTTATTAATACTATTATTTAAGAAAGAGACATTTGCAAGCAAGATATTAACTTTTAAACTTTACTAGCATGTACAATTAAAATAGTCAGCTAATGATACAATATAAATATTCTTACTATTGAGGTTTTTGATTGCTGACTTTATTTCTTTCGGCAAATCAAAAATATTTATTTGTTTAAACTTTAAATAACTTGAAAATTTCTCATTTCCTCCTACACATAAAGCTGTATTAGCACCCCCTAGCTCTGCAGCATTTAACATTGCCTTTGCGATTGCCGTCCCTAATTTTTTCCTTCTGTTTTCCATGCTTACGAAAATATTTTTTATTATACAGTACCTATCAAGTTTTATCAACATTCCGCAGCCACATAATATATTGTTTTCTTCGCAAATATAATAGTCCCCTTTGTCGTTATGAAACTCTTCAATCATTTCATTGTTAATAAAAAATTTAACAAGATCATGTAAATCATCTTTACCGGCTTTCCTCACAATTATCATTTAACCACCCTCAACTATTCTTCTTTTTGTTAATTTATTTATAATAAAAATCTATTCATTATTCTTTTAAAATTATAAATTATATCTGATGATTCTACATTTCTATTATATAACAGATTCACTTGGCCTAAAAGAAAATTATTGACATATACTTTTAAAACGCCTGCTATATCATTCTTTTTAATAGGCGCCCTTATTTCATTAGGATATTCCTCAACATACTTAACTTTTTCGTATTTGTTTCCTATTTTCATAAGCGGTGCAAACAAATTCGCTTCGGGAACAACTTCAACTTGCTTATCCTTGCCCTTTTTCACATCCAGTTTTATAGCTAATTTTTTGTCAACTACTTTTATATTATCATACTTTTTAAATCCATAATCCAACAATTTTTTTGAACAATACCATATATCATCGCTATTTAATACAACTGATAATATTTGCCAGTCTTCTTTTGTGGCTGAAGATACTAAGCAAGGTCCTGCTTTTTTTGTGTAACCGGTCTTTACCCCATCGGCACCAGGATATTGAGTAAGCATTTTATTGCCATTACTTATGACTCTTACATCACCATAAAGTCTTGAAATAGTATGTTGCTTTGTGCTTACTATTTTTGAAAAAACATCTTCCTTTAACGCCGCCCTTGCAATCAAAGCTAAATCATATGACGTTGTATAATGATTATCGTTGGGTAAACCATGGGGATTTGTAAAATTAGAATTCTTTGCACCGATAGCAATAGCCTTGTTATTCATTAAGATAGAAAAGTTTTCTACACTACCTGATATATGCTCTGCTATGGCTACAGCTGCATCATTTCCTGACTTTAACATTAAGCAATATAGTAAATCATTTAAACTTAATCTTTCTCCTTCCTTTAAATAAACAGAAGAACCTTCTTGTAATGCAGCTTTTTTACTTACACATACTATATCATTTAAATCTGCATTTTCAATAGCTAGCAGGGCAGTAAGAATTTTAGTTGTACTTGCCATAGGCAATTTCATATGTATGTTATCACCATATAAAACTCTAGATGTGTTTACATCCATAAGTATGGAGGATCTTGAACCTGCATCCATTTGTTCAGTAGCATTAATTGTATTTAAAGAAAGAGTAATTAATATAATTATAGCTATAACAATGCTTTTTTTCATTTAGCACCCCTTATTTGCTTAAATTTAAAATGCCTTATTTATTATACACAAAATTATTTAATTAATACAAGGAATAAAACCATACTATGCTGGTATTGTAATGATATTATATAGCAAAAAAAGAAGGATTCGCTATCCTTCCTTTTTAACCTTTTTACATATACTATCTAATAACTCAGGAATCAAATCAAAAACTCTATCAACTACCGTATTGTTGCTTACAGGTATCATCCTGATTAGATTATCAGAAACTGATAAAAATCCCACTGGTTGAACAGATACACCTGCAGCACTGCCACCTGTAAAAGGTGCCTTTTGAGCAAAATCATCCTCACCATCATCGTTTATTTCATCTTCATTGTTGATTTTTATATCCCCACCACCTGAAACGAAGCCAAATCCTACTTTTGATATAGGAAATATTATAGTATTATTAACTGTTTCTACCGGCATTCCTATAACAGTATTAACATCAATCATATCCTTGATGTTCTCCAAGGTTGTTCTCATTAGCACTTGTATAGGTTGTTCCAAAAGCAGCACTCCTTATTTTACACTGAATACTATATTTTCTTTATATAAAGAAATACATAGAATAAAAAAGTGACTTGTTTCCTATCTTATTAGTGGTTATTATCCAAATCCATTAAGACCACTTTTTTCTCAGCGTTTAATAGTTTTTATAGTAATAATATTTCCTAATTTTACTTCTATTATGCAAGCAAAATCCACTTCAAAAACATTTTCAATGAAATCCGGAACTAATTCTATATCGTTTATTTCAATAGTCGAATTCCCTGAACTTTTCATTAGTGTTATTAATGCACTTAGAGTAACACTTAACAAACCAAAAATCATGGCAGTATAAAAAGCATCGCCGGAACCATATTTTATTTTTAAAAAAAAATCATAAATTTTAGATTTTTTTCCTAGTAATTTTACAGCCTTTTTATTTTTTTTATTTTTTTTATCCTTTATATTGGAAGCGCTTAAATCTTTTAAATAATTTATTAAAGTATCAATACTTGAAAAAGATATTTTATCAAGTTTAAACAACCTATTTAAATATTTTTCTGCAAGCTTAAATTTTATAAAGCCAATACTAGCTATACCGTTAATTCTCATTACTTCCGTATGCATCTTTTTTTTATACACAAGTTCTATGCTAATTTTAATAAAGTATAAAATAGCAAGAATTAAAATTAAAATTAAAATAATAATTATAATGGTAGGATACAAAACTTACCTCCATTAACGCATTTTTCACATTATTATTTTTCCATTATAAAAAAAAATAATACACAATAAGCTGCTATTCTTTAAAATTAGATATGTCAGGAAGATCCGCAAGTGTTTTTAGACCAAACAATCTTAGAAAGTTATCTGTTGTGCCATATAATATAGGTCTGCCGGGAGTTTCCATTCTTCCCATGTCCCTTATCAAATCCTTGTCCAACAATCGGTAAAGGCAAGCATCAGATTTTACACCTCTTATTTCATCAATATTTGCTTTTGTAACAGGTTGCTTATAAGCTATTATTGAAAGAGTCTCAAGAGATGCATGGGATAAGCCAGCCTTTGCTTTTGGTTTAAAAAGCTTTTCTATGTATTCATAGTATTGAGGTTTTGTAGTAAACTGGTATGAACCATTAATTTCTACAATTCTTAATCCTCTGCCATTATTCTCAAATTCATCAATCATCTGATTTATTATCTTTTTCATTGTGCTTTTATCGACACTGAATAGTGAAGATAGATCTTTTAAGGCTACAGAATCACCACTTATAAAAAATATACATTCCAGTGCAGCCTTAATATTTTTGATATCCAATTACAATTACACCTTCCATTCTACATATCTTTATGCTAGAAAATTCTTTTGCTATAAAATCAATTTTAAGCCTTTTTTAATAGAATCCTATCAAAATTATCATCTTGCTTAGCCGATATCCTTCTGTTTTTAAGAAGTTCCAAAACAGCTAAAAAAGAAAGGATGATTTCTAATTTATTATCATAAAAAACTATTAAATCGTCAAAATTAGTCCATCTTTTAGAAGAAAGCTGTTTTAATAATTCACGAATTTTGTCCTCAATAGTAATATTATCCCTATATACTTTTTTAATTTCTATATTCCTATCATCTTTTTTACTCAACAGAATATTTTGTAGTTTTTTTGCAAGTAATTCAACGGAAATTTTATCAGGTAAATCAAAAGAATCAATTATCTCGTCGGCCAGGTCTGTACCCTTGTAAACAGACTTTATATTGATAAAATATTTTTCTTTTAGCATATTGGATAATTCTTTAAATTTTTTATATTCTAAAAGCTTTATAATTAACTCATCCCTTGGATCCTCTACGTCATCTTCAAAAGTTTTAGGTTTTGGAAGTAACATTTTCGATTTTATCACTAATAGTGTAGCTGCCATAACTAAAAATTCGCTAGCCAGGTCTATATCAAGGTTTTTCATCATGTTTAAATAATCAATATATTGTTCAGTGACCTCTGCTATTGGAATATCATAAATATCAATCTTAGCCTTTTCAATAAGATGATATAGTAGCTCGAAGGGCCCTTCAAAAACCTCTAATTTAATACTGACTTCCATTTTATCACTCTCATTTACAATACTAATATTTTTTTATAAAAACAGATTAACTACACTATAAATTACTTTTTGGGCATAAAAAAACATAGGAGTTAGAATATAACTGATGGTATTTGTAAAAATAAGAATAAGTAAAAGTATATGCGTATACTGCTCATACTTATAGAATTTATATTCAATGCTTTTAGGAAGGAAACCCGCCAAAATTTTAGAACCATCAAGAGGAGGGATAGGTATTAGATTAAAAACCCCTAAACCAATATTGATAAAGTAGATATTTGTAATAATTCTATCAAAAATACTATTTTGAATACCTAACCTTGTATAAGCAAATCCATATAAAAGTAGTGTTATAAAGGCAATAACAAAATTCATTAAGGGCCCTGCTAATGAAACAAGTATAATTCCTTTTTTTCTGTTTTTAAAATTTGATGGGTTTATAGGCACTGGTTTTGCCCAGCCAAACCTGAAAATCATAAGCATAAAAAAGCCTAGGGGGTCAATATGGGCGGTTGGGTCAAGAGTTAACCTTCCATTTAATTTTGCCGTATCGTCTCCTAAATAATAGGCAATTAAACCATGAGCATATTCATGAAAAGAAAAGCCTATAAAAACAGCAGGAATTCTATAAAGCAAGTCCATAAAATTAGCTCCGAGCAATTGTATCACCCTTTCAAACTCTTATATATAGCATAAGAAGATTATATCATGAATTTCTAAAAAAGATTATAATATTAATAATCTTAAAAAAGTATAAAAATTGTACAATGTCTGAACTGTAACTTGTTAATGTTTGAAAAAGACCCTAAAGGAATACCCTTTATCTAAACCAATACTTTATCGCCCTTCTTATATTATCAATAAAGCTTGCCTTTTTAATAGCCTTATCGCTGACTATCTCAAAAATTATTAGGTTTTTGCCATCTTTTTTTAAGATTATTTCTCCAATTTTCTGACCCTTTGATATGGGTGCATTTATTTGATCAGGCAAATGCACAAACTTTTCAATATTGCCTTCCTCTCCTTTTCTTATCATAACATCAGCATTGTATAAAAAAATGCCATTGACATAATCACTATCACCTTTAGTAACTTTTATTCTTCTAACTTGATCACCAGCCTGACCTATAGAATAATTAACATAATTCGCAAATCCATATTCAATTAATTTTCTAGCATCTTGATTTCTAGAGCCGGTGCTGGGTGCTCCCATTATAACGCTAATTAATCTTAAGTTATTTCTTTTTGCCGTAATTGAAATACAGTACATGGCATCCTCAGTAAATCCTGTTTTTATACCATCAATATCTTTATAAAAATGCACCAATTTATTTTTATTAACCAATTCTCTTTTTACATCGTTATTTTTACCTACGTATACAGTTATCATATACTTAGATATATAATCAAATATTTTATTATGCTTTACTAGTTCTTTAGACATTATCCCTATATCATGGGCTGAAGTCTTGTGACCTTCAGCATGTAAACCATGAGGATTAACAAAATTTGTATCATTCATATTAAGATCTTTCGCTCTTCTATTCATAAGATTTACAAATGCTTCCTCACTACCTGCAATATGTTCAGCCATGGCAATACTTGCATCATTACCAGACTCAACTGCTATTCCATAAAGCAGATCTTCTACGGATCTTATTTCACCTTCTTCTAACATTAATCTTGTTCCTGTAGTCATTTTACTTGCATTTTTACTAATAATAACCTTATCATTTAATTTTATTTTATTGGATTCCAAAGACTCCATTGTAAGTAACATAGTCATAATTTTTGTAACACTTGCAGGTTCTAACTTTTCATGTGAATTCATTTCATAAATAACTTTTCCAGAAGAAAAATCCAATAAAACAGCAGACTTACAGTTTAAACTAATACTGTCATCTGCTAATAAAGAACCACTATAAATAGTAGTAAAGATAAGAATCGTGATTATCAAAACTTTTTTAAAATTCATAAAAAGACTCCTCCTATAGTAAAATTTATTATTATATTTCCCTATAGGAAGTTTCCTTATTCTTTATTAAAATTTATTGAATTACATCATATACATACTGATTTTTTTTCACAGATTTTTTGCCTATTACAAAACTTTCTTTTGCTAAAATTTCTAATTCAGCGTATTCTATTATATTAGTATGTAAAACACATAAATTCTCATCTTTTTTTATATGATCACCTATTTTTTTATTTAAAGTTATACCTGCAGAAAGATCTATTAAATCTTCTACCCTTTTTCTACCGGCTCCAAGTTTCATGGCCACATGTCCTATCTTTTCCGTATCTATGGAGCATATATATCCTTCGTAAGAGGATTTGATTTCTATATGTGACTTTGCTTGCGGGAGTAAGCTTAAATTATCAATAAAATCAATATTTCCACATTGAATTTCTACTAGTTCTTTAAGCTTTTTTAGTGCTTTACCAGATGAGAGTATTTTTTCAAGCTCATAATAAGCTGCTTTAAAATCAAAATATTTACCTGCCAAAACTGCCATATATGATGCTATTGTTAAGGAAATAATCCTTATATCATCAGGTCCTTTACCACTTAACACCTTTACTGCTTCCTTTATCTCATTGGCATTGCCAATTTCATACCCTAGCGGCTGATTCATATCGGTAATAACCGCAATAGTTTTTTTATTTAGTTCCTTACCTATATCTACCATCATTTGGGACAATTCCATGGCCTTATCTACGGACTTAATAAAGGCACCAGAACCGACTTTAACATCCAATACAATACAATCAGCCCCGGAAGCTATTTTTTTGCTCATTATGGAGCTAGCTATTAATGGAATGCTCTCAACAGTGGCGGTCACATCTCTTAAGGCATATATCATTTTATCAGCCGGGGTAATATCAGCTGTTTGTCCAGTAATAGCCATTTTATGATTATTAACATTTTGAATAAACTCATTTTTGCTTAGCTGAGTTTTAAAACCTTCTATAGATTCCAATTTGTCAATAGTGCCACCGGTATGGCCTAGACCCCTACCGGAAACTTTTGCAACTGTAATCCCCAATGAAGCAATCAAAGGAATTACTATTAGAGTAACTTTATCGCCTACGCCTCCCGTAGAATGTTTATCCACTTTTATACCTTCTATTTTTGACAAATCAACTAGCTCACCGGAATTCACAAAACACATGGTCAAATCAGATGTTTCTTTTTTACTCAAGCCATTAAAATAAATAGCCATAAGTAGCGCAGCCATTTGATAATCGGGTATTTCGTTTTTTATATATCCATTTATGAAAAAATTTATTTCCTTTCTGTTTAAAGAAAAGCCATTTCTTTTTTTCAAAATTATATCATAAGCCCTCATTTAAATTACCTCTTTAACCAATATTTTTCTTACTATATGCACCGAATGAATTCGGAGCTACAATAAAAATTTATCATAAGTATCCAAGTAGCCAATTTAATTTACTTACACTTTTTCAACTAAAATAGTTTTAATTAGGATCCTTATAAGTTTAATAAAGCTTTCTTTTACTGAATTGGCGGTCTCCACCACTTCCTTATGGTTTAATGGCTTATCTAAAATACCTGCAGCCATATTTGTAATACAGGAAATACCCAAGACTTCCAAGCCTGCATGATTAGCAGCTATGACCTCAGGTACTGTGGACATTCCTACTGCATCAGCTCCAAGTAATCCGGCCATTCTGATTTCTGCCGGAGTCTCATATGCAGGTCCAGGCATAGATATATATACTCCTTCTTTAACCGTAATTCTATTTTCCTTACATATTTTTTTTGTTAAATCAGTAAGTGATTTTGAATAAGCTCTTGACATATCAGGAAATCTAGGACCATAAAAATCTAAATTTTCGCCAATCAGTGGATTATCACCGATAAAGTTAATATGGTCTTTAATTAACATTAAGTCACCAGGTTTAAAATCAGTATTAATACCCCCTGCTGCATTTGTTATTATAATTTTCTTGATCCCCATTGCTTTCATTACTAGCACTGGAAAAACTATATCTTTCATAGAGTAGCCTTCATAATAATGAAATCTACCCTGCATAATCATTACTCTAACACCTTCTAATTTACCAAAAATCATTCTTCCTTTGTGCCCTTGAACTGTAGATCTTGGAAAGTTTGGTATATCAGAATATTTGAAAGTTATTTTTTCATCTACTTCATCTCCTAGTACACCTAAGCCTGAGCCAAGGATTAAAGCTATTTTTGTTTCTTGTGGAGCTTTCTTTTCCAAATAATTTTTTGCTTCCATAATTTTATTTAATATTTCACTTTTGTTTTTCATATTTCTCACCTTTTAAAAATATTTAGGTTTATAAAACCTATAAAATATTCTATATTTTGTATAAAATCACTTATTTAATTATTCAACATAAAGCTATTAAATCCTTTATATAGATGTTATTGTTCTCCCATTGCCGAGTATTACAACTTCTTTTACTTAGTTTTAATTTATTCTAAATGAATTTTCTGTAAACATATTACATTGTATGGTATTATTTGTTAACTTGACTACAAGTGAACTTAAATATAAGGAGTTATGGTTTTTATGAAAACCGGTGTAATATATGCCTCTATAAAGCTGGCAATTATTAATGCAATAATAGTTATAAAACTATAGGTCATATATTTAATAATTTCTTTATTCTTACTTTCTTTAAATCTTTCTTTCCTCAATCGCAACATAATTAGGCTTAAGTTAATTGAAATAAAACAGTTGAAAATAAGTGCGGGAATATAAATTATATTTTGCGGAAGCATAGATATTAATGTAAATAATAGACCTTTTCGTCCAAAACTTTCAGTCAAAAAAGCAATTGAAAACCCAAAGCTAAATCCCCTAAAAGTTATATATAATGGTGCAAACACAAGACCCATATACTTTATGCTTAATATAAAAAGTATTATAACAGGAATAATATTACTTAAAAAAGATGTTTTAAAGATAATACTACTGTTAAAGGAATATGTAGGCATAAGTAAAAAATAATCATTAAAATTTGAACTTAATATGTTTTTTACTTCACCTGGTAGGAAGTCTACCCAAAAACCACCGATAAATATTCCTAGTATAAAAAACAAAATCGGAATAACATATATAAAAGTGTTATGTTTTATACGATGGGCTAGAAAATGTTTAAGGCGCTTTAACAATAATAATGCACCCCCATAGTTTCATAGGTTTTTATTAAATATATGCTTGTTTTAATGGCATTATTCTTTAAAGCTTTAAACCTAATGATAAGGCTATTGCAGTTTTTGCATCATTTATTAAACCTTGCTCCAACATTTTTATTGAATCATTAATAGTATATTTGACAATATTTATAAATTCATCTTCATCAGTGCGCAGTTTGCTTGAAATTAATTCTTCAGCCTTATATACGTAAATAATTTCGCTAGAAAAACCAGGCGAAGAATAGAACTTACCCATTAAAGTTAACTTCCTTGCTGTATATCCTATCTCCTCCTGAAGTTCTCTTAAGGCACAGTCTTCAGGTATTTCACCATATTCCAATTTACCTGCAGGCACTTCCAACAATTCACCATTAACAGCTTTTCTATATTGTTTTACAAATATTATTTCCCTATTTTGATAAATCGGTAGTATTGCAACAGCCCCAGGATGTCTGACAATTTCTCGTTTTGCTTCTTTATTGTTGGGGAGAAGTACTGTTTCTACATCCAATTTTAGTATTTTGCCAGTAAAAATGTTTTCCGTTTTTATGGTTTTTTCATAAGTTTTCATTATTTCAACTCCTAAATTATAATACTAAATAATACAATGCTACTATAAGCTTTTTATAGCCTCAGTCTACCCGCTGCCAATATCTAGCCCCTAGCGCGCAGCCAGAAGCCCAATTATTCAACTAGGTGTGGACTATAACTTTTTTACAATTATGGGCTTTTACACTTATTAGTATATAATACTTTGCAATTATATAAAAATAAACTTTCCTATGATATAATATAAAAGCGATTTCGCCTTTATATAACTATGGTTAAGTTTATTATAATATGAAATTTTTAGTTGTCTTAATGGAAGTAGGCGAAAAACATAATTTAAATAGGTGGTGTTAAATATGCGCCATATTGAATTTTTACTCTCATCATTTTTTCTTATTAATACGATTATTTCTGTAATGGTTATTATATTAGAAAGAAAAAGGCCAGAAAAAACCATAGCTTGGTTACTAATAATAGTATTACTTCCTCCAATCGGCTTATTATTATATATATTTTTAGGGCGAAATTGGAAGAAGCATACATTAAGTGATGAAGTTAGTCCCATAATTAAAGAAATTTTGGCTTGCACCATTAACAATATCGAAACTTCCGAGTATATATCCTTAATAAATTTGTTAAATAAAAATAGTGATTCTCCAATATTTATTAATAATGATATAACAATTTTTAAAGATGGAATAGAAAAGTTTGATGCACTCAAATATGAACTTAAAAAAGCTAAGCATCATATTCATTTAGAGTATTTTATTGTAAAAAATGATAAAATAGGTAATGAAATAAAAGAAATACTAATTAGTAAGGCAAACGAGGGAGTTAAAGTTAAGTTCATTATTGATAGAGTCGGCTCAATAAAAATAGGCAGAAGATATATTAAGGAACTAAAAGATGCAAACATAGAAGTTTTGCAATATAGCTATTTTCTTGCTCCTATCCTTAGATATTTCAATACACAAGTAAACTATAGAAACCATAGAAAAATTGTTGTTATAGATGGTTATACAGGTTTTGTAGGCGGCGCAAATATCGGAGATGAATATTTGGGCAAAGGGAAATTAGGTTATTGGCGGGATACTCACCTTATGGTTAAAGGCGATTTTGTTTTGGGTTTGCAAGCGGTTTTTTTTGATGATTATTTAACCATAAAAAGAGCAAATAAGGATTATTACTTTAATGACGAAGATATTGAAGAATATTTTCCTATCTCAAAAAATTGTTCAGGAAAAGTTATGCAATTAGTAAAAAGTGGTCCTGATTCTTCCTACCATTCTATATTACAAGGTATAATAAAAATGATTGCTTTAGCAAAAAAGCACATATATATTACTTCTCCTTATTTTGTACCAAATGAAAGTATTATGGAGGCACTTAAAGTTGCAGCACTAGGTGGCGTAGATGTTAGAATTCTATTCCCCGGAAAGTATGACCATTTTATAGTGCACTATGCTTCGAGAACTTACCTTTATGAATTAATTAAATCCGGAGCCAGAGTATATTTTTACGATAAAAACAGTTTTATACATGCAAAAGTAATTACCATAGACGGAGAAGTATCACAAGTCGGAACGGCTAACATGGATATTAGAAGTTTTGAATTAAATTATGAAGTAAATGCAGTTATTTATGATAAAGATAAAACAAATGAGCTGGAATCTTTATTTTTACAAGATTTAAAAAGCAGTACATTAGTTAAAGCTGATTATTATGAAAATTTACCAAGATCAATAAAGTTTATTGAAGCAATTACAAGGCTATTTTCATATTTATTATAAATGCTATTCTATTTGTAATAAATAAAATTTTATTAGTATTTATTACAAATAGAATGCCTGGATTGAATACAATTAACCTATTTTCATTTCCAGCCTTAACTTATCAGCAACCATGGCGATAAATTCAGAGTTTGTAGGTTTGCCTTTTTCATTATGTATAGTATAACCAAAGAGGCTATTAATAACTTCTACCCGTCCTCTACCCCAGGCAACTTCAATGGCATGGCGTATTGCTCTTTCCACCCTGCTTGAAGTAGTATTATACTTTCTAGCAATTGAAGGATATAATTCTTTGGTAACCGCACTTAATAATTCCATATTATTAATAACCATTGTTATAGAATCTCTTAAATATAAATAGCCCTTTATATGAGCCGGAACTCCTATTTCATGAATGATATTGGTTATTGCTGCCTCAATATCATATGATCTTTCATGAGATATAATTGATGGATGACCTAACAGATTCCTTCTAACATTTGTTGTAGCAGCACTTCCCATGCTTTCCCTAATTCTTTTTGCAAACACATCCATATCAAAGGGTTTCACAACATAGTATTCAGCACCCAAAGCAAGCGCCTTTTGTGTTATCTTATCTTGCCCTACAGCAGAAAGAACTATCGCTTTTGGTATTTTTTCAAGACTTAACGCATTTAATTGCTCAAGCACACCTAATCCATCCAAATGAGGCATTATAATATCTAAAATTACAACATCTGGTGATTTTTTTGTAATTAAATTAATTGCCTCTACTCCGTCTTTTGCAATACCAATTATTTCAAAGTCTGACTGAACATTTAGAAATTCACTTAATACACTGCTAAAATCTTTATTGTCATCGGCAATAAGGATTTTTATTTTTTCACTATTCATTTAAAATTCCCCCTTCATTGTCTATTAAATACTTATTCGACATTCCTATATCATATCCTGCTATATAATACCAATTATCGTTCTCAAAATAAGTACAATATAAGACAAAATTTTAAAATCAAAATTAAAAGTGAGAAAAATAAAAATAAATACATAAAAATAAACAATTGAAATAGTCTCCAATTGTTTATTAGTGAGTTTTCTATTGTAAAACTAGAAAGGAACAAGTATCACATTATTGACCAGCCGCATAATCCTGTTCTATATATCTATTAAACTTTGTTTCATTTAACATCCATTCTATAAAGATTCCATAACCCTTCATCGGATCATTAACAAGAACATGGGTAACCGAACCGATCAGCTTATTATTTTGTATAATAGGACTACCGGACATTCCTTGAACTATACCTCCCGTTTTTTCAATTAATCTCTCATCTGTAATCTTAATAATCATGCTTTTAGAATCTGCACTATTTTGTCTGAATACCTTTATTATTTCTATATCAAATTCCTCTACCTTATTATCTCTAATTGTAGTCAATATTTTTGCTGTGCCCTCTTTAACATGACTTCCCAGTCCAATAGTCATAGTTTTACCGTTCTTACTGACTTTATTTAAATCAATAGATCCATATATTCCATATGCTGTATTTTTTTCTATTATTCCGTAAATTCCATTACTTTCATTAAATATCCCTACTATTTCCCCTGGAGTAGATTTCTTTGCTTTTTGTATGCTTATCACTTTAGATTTCAGTATTTTTCCACTATCTATATCAACCAAAATTCCGGATTCCATATCTGTAATACCGTGACCTAATGCTGCAAATTTACCGCTTATAGGATCATAAAAAGTCATGGTACCTACACCGGCAATATTACTTCTAACCCATAAGCCCAACTTGAATAGTTTATCTTCAATGCTCTGGATTGGAAGAATTGATAGTTCTATTGTATTATTGTTCCTCTCCACTAATACCTTGCATTTTTCACCTCTATTCTTATCACTATTAATAATTTCTACTATATCAGTTTCAGTCTCTATTACCTTTCCATTTATCTCAATTATTTTATCCCCTACATTAATGCCTGAATCCGCAGCAGGGCAAATCTTTTTGCCGTTTATACCGGTTATTGAAGACAGACCCACTATCATTATACCTTTTGATTTTATTTTTACACCAATGGATTCACCTGAGGGAACAACTACTAGGTCAGGAAGTATATTAACAGTTAATTTCTTCATAGGAAGAAAACCAAACAATTTTATTTCCCCTATAATTGTACCCGTGGTTTGTGCATTTAAAAAAGTATAAGGTGAAAATAAACTAGCTGACTTAACTTTTATACTTTTTTGATTTTTATCCAACTTTATATTAAATATAACGCTGTTTAGTAGTTTTTGTTTTTCACCCTTTATCATATTGATTTCGTCCGGTAAAGTAGTGGCAATAATAAAAAAGGAAGATATTATAACTAGAATAAAAAAAGGCAATAAGCATTTGGCAATCTTTTTCTTTTTATGCAAATCCAATTGCTTCACTCTCCTGTTCCCCAGAAGAGATCGTCCTTCATTTCTTTTTCTATATTATTTAACTTTCCTTTTTTAAAGTCCTATTATTCTATTAAAATTTTGAAAAATAAATCTAAAAAATAGCAAATGTCATAGTCCTAGAAATACTTAAAATGCTAATTTTTGTCTAGTAGCTTTTTAGCCAAGCCTATAGAAAGCTTACTATCTTTTTCTCCATCAATCATTTTTGCAAGTTCTTTTATACGTTCTTCTTTTGTAATCTTTTTTATTGTAGCAAAAGTTTTATCTTTTTCAATATACTTGTTTACATGTAGATGATTGTCACCTAAAGAAGCTATTTGTGCTAAATGAGTTATACATATTGTTTGTTTCTTTTTAGAAATCCATTTTAACTTATCTGCCACCATATTAGCTGTTAAGCCGCCTATTCCAGCATCTATTTCATCGAAAATTATACAATCTATATTATCGGCATTTGTCAAAACAGTTTTTAGTGCTAACATTATTCTAGATATTTCTCCACCGGAAGCTACCTTAGTTAAAGGTTTTTCTATCTCACCGGGATTTGCCGAAAGATAAAATTCAATTTTATCTATTCCATCTTTTCCAATAAAATCTTTTCTTGCGTTATTTTTTATAAAAAATTTTGCGCCATCCATATTTAAATCTTTTAACTCTTTTTCCACTTTTTTTTCAATATCTTTAGATATACTTTCTCGCATTTTTGACAATCTACCTGCTTTGATAAAATATTCTTTTTTTAATTCTTTTAATTCTTTATCTAATAATATTATTTCTTCCTTATTATTAATTAATCGCTCATATTCTTTTTTTGATCTGTCTTTAAATTCAAATATTTCTTCTATAGTATTCCCATATTTTCTTGAAAGTCCATCAATTAACGATAGTCGTTCTTCTATAAAGTTGATTTCATTGCTGTTAAACTCAATATCATCTCTATATGTACGCAATAAATGTTTTAAATCTTCCAATTGATATAGACAATTAGAAACTATAGCATTAAAATCAGTTATAGTAGAGTCAATGTCTTTAATCGCATTCAAATTATTTACACATTCTGCTAGATTATCAAAAATACTTTTATTGTAGTTTTGTCCATCATATAATAATTCATAAACAACTGATATATTATTGAATAGCTTTTCTGCGTTAATTAAAATTGTTCTTTTGTTTTTTAAGTCTTCAACTTCACCTGCTCTTAGATTTGATTTCTCTATTTCATTAATTTGATATTTTAATAAATCAAGTTTTCTTTCTCGTTCTTGGCTTGTACCATATAAATCTTTTATAAGATTATTATTATATTTTATTTTATCTATTAATAAATGAATTTTTTCTTTAAGCTCAAATAATTCAGATACACTAAAATTATCTACTAGCACCATGTGGGATGATGAATTAAATAAACGTTGATGCTCGTTTTGGGCAACAACATCAATAATATATTCAGTTACGCTTTTTAACATATTTAAAGTAACCACATGGCCGTTAATCCTAGCCTGAGACCTACCTGATTGGTTTACTTCCCTTTGTATTAGCAATACATTATCACTTTCAATGGATATGCCCAAGTCTTTGATTATACTATTTAATTCATTATTTTCATATATTTGGAATACACCCTCAATAATAGCCTTATCCTCACCTGATTTTATATCTTCTTTGGCAAACCTAGCTCCACAAAGAATTTGAATTGCGTCTATTATTATGGATTTTCCAGATCCAGTTTCCCCTGTAATAACATTAAGCCCCTTTTTAAACTCAATTCTTTCATCTTCAAAAATTATAAAATTCTTTAAGCGTATTTCTTCTAGCATCCTATTCACCTATTTCATAAGTTTTCTAAATTTATCCATAATAATAGGAATACTTTCGGAATTTCTTACAAGAATAAAAATGGTATTATCCCCCGCCACGGAACCAACTATATCTTTTAAATTAAAAGCGTCTATAGCTTCTCCTGCTGCATGTGCAGCTCCTGAAAATGTTTTTACAACAATAATATTATCTGAGTAATCAATGCTCATAACGGTTTCAGAAAAAGTTTTGAATAACCTTTCCGTCAACATGGTATTTTGCTCCTTCATAGCTGCATATTTATATCTTCCACTTTCCGATAATACCTTTATAAGTCTTAATTCTTTTATATCGCGGGACACAGTAGCTTGGGTTACGTTTATACCGTTTTCTTTTAGCTGTTCTGCTAATTCTTCTTGTGTCTCTATTAAATTGTTTTCGATTATTTCTAATATTTTTGAATGACGAGAAATTTTCATCTGACTCTCCCCTCCATATTAATTTTGTCGGTTAAAACTCCATCTTTCGGACATTTTTTGCCTTAAGACCTGGTAAAAGCTTCTGTTTTTCAATTTTATAAGGTTAGTACAATATTGAGACTGTCTAATTACTACTATATCACCTGATTTTACCTTATAACCTTGCTGGCCATCTAAAGTCAGCATTACTTCAGTATTATTTAAGCATACTTCTATCTTTACTATATCTTTATTTGATATAACAATTGACCTAGAATGGAGGATGTGAGGACATATTGGTGTTATAATCAACACCTTCAAGTCAGGACTTGCTATTGGTCCTCCCGCCGATAAGGAATAAGCAGTAGAACCGGTAGGACTGGAAATTACAACTCCATCTGCAGAATATAAATCAACAAAGTTATTATTAACATATATACCCAAACTTATAATTCTGGAAAAAGGTCCCTTTGTTATCACCACATCATTTAGTGCAATGGATTTTTCCAATTCGATTCCATCCTTTTCAACTGTAGCAGCAAGCATCATTCTTTTTTCTATTTCATATTCACCATTAATTAATTCCTCCAAAGCAGGATACATATCCGTTGCTTCCACTTCTGTCAAAAATCCTAGGTGGCCTAAATTTATCCCAAAAAGGGGTATATCGTAAGGAGCAGATTGCCTGGCAATACTCAACAAAGTCCCATCACCGCCTAATACTATTATGGCGTCCGCGTTAGTGTATATTTCATCACTTTTAAAGCCAAGTTCTGCTTTCCCAAGTTTTGATGCAATAACATAATTAAGAAAAACATCAATTTTATTATTAATAAGCCATTCCGCTATATTTTTAGTTAGTTCTAAATTATTGTCTTTTTCCATATTGGGGATTATTCCTATTTTCTTCATAAGTTAACACCATCCGGTTAAATATTACATTTACTATTATATATCACTATTTATAATTCTATAATATACTTGTAAATATATCCACATATTTTATAAATATTTAGTATAAGCTCTACAAAGCAATCTTTACCAAATATTAATAATCTAAAAAAATATAAAATCATACAATGTCTGAATTGTAACAATTACTAGGTTAGCTATAATTGGATATGGGCTTCTTCTACTGTATTTTTTATCAAATCCTCTAAAATAATACCTTTACAATTTGCAGAGTTTTTGCTTAAATATAATAAATATTCAATATTTCCTTCAGGACCCTTTATTGGAGAATAAGTAAGTCCTTTAACTACAAGAAAAAGGTCCTTAATAAAGAATCCACATAATTTTCTTATTACTTCTATATGGGTCATAGGATCCTTTACTACACCTTTCTTGCCCACACTTTCCCTACCGGCTTCAAATTGGGGTTTTATTAAACAAATAATTTCACCTTTATCGACTAAAAAGTCCTTTGCTACAGGTAGGACTTTTGTCAAAGAAATGAATGATACATCTATAGTTATTATATCAATTTCTTCATCAAATGCATCTTTTGTCACATACCTAATATTAGTTCTTTCCATAACATTAACTTTACTATTATTTCTTAATTTCCAAGCCAGTTGTCCGTAACCCACATCAATAGCATATACCTTAGAAACACCATTTTGTAAAAGACAATCAGTAAAACCACCAGTTGATGCACCAATATCTATGGCAGTTTTTCTTTTAACATCAATATTAAAATATTCTAGTGCCTTAGATAATTTTAAGCCACCTCTACTTACGTATTTGAGTTTATCACCTTTTATTAATATATTTGAATCTTTATCTACTTTTGTACCAGCCTTATCAATCATTTTATTATCTATATAAACAATACCGGACATTATAAGAGCCTTGGCCTTTTCCCTGCTATCTACTATACCTTTTTTAAATAGCAATATATCTAATCTTATTTTACTTGCTTTCATTTCTATTCCCCATTATATCATCATAAATATACTTACTAACTGAATTAACATCCATCTTTGAAAGTTTTAAAAGATTTTCTTTATCACCATGTTCAATAATACCGTTTTTATGGGCAAAGACTTTGATATTAATATTCGTTTTACTTATTGAATAATGTTCCAAAATAGAACTGCCAAAGCCTCCATATAAAACATTATCTTCTAAAGTATATATAGGTGCTTTAAGATTGACTAAATTGTTTAATAATTCTTCATCTAAGGGTTTTATAAACCTAATATTTACTATTGATAATTCTATTTTTTTATCTTTAAGCTTTTTATATATGGAATATGCCATACAAACCATAGTGCCTTCTGCTATTATAATGCCATCCTTCCCTTTAGTAAGAAATTCTCCTTTACCAAATTCAATAGGAATTTCCCTTTGTTTAAAATTTGCTGCTTTTCCTCTTGGATATCTTATAGCTACAGGAGAGTTCAATGTGAAAGCAAATTCCAACATATTTTCTAATTCCCTGCCTGATTTTGGGCTCATTATGCTTATATTAGGCATACTCCTTAAATAAGAAATATCAAATATTCCTTGGTGGGTTTCACCATCACTCCCCACAATACCGGCTCTGTCTATGGCAAAAATCACCGGTAAGTTCTGCAAGCATATATCATGCAATACTTGATCATATGCTCGCTGTAAAAATGTGGAATATACAGCGAATATAGGCTTATAGCCTCCTATGGCCAAGCCTGCGCAAAAAGTAACAGCATGTTGTTCTGCTATTCCCACATCAAAGAATCTATCTTTATACAGCTTTTGGAACTTCTCTAGCCCTGTCCCATCCTTCATAGCTGCCGTAATGGCTAAAATTTTTTTATTATTTTTAGCCAATTCTATAATCTTATCACCAAATACAGATGAATAGGATTTTCCGTTACCATTAGACATTTCTTCACCGGTTTCTATTAAAAATGGTCCTACTCCATGAAACTTATCCGGTTTTTCCTCCGCAGCTAAATATCCATTGCCTTTCTTAGTAATCACATGAATAATAACAGGATGTTTTTTATAAGTTTTAGCGTTTTTAATTATCCTTTCCATAGCTTCAATATTATGTCCATCAATGGGCCCAAAATATTTAAAGCCTAATTCTTCAAATATCATTCCTTTTACTATAAGGTATTTAAACCAATTTCTAAATTTTTGAGCAGTTTTATATAGAAAGCCTCCAATTAAAGGCACCTTTTTTAACAAGTATTCCAAATCTTGTTTTATTCTAAAGTAAACTTTGCCTGTTCTTAACCTATTCAAATAATCGCTTAAACTACCAACATTCTTTGATATGGACATTTTATTATCATTAAGTATAATTATAAGATTTGTATCAAGATAGGCTGCATTATTCAAAGCTTCAAGGGCCATACCCGAACCAAGGGAACCGTCTCCTATAACAGCTATAACTGAATAATCCTCATTTTTTAAATCTCTTGCTTTTGCTAATCCCAAAGCCGCAGATATAGAAGTGCTGCTATGGCCTGTATTTAAAATATCATGTTCGCTTTCCGTTTGTTTCGGAAAACCACTTATACCTTTAAACAATCTTATACTTTTAAAATCATCTTTTCTACCTGTCAAAATTTTGTGGGTATAAGACTGATGACCAACATCCCAAATTATTTTATCCTTGGGTGAATCAAAAACACGATGCAGGGCTATAGTAAGCTCTATGGTTCCTAAATTAGAGGATAAATGGCCCCCATTTTGAGATATAATTTCTATAATATAACTCCTAATTTCTTCACTTAGTGTATATAAATCACTATATGATAAATCATTTAATTTTTTTAGTGAATCCAAACTTTCAAGTATTTTGTACATTTTCTAACCGCCTTTAAGTAAGAATATTTGCAACAATTATACCCAATAGTGCCCCAGCCAAAACTTCTTTAGGTGTATGTCCTAATAGCTCCTTAAGTTTTTCTTCTCCTAATGGTTTATGTTGAGCCAAATCGTTGATTATTATATTTAAAATCTTTGCTTGATTTCCTGCAGCCCTTCTTACACCTGCAGCATCATACATTACTATAAAAGCTAATACTAAAGAAATTGCAAAACCCGGAGAATCCCAGCCACTAATCTTGCCAACGGATGTTGCTAAAGACATTACAAAAGCAGTATGGGAACTAGGCATACCACCTGAACCTACAAAACGAGTTAGATCAAGTTTTTTATCCTTATATAAAGAAAGCACGATTTTTATAGATTGTGCAATAAACCAAGCTACTAAACAAGATATAAGCACTTTATTTCTTGCCATACCTGAATAAAAAACCATCCTAACCCTCCTTACTAGAAATCTCTATTAATAACGTAATCGGCAAATTCTAAAAATAAATGTGATCTTTCCCCATATATGCTGATTATTTCCTTGGCATTATTGATCAGTTTCAATGATATATCCTTTGATTTATTTAAACCGTAAAACTTAACATAGGTTGTCTTTTGTAAAGCTTCATCCTTGCCAGTCTTTTTCCCAAGCTTTTTATCAATTCCCATAACATCTAAAATATCATCTCTAACTTGAAAAGCTCTACCAATAAGTCTCCCATACTCCCCAATAAGCTCTATATCCCTTTCCCCAGCATTTGCAATTATTGCACCTGCTTCTAAAGAAGCCCTTATTAAAGCCCCTGTTTTTTTATCATGCATATCAATCAATTTTTCAATGCTAATTTCTTTGTTCTCATAAAATAAATCCATAGATTGTCCAGCTATCATTCCACATATACCCGCCGCTTTAGCAATTGTGAGGGCAGCATTTATATATGTTGGTTTGTTATTACTTGAAATTTCGGAAAATAGCATTTCGTAGGATTTGTTAAGCAATGCATCACCTGCTAGGATAGCAAAACCTTCCCCAAATACTTTATGGTTTGTCAATTTTCCTCTTCGAAAATCATCATTATCCATAGCGGGAAGATCATCATGTATTAAAGAATATGTATGAATTAATTCAATGGAGCAAGCAAAAGGCAATACAGATTTTATATCACCATTAAAAAGCTCACAAGCCATAATAGCCAGTACGGGTCTAAGCCTTTTGCCGCCCGCTAACAGGCTATATTCCATAGCTTCATTTAAGAGCGATCCATCAGAAATATCTAAAATTATACCCTTTAAAGTTTCTTCTATTAAAAACTTTTTCTCTTTTAAGTATTTTTCTAAATTCATTGTTACACCTTTGATTCCGTTATAAAATCAACTTCTTTAAATGATTCATCTTCTTTTAAAATCATAGTTACTTTGCCTTCTGCTTCGTCTAATATTTTATTGCAATGCTTAGATAAAGCAACTCCTTGGCTATAAGCATTTAATGCCTCCTCAAGGTTGAGATTACCTGTTTCAAGTTTATTTACAATACTTTCTAATTTGTCCATTGCCTCTTCAAAACTAAGTTCACTTTCCATTTTAGCCTCCTTTGTATTCTGACTCAACTAGAGCTCCTACGCTCCCGTCTTTAAAATACACTCTTATTCTTTCACCGGGCGCTAATTGCTTTATTGAATTTATAAGTTCCCCATTTTTTTCTTTTATCACAAAAGCATAACCTTTTGATAATAGCGAGGAAGGGTTTAAAATGTTTAGTTTTTCCATATTTAACCCTAGTATTTCTTTGTTTTGATTAATACGTGTTTTAATACCATTATCCAATCTGTTTTTAAAACTTTCAAGGGTTTGCATTAAGTTGATAATATTTGTTTCCACATTTCTAAAAGTGCGGCTTTTTGATATATTATCTAGCTTAACTCTTTTATCCTTTATATAAGATAAAATCCCCAAGTTTATTTGACTATCAATTTTTTTTAAATGAAACCTTAATAGCTGTTTTTCGGGAGCTATTAATTCCGCTGCTGCAGATGGGGTTGCAGCCCTTATGTCGGCAACAAAATCCGCTATAGTAAAGTCAGTTTCATGCCCTACAGCTGATACTACAGGAATTTGAGAATTAAAAATTGCTCTTGCCACTGATTCTTCGTTAAAAGCCCATAATTCTTCTATTGATCCGCCACCCCTACCGACAATTATGGCATCAAAATTTTTTAACTTGTTAATATGAATAATACCTTGGCTTATTTCACTGGAGGCATTTTCCCCTTGAACCAAAACTGGATACAAGGTAATATTTATATTTGGATTCCGTCTTTTAACTATAGAAATGATATCTCTTACAGCAGCCCCCGTAGGTGACGTTACTATTGCAATATTTTTAGGGTAAGCAGGCAAAGCTTGTTTTTTGCTTTTATCAAACAAACCTTCCTCTTCCAATTGCTTTTTCAGCTGCTCATAGGATTTGTATAGTTCTCCTGTTCCCTCTAAAATAATATTTTCTGCATATAATTGATACTGTCCATTTCTTTCATAAATAGAAAAATAGCCTCTTACAATAACTTGCAGGCCTTCTTCGGCTTTAAACTTAATCTTGGATGAGCTACTTTTAAACATTACACATCTGATACTTGATGATTTATCTTTTAAAGTAAAATACATATGTCCTGAAGAATGTAATGTTAAATTTGAAATCTCTCCCTTAACATAGATATAAGACAACAATAAATCCTTATCAAAAATTTGCTTTATATAAGCATTTATTTGTGATACGGTAAATACTTTTTTTCTTTCCATTTTTCCTCCAATAGTTAAAGTTTGGACTTGTCCATACGAACAATCTTACCTAAAACTCCGTTTATAAAGCCGCCGGAATCATCAGTACCAAACTCCTTACCCAATTCAACAGCTTCGTTAATTGCTACACTATTAGGCACATCATCCCTATAAAGAATTTCAAAAATTGCTAATTGAAGTATAGCTAAATCGATTTTTGCTATTCTGTTAATTTTCCAAGATTTCAAATTATCTTTTATTAACTGATTTATTCTATCTATATTTGATATTGTACCTTTTACTAATTCCATATAAAACTTTTTATCATTCTTATTAAGGCTTAACAGCAAATCATCGCTGTTCTCATCAAACCAAAAAGCATTATCATCTTGTAAAGTTTCTTCTATTAATTCTTCAATATTTGTCTCCTCCGTGTAATTTATGCTAAAAACTACTTTGAAGGCACCTTTCCTAGCTAATCGCCTGCTCATATATCCTCCAACTTTGCCTATAGTATACTATTACTTTATCCTTTAATAATTGTACTATCCACTAACACAAATACCTCTTTTATGCTTATAGCTGTATTGTTTTCTATGATAAACTTAATTACTTCCTGTATCTCTTTAGTTGCCTTAGATATTACAATATCAGGGTAAAAACTCACAGCCACTTTTATAATTATATCCTTATTATCAAAACTTATATTTACTATTGCATTTTTTACTCCTTCTATCTTTTTTATACCAAAGTCAGCCAATTCCTTTAGGGCATTAAAAGTAATTTTTACTTTTCCAAACTCGTTTTCTTTTATTATATAATCGGGAGTAATTCTTTTCCTAAAAATCTTAATTAGCAGCCTTAAGGAAATAGCAAAAATAATTACTGAAAAAATTGCTATTTCTCTACTATGAAAAATAAATGTATTCATTAGGTCTTTTAAGCTTTGGGGAAAAAAAGCTAATGGTAATAGGCTAGTTACAAGAGATATAATAGCCACTATTACAGAAAGGATAGTAATCAAAAGTTTATCTACGGTATTCATAAAGTTTCTCCTCTTTTAAAAAATGTTTTGTGCAAATATAAACTTGTCCATCATTTTAAAATGGTATAGGGGCCATTCCTATCCTTATTAGAATCCATTATATTATAGGCAAAGCCCCTTTGTAATTATTTTGAAACTGTTTTCCCTTCCTCTTCCTTAATTTCCTTTTCTATATTAACACCTTGTATATGAATATTCACTCCCACAACATTCAGACCCGTCATAGTTTCTACAGCTTTTTTTACATTTTCCTGTACCTGCCATGCTATATCAGGAATCCTAACTCCATATTCTACGATTACATATAAATCAATAATGGTTTCTTTATCTCCAACTTCGACTTTAATCCCTTTGGACAAACTTTTTTTACCCAAGATCTCGGTAATGCTATCAACAATGCCCCCACTCATGCCTATTATGCCTTTAACTTCCTTGGCTGCTAGTTCAGCTATTACTGCTACAACTTCATCTGCAATTTTTACACTACCATGTTCATTAATTGTATTCTCAGTTTGCATACTTTGCACCTCCGCTTACTATCATTTTTACTATATGTATTATAACAAATCAATGTTGTGTTTACAAACATTACTAATCTTTCTTCATTATTTTTATATCATTAGCATTAAACTTCGTTTTTCTCATAACTATATCTTGTATTTGGGCTACATTTGCTTGATTTAATTCATTAGTTTCAACTAGAACTGTAGCAGCATCGTCTGTTAAAAAAACCAATGCATCCTTAAAGCCTTTAGCTATAATCAAATTTTCTATTATCATCTCTTTCTCTGTTAACGCTACTATTTTCACTATTTCTTCTTGTGCTAAGGTTTTAAATGTTGCTTCTGCCTTTTCGCTTTCTATTATGTTTTGCCACATTTCATACTCCTTGCTTCTGTTTTTGTCCCTATCTATTCTATATTCAGTAAAAAAGGTTGAGACTTTAGTTGCTTCTTGTTCATTTTGGCTTTCGACTATACTAAGACTTCCTTTGTTTTCAGACAGATCAATTTCTTCATTGAAACCTTCAATATCTGCTAAAAAGTCATCATCGTAACTAAAATCAACGGTTTTATATTTTGAACTTATAAATGCATTGTAACTATAAGCAATAATAAAAAGTAATAAAACAAGAGAACATATGGATACTATTTTTCTGTTTAGTTTTAACTTCAATAGAATAACCTCCTTCTATTCCGTTTCCAATACCATAACTCTATAGGCCGGGATGTCTAAAATCGTTTGGACTGCATCAGTAAGTTTGCGCTTTACATTCACGTCTTTTGCACCTTTAGAAACAACTATAACACCCTTTATCTCAGGATTTATTTCCTTGGTTATTATTACTCTTGAATTTCCACCCTGTTCATTAATTACTACTGTGTTTTCATTTGTATCTAATTCATTAATAACCCTTGTGCCGCCATCATTATCATTCTCATTTGTAACTCTGTCATTTATGGTATTATTTTTATCTACTATTAATTCCTTGCTAGTCTTATAAGTAATCATTACAGAAACCTTACCGGCACTATCTACCTTACTTAGAATATAAGCCAATTGTTCTTCAATGCCTTTTTCATAACTATATTCGTTCACAGCATGATCTTCTTTTAATTCTGTATCTTTACTATCGGAAACAATATTATATCCTCCCTTACTTTTTAATGAAATATCACGAAAAAAATTCCCGCTAATGACCATAACTATACCCGCACATAAAAGAACTAATAAATTAGTGATTAGCTTTTTGTTGCTATTGTTTTCTATTTTTTCTTTTATCCATTTAAGTATTTTCATCGAAATTCCCCCCGTTATCCACAGTAAATTTTATTTGAATATTCTCTTTCTTTATGGAAAAAAACCGTGTTACTATATTTTTCAAGTCTGATTCGTAGGTCCTTTCATTGAAATTATATTCCCCCGCGTCCTTATAAATTACTTTTTTACTGCCTTGTAATTGAATTTTTTTTATTTTTTTTATACTTTTTTCATCCCAATTAGCCGGCAATGTAATATATACATGCTTTATTCCAGCAAAGTCATAATTTTTACTATTTTCAAATTCCAATTGTACATTAATAAGATTTTTTTCTATTGCTAACTCTTTTGATATAGCATTTATTATAATTTCCTTAATATTGTTTTCAAAAAGACTTCTGGTCTTTTCTTTATGATAAGTATTCATTGCTTCCACATCCCTATCAAAGGAATCTGTATCTAAGTAGGCCGCAGTTTCTATATAAATATTTTCAAAATTGGAATTAATATTTTTTAAATTAAGTAAGGGTTTAATAATAACAAGTATTACAAACAGTCCCATAATCACTTTTATATATTGCTTCATATCACCGTCCGGCAGCAATGTTTCCATAACTAATAAGAAGAAAATTACCATTACAATATTCATTATCCAAGGTTTTAAGACTTCAACCAAATATCCCACCTGCCCTACCTCATCATTAAAGTAATATTACCTACTCCCATAATAATCGTTACGGCAATAAAAAATAAAATTCCTACTGAAGCCATGCAGCATAACAGTACAAAAATCGTATTACTAATATCATTTAGGCTTTCTATTAACTCATTATCAATAATGGGTTGTATCAATGCTGCTCCTAATTTATAAGACAAGAAAATTCCAAGTACCTTTATTATTGGTAATAAAGTTATAAAAACCAGTACTGTTAGTCCAACAATGCTGATTCCGTTTTTTAGTAAAACTGTGCAGCCAATTACAGTATCAAAAGCTTCTGACAAGAAATCACCAATAATTGGTATGAAATTATCAACGGTAAACTTGGCGGTTTTTGCCATAACTCCATCTATACTTGCTGATGCTAATCCTTGTATGGAAATAATACCGGTAAATACTGTTAACGTAATCCCCAATAGGGCTATTGCTGTTTCCCTAATTAAATCAGCTAGCTTGGAAACCTTTATCCTATCGGATATATTGCTTATAATTGATAGTATTGAAGAAAAGATAACCATTGGTATTACTAGCGTTTTTATAAATGTTGCTATTAAAGTTAAAACAGTATATACAATAGGTTGAAAAAGAGCAAATGAACTTACAGCACCAATGGATAGTAGCAAAGTTATCAAAATTGGCAATAAAGATTGCATAAAGGTAACTATTGTATCAATAGTATCAATACAGGTCTTGCTCACAATACTGAAGCTTTGCACAGCTAAAATTATTATTAATATATAGCAAATACTATAAGCCAACTTGCCTATTGATTCATTTTTGAAGCTACCATGCAAACTTTGAAAGATAGCACAAAATACCGCTAGCACAATGATTTTTCCTAGCAACTCAATGCAAACCATTAGCTCGGACATTATATAAGGCCAGGCACCCCTTAAAAGCTCCCTAATGCTAAAAGTCGACCCTTTATAAATAGAAGACCGTAGTATTTCTTTTATATTTAGCTTTGGCAAGATATTATTATTTTCCATGTTGATTCTATCTGCAATAATTTGCATTTCATAAATATCCGTTAACTCCAATTGTTCGTTTAAAATATCCCCAAAAGTATCAGCCAAAGTATCACCATTGACGATATTGAACATTAATAAAAAAATAAATAAAATAGAAATAAATATCTTTCTCATGTTAATTCATCCTTAAGGTATTATTTTAATAATAATATCAAAGAGCGCGGCGTAAATAGGTATTGCCAAAGTCATTATTAAAACTTTGCCTGCAAACTCTATTTTATTTCCTATAGATACCTCCCCAGAATCTTTACATATTTGTGCGCCAAATTCTGTTATATAAGCTATTGATATTACTTTTAGAATAATGGAAAAATAAAAAATATCTATATCAGCTTTTGCCGCATAAAGTTTTAATAATGTAAAAATAGCATTTAACTTATTAAGCGTAGCAGTAAAAATAATTAAACCTGTAACTATGCTTATTTGAATTGCCAACTCAGGTTTATATTCTTTAACAATTATTATAATTATTGAAGCTACTATGCCTATTGCAACAATTTGCATTATATCCATATAATCACCTAAAGTTGAAACATGGTCCTTACGGTTTCAAAAAGTTTGCTTATTAGGCTTATAACCATCATTAAAACTACGACAAGCCCAGTCAAAGTGGTCATCATAGCCATTTCATCCCTGCCCGATCTAATGAGTACACTGTTTAAAACTGCTATTACTATACCAACGGCAGCAATTTTAAAAATTAAATTAACATCCATAATAAATCCTCCGTTTTAACTTTCTATACTAAGACCACAAAAATGGCAATTCCCAATAAAATTCCTAGACTTTTATACATCCTTACATTTTTCTTTCTGTCTGACTCAGCAATTTTTTGATGATAATCCAATTGGGCATATAGCAATTGAAAGTGTTTTTTCTGGTCATCAAGGTCTGATTTACCAACAATCCTACCAAATCTTTTTATTAACTCAATATCTGTCTTGCTTAAGCAATCAATGCTTAAATATTCTTTTGTAGCAGCAGTCCAAGCCTCCTCCATACTATAATATTTTCTTTTTAAAATATCATTAGATAGGCCCTTAAAAAAATTGTTCCACGGTCTATCGGCCCTATTGCTTATATTAGAAAAAGCGTAAGGCAAAGGTGTAGAAGCAAAAATTATCTCAGTTTCAAGCAATTGCATAGAAAATCTAAATCCATTAAGCAATTTCGGTCTTAAACTATATTTCCTTGATAAAACAATTCCTATAAAGCCCGTAGATAATATAATAAGTAAACCGCCTATAAATTTTATGAGCAATTGATTTTCACCTCATTTGGATCCTTATATATTATGTTTTTTTCATTATCATAAATAGCTTCAATTGTTCCAACACCTTTGCTCCTGCCTAAAACTACTACTCTTTCAAATAGATTATTATGAATTTTGTTTAATTCAATTTTTTTATAAAAGTCTCTTATATTTTTTCCATGCATAGTCGCTATTATCTTTACCCCCGCACTTGCCGCTTCTAATAAGGCACTTGCATCTTCTTGTTTACCAATTTCATCTGTTGCTATAATATCGGGAGACATAGACCTAATCATCATAATAATGCCTTTTGCCTTTGGACAAGCATCTAAAACATCTGTTCTAAAACCTACATCATTTTTCGGTTCGCCCATAAAACAAGCAGCAATTTCTGATCTTTCATCGATGAGCCCTATCTTTTTACCCCTTATAGCTAAATCATCAACTCCATCGCTTAATTGCCTTATAATATCCCTCAAAAGTGTGGTTTTTCCGCATTGAGGCGGCGATATAATAATTGTATTAAAAATATTAAAACTATCTTCAATTAAATATTTTAGAACCTTATCAGCGGCCCCTATAATCGCCTTAGCAATACGATAATTTATAAAACTAATATCCTTTATTGTCCTAATATTTCCGTTCTCCAAGACCACTCTCCCCGCAATGCCTATTCTGTGCCCACCCGGGATAGTAATATAACCGTTTTTTAATTCTTCATTGTAAGAATAAACAGAAAAGCTTTGTATAAGTTCAGCAGCTTCTGATATATCGTTTTTTCTTATTATATAAGAAGAATCAGGAGTTTTGACTATATTTCCATATTGGCCTATATAATAATCTATACTGCCGGCATACATAATAAATGGTTTTCCTAATCTTAATCTGAATTCCTCAGCCTTTACTAATATATCCTTTGGAATTGGATTAATTAAGCCAGAGATGTTGGAGGGCATAAAATCCATTATCTCTCTTAATGACTTCTTGTATTTCAACTACTTCCTCTCCCTAAATATATTGTTTTTTTATTAATAATATGACAACCTCTAATAAAAAATTACCAGTATTAAAGCAATAAAAAAACTTCCAAGCATTTATACTTGGAAGCCCCTTATAATTTATTAAATTTCTTCTGTATGAATTATTCTTCTTCTTCCTCATCGTGGCATTCACAGTAGCATTCGTCTAGCAAATCAATTACCTTATGACAATTTGGGCATAACACCTCTTTATCGCTGTCTAATAGATCTTCGTCTAGATATACATATTCTTTGCAATTAGGACATTCAACTTCAATATAATCGTAATCCTCGCTATCATCAAATATGTCTAAATCTTCATCTTCTTCATCTTCGTAAATATCATCTTCTACGTTTGATAAATCCTCGTCAATAGCTTCAACGTATTCATCTAAATCTTCCTGGTAGTCACTGAGCTCAATAATTGCATCAGCAAAGTCTTCCAAAACATCAATTATATTAGCAATAACCTTACCCTCTTTTGTTTCATCCTCAAGACCTAAGCCCTCAACAAGGCCCCTTAAGTATGCAATTCTCTCATATAAAAATTCCATTCAATTCATCTCCTTTTATAATTATTAATATAGTTTTGTTTTTCTATAAACACCCTACTATAAGTAACTATTTATGTGTGTATTATTCCACTAAAGTCTTTCCATATACTCTCCTGTCCTTGTATCCACTCTGATTATGTCCCCTATATTTACAAATAGTGGAACAGATATAGCAACTCCAGTTTCCAAAGTCGCCGGTTTCGTAGCCCCTGTTGCCGTATCTCCTTTCACACCGGGCTCTGTATGTGTAACTTCTAGCTCTACAAAGTTTTCAGCCTCAACAGAAAAGGCCTCCCCCTTATAAAATTTAATTATAGCAGAATCATTAGGTTTCAGATACATGATAGCTTCTTCTACCTGAGATTTATTAAGAGGTATTTGCTCATAAGATTCATTGTCCATAAAGTAGTATAAATCACTGTCTTCATATAGGTATTGCATTTGTTTTCTTTCTATATGAGCTTTAGGAAATCTGTCTGAAGGGTTAAAAGATCTTTCTATAACTGAACCTGTAATAATATTTTTTATTTTGGTTCTGACAAAAGCAGCCCCCTTGCCCGGCTTTACATGCTGAAAATCTACAATTATAAATATTTGACCGTCCATTTCAAAAGTATAACCTTTTCTAAAATCATTTGCCGATAACATACTGTTGTCCTCCTTGCATTTATAATTCAATTAATTCTTTAGTCGACTTGCTAATAATCTCAGGCTTATCATCTCTGACTATAATAAGGTCTTCAATTCGTACACCGCCATAATCAGGGATATATATTCCAGGCTCATTGGTGACCACCATATTCGCCTCCAAAATAGTTTCCCCTGTTGGTGATAGCCTAGGCTCTTCGTGAACTGCCAAGCCAACCCCATGCCCCAGCCCATGTCCGAAATAATTTTGAAAGCCTGCATCTTTAATTATATCCCTGGCAGCTCTATCTATATCCTTGCATATAGCACCGACTTTTATATGTTTCATAGCTTCTTTTTGCGCTTTTAAGACAGTATTATATATCTTTTTTTGCCTGTCATCTGCCTTGCCTATTACTAATGTTCTTGTCATATCCGAACAATAGCCATTATATACACAGCCAAAATCCAGTGTTAAAAAATCTCCTTCTTCTACTATTTTATCAGTAGCAACTCCATGGGGCAACGAGGATCTCCATCCAGAAGCAACTATTGATTCAAAAGATAAGCCAAAGGCCCCATTTTTTCTCATAAAGAATTCCAATTCTAGTCCTATATGCTTTTCTGACATTCCTGCTTTTATAAATCCTATGATATGCTGGAAGCCCCCATCGGCTATTTCAGCAGCTTTTTTTATGTATTCCAATTCCTTATCATCTTTTATAATTCTAATCTTGCCCTGGGCTTCTCTCAATGGTATAAGCTTAACATTCTTCAACTTACCCTTTAATTTATCATAAAAATCTATTGTCATAAAAGAATCTTCATAGGCCAATGCTTCTATGCCATGCTTTTTTATTGTATCAGTTAAATAATTTTCTAAAGGTGTTTTACTCTCTATTATTTCAAAATCTTGGCACTCCATGGAAGCCTGTTTTGTATACCTAAAATCCGTTATAAAGCTTTTCTTTTCTTTGCTGATTATCACATAGCCAGTTGAACCTGTAAAGCCGCTTAAATATCTTCTGTTTTCAGGAGAATAAATAATGATGCCATCTGCTTTTACGGTGCTTATTATATCCCTTATTCTGCTTAATCTTTTTCGCAAAATTCCTTCCCCCTTAAAACTCTTACTATATATTAGCATAATTAATACTATGTGAATAGTAAATATTTTTTTATTTTTTATAGGCTGCCATCTTATAATTATCTTCTGAAAACCTCTCCACAACGTAATTTTTATCAAATACTAATAATCTTTAATAAAGAAATACAAATGGATAGTATTAATGTTTAGGGTTTTTTCCTACAATCATTGCAGCTTTTGTTATAGCAGTTTGTACATTAATTGCAAACTGCTGTTCCAGTTCATTAACTTTAGTATACAATTCGCCTATTTCCGTTACTATATATTTGGGAGGCAAGTTATTTAAAGAAATAGCAATAA
>CAYMVQ010000003.1:119490-127121 GCA_964394355.1 uncultured Clostridiaceae bacterium
CCTATTTCCGTTACTATATATTTGGGAGGCAAGTTATTTAAAGAAATAGCAATAATATCAGCCATACATTTTTCACATTTACAAATATCCATGGACTCAACAATATTATCAACAGATCTCCTTACCACATCTTCCATATAATTTTTTATTGTATACATTTTAAAATCCCCGCCTTTCACTATATTATAGTGCTCCTGCATAGCCTTTAAACACTTCATCTTTCATTAATATTCGTCCTGTAGCAGGTACAATTGTTATTTCGCAATATCGTTTTGTAATTTCATCAAGTATAATAATTGTACCACCTCCGAATAAAGGCGTTCCATTATAATTAAAAGCTAAATCATTGTTTTTTAAATTTTGAATTATTTTTATTCCCGGACTCATATCTATTGACTTAAGTGTTTTGGCATTCTCAATAATCTTGTATGAATATTTATTAAAATAAACTCTCTTAACAGTGCCCTCCGTCATAGCAGAATACCTGACTTCTACAATATTATTTCTTAAAGCTTTACTTGCAGAAACTAATAAGTACGGGGTTCTATCAATCTTGGGAATTGCAATGGAAAAGAATAGGCCCAAAAACCCAATTACAACAATTAACTCCACTATTGTAAAAGCTTTATTATTATCCATTATTCTATCTCCGCTTTATTTCTAAAATAAAATGTGCTTTCAACAACTGCCTTATTATCTTTGTTTATTAAATTTATCTTAAGTGAAATACCATCCGCATCAACAAATGTCTTGTCATCTGGTATTGGTGCGGCTTCAATGCTTTCAATATAATGGGCGAATTCAACAGTACCGGTACCAGATAGACCATTGCCATACAATAATTTATAATAATTATGCTCCATATTTTTAGTAAGATTAAATATGTAACCCTTAATTATTCTTTTGCTAATACTATCCTTTTCTTCTTTTATTTCAGCCTTAATTAGATTATTTATAAATATAATTTTCTTTATCTTTATGGGTGTATTTGTATAAAGCTTATTATAACCACTTATATCTTCTATATATTGAATACCTTCGGATTCTAGTATTTTACCTTCAATAAATGATAGAATAAATAAGCCCTGTTGTTGTAACTCTATATCCATATCTAACTTATCACACATATTGAGTTGTTTTGTAAAAATAGGCATTACAGTTGCTGCCAAGATTCCAACTACAGTTAGTGTAACTAGAAGCTCAATAACTGTATAGCCAAGTCTGTTAGATCTTTTTATGTTTTGCACTTTATCGCCTTTCACAAAATGTTTTGCCTTGGATTAAGTCTTCAGCATAAATATTATCCAAGGAAGCTGCATTTGCAGGTATTATAATATTAAACAATAATGTTAGCTTTTTATAAATATTACCCTCTTTATATCTTGAATCTATTATCAAATAAAAATAATCATTTTTATCCTTTATTTCAACTTCAATGGTTAAATTACTTTTATCTTCAAAAATATAATTATCTTTGTCCTCCAGTATCTTTTTTAAGCTTATTTTACCTCCATATTCATTGGATTTCCCTAAAATTATATCTTTAAACCTTTTTTCTAAACTTTCTTCTTCATAATCATATAAGCCTGACTCACCTAATTGACTGTTTTCTTTAAGGTGCTCTAAAGCCGAAGACAAAAACTCTAAAGTTATTATATAAGCTTCATCAAGTCCTGATTCTGCAGAATAAAAAATCTTTTTTACATGGCTATTTATCTTTTTCATCTTATAATCCGTTACCACCGTAGATAATAATGTAGTAAGAACTGTAATCATTATAGCGCTTATAATTAATACAAAAGCAAGTATTGCACCTTTTTTATTAAGTACTGTTTTTTTCACAATCCTGCTCTCTAGCATCTATCAGCTTATATCCTTCGATTCTTTCTAATGTTTTTTCTCCATTCATGACTTCTACAATTACTTTAGATAATCTGCCCTTATATTCATCTACTTCTTCTATATGTATTGATATTGCATAATCTCCTTCTTTAAACATAGCTTCGTTTTCAATTTTTATTGAGTCTGCTTTGATTTTTTCAAAATAACTTTGAGCCAATATTGTTGCACTAAATTGTTCTTTTGACATGCTATATGTATTAACTATAGTGGTAAACATATTAATCATTGCGATACTTAGAATTCCAAATATAGCAATGGAGTAAATGGTTTCAAATAAAATAAAACCTTTAGAATTAAATCTTTTTATCATTTGTGTCTCCCCGGTAAGTTATTTACTTAAATTATTAATATCTTTTTATATATTCAACTTAAGTAAAAAAAAACCTTTTTAAATTCAAAAATATTATAAAATATTAAAAAAAGAAAAAAAGGGTGGAATTATCCACCCTTTTATTATATCTAAATTTTCTATACAATTCATTCACTTAATAAATTCAACAAATATGCAAACTCTGCTCTAGTAATATTATTATTCATAGAATCCGCACTGCTGCATCGTTTATCTTTAATTGCAGCCATTTTTTCTTCTACCCATTTCCATCTGAAATCATCATTTTCATATACCTTTTTGATTATCTTTTCTAATTCAAAGTAAGTTATACTGCTATTGGGTCTAAAACGATTACCATCGGAAATACCGAGAAATCCTTCTTTAATGCTATAAGCTACAATATCCTTAACACCCTTGTAATCTTTATAATCCTTCAAACTCTCTACCAGCTTTATATCATTATCCCTTAGTTCTATATTCCAATTATTGGCCTTATTTAAATACAGCAATAGTTGTATCTTTGTTAAATTTACATCGGGTCTAAAGGTATTATCATTATATAACCCCGTATATCCCCTTCTCAAGCTTGTTATAATTTCGTCTCTTGCCCAATGCCCTCTTGTATCTAAGGGGTTTATGGCATTTTCATCTATAAATACGCCGTATATTGCCCTTTCTTGGATTGTTTTAGGACTTATATAAGCTGTAATCTTATTTTCACTAATTCTTGTAGGAATATACAACCACTTTCCATAATGAAATCTATATATTCCGCCTTTTAAGCCTCCATAATACTCAAAGCTTAATTCAATCATTTTATCCTTATCAAATTTATCATAAGGATTATCAATTTTTATAGAATATAAATGAGAATTTTTAATAAACTGCTCATCCCCTGGCAAATCAATTTGATTTTTATTTTGCAAATATTGATCTATGGAAAGAATAACATCATTATAAAAAGTTCCATTAGCTATAGTGATATTTAATTTCGCATCACCGGAATTGACTTGTCCACCGCCTAATGGAATAATCTCTTCAGCTACTTTATCAGCAAAAGCATAGAAAAAATTCTGTTGATAGGTTTCTATATAGCCGGACTTAAAACCTTCGTTAAACCCACCAATAAAGCCGTCACGGTATCTTATATTTTCATTATTCAGATTATATTCAACAATAATATTTTCATTTGTAAAACTATGCTTATCAATGCTATTGGGCTTCCCCATCATATAATCGATTTTTGCCGCTGAAATACCTTTTGACATGCCTAATATTTTTCCGCTTTCGTATCCGTTTTTAAATAAAAGGCTTTGATATTCCAAATTGGCATTTCTGTATGCTTCTTCGTATTCTTCTCTATAATATTTTTTAAAGGCCGAAACAAAGCTTTTTTCATATTCCAAAACATCTTTATTCAAGGTAAAGGTTTTTATTATCTCGCTGTCGGAAGGCAAATCCCTATCCCATTGAATGGCCTTTTTATCAAAATAATCTTTCTTACCGTAGTTGGCACCCACAAGACCGCCTATTTGTTCTCCGTCTTTTTCTCCTCTTTCCAAATCATTTAAAAAAGGCTCATACTTTGCTTCCCTATATGCTATCTCATAGCCTTCCTGATAATTTGATTTGAAATTCTTTATAAAACTGTTCTTATAAGAGTTTGTCTCTTTCCCCAATCCAAACATTTGAACTATTTTATTTGCCCCCGGCACTGCATTTGCCCATCTATTATTCTTACCTGCATAAAAATCACTATAGCCCGCAGCTTTACCCATTTCAAAACCAATAAGTTCATCATAATTCAAATCGGTAACATCAAATTTGGGATTATCATAGGTAGTATTATAACCCTCTCGAAAACCCTCCTTGTACCCTCTTATAAAATCTCTGGCATATGCAGTTGTTTCTTTATCTAAATCATAGTAGGACCTAATTTCTTTTTCCGACATCATTGCTTTTGAATAATTTTTGCGCTTAACATCTTCCAAATCATCATAAGCTGCATCCATACCATCCCATAAACCATTGCCGTACCCATCACTATATGCTTTAGAATCTGTTGCTGCAAATACGAATATTGAAGGGAAAAGCATAAAGATATATATTAAACATACTGCTATGGAAATTAACCTTATATTTTTTTTCATACTATCACCTCTCCCTTTAATTCTGAATTACCAGTACTTTTCCCACTTCAAGCACAGAACTGTTCGTGATTCCATTATCCTTCATTAGTTTTAGATATTGGGATTCACTGCCATAGAACATTTTACTTATACCCATTACGGTATCTCCGGGCTTAACCATATAGTAGGTATATTTCGGTTTTATTATTGTATCATCTTCATTTCTTGGATAAGCTGCCTCAATCCTGTCAAATAATAATATTCCATAATCATCCCTGTTGGGAGCCAACTCCATATATATCCTGTCAAGCTGTAAAGGATATAAGTTTATATCTTGGGGCGGTGTTGCAGAAATGTATTCCCAGCCAATCCAATTTACTCCTCTTTCTATTTCCATATCTATCTTATTGCCATCCATATCTTGGAATCTCATACCCACAGTAACTGGTGAATAGCTGTAAGAATAAGCCCACACCCCGATAGACTGGGGCGGATATTTCAAAAATATATTTTGTTCATCCAATACAACATAAGCCCTCTCAGAACTAAAATTGCTAGAAATACAATATTCAGCCCTTATGGATGTCTTTCCGTACTTGGGTATATTTACCCTATCTACTTTTCCTGTTACATCAGATGTTGTACCCATAAAATATATCTGATTGTTCTCCAAATCTGCCAAAAGAGTTCTTCTTTCATCACTTCCATGGGGTGAATCATCAATATAATCGGGGGATTCTACATATCCCTCATAAGCAACAAAAGGATTTGATTTACCCTCATACATAAATTCATTTTTATAAAAATAACCGTCTTCCTTGGCTTTAACACCACCATAGGCAAAAGCATTAAATGCCACCTGACCGTTTACAATATTTCCATCATCTTTTGAAATAGATAATTGATCGACTAAAAGGCGCTTTTCGCTACTTCTTAAATCAGATAAAAAGATTTCCAAATCGGTGAAAGAGCCTCTAAAGGGTGCAGTTACACCTAAGGAGTTTAATTCCATCCCGTCAAGCTCAATCTTTTCAGGATCCCTAAAACTCATTTGTGATACTTCCAATTTCCCGTTGTCTACAATACCGTTTAATATATATATTAAATCCGGTTGATTAGGCTCTTGATAAAACCTAGATGACAATTTTTCAAAATCTTTATTTAATGAATCCCATTCTTTATTAATCATATTTTCCCTGGATATTATTTCATCAATTTTTGCTAATTCTTTGCTATGTTCATCTTTTTCAGTTTTTAGAGCAGCGATTTTCCCTTCTTGGGGCAAGAAGATAAATCTATAAACTAAAAACCCCAATACAGCAATCAGTAAAATCAGGAGAAGGTTTTTTTCTTTTTTACTAACATTAAAAATTTTAGGTTTGTTGCGATTCAGTTTCAGCTCCATCAGCTTCTCCCTCCTTTAACTTAAGATCTAAATAGAAACTATAATGACCTTCATTATCCATTATCTGAGGCACGAATACCTGATCAAACTTTTTAATGATTTTCAGATTATGTGCAAATTGAGCTATTGCTTCTTTATTTTTTGACTTTCCTTCGATTCTTATATTATCTTGATTTATTGCTAGAGAGCTTATGAATAAAAGCTCCGGTATATTATCCCTTATATCCTCCAGCAGTATTTCATTTATAATATCTTTGTCCTGCACATATTTATCCAAGGCCTTTAGCTTTTCCATATCTTCTTTTAAAAGCTTAATATCCTCTTCCTTCCCCATAACTTTCTTTACCTTCGGATTATCTAATTTTGTATTTAACTCATGTTTTTTATATGCTATATCATTATTAAGCTTTCTTATAGTAATAAAATTATATATTCCATAAATTAAGACAGAGGACACGATTAATAACAAAATAGCATATAAAATAATGGAACTATCAAACTTTCTTTTATCCGCTTTTTTACTATAGGATGAGAAAAAATTTAAATCCTTCATATTTACACCTCATCATCCCTTATTAACGCACTGATGCAATTAATATATTTATTTATATCTGACTCCATATTTACTTTTGAAACTGTCTTTAATACTGCAACGGGTATTTCAAAATAATTTGAAAACAATCTATCAATCCCTTTGATATTTGATAGACCTCCGTATAGAATAATTTTATCTATTTCATTGTCTGCTTCTTTTGAAATATAGTATTTGAAAACTCTGTCTGCCTTTTCCATCATTCCATCAATAGTGGTTTTTACCATATTTGTGTGCTTGTCATCTAGAGAATATTCTCCTTCAAGAAAGCTTATATCTTGTAAATTTGATTTATCTGACTGCAATCTTTCATAATTCATGGCAAAGAGGTTTTCCTCATCTGCATCTTTACTAATCTCTCCTGTTTCTATGACTCTGCTGATTTGCACATTGCCTTTACTTATAATAGTAAGATTGGTGCTATTGTGGCCTAAATCAAAAACTCCTAAAGTCTTCTCGGCCGGTTTTATTTCACCATTTACCAGATCGATATATTTAAAAAGCTTCCATAGAGCATTTGATTGATAATCCATGACGGCAGGTCTTAGACCTATTTCTCTTACTAAATCATAATGCATATCAACAATATCCTTGGGTATTGCTACTACCAAAACATTTAATTTCTCAACTCCCTCATCTGTTATTTTTCCTATAACTTTATGCTGTATAATATATTGACTGTAATCCATAGGCAAATATTCAGTTAATTGATACCTCAAAAGTCCTTCTATTTCCTTATTGCTCAAATTAGGAAAAGGTATTTCTCTGGTTATTATCCCTGTGCTTTTGATATTTAAATGGCAAGTATTTGTGGGAATCTTGTTTTCTCTAAGCTCATCCTTTAAACTGCTATTCAATAAATATTGATTCTTTATCCTGCCGTTTTCATAAGAAGCAGCAGGAGTAAGAAATGAAAATGCTTTATTTACTGTAATTCCGTCTCTGCCTATACTTCCGCTTATTACCTTTGTCTCATAAGAGCCTATATCAATGGAAACAATATTTTTGTTAAAAGAAAAAAATTTCAAATGCTGACCTCCTTTACCGGATTTTTAAAAACTTATAGGATGAATTGCCGGATATAAAAGTTTATTATCTTATGACCATACAATAAAGTAATTATAAAAGCTATATTTATAAAAGGTCCGAAAGCTATAGGATCCTTTCTCCCTTTTTTGCCTGATAAAAGTAAGAATACAGATATAAGAGCACCTATTATAAAAGATAATAGTATATTTAAAATTATATTTTTTAGTCCTAGTATAAAGCCCA